>JADEXK010000101.1 GCA_015207155.1 Nostocales cyanobacterium LEGE 11386 | reverse complement strand
TTTTTACAATGTGCCGCCCTTAATCGCATGATCCAGTTAGGCAAGCCAGACTCTTATAAAGTCGAAGGCTAATTCCTATCCTTACTTCGGATTGGTCTGTCTTTTTTTCCTTTCATGCAACAAAGCCATTACTAGCTATATAGCGTGTTACTGTTACTACATCCAACAGGTTCATTATGTCTATCATCTTGCATATTGTTGACAATTCTACTTGGCACAAAGCAAAGCAGCAGAATAAATACGCACCAGCTTCACTCCAAGAAGAAGGTTTCATTCATTGCTCGACGCTGGATACAGTTATTGAGGTAGCCAATTACCTATTCAGAGGGCAGCATGGTCTTTTACTACTGTCCATAGAATTAGCTAAAGTCAAAGCTAATGTACTGTTTGAGCAGGTTGGTAATCAACAACGATGGGTTTTTCCTCACATCTATGGAGAATTAAATATTGATGCCGTAGTTCAAGAAATACCTTTTGAACCTGAAAGTAATGGTTGCTTTAGGCTCCCGGAAGCATTACAAATCAAGTAATATTCAAAAATAATTTTTCTTTTTCATCTTCCTATCCCTCGCATCGCCAGAAGTGCTGAACCATAAGCAGCTTCTGTATTTTCAGACGCAACCACAGGTACTTTTAAATACCGTTGACGAATAGCAGTCCAGGTAGAATTTGCTGCACCACCGCCAGCCGTGTAAACGCGAGTTAATTTATCTGCACCCATTTGCTGTAATAATTCATACCCCTGCCCTTCTATTCGAGCAATACTTTCTAATAACCCATGCAAAAATTCCACGGGGTTATCTGGACGTGGTTCTAATTGTGGGGATAAATAGGGATCATTAATAGGAAAGCGATCGCCTGCTACCAACAATGGATAATAATCTAATTCGCTGGCTATTGTGCCATCAATCTCACTGCTAAGTTTTTCTAACTCCGCCTCACTAAAAAAATTCTTTAGCACTGCACCCCCAGTATTAGAAGCACCCCCAGTCAGCCACAAGTCACCTAAACGATGGCTGTAAATTCCATATCGTGCATCTTCTACACGAGTCCGACTCAATAGTTTTACCGCTAGTGTCGAACCCAAGGATGTCACAGCTTCCCCAGGCGATTTTGCCCCACTAGCAACAAAGGCGGCGATACTATCAGTTGTACCAGTACACACCAGGCAATCTTTAGGTAAACCGAACTGAGTGGCAATTTCTGGACGTATTTCGTTAACGGGAGTACCAGGAGGTAAAACTCTGGGTAGCTGAATTGGTATGTGTAGTTGTTCCAGCCATCCTGGATATCTCAACTGTTCCACGTCATAACCCAATTTTAAAGCGTTGTGATAATCGCTAATACCTAAATACCCATGCAGCAGAAATCCTAGCCAATCAGCTTGATGCAAAAAGTATCTGGCTTCAGCAAAAGTTGGTTGTTGCATCATCCACAGCAACTTAGCCAAGCTGGAAGTGGCACTCAATACATTATGGTGTGGTGGGGCAATGTGCCGCAATTGATCTAGCACCAATGATCCCCGCGCATCGTTGTACAGTAAAGGTGTATCTACAGGCTTACCAGCTGCATCGCTCAACAAGACTGTAGAAGAAGTACCATTAATCGCGATCGCTTTGATTCCTGACTTCAATTCATCAGGGATTTGTGCCAGCAGCGTCCATAACGCCTTCTGCCAAGCAATTGCTAAGTCAGAAACAAGTTCAGTTGTCCAAGGATACTTGATTTTTGCCTGAATGCAAGCTTCATCGTTAATCACCACACCCCTGGCGCCGGAAGTGCCAAAGTCGATCCCCAAATAAAAATTCATACTTTTATAAATTTTTTTAATGAATAATAAATAATGACTACTGGTTAATCACTGATTTTGTTGCATCTTGTAACAAGATATTCCCCAAACTTGGCAAAACAGTGAAAAGTAGTAAACGAAGTGTTCAACATTGATTTGAGTTTAGGAGATATCCGACTATGCCCATCTCAGATACCCAAGTGTACATTGCTCTAGCTGTGGCGCTGATTCCAGGAATTCTGGCTTGGCGTTTAGCAACAGAACTTTACAAATAAAGTTACGTTCTGACATGGTAACTGGGGCGTGTTCTAGGAAGCGCCCCATTCTTGTACAACAATCAGGCTTAGTCTGGTTGTTGTGTTGAAAACACAAGAGATGTAGCACAACAGTTATAAATATATCTATTCGCCGCTATATTCTATTCTCCATAAATTTTAAGTATAACTAAGTATTTATTGACAGTAAAAACACTGAATTCAGTACATGAAAAACATTGGCTGAAACAACGTCATACTTACGAGTTAAAAGTTAATGCCAGTCACTCAGTAGCAATAAAACTTGCAAAACATCTAGCAGATATTAACAGATTAAATCAGATAACTAAAAAGATTTTTTTTGAGTACAATGGGACACGTCTGAATTACCTATAATTTGGCTAACATTAGGGATCTATGTTTGCCGCAGTAGTGTGACTGGACTAATTTAGTGCATAAAAATAATTATTGTGGATTAGCGTCCTCTCTCACCCAGAACAAGCATCTTGCCTGTTCCACAAGAAAATCTTATTGCCTGATTTTAGCGGGTCACACCAGTAGGTTGTACTTCACAAGTAAAACCATTATTCGGAATTGACATAATCTCTAAAAAGACTAATAATCTGGCAAACCGGGTGTAGTTTCCAGAGACTATTGAAAACCAAATACTTACGTAGGTTACGTTATTTTTTAACTTTAAACACACGTGTAGCAATTTGGAAAAAATGAAGTAACATAACAGCTAAATCAAGCCGTAATCCGCGCCAGTCCGCTTTTTACGACATTGCCATTCCATCAGCAAGGTTATTTTTAGCATAATGAACGCGAGTCAACCTTCTAGACCCCCGCTACAACCTATACAAAAACGCCGGATTGTTTCTCGACCAAAACGGCATCTTCGCCAACGCTCTTATCAGGTGATGGCGTTGGAAACCACAGCCAAGATAGCAGTTAACTTGGCAATCTCAACAGCAGCAGTATCTGCCCTCATACAACTTTTGCCTTATCACTGGACACAGCAAGAAAGGCTGCGAGAAGTCCGTACTGAAGTCAAGCTGATGGAAGGACGGGTTAATAGTTTGCAGGCGGAATTTAGTCGTAACTTTGATCCCAGTCAAGCTAATAGTATTATGCAACAGCAAGCATACCGATTTGAGCCTAACCAACTTTCGGTAGTGTTGCTAAATCAGGATGGTAAGGAAATTGAAGCGTTAAAGTCGTTACCCTAAAAAAATATTGAATTGGAGAGTAGGGAAAATTGAACTGCTTGGCAGGCGTGATCGTCCATAAACACTGGATTTGTCTATGGAGTGCCGACAGCTAATAGTTAATAGCTAATTATTAACGAGTTATTCTAGTTATCATCTATTAGCCATTAGCGATACTTCAATTCACAATTAAAAATGTAAAGTGCTAAAAAATGACTTTGAATTTTTAATTGTGAATTACCTATACTGCGAAGTAAAAGCGCCAAACATCCATAGGGTAGCTTTTTTGAGGGTAGACATCATCTACCAATCAAAATCTGAGGTAAATAGCAGCTCATTTAACCAATTGTCAATTTGTAAACGCAATCGGTAAGCGAAAACATCGCTTCTGCTATCCCAAGAGGGTAGTTGAGTCAGGACGCGGCGATAATCAGCGATCGCACAATTCCA
Organism: Nostocales cyanobacterium LEGE 11386; assembly: GCA_015207155.1. Lineage (GTDB taxonomy): Bacteria > Cyanobacteriota > Cyanobacteriia > Cyanobacteriales > Nostocaceae > LEGE-11386. The sequence goes on along the minus strand of JADEXK010000101.1, from coordinate 15,031 downwards.
ATCACCCCAAAGATGGTAAGTTCTGCCTCGTTCTGCCCAAATATGACCTTCTAGCTGACCAAAAAGCAGTGCTACCTCAAAATTCTCAATTGCCTCTTCGTATTGTTCCAGGTCGCGTAAGGTAATACCTCGGTTAATCCGCGCCCGTACATAACTAGGATTTAAATCAAGCGCTTGGTCATAGTCAGCAAGTGCTGCGGCTAATTCACCAGTAGCAGCATAGTAATTTGCCCGATTGTTATAGGCGTTAGCTAAATTGGGATTCAATTGCAGTGCTGTGTTATAGTCGCGCAAGGCTTTTGGCATTGCACCACTTTGAAAATAAATTAATCCCCGGTTGTTGTAATCAAGAGCATTTTGCGGATGGCGGTGAATCAACTGGGTTAATAAGGCGATCGCCTCTGTGAAATCTCCTTGTTGAGCTGATCTCAAAGCACAAGAACGTAAATAACTGTCTCCTAAAGCAGATTCACCGCTACTGTTAGTTTCATGCTCTTGAGCATCAAATGTACTATTTGACACAAACTTGTATCGGTTATTTTGCTGGTCACCAGAAGCTAAAAATGAGTGACTATTCATATTTTACTGCCTGAGCTACTTGCTCTTTCAAATCCAATTACAGTTCTTGTGGTGATGGTAGTTTCGCCCTTGTGTGACTTGCAAATGTGCCTATGATTACTTTGTTTTAAGTATCAAGACTAAATTTAAGCCACAACAAGTGGAAGACTTCACCTTACTCCAACAATTTATGCTCGAACCTAATAATTAATACTTCACCCATAAGTTGAATTCCCGAAATAGCAAATATCAATCTTTAAGAGTAGTCAAGTAGTAAGTCCTAAAATTGGTAGAATGCCAACAAGGCTTTCATTGAGAGATGGAGAAGGAAACACAAAAACACCAGCGACGCCAAAAATGCCAGAGCAACTCTTTGATATCGCCGTGTCTTCCTCTGTGTAAGCGTTTAGCGCTTTTCAGTTTCTAGTTCCTAGTTCTGATTTTTAAGTTTTGAGAAAATTTTCTGATGACAACAGCTATTTCCTACCCAAATGCTCCTGATTTAGCAGCTGAAGATTATATAGTTATCGGCTTGGCAACCTGCTTCATCAAAGAAGACGGAGAAGTTTACCAAGTTGAAGTTATAGAACCGATTCCCTCTGCCGCTTTAGAAGCGTTGTTAAAAGGTATTCCTACCTCCTATAAGCTAGCTTATGCAACAACTTTGGGATCTCTACTCAATGGTGACCAGCCACTCTTACCAGATAGCTTCCCAGAGTCAGCTCAACTTGGAGAAGAATTTGTAGCACGGGTGTTTGCAGCTGCTCGTACCTACAAGCGTCGGGAAACAGCAAAATCCCTAATTCCTCTAGGCACAACCTACACTGAGTTTAAATATTCCATTGAGCGCAAGCGGGTACTCAATGCCGCTAGAGTTGTCACCAAAGAAGACAACGTTAAGCAGCATTCCCACACTCACAAAATTCTTTAATCTAAATAATTACTTATGCTGAAACTTTACGGCGGCGCTCGTAGTCGAGCGTCAATTGTCCAGTGGTATCTAGAAGAACTGGAAGTTGCTTACGAATTTGTACTGCTAGATATGCAGGCTGGCGAACACCGCCAACCAGAGTACCTAAAAATTAACCCAATTGGTAAAGTTCCAGCGATCGTTGATGGGGATTTCCAGCTTTGGGAATCTGGGGCAATTTTACTGTATCTTGCTGACAAATACAGCAAAACCTCACATTCGCCAGAGGAGCGTGGTGTATTTTCCCAGTGGGTACTGTTTGCTAATGCCACCCTTGGCCCAGGAATTTTTGTAGAAGCAAATCGAGAGCGAGAAATGCCCCGCTTGTTAACTTTCCTAAATGATATTTTTGAGCGACAACCTTTCTTATTAGGTGATGAATTCAGTGTTGCTGATGTAGCCGTAGGGTCAATTTTGGCTTATATTCCCATCATGCTCAAGCTAGACCTTAAGGACTACCCAGGCGTTTTGAACTATATTCAGCGCATGTCTGAGCGACCAGCTTTTCAAAAAAGCATTGGCGGACGGTCTTAAAAAAAGTAGTGTAGTAGATTAACACTGCTAAAGTAGTGCATGTAACTTTCTTGTAGAACAGGCAAGATGCCTGTTCTGGGTAGGCAAGATGCCTAACGCACAATCATGATATTCATGCAACATTTTAGCCTTGCCACCCCACTACTGGCTGTTTAACGATAATTGGTAAATTGCAAAGCCACAGGAAAATCTTCTTGCTTCAAACGCTGCATCACACTTTGTAAGTCATCTTTCGCTTTAGCAGAAACCCGTACAGCATCACCTTGAATCGAGGCTTGTACTTTTTTGAATTCATCACGAATCAATTTGGAAATTTGCTTGGCAATTTCCTGACTGATGCCTTTTTTGAGTTTGATTTCTTGACGCACGCGATTACCACTGGCTGACTCAACGTTGCCAAAATCAAAGATTTTCTGAGATAGGTTACGCTTGGCGGCTTTTTCCCGCAAAATGTTGTGAACAGAATCTAAAGTGAACTCGCTGTCAGTGTTGACGTTAATGCTTTGCTCACCTAACTCAACTGTTGTTTGAGTATCTTTAAGGTCATAGCGACCTTTAATATCTCGCACAACTTGATCCACAGCATTAACCAATTCTTGTCGGTCAAAGTCGCTCACAATGTCAAAGGAATACGTAGAAGCCATAAACGATTTTAGATTTTAGATGGTCGATTTTGGATTGGGGCATTGTTTAGAGGTGAAGAACTTTTCCTCTCATCTTCCTACTTCCCTACTCCCCACTCCCCAATTAACTAGTAGCTTGGATGATGCTAAAGATGATGAGAGTAGCAGAACCAAGAGAGCTAATGCCAAACATCAACGATCGCCACAGGGGTATATTCAAAATATAAAAAATTGAGTAAAGCAAACGAGCTACAACAAAAGCGATCGCTGCCACTGCTGCTGTAGGAGAATTGACCCCGGTTACGTATGCCATCAATGCTGCGCTGGCAAACACCATAAATGTTTCAAAGGCATTTTGGTGCGCCCAGGTAGCTCGTTGGGCATATGGGGGCAATTTATCAAACTTGGCGCGAGGAGTAGCCAGTGCCTCATACCCAATTTGTACACGAGCATAAGCTACCAGTAAAAACGGCAGATAAATGAGCACGGCAGCCGCCGCAATAGAGTACAAAAAAATAGCAGACACAGGCAGTTGCGATAGCGTCATCAGGCCCATCAATAAGTAGTAGTTTTTAGTTGGTCATCATTAATGAGTAATAGGTAATTCGGCAAACCCAACTACCCATTACCAATTTGCATTTACCTATATCTATCATTACCTGGGCGAAGACTACACTCACTTTAGTCAAAATAGAAAAGCGTTACCACTTTTCTTTGTTCTTCTGCATCTCCACAAGTTTGTAACAGAGTACGACTGTCATGAAACGCGAAGCAGATCAGCTGCTGGCAGCGAGAGACAATCTCCTTATTACAAATATAGCTAGCTTCAGCTAGGGACAGATTATCATTACTGGGATTTTCTACCAGATGCATTACCTGCTCTAGTTGCTGGCGTGATTCATGAGGCTGGCGTTCCAAGCTTTGGGGTAGAATCACTGTCAACAAATTGGGGTCAGCCCGCATTGCTCCCTTAATGGCAGCCGAATTGGTACCTGTAGCCCCAGAGGTGATAACCCGATTGCCTGATAAAACCAGGGCATAGGTCATCATTTCAATCAGATTCTGATGCGTAATTGGCACATGACGAGAACCCAACAAGGCGATTTTTTTAGAACCTGTTTGCTGGATTGTCGCCAGTTCCTGCGCTAATGTATCGAGGTTAATTAGGTCTGTTGACTGGCTCAAAGATGGACGTAATCAGATTAAACAACCAAGCTATTTTACCAAAGAGAGTGTAAATGCGAAGCTAACTTGAGTTAGACATTGTGACATTTTCTCTATTGTTGGTCTCAGTAACTGCATGGTTTGGTCAAATTTGCTTAATAATTTGATACAACTACAGAAGGTCAGATACTGAAACTGTATTTGTTTTGGATGTTTAGTCAGGTGACAGAGAACCAGCTGCTCCCTCATATGTATTTTTGGATGTGAGGGAGCGTAGTAGCTAAGGTAAGGCATTGGCGGCAGTTAAACCAAGCTTAGATAACAGGCGGTTGATGTCAAAATGCTCAGTCATCAATTGACGAATGCATTGAACCTTAATCGGTTCGTGTACGCGCACTTGACCAAAAGTCCGATCAACAATTTCCACCGTAGTCAGGGTATCTAAGTCAACCGACAAAATGGGGATTTCTAGTTCTTCCGCACGGCTGAGAATAAAGGCGGGTGGTGGCAATTGTCCAGTCAAAATGAGACACTGGGTAGAAGTTTCTAAGGCGGCTTGTTGAATTTCCACGCGATCGCCTCCTGTGACTACTGCCATATTTCGGCGTTTGCGGAAATATTTCACAGCAGAATTGACATTCATCGCGCCAATTGCCAAACTCTCCACCATTAAATCCAGGCGATCGCGCCGACAGAGAACTTCGGCTTTTAACTGGTTTACCAGTTCGCCCACACTGACGCTGCGTAGCAAGTCGTTTTTTGGCAACGTTGCCAAAACAGGAATACCTTGCTGTTCCAAAAATGGACACAAGAGACTATTAACTGCTGCTAATTGGTCATTAGGAATATCATTGATCACAACTCCCACCAAGCGATCGCCCACACGCCCTTTAGCAGACAATAACGCCTCAACCGAAAGCAGCGAATTATATCGGGCTACCAACAACACAGCAGCATCTAATACCTCGGCTACCTGCAACAAAGACAATTCAAACAGATAGCCTTGTGTCAAATCGCCGGCACCCTCTAGCAATACTAAATCTCCTCGATGAATTTGCAAATATTGCTGTACTAGGGACTGCTGATAATCGGTTTTGTCTTCACCTCGTAGGCGTTTTTGGACACTGACTTCATCCAAAGCCAGCATTGTGGGGGCAATACGGTTTGTTGGCAGGTTAAGACTCTGGGCAATAAACTGGACATCTTCTTCAACTACGGTTTTGCCAGATGCACTAAAACAAGTTCCTAGGGGTTTACCGTAGGCAATATCTAGTCCTTTTTGCTGTAGCTGATGAGACAAACCCAAAACAGTTGCAGATTTTCCACTGTAAGTCTCAGTTGAGCCAATCAGCAAATATTTAGCAGATTTTGGCACACATGCACTCCTAAATTGTCAAAGGAAGTAAAACCAAGCTAGGTGTTCCCTAATTTTAGTTTGTTCCGGCAGCAGCCTTGAGTTCTTACAAGGTGGGTTTCTCAAAAATGTACTGTTTTTAAGTATATTTTTATTCTAAAAATAGCGTATTTATACGATTAAACTGGGAATAGTTTGGTATTTAAACAACAGTTTGAATATTTTTAACCTGAAATCATCTTCTATAAGATATTCAATGCCCCAGAAGGCGACGCCATCCCACTTAGCACAGATGCATGGCATCTTCCTCAAGGTGAGCTTCATGGTTGGCGTCGGGAATAATTACGCAGCAATTGGCTATCAGGCTTGTAACTAACTTTAGCCACAGAAGTTATTGCTGACCTCACCAAGGGTATTGATAGCTCAAAATAGTTGCTATTACTGGCATTGCCATGAATAGTACCCTTAATTCGGAAATTTTTACATTTTTTCTGATTTATTCGTCTACACGCAACACTTTACGATAAAAAGCTTGTGAAAAATCAGTTAAGCGATGACGCTTATAGTTTTCCATAAGTTCAATTAAAAAACTCATAAATTCAAAACTTGCCATCATCACTTCATAACTGAGTTCAGCATTGCCTTCAAACTGTATCCGGCAACGGGTTAAGTCTGAAGGTAGGGTAGCAACATTCCAAGAAGCGACAAAGGGAATGCTCTCACTGGCTTCTATTTTACGTTCTCCCTCCAAAACGCCTTTTTGATAGAGACTAATAGCATAGGGTAAAAAATTACGCTTCGCACCCTGAATGTAAGGTGAGTAAACACTTGCTTGTTGTTGATTGGCAGGCTGGAGTTGCTCAATAGACATCGTTGAATATTCCTCAAGTTAGTTGACAACTGGGGATATTAGTGGATGCCAATATTATTCCCAAAAAATATGTATTGCTCACAGGGGAGCGCAGGGCTGTATAGAGTAAAATTCCTGACCTATTTGACTGCGGCCATATAAAAACTTTTCTCAAAAAGCTACTGGGTCTAGTTTCCACTTAACCAACGCCTAGCTAACAGAAAAACTGTAAACCCGTCGTCAAATTAACACAAAAACTAGACCCAGTATAAAATTGTAGTCAATTAGAGCTTAAATCTTAGCGTCTGCTACCACCACGGTAAGGGACTGCACTGAGATAATCAATATCAAATGCAGAGAGCTTTTGTGCGTAGTTACCGTTGCCACTAACTGACGCTGCCATATCCGCATACTTGCGAGGATCGCCTTCGGGCAGGCGTTTTTCTTGGAATTTGCGGGTGTAGAATTTATCCAGAGTAAAGCGCCAATCGGTTTGGACTGTACCCACTTTATCTTGGAAGTCTTCGCCGTAGCGGGGAGTTACCAAGTTGTAGGGACGACCTTCTAAGCGCTTGCGCTGGTAGGGTACGGTGTTGTCGCCAAAACTTTGGGTGTACTCGTCGCTATCCACTAGGGCATCAACGAAGCCGCCAAAACCTTTGGTAGCAATGACAATTGACCAAGCAATTTGTTCATCTTTGTTATAAGACGAACGTCCTAACAAACGCTTGAGGGTGATGTCTACTAAACGGTAGTTGTTGTTAACCGAGACTACCAAGCGATAGAATGCTTCAGACTTAGCTAGACCTCGGATGAAGTCCCGCACTGATAGTGAACCAGTTTTCAGTTGAGATTCCAGAGTCTTTTGGCGGTTGAACTTGAGAATTTCATGTTCGCTGAAAACTTGGCGATAAGCAGCCCAAGTTATGCTTTGAATATCAGTGTAGGAACTGACATCTTCCAGACGATAGATATAGGGTGTATCTTCATTCTGGTCAGCTACGCCAAAGCTTTTAACTCGATGATTTTGACTGCTTGGTTTGTATTGAAGTAATGGCAGTGCCATGCTGCGTTCTTCCTCTTATTAACAAATTAAACAAAAAACTAGCTCTGAAAATGGAAGGAGGTTTGATTGCTCAAATTTCTCATTCCGGCTTTACTTATTCTCCCGCATTTATGTTAGTAGCCGGAGCTGATTCCAAACCAATTTAGTATCAACTTACCGTACAGGGAAATTGGCGCTGGAATCGATAGAAACAGGAACACCTTGCGGTTTAGTGTTTCTTGTCATGTCAGGAATTTGGATATTTGCCAGGTTAACTGGTGTGTAGACAACTGTTTTGATTTCGATAGAACTGGCTAATTCCAAGAAATTCTTGATATCGCCTGATTTATACCGCTCATTTTCTAACTTGTCACGCCAGTAGTCACCGTAGCGGGGTGTTACTAGATTAAAGGGTCTATCTTTGAAACGCCGCCGTTGGTAGGGAACGATATTTTCCCCAAAGTTGGTTTGATACTCTTGAGAGTCGATCAAAGCATCAACAAATCCATCCCAACCGAGAGTGGCTATCTTGATTGACCAAGCAATCTCTTCCTCTTTGTTATAAGACGCACGACCTAAAAGTCGTTTGAGGGCAATTTCTACGAGGCGATAGTTGGAATTGGTTTGTACTACTAAATTCCGGAAGGCTTCGGATTTAGCCAAACCCCGGATGAAGTCCCGCACAGTAATCGCTCTATTCTTTACCTGAGATTCTAAATTGCTCTGGCGGTAGAATTTCAGGATTTCGTGTTCGCTAAAAACCTGCCGATAGGCTGCCCAAATTAACTCTTGGATCTCACCATCAAAGGCATAGTCTTCAATGCGGTAAATTCTGGGGGTATCTTCGTTAGGTACTTCGTAACCAGGGACGCGTTGGTTTTGGGAACTAGGTTTATATTGCAGTAGAGGGATTGCCATAGTGGATGTGTGGGTGTGAGTTGGTCTTGGTCATTTGTCCCATGACTCATGCCTTAATTTGTCCGGGTTCCCGGAATGTAACGATAAGGCAGGGCAACGGCTGTGGGTTTCACTGTTGGTTGTGGAGTCCCAACTTCGCGGGAATTGCTGGGAATCTCCATATCTCTGATTTGGGAAGTAACTGAAGCAATCGTGCGCTGGTAGTTGCGTTCGTTGGTAATCATCTTCCCTGCCATATCTAGGAAATTGGCGGGAATTACCCGGCGAATTTCTTGTTGAGTGGCGTATCCTGTAGTGCGGGCGCTGTAGAAGGAACGACCACCTAGGTAAGTCATGGTCTGGCGATCGCGCCAGTAGGAATTGTAGCGGGGATTAACTAAGTTAAAGGGTCTGTCTTTGAAGCGACGGCGTTGGAAAGGTACGATGTCATCGCCAAAGTTTTGCAGGTATTCTTCACTGTCTAAGAGAGTATCGATGAAACCATGCAATCCTTTGGTGGCAATCACAATTGACCAGGCAATTTCCTCGTCTTTGTTGTAGGCAGCACGTCCTAAAAACCGCTTTAAGGTGATATCAACTAAGCGGTAGTTGGAGTTGAGTTCTGCTACCTGTGTCCGGTAAACTTCCGACTTGCCCAATCCCCGAATAAAATCGCGGACGTTAATGGCCCGATTTCGCAGTTGCGATTCTAAAAATTTTTGGCGATTGCTCTCGATAATTAGATGTTCGCTGAAAATTTGCCGATATGCTGCCCAAATGATGGCGTCAATATCTGTATCTGAGGTTGCAGCCGCCAACCGATACATGACTGGTGTATCTTCGTTGGGTACTTCGTAGCCTTCTACACGTTGATTTTGCGAAGATGGTGAATAATTCAGTAATGGTATTGACATATTTACTTTTGCCTTGTTTTATGGTACATAAATCAAGTTATTAGCTATAGGCTAGCTGTACACGGGCCCGGACTGCCTTTTCCACATCAGTTGCTAGCATCTCTTTGAGTCTAGTCTGGATGGGTTGCTGTAAATCGGGTATTTTGGCCAAGGCTTGCAAACCCACAACAGAGGCATAACGTATTGACCATTCCGAGTCTTGGGAAATAAAAAGTAGGGCTTCCCAAGCTTTTTTAGGTGCTGTGTGGCTGTCGGGAAAGTTGAGCTGATGCCAGTGCAGGTTTCCTAATCCCTTCGCAGCAGCACGGCGGACACTAGGGGCAAAGTCTGTAGTTGCTGCTGTGATTAAAACATCTAAAGCACGGGGGTCAGCGATCGCCGCTAAGGTACGAATCGAATAAGCCCGTGCCCCATAGTTATAATCATCAATTTGGGTTAGCAATTGTGGTACTGCTATTTGTCCAAATTCTGTGAGTGCAGCTACTGCCACCGTTGCAGCTGCTGGGTTGTTATAACCAAACACCGCTATTAAGGTGGGAATGGCTGCGACATCTTTCGCTGCTGCTAAGTTTTGCACTGCCGTCACCATTTTTGCTGGTGTATCTGCCAGGGCGACGGCACAAATTAATTCATCAGTCAAGTCGCTTCGCTCCAATTAGTAATTGATAATTCGTAGTTCGTAATTACGAATTACGAATTATTAATAACTACAACAGTGAATCCATCAAGTTCATCACCCGGATTGCATCATCCGAAACAGATACAGCATCGAACTCTTGGGTGAGTTGATGCTCTAACAATCCTTTGAGGGCAATGAGTTTGAAGCTGTTTTCTGCTTTGGCGTTAGCGATCGCCTCTGCTGCTGCCATATAGCCGATTGCACCCAAATCCCCCAAGGCAACGCGGCGCAATTTCAGATCACCAATATCCAACATTTTCACTAACCGTTCCCCATAAATAGGGTTTTGTGTCAGTTGGTACATGGCTCTGGCTGCGGCACACTGTACCCGTGGAATTTCATGCTCCAAGAACGGTTGAACTAGAGAAATCGCTTCAGTTGCACCAATAGCTCCTAAGGCTTCTAATACCGCTTCATAGGGCTGGGTTAGATGAGGGCATCCCGGTACTTGCACGGCCTGTGCGATACCCCCATCTAACATTTTTATGAGTGCTGGCACCGCAGTTTGATCACCCAGCATTTGCAGGGACTGGGCTGCTGCTTCTCGCACATAAAAGTCAGGGCATTCTAAACACTCAATTAAGCCTGGTACTGCTTTGGCATTCCCTAGTTTTCCCAGCGCTCTAGCTGCATTGCGTCGCAGGGGATAACCGCCTAGTTCTGTTCTGTCGGCTTCATCTTTTAACGCCGCAATTAAAGCATCTACAGCAGCTGGTTGATTGACCCGGAATTTGCCCAGCCACCAAGCTGCATAATAGCGGAGACTTAAATCTGATGATTGCAGGTTGGCGATTGCTAGCTCTGGTGTAAGCTGTGGCGCATTCTCAGCAGAATGTTCTGCTGCATTGGGTTCTATCATTGCCAGGAAGTTAGTTTTCTATGGCTACGCCACGCAAGCTATCAGCGCTCAATGGCTCAATTTTGATGATTTTGCCACCTAAGCGGTTAATCCGTTGCATTTCTTCGTTCATCCGACTGTATGGCACGGTAATAAATACACTGCCGCTACGACGGATATCGAATTTATTTTTGTCGGTTTCTGAGTTTTGGCGCAAGCCTACGACTTCATAACGAAATACTCGGCTTGCAGATGAGGAAACGCTACCAGCCCCAAGTGTGGTTTGACCGAACATTACTTCTATATCTCCTCTACTGTTTGAGTTTTACCGCCAGTGAGCTACTTTATGCTGATGTGATACTGACGATTTTGCCGCCCTGCTTGTGAATTTGCTGGATCTTGTCAGAAAGCCGCTCGTAAGGTACGATAAACGCTGTGCTGCTCCGGCGGATACTGGGATACCCAGATCCACGGATTGCTGTTACTTCAATGCGGTAAACGCGATCGCCTTGACCCACAGCATTACCTAAATTCTTCTTGGGCGCTACATCTGCTGATGCCCGGAAATTCCAGTTATCATTACTTCCAGATGGGCCAACAATGGAGGAAGCTTTGTTACTAGCTAACTCTTGCGCTAACCGCGATTTTTTCCCTTCAACTTGAGCGCGATCGCTATTGGCATAACCCCGGTATAACCGGAAAAGACGGTTAAAACCTACAGTTTTTTGTCCCGGTTGAGTTTCAAAACCACGATAATAAGGGACGATGCTGTCGCCAAAGTTGTTTTGGTACTCTACAGAATCAATGTAGGAGTCAATTTCCGCGTCGTACCCTTTTGTTTGGTACAAGTCTAGGTGGTAAACAACTTCCGATTCATCGTAGGGCGCACGACCCAAAAGATGCTTGTAGTTGAGTTCAATCAACCGGGTTTGGAAACTGTTATAAAAAAACTTGGTTTTGTAGAGTTCTGATTTGGCAACGCTGCGAACAAACTCTCGCACTGTCAGGTTGCCATCCCGCAAGAGTGATTCTGCACTAACCAGACGTTCTGATGCCATCAAATAGTCATTACCCAAAACTTGCCGATAAACGGCGCGGATAACTACCTCTACTTCATCTTTGCTGGCGTTAGGGCGCAGTTCAACTCGACGTACCTCGCTAAAAGGCTCTGTTCCTAGCCTTGATGCTGCTGCTGTAATTGCCATTTTTCTTCACTACCTATTTATTTGCATTTCGGCTGCTTTTGCCGAGTGCTGGCTTTGCTAAAGCTTTTCTTTTTAATCTATGCCTAAATAAAACTTTGCCCGGGGCGAGATCCAACTGCTGGGTGACTCCATCCAACACTTGCATCCCTCTCCGGGCAAGATGGCTATCTAGCTAAGAGCGTTGATAGCGTAGTCAAGGTAGGTGTTGGCTTCGTTAGCAGCTTGTCCAGTCAAACCATGATTGGCTTTGATGTGCTTGAGAGCTTCAACGTACCAGCTGGGAGACAAATCAAAGGAGCTGTTGATTTCAGCCAAGCCAGCGATTAAATATTCATCCAAGGGGCCTGTACCACCAGCAACCAAGCTGTAGGTAACGATACGTAGGTAGTGACCAACGTCACGAGCACACTTGGATTTACCACGGCTGTCAGCAGCAAACTGAGGGCCTGCTGTTTGGGTGGTGTAGGGGAATTTTTGGTATACAGCTTGGGTTGCACCATCAATTAGACGTTGTGCATTGGCGGTCAAACCACGAGCAGCTTCCATGCTAGCAATAGCACGTACATAACGACCGTTAACTGCTTGCAGTTCGGTGTTGCTTAAGAAACGTCCTTGGGTATCAGCAGACGCAATTGCTTCGGTAATCGGTGTCTTAACCATCTTCTAAAATCTCCTTGGTCTTTTGTAAATTTTGGACTGGTTACCTAATTTATAGGTGCTGGGCTTTTTGTTAACGTGCTATTAAGCAACAGCAGCAGCAGCACGATCAAAGTAGCTAGCTACTTCAGACATCAATTGGCTGCAATCGCCTTTGGTGATACCGTTAGGATCGTTAGCAATGCTAACCGCAGCATCTTTCATTTTTTGAACGCCTACAGCTACGGAAGAACCAGGTGTACCCAAAGCTTGGTAGGTTTCACGCAAACCGTTCAAGCAACGGTCATCTAGAACACTGGCATCACCAGCCAAAATAGCGTAGGTGACGTAGCGCAAGATGATTTCCATGTCGCGTAGACAAGCAGCCATACGACGGTTGGTGTAAGCATTACCACCAGGAGCAATTAGTTGGGGTTGCTCTTCAAACAAAGAACGAGCAGCGTTGGTAACGATAGCTGAAGCGTTGCTGGTGATGCGGTTAACAACATCCAAGCGCTTGTTGCCTTCTCTAACAACGTTGGATAGAGCATCTAGTTGCTCGTTGCTGAGGAACTCGCCTCTAGAGTCAGCTTGAGAAACTACCTTGGTGAATACATCTAATGTCATGAACTTTAATCTCCTAATTCCTTAGTTGAGAGATGACTAGATTAAAACTGGCAATGTTTTATCAAATTGGAATGGTTGAAAACAGACTAGGGATCAAACTGCTTCTCGGTTAGTCTCAAATCCCTTTGCTACTACATGAACTAGAAATTATGAGAATCTGGGGTGATTTATGAGAAGCTGGCAAACTTTACAGATTGATTGCTTTGTTTAACTTTTGTCTGTTATTTAACCCCTCCAGATTATGTTTATACAATGCTATAGATCCTTTATTTGTTACAAATTGTGAATAAATAAGATGCATGAATAAGAATCCCCTCAAATGCTTTACATATAAGGACTCTACCTGAGAAATCCCCAGGATTTTCGTAACATAACTTCGTATTTAGTACATTTATCAGGTAAAAAGACTGTTTTTATATTTTCTTAAGATTTCTATAAACCTTGAGATAGCAACAGATCGCAGTTTATCTCGTACTGATTCTCAGTACAGTCTTTGTTAAGAACTTTTAACTTCATATTTCTAAATATTTGTTGTGAGTAGTTGTAACTCATCTTTCCAGAGTGGGCAGGAGGAGAAAAGTTCACAATTCTCAATAGTGGGGGTGCAGGGGTGCAGGATAGTAGTAATTTAATTTTTGGAGTTACCGAAATATATATTAAGTATTAAGTTTTTTCTCCTCTGCTCCTCAGCCCCTCAGCCTCCTATGCAGCGCCAATATATAACGCCTCTAGGGCAAGGGTGATGCGCGATCGCACAACTTGATCTGCTTCCCCGGCGATCGCTTGTTGTAAGGCAGCCTGAGCCTGTTTTGTGGCAATTTCTTGCAGAGATACCGCAGCAGCATAACGTAGTCCCCAGTCTTCAGGGGTGAGCAAAGCCCAAGTGAGCTTTTCCTCAGTACAGCGAATTATTTCTGCATCGCTAGAATTACTACCAATCTTTCCCAGTCCCCGCGTGGCGATGCGACGGACGTTTCCCTGACAGTGATTAGCTACTGTTGTTCCCATAACTGCGGCTAACAAATCAAAAGCTCTCTCGTCGCCAATTTGAGCTAAAGCCTGAATAATATAGGCTTGGAATCCCTGATCGCTCGAAGTTTCAAAGGCGGCAATTAAGGGTACTACCGTTGCTGGAGCTAATTGCACTAAAACAGCCACCGCCGCCGCACCGACAGCAGCATGGTGATGACTTAACGCTGAAATTAAGGTATTGATAATTGCTAGTTCTGTTGTACCACTGACAGCGATGGCATGAATTGCCGCGATCGCTTCTTGAGGAGTGGAAGCATCGTTGAATTGTGAAACCATCTGTAATTCGTAATTTTAAAGTTCAATTAATAAATCATCAATTGCTTGAAAAACTAACTTTGATGTGTCTTTTTGGGACACATCACTATTTAAAAGTGTTTCTAAAATTCGCTTCAAATTTAATAACTTTAAACTGTTAGGTACTTTAGCCGCTAAAATTGCCTGTACGGCTTGCTGATGACCGACTGCACCCAAGTCAAATATTGCCGCCCAGCGTAAATACATATTGTCATGATTGAGATTTTTGACAATGCGTTCAATGTACTTTGGCTCTTGAGTTAAAAGATACATATAACGAGCGGCTGCACATTGTACTCGCTCGGAAGAATGTTTAAAAAATAATTCAATTTGAGGACGAGCTGACCAAACTTGTAAAGTGGCTAGTGCTTCAATTAAAGCTTCATAGGGTTGCTCGTGACTAGATTGCAAAAGTTGCAATAAAGGAGTCACTGCTCTTTTATCTCCAATAGCCGCCAAAGCCGCGATCGCGGCTTCCCGCAGGCGCAGATCCACATCACATGACAAAGCGGCAATTAACGCTGGTACTGCTTGGGGATTTTTCAGTTGTCCTAACGCCCGTGCAGCTTGACGACGCAGGGGATATCCTCCTGATGGGATGCGATATCTTTCATCAACCAGGGCATCACACAGCGCCGCACAACCTGCCTGCACCTGATGTTTACCTAGCCACCAAGCAGCATAATAACGAATTTGGTTATCGTCACCAGATAATGCCGCGATCGCAGCTTCTGGAGAAAGAATTGGTTCGGCAGTCTGAGTCATTAGTCATAGGTTATTGGGCATGGGGCATGGGGCATTGGGCATGGGG
>JADEXK010000100.1 GCA_015207155.1 Nostocales cyanobacterium LEGE 11386 | reverse complement strand
GGGGGATGGGGTGAGAATTTTCCCTTGTCTCTTTGTCCTCTTGTCTCCTGCTCCCCATTCCCTAATTAGTAATAGTTGCCGACTTTGCGATGACGAACGGCTGTTAGTGCATCAGCTTTAGAAACACGACCTTCTTGGACGGTGCAATATAAAATCCAGTGGTCGCTGCATTCCATGCTGCTTTGGACTTCACATTCCATGTATGCTAAAGCGTCTGTGAGGATGGGAGAACCGTTTTTGGCGGTTTGGGTTTTGACACCAGCAAATCTGTCAGCACCAGGATGCAAGCGCTTGAGAAATTGCTTTTTCAGTTCTTGATAGTTGCCTTCTTCCAGGACGTTGAGAACGAAGCGATCGCCTACTTGCATTAAGGAGTCAATGGCGCGGTCTTTGGCTACGGCAATTGTGAATCCTAAAGGTTGCAAACTTGCTTGCGCTACCCAGGAGGCTAGCATGGCACTTTTAACATCACCTTTTTGGGTGGTGACAATATAAAGTCCACTGCTAATCCGTCCCAAAGCTTTTTCCATGTTGACATCAAGGGACTTGATTTGCTTGATGTTGTGTTCGCGCATCAGCAATTGTCCCAAGTCTGTACCTGCTTCTTGGCACATTTGGAATGTCCCGGCGGAGGGGGCTTCTTTAATGCGAATGGCGGGGAAGGCTTCTTTCACACCCAAGTCGATAAATTTCCGCCGCAGGGTATCAACGGGTTCATCATCGCCGCCGTAACATTCAAACAAGCCTACCAGTTGTTTGTCTTTGACGACAGATAGCAATGAACTGATACCAGCTTGAGCCGCTACAGCAGTAGATGGGGGCATCCCAATGATAATGCCAGTGGCTCTCCCTGCTAGTTCTTGAATTTCTTGCAGTTCAGCTGTACTGAGGTCAATGACTTCTACCCCAACACCAGTTTTTTGGATGCCCTCAGCGATCGCCATACCAAGTTGGTCACCATACCCATACTCGGAAACATAAAACAAGCCGACGGTGGTTTCTGTTTTGGCTTGTCTTTGGCTCCAACTGTGGTAGCACTCGGTGAGTACATCTAAATGATGATATAGTAGAGGTCCGTGACCATTGGCAATGATGTTAATCTTTCCCAGATCGCCCATTCTCTTCATGGCATTTAATAGAGAACGCGCATTGGGGCCCATGAGACAGTCATAGTAAAATCTAAAGTCAGCTTCGATCGCCTCTAAGTCTTCATCAAAGGTGCGATTGTCACAGAAGTGCATCCCAAAGGCATCACAGGTGTAGATAATTTGGGTTTTGCGATCGTAGCTGAAGATAGTGTCTGGCCAGTGCAGGTTAGGCGCACTCACGAATTCAATTTCGTGTCCCTTGCCAATGTCGATGCGATCGCCACTTTTAACAATCCGCTTGGAAAATGGATCGTGTACCAAACCTTCCAAAAACTGGAGGGCAATTTTGGAAGCCAATACAGTAGCTCTGGGTGCTAACTGAAGTACATCTTCCACCAAGCCACTATGGTCTGGTTCTGTGTGGCTAACAATTATGTAATCAATAGTCTTGGGGTTAACCAGACCTTTGAGTGTGTCTAGATACAGTTGACGAAACTTCTGGTGGGAAGTATCGATTAAAACTGTTTGTTCACCCCTAATTAAATAGGAATTGTAAGTCGTACCGTTTTGCAGTCCGAATTCGATATCGAAGCGATCGCGATCCCAGTCAAGAGAGCGAATCGCCGTTGTGTTAGGGGCAATTTCTACAGTCTGTATTGTCAGTCGATGCTGTACGTTCTCTGAGATCGCTACCATTATTCTATTCGTCTCCGAGCGCAAATTTTTAGTATTCTTTTTCTGCCCCCATTGTCTCTCTAAATAATTTTTAAAGTTGTAATGAAGATGATATTTCGATAAATTAAACTTGTATCAATTATTGCTGTTTGTTAGCATTATTTTTAACTCAAAAAATATACTATAAAAAAATATTTTTATCAAAGTATCATGTCTTAAATATTGATATTTCTTGGCATAATTTAAATTCCCCAAAAACATCATACATATCTTCTTTTATTGACAATATTTTCGTAACAAAAAGCATAGATTATGCTAGTGCATAGCCCAGGAAAACTTCACCTTGGTTCGGCTAGATAAAATCTGTTCCTTTCTTTACCCTACTCAGTGCTGAGTGCTGTAAAGCCCTGCGGGCATGGCTGCGCTTAGAGCGGAAGCGGGGCGTTTAGCCCGTGCTGAGTACTGAGTAATAACAAGAGGAAAGAAACACTTTCGCAGCCTTGTCGAAGTGTGGTCACTGAGCAGTTCGACAGGCTCACTGTATCACTTGTCGAAGTGTGGGCAGTTTCTTAACTCAGCACTCTTCATAGTACTTATTTAACAAATCTACAATTGACTAATGACGATTAATCCATTTGCATCACTTGTAGGGCAACAACAAGCCATAGAATTACTCACTCAGGCTGTCAGACAAAACCGGGTGGCCCCAGCCTATCTATTTGTGGGGCCAGATGGTGTGGGAAGGAGTTTAGCAGCACGGTGCTTTGTAGAATTATTATTTTCTGCACAGACACGTAATCTTGCTTCTTTACAAAGTCGTTTGCGTCAAAACAATCATCCTGATTTGTGGTGGGTGCAGCCAACGTACCAGTATCAAGGGCAAAGGCTCACCGCCGCAGAAGCAGCAGAAAAAAAACTCAAACGCAAAGCACCACCTGTAATTAGGCTAGAGCAAGTTCGCGAAATTACCGAATTTCTCGGACGACCTCCCTTAGAAGCACCGAGAAATATGGTAGTACTGGAGGAAGCCCAAACAATGGCAGAACCAGCAGCTAATGCTTTGCTGAAAACTTTGGAAGAACCAGGCCAGGCAACGTTGATTTTGATTGCACCATCCCCTGAGTCTGTACTACCGACATTGGTGTCACGCTGTCAACGCATTCCTTTTTTTTGTTTAGATGCACAATCTTTAACTCAAGTACTTACCCAAACAGGGCATCAGGAAATTTTGCGGCATCAGGCAGTATTGAGCATAGCAGCCGGTAGTCCAGGCAGTGCGATCGCATCTTATGAGCAATTACAAGCAATTCCGGCTAATTTACTCCAAGATGTCACTAAAGCGCCTGCATCTTACCGCCATGCCTTGGAGTTAGCCAAGAAAATTGCTCAAGATTTAGATACAGAAGCTCAACTGTGGTTAGTCGATTATCTCCAACAGTCTTACTGGCAGCAATGGCAGCAACCAGAAATTATTCACAAACTAGAACAAGCTCGTAAATCCTTGCTTTATTACGCCCAGCCACGCCTGGTTTGGGAATGTACATTAATAGCACTATTTATGAATCTCAATGGATGCTTCAAGTCAGGTGATTTGTAGCTTTCTTTTCCAGAATTGGTATAAGCTAGGGAACCACTGAGTATCCAGATAACAATGATTCCCGCAAAACGCGTTTATTTGTTATTGCTTTTGGGGATAGCGATCGCCCTCATCTTATCCCTATTTTTTAGTATTACGATCAGCATTGCCGTGACTTTGCTATTTGATGTCGTAGTTCTGGGATTAATGGTTGTCGATAATTGGCAGGTGCGGCGTTGTCGTGTTCAAGTTACCCGCGAATTGCCATCACGATTATCTATTGGACGGGATAATGTGGTTGTCTTGAAAGTACATGCGGGTAATACTAACGCTGTCATGCAAATTCGCGATTACTACCCAGCAGGATTTGGCGTATCTACACCCATACTCCGTGCGACTGTTTCCCCAACCAGTACTCAGGAATTAAGTTATACAGTCCATCCGACACAACGAGGGGAATTTGCTTGGGGGAATATTCAAGTACGACAGTTAGGAAGTTGGGGATTAGCTTGGGATGATTGGCAAATTCCCCAAAGTCTGCGGGTAAAGGTTTATCCAGATTTGTTGGGGTTGCGATCGCTCTCAATTCGCCTGACACTACAATCATCTGGAGCAATTCGTCAATCTCGCCAATTGGGTATTGGCACAGAATTTGCCGAATTGCGGAACTATCGCACTGGTGATGATTTGCGGTTAATTGATTGGAAAGCTACTGCTCGTCGAGTCGGGTCTTATGGTAACACACCACCATTGGTGAGAGTATTAGAACCAGAACAAGAGCAAACTTTACTAATTTTGTTGGATCGTGGGCGGTTGATGACCTCAAGAGTACAAGGTTTGCAGCGATTTGACTGGGGTTTAAATGCCACTTTATCGTTAGCTTTAGCAGCGTTACATCGGGGCGATCGCGTGGGGGTAGGTGTATTTGACCACCTGATGCATACATGGATTCCCCCAGAACGTGGTCAACATCATTTGCATCAGTTAATTGAGCGTTTGACTCCCATTCAACCAGTGTTACTAGAATCTGATTATTTGGGGGCAGTCACCAGTGTAGTGCAGAGGCAAACTCGTCGCGCACTTGTAGTGTTGATTACTGACTTAGTGGATGTTACCGCCTCTACTGAACTGCTGGCGGCGCTTTCTCGGCTAGCACCCCGCTATTTACCGTTTTGTGTAACTCTGCGAGATCCTCAAGTTGACCAACTAGCAGATACTTTCACCGCAGATGTGACAGAAGCCTATAGTCGTGCAGTTGCCTTAGATTTATTAGCACAGAGACAAGTTGCTTTTGCTCAGTTGAAACAAAAAGGTGTGTTGGTGCTTGATGCACCAGCCAATTACATTACAGATGAGTTAGTTGAACGATATTTGCAACTCAAAGCCCACAATCAGTTGTAATTGAGTAGGGAGTGGGGATTAGTATTTCAAGTACTCGGCGTTGTTGATTGAGAATATGAATTTGTCTCACGCAAAGACGCAAAGGTACAAAGAAAAAGAAAGGTAATTTTGGCATTTCATACTCTGATTCAGTAACGCCCAAGTACTCTAATAATTAACTGCTTGACTATAAAAGTTATTTAAAGTGTAACTAGGTTGTGACAAAAATGTCATTACTATAGCGTTTCCTAATCTGCTGAAGTACTGAGTACATCGCTAACAAAATTGGGCAATCTTTGCGTAACTCTGCGCTACCTTAGCGTCCCTCTGCGTTGAAAAACATTAGTTCTGTATCTCACTTGACTGGGAATCGCTATAAAAATCAAAGGTTTATTAAATGTGTCGCAATCTGCATCGAACCAAATCCATGAGACTCAGCCCAGGGATGGTTGCGATTGATCGCGTCTGCTGGAAATTTGTGAGCATCTTTGACAGAATTTGAGTTTTAAATGAAAAATTCTAATTTAATGAATTTCTAGATATTTGAATTTATGCGTATTATGTAATATATGAAACAGGCATTTTGGCATTGTAAATAAAAATATGAAAAGCTCACGCAAAGTCGCAAAGACACGAAGTCTGCTAAGGTATTTACGTGTACATAAATGATATCAAAGGCAGAAATGATACTAAAAGTGATTAATATCTGTTTTTGAATTTTTAATATTCCCAAGATAAACATCCGGTTAACAATTGTGTAAGTCAGTAAAAATAAATCTGTCCACCATAATCAATAGTCTAGTAAAAAGGCAAAATGTCACATCAGTAAGTTATATAAATATCTATTGCTGGCATTTTTTATGTTATAAAACTCACAGAAATTAATACAAGGCGGAAAAATGTTCTATGGAATTAGAAAAACTTGATTGTTTTAAAGAGTACGGTGAATTTATTCTTCAGAAAATAGACTCAGTACCTCAGTACCCTTCTAAACAAGCAGATTGGATACCAGTCAGCTTGGATGATTGTCTGGTACGTCTCCGGGAAGCTGCTGAGAAAACTGTAGAACTTGCCACATCGCCAGTTAAAATTGGGGTGATGGGCGAATTTAGTAGTGGGAAAACCTTGCTTTTAGGTAGTCTGATGGGTTATGCAGATGCGTTGCCCATTAGTGAAAATCCGACTACAGGTAATGTCACCGCCATCCACATCGTACCGCAGGATAGCTTTTTAACAACACAGATTAGTAATTTTACTGTAGAGTATCTGACTCATGAAGGAGTAGACGAGTGTCTACACTTTATGTTGGAGGAAGCAAGCCGCAGGGCTGTAGCCGCCGGGCTTGCACCTATGCCTCTGTCAACAGTAAATAGTGGTAAAGATATTATTAACCTGTGCGAGGACGCATGGAACAGCAGTAAGAACTTGGAGTTACGTTATTTACTGCGGGAATTAGTCTTGTTTGTTCGTGCTTATCAATCCTATGGGGAAGCAATGTGTGGTGGACACTACCAAATTGATGCTATCACCGCCCGTGAGGGGCTACAGCTAACCGAACAGCCAATGGCTATCCAAACTCTCAATTTTGAAGATTTACCCCCTGTTCATATCAGATTACCTAGTCCACCCCAGAGGTTAGCTACCAAGTTATTACAAAACAGCTTTCCTTTGATCCGCCGTGTAGATATTGAGGTGAAAATAGCACGGGAAATTTGGGATGTTACGGGTGCTTCCGAATTTATTCTCTTGGATTTTCCCGGATTGGGGGCTGCTAATTCGGGCGCTAGGGATACATTTTTATCACTGCGGGAGTTGGCAGAAGTCCAAACAATTTTAGTACTTTTAAATGGCAAATCTCCCGGGAGCGATCGCGCCAATAAAATCTTCACAATGATGCAGCAGCAGCGACCAGGACAAGACCTCAAAGATTTAATTCTGGTTGGTGTGGGTCGTTTTGATCAGCTACCTTTAGACAGCGAGGGTGGTGAAAGAGAACTTGACCAACTTATTGAAGATACCAATCCTTTACATGAGACAGATGTTTTCTACAAACTGAAAGTTCTGCAAACAACAGTTGATGGCGCTCAAGCATTCACAACCCAACAAGACCGCATCGTTTTGTTATCGCCACTTTTAGGACTAGCGGAGTTAGCAAAACGTTCGAGTACAGTGAAAGCCGGTTCACCAGAATTTTTGGCTAACTTGGACTATCCTGATTATCTGGAACGGTCTAGGCGGTTGCAACAAAAGTGGCAGCTATTAAGTGAACGTCTGTTAGAATCTGATGCACGCAGCCATTTAGGTAGACAATTGAGTTATTTTGCTCAAGATGGGGGTATCGCCAAGCTACGAGAATTAATTCAAAATCACGTTGCTACTCACGGACTGAAACAACTGTATCAAGATACTTGCCGGGCTGCCGATAATTTACGTCAACAACAAGATTACCTGAAAAATATTATTGCAGAAATTCACGCGCAAGGCATACCCACCGCAGATACTCCAGCTTTAATTGATTTGCGTGCTGCTATTGAAAACTTAGATAAAACTTATCGTAATTTCCAAAAAGATTTAGGAAAAGAACCACTCAAAGACCGACGGGGAGAAGTCGTCAGTGATGTGGTGAAAGACGAACTCACATTTAAAATACTCAGTTGGCATCAATGGACTTTGCTGTTTAACAAAGCTAACAATGGTAATATTACCCTGGCAGAATTTAAAGGTGCAGCCGGGAAACTATTTGATCGGGGAAATAGAGTTAATAGTACCCTGCCAACAAAGAGTGACGATTTTTATCCAGCCTTTGCCAATACAGTCACAGAATTAGCAGATTTTGCCCGCGATCGCATTTATCAGGCAGTCACAGATTTATTAAGTAAATTATCCAATCAAATAGCCCCAGAACGCGATTATCTTCAGGCAATTCTCCACCCAGAAATGGAACAAGATATTGAAGCAAAATTTGGTGTAGAAGAAGCCGATATATTTTATAAATTACTGTTGGGATGTGATCCTAATCAATGGCAAGAAGCAATCATTGGGGAAATTAATAATAAAGACAAAACAATCTCACCGGAAATTATGTTTCCCCTGGCGCGCCAAGACGAAAAACACAACATTGGTCAAATTTTTGATTGGGCACCTGAAAAAAGTCAAGACTTACCCAAATCTGCTAATCACCAACTTTTCGTGTTACGACTGCGAGACGAAATCACTGCTAGCGCCAGTCTTCATCTTGTGCAATATGTCAGCGAAGTCAATCAACAGGTAAATTCAGAATTAGAAGGAATTTTAGATCAAATTATTCCCACTCTGCAAAATCTTTCTAAAAAAGAAGCCTTACTCAGACATATTGCATCTGGTGACACTCCACCTAAAATTGCCATTCCTACTTGGTTACAAATTCTCTCGGAAATCTCCACCTTTTCTTATGCAGATGTTTTTTAGGGAGTGGGAACGGGGAAAGGTGACAGGTGACAGGTGACAGTATTGGAATATATTTATGCGTAGGTATTTCTTTCCCCATTCCCTGGTTACTGAGCGCAGTCGAAGTACACTCCCTATTCCCTAATTATTTACAAATAAGGAAAAAAATAAAATGCCTGTAGAAATTCGGCTTCCGCCCAACTTCCAAGTGCGTGTTAACGAAAATGAATACTTAGAACTTCCGACTATCCAACTTGTGGCTGCTGGCGATAATGTACCTCATATAGCCAGAATTAATTGCATTGTTACTGGTACTCCAGATGAATTAGCCATACAAATTAAAAAAGCGTATAAACCATTTGATTCTGTAACACCAAAAATTTCACAAATTGGTCAATTAGAACAATATCCTTGTAAACTAGAGCAACCTTTAACAGAGCCAATTAATTGTACTCTAGAAGTAATTGTTGAGTACTTTGATTCTGACCCTTTAGGAGATCCAGTACTATCTGAGCCAAGGCAAAGTGGGGCTTCGTGCTATCTGTGGTCACCACTAGTTTTTGACGAGAAAATAATAGATGTAGATGCTATCAGCGAAGATTTTCAACTGAGCAAATATGTGATTCAACAAGCGACTAGGAAACAGCAAAAAAGATTTCCTGGATGGTTTGCTCTAGATTTTGGCACGTCAAATTCTACAGTGACACTTTTTGACCCGATTGAAGTGCCGATCGCGGAAATTTTACCCAAAGAACAAGAAATCCGGTTACGCGATCGCCTGGCGCAATGGTTGAATTCTCCGGCTGCGGTGGCTTTACCTGATGTCAATCCGATTGACTGGGAAAAGTTCATCGCTGATATCAGCAAGAACCTAGAGATTGAACCCCACCGTTTGAGTGAAATTTTTGCAGGTGATCATAAAGAACGATTTTTAGAAGCGATTCGCCAAATCGAATTATGTTTAGGTAACAGCGACAAATTTCGCCGGGCGGTGAGCAAAAAACTCTACCAGATATACCATGAAGTCTTCCGCGTACCCACTTTAGAATCACAAAATTTAATTCCCGTCGTATTAGATATTGATCGCCGTGACACAGAAATTCCCAGTGAGTTGGAAATTGCTAGCTTGGCAGATTTAAAACTGCGGATGGGTAGGGAAGCCAGAGACAACAGAAAAAAAGCGATCGCCCAAGGTACAAGCAGTTCCTTAAAGGAAATTATCAGCAGATTTCATCACTCACCCAAGCGCTATTTTGGTCAGGATCGGTCTTTTCCCGTCATTTTGGCTGGTGAAGAAGAGTTAATTCATGTGAGTGAACTCATCCAAGCTGCTTGGGCGCATCTTATAGAGTTAACTGAAGACTACCGCCAACGGGCTAGACGCAGATTTTCCGAAGGTGAGTTCTTAACAGCCGTTGTTACTTACCCCACCGTCGCCCCGCCGCTAGTACGTAAGGAAGTTAAAGAATTAGTCGAACAATTGGGCATTGATGACGTTCAAACCGCTTATGATGAAGCCGTCTCAGTGGCAATCTTCTTTTTATGGCGAGAATTTGGTGGTAATCTCAACATTGGTATTGAGTCATTTAAAACCCGTTGTCGCCAAGCAGGGAACAAATGGTCACAAAACGTTCTCGTCTTGGATATTGGTGGGGGAACTACTGACTTAGCCTTGATTGAATTGACTCTGGAAGATAAAACCCCCTTCTTTGCCGAGCATGAAGACCGAGGGTTAGGTGGACGTTACTATAAACTTACCCCGAAACTATTAGGTTCATCTGGGCATTTACAGTTAGGTGGTGAGTTAATTACCCTACGAATATTCAGATTATTGAAAGTAGCGATCGCCGACTTTCTTTTAACAGCAGTTACTATCGGTGACATCGATAGCGACAAGCTTGAAGATTTAATTAGCACTGAGTTGCATGAGCGTTTTCTGGAACAAGGAAAATTCAAAAGTGGTAGTTTATTGAAATGTTTAGATAAAGAAAATCCTGAAGGTGACGCTGCTTACAAAGATGCCCTAGATACGGCTGAGAAAGTATTACCTACCCGATGGCATCAAGCACCCCAAAGATTACAAACCTTTTATACTCTCTGGGATCATGCTGAAACCGCTAAACTTAAACTTGGGCAAAAGCCACCCGCAGATAATTCCCCTTTAACCTTTACTGTTTCCGAACAGCAGATTTTAGAACTACTTAATCAAAGTGCCATTAAATTCCAAGTCAGAGATCCAGATAGTGTCTGCGTCACCATAGATAGCCAGCAATTTGAACGCGCCACATCTGCTGCAATTAAAGAAGCGATCGGTATTGCTAAAGGATTGATGGAAAGTCGCTTACGTCCTCAAGATCAAAACATAGATGCTTGGAACACTCATAAAGTTGATTGGTTAATCCTTTCTGGTAAAACTTGTAATCTCGATTTAGTGCAACGCCATATCTACCAGGAATTTAGCAACTCTCCCTATTTCGTTTGGAACCCAGAACGAATTACCTTTGTCTTAGAATTTACCAAACTAGCCACCTCTGCGGGTGCTTGCTACGCTGAAAAGTTACGCAGACTGAGATTCGATCCACAAGAATCCAAAGAATTGCTGCGTAAGGGAGCCAATCAGCTAGAAATAGATGTCAAAAACCTATTTTATTATTTGCCTTGCAACTTCAAACGCAAAACCCAAAGTAACGAACTGTTGCCGATATTCAAAGCAGGACAAGAACTTTATCAAATCACTCCTTCAGAAACAACCGCCAAGGTGCGTACAGAGTGGCAAGGGATACAATTGACTAATATTATTTATCGTCAAGACTACGAAGATGGAGACTTAAGACTTTGGGGTAGCTTCGACGGCAAAAACCTGATGAAGCAACTGGGAATGGAAGAAGCTGAGTTTCTTAAAAAAATTAAAGTCCAGTTTGAAATTGATCAAACCTTGCAATTTAGTGTGTTGCTGTGTCATGGAAATCCCCATTATTTAATTGACGTTCCTGGTATTGATGTGGGAGCAGCACTATCGGCAGTTTCCGAAACATCAGCGCTATTTACTGATGGTAAATTGAAGTGGAATATTGCCGTGGAACGCCCCAAACAAGACTTAAATGATGGTGATATTGCCGTTAATGTTATTGAGTCTGCAACGGTTGATCAACCAAATGCCTATCATCTGGTATTTGAAATAGACAAAGATGATAGTAAGATTCTGCGAGAATTTCACTATCTCCGCGATGGCGCACCGCAGCCAGAAAACGGTTTAATTAGCAACGCTTTACCTCCCTTTCCCCAAACAAGTCAACACACCTTTTATATTTATCAAACAGATACCGAAACTAACACCAAAAAATGGATACGAATTGGCTCACTGAATAAACCAGATGTGACGACAGATTATCCTTGCCAATATTGTGTAACTCTTGATAACACAGGAATTCTGCGGATGCACGCCGGTGAAGTTCCTTACTGGACATCAACCAGTCAAGAATGTCTTAAGCAAGAAGGATGTGTTTATCGTGCTGAACTAGAATTGCAACCCAACGAAGTTGATAAAGAACGCGACCCATTTTGCGGCATACATTAAGATGAGGATTATTTCACGCAAAGGCGCAAAGGTTTTTTAGCGTCTCTGCGTGAGATAAAAAAGGTAATTTTCATGCAGCATTTACGTCAGCTTTTAGAAATAGAAAACTCAGAGTTAGCCAAATTATTAAGATTTAGTCTACACGGACTAGAGGCTAGTTTAAATCAGGCTCGCAGCGAATTTCCATTAGATCCAGGATGGGAAATATGTACAGAGGTACTGCAAGAAATTCATAGCTTATTGCAACCACAAGCAGATGCTAGTGAAGAAGAAACAGAAGAGGCGATCGCGATTATATCGCCCCCAGATGAGTTAAAACTAATTCACCTGCGAGAGGCTTTTGCTGCTGATGCAGAACTTAGCTTGTATTTGGGAGATTCGCCACTACAAAGCCAAACAGATGCTGGTTTATGGAATGAAATTCATCGTAAACTGCTGCGGGTTCCCGAAAATTTGGCGACACCTTGGCGACAGCGTGCTTTGGAATTGGCTCAAGAAGTTGGTGCAATAGCAGATAATTTGCATCTTGATCAACTTCCTTTTATCCGCGATGAAATTATTTACCCCGGACTGAATGGTACTATTAAAGCTCAAGGATTGTGCTTATCTAAAAAAGCATTGTTAAATTCGGGAATTATTTCTAGTGAAGCATCTGGAGATATGTATTTAATAGCTGGTTTTGTCCACTTATTTAGCAAATTTATCGAAATAGACCCAGATTTACATCATGCCTTAAAAAGCATTTTTAGCTTTGATGTTATTCCTTTACAGTCAAAGCCAGAACAGCGAACTCAATATATTGAAGCTTTAAGCGATCGCTTGCTGCGCGTCCAAAAGGCTGAGGAAAATACTGAGCCTTTATTAACTTTGCGTGCTTGGATTGACATAGATGAAGCGATACATTCCCTTGTATTTGTCCCACCAGCCGAGCGTTATTCTTGGTGGGGTAAACTACAACAAGAATCACGGCGCATTTTGAAAAAAAATGCACAAAAGGCGATTAATGCTGGTTATGACGTGCGTATTCGTCAATTATCGGGACTTTATGCTGATATCTGCGCTTTATCAAAAGATGACTTACAACTAGATTGCGGTGGTATTCCTGGGGAAGTTTTAACTTGTTTGCGGGTGTATGCGCGAATTAATCAGGAAGAGTGTCCAGGAAGAGTGATATTTCGTTCATTGCGGTAATTGCTTTTTTACCAGTATTTGTCACCGACAATATTTTGATCTATAAATCATGATTAAAAGTCCTCTTCGTTATCCTGGTGGTAAATCCAAAGCAATAAATCAAATCATTAGACATTTACCAGAAACTTTTTCCGAATTTAGAGAACCTTTTGTAGGCGGTGGTTCTGTATTTATTTATTTAAAACAAAAATTTCCTGCACTGAAGATTTGGATTAATGATTTAAACTGTGAATTATTCCTATTTTGGAAATTTGCTCAGTCTGATTTGTCGCAATTAGTTACAGAAATTCGCCGTATTAAAGACAAATATCAAGATGGTAAATTGCTATTTACAGAATTGACCAGTGTAAATATCAATAATCTGTCTGATTTTGAAAGAGCAATTCGCTTTTTTGTCCTTAATAGAATTACCTTTTCGGGAACTGTAGAATCCGGTGGTTTTTCTCAAGAAGCTTTTCATAAAAGGTTCACTTATTCTTCAATTGAACGTTTAGAAAAATTAGAGAACATCTTAACAGAAAATGTCAAAATTACTAATTTAGACTACAGTGATTTATTAACTAGCGAAGACAAGGATATATTTTTATTTTTAGATCCCCCTTATTTTAGTGCTACCAAATCAAAATTATATGGTAAGGATGGTGACTTACATAGCATTTTTGATCATCAGAGATTTGCTGAGATTTTAAAACAATGTCATCATCAATGGCTCATCACTTATGATGATTCAGCACAAATTCGAGAGAATTTTCAATGGGCTAATATTTCTCAGTGGGAATTGCAGTATGGCATGAATAACTATAAACAAAGCCATGCCGCTAAGGGGAAAGAGTTATTCTTGAGTAACTATAAAATTCCTAATAAATTAACGTGATTGACAAGTTGAAAAAACCCCTCTCCCAACCTCTCCCCTGCAAGGATATCGTGTACACACAAATCATTTGATCCCCCTAAATCCCCCTTTTTAAGGGGGACTTAAAGAAGTTTTCCCCCCTTGAAAAGGAGGTTAGTTAGGGGGGATCGACGAAACGCTGTTAGGCAACTTTATAAGACTTATGTGTACACCGTAGCTGCTTGCGGAGAGGGATGACAATGTGACTATAAACCCACTAATTCGCGAGATTCAAAATCAGTAAGCTGTTGAGCGATCGCTAATCTCGCCTCTAATTTAGCTACACTAAACTGGTTACGCAGATATTCCAAATGAGCGATCGCATTGGCTTTTTCCGCAGTTAACCGAATATAAGTATCTACTGCCTTTTGATACTCTTGATTCACCAGCAAAACTTCAAAGCGACGAGCCTTGCGTTGAGCATCATTTTTCAAATCCATATCAAAGGCAGCAATCCGATCTGCATTACCTTCAAATCTGTCAATCTGTTGCTGTACTGCCATTAATTGAGAGTCTATTTCATTCACTCGTTGAGCAGCCTGGGCGATCGCAGTGGGATAATGAGTCAGTTGCACCATCTAATCACCTTCCTTATTGAGTGCTGAGTGCCTTTCTAAGTGCTGAGTGCTGAGTACTGAGTGCTGAGTAAAATCTCAAGTGCTTCCTTTCTAAGGAAAAAATACTAGTCCCTAGTCCCAATTTCTTAATTACGCCACTTCCCGCAGTTGCGACGGGACATTTATTTCGGAAAATGGGAGCGAGAGTTGTTCTGTTTGAGGCACCGCAGCTTGTTCTAATACCTGTACTTCAATATTCACACTAACTAAATAACTACCAGTATCAGCAGCAACTGCTTCGGCTATTAATTTGGCAATGTCCGGCCGTTTCGCCGTCAGTGGGTCACGTAAAATACACCGATCCCATTCGTGCTTGGCAGTCGGATTGAGGTTGAGAATGTAATGCTTAATCATTGGACTAACCCTTGAATCCATCTTCCAGAAGACTGTCACACAACCTTTGTGTATTTTGCTAGGCTTGGTGAACACTATAACTATTATAGTACACTTGTACTGATTTGGGAAGAAGAATGCAGTCCCGATGAAACGAGTTTCACAGCCAAGTATGAAAGAGGGACTGGGGATTAACGTGAGTCTCCAACGGAGGCGCACCTGCGGCAAGAGCGAAAGAAACATAATCCTCTGTACTTTTTACTCCTCACTCAGCACTCATCCCTATCTCTCTCTCCACCGAATGTGTTTCTTGAAAGTTCGACGGATTAAAAAAACTCCTCTCCAAACCTCTCCCCTACAAGGAAGAGCCACTGCGTTGGGCGGCTTTGCCGACTTGTAGCAAGTGGCGTTAGAGGCTTTAAAAGCCTAATTTTTAGTTGTATTTTCAGCCCCTCTCCGCGTTGGAGAGGGGTTGGGGAGAGGTTCATCGAATTCACGTTAAAGAACCAATAACCAATGACTAATCAGCTTTGCCATTAATTTGAGAGTTCAGTAATTGACCATCATTCACCCAAATGCCTTGTTGAGGAACAGGAATAGAAAATCCGGCTTGATCGAAGGCAATTTTCAAACGACGGCGAAATTCGCGTCCCACATCCCATTGTTTAAGTGGCTGTGTTTTAATCCAGACACGAATCATCAAACCGCGATCGCCAAAATTATCTATTCCCAGAACTTCAGGCGGTGCAACAATTAGCCGTTTCCACTGCTGGTCTTGATTCATCTCCGAAGCTACCTTTTTAATCAACTGCAAAGCTTCATCAATGTTATTTTCGTAGGCAACTGGGATGGTTAAATCGGCTCGTGCCCAACGGCTAGAAAGATTGGCCACAACTTTAATTTCACTGTTAGGAATCGTGATTAAGCGCCCTTCGGCATCCCGCAGCTGAGTCATCCGCAGATTGAGATTTTCTACTAAGCCTCCTACATCTCCCACAACAATGACATCACCTAAGGCGTACTGGTCTTCTATAATGACGAGGAAGCCATTAATTGCATCTTTAATTAAGCTTTGCGAAGCCAGAGACAACGCCACACCAATTAAACCAGCACCTGCTAGCAACGGGACAATATCTATACCCAATGAGACTAAGGCTAGTAAGATACCAATTCCCAACCAAATCACAGTAATGATACTTTTAGTTACACCAGAAAATGTGGAAACTCGCAGTTGCATTCTCTCAGAAGTGTCTGAGTTTAACAAAGCACCACTGCTGATTAAAGTAGAGGTGAAGCGGTCAATTAAGGCATAGGTGAAACGGATTGCTACGTAAATTCCCAGTACCACGACACCCAATTTTAAAGGAATTTGGGCAGCTGTGAGAATCCCTACTTGAAAAGGGCGTGTATAAGGAAATAGACCCAAGATGATGAAAGTTCCGCTTCCCCAAATCCCTGCTTGAGTTAATTGAAACAGTCTTTTCTTGACTTCTTCAAGATGTCGATCTTGCTGTTGATTTAATTGAGTTGTCAGGTGTTGAGCGTCTTGTGAAATCGGCAGAATCGGGCGTGTTGAATGATGTTTTAAATGACGCTGCCAGTAATATACTCCCCAACTGGCGATCATCATTGCTAGCCCAATACCAACAGCAATTTGACCTTGGTTGATTAAAAATTGAGTTTGTCGCTCCTCTCTGGCTATTTGCAAGGAGTCTTCTAACTTTTCCTTGATTTGATTTGCCGATATAAATGGATCTTCATTCCGCAATCTGGCATCTTCAGATGTAATGGTCATCAGGTATTGGCCGTTCACATAAATGACTGGTAATGCATTTAATTTCCGGATTTCTACCTGAATTTCTTCTGTAGATGAACGCAAATAATTTTGGCGGATTTGATTTAAATTTTGTTGGATATTTCGTGAACGTTCGGGAAAATTGCTTCTCGTTGCGGCTATCTGAAATATTTGGTAACCGTCTAAATAAATCCATCCAGAAACAGTTCCGGTATCTGCATTGCTACTTTCATCATTAGGGGATTGTAACAGAGGTAACGGAATCTGGGCTGTAGCTTTGGGTACAAAGATTACAGCTATGGCCATTGAACCCGCGATCGCTACTATCACATTTCTCCCCAAATTCCCTTTGGGTAACACCCGCCTCGTAGGTGAATCGGAGGCTGCATTGAATACCTTGAAGTTTGGGGCTGGCTTGGTGATACTCTTGATGTTACTGAGGTACTTTTCGTCCAAAAAAGCCTGTTTCTGCTCCAGAGAAGCAAAATTAGACCACAGGACTCGCTTGGCGATCGCCAAAAATTGAAAGCGCACTCAAATACCTCCTTGCACAAAATTTACCGTCGGCTATTTCCAGAGCCATCCTCCATGATTGACTTGAGTAATTGTACCTTTCTAAAGTTAAGTTTTATTCCCTAGAGTAAAACTAAAAGTTTTAAATACTTTCTGTCTTTAGATAGATGACAAATCACTTAATCAACCCTGGGTAATAAAATAAATGCCTTCAATAATACTCTTACCAAAAATAAAGCTAAAAGAAAAAATTGAGGCATGAAGTTGACATTAAGGCTGTCCAACGTCAAGCTAGTCCAGAGTACAATTGACTAGCTGACTTGAAAAATGCTTCCTGAGTAAAAATACTAGTTTTTAGTCCCTTTTTCATTCAGATGTACGCAGTTCATGAAGGCTACTTGGTGATTACAACCAAAAGTCGTCAGTTGTAGAATACTCTTGTAAAGTACGTAAGTCCTGCGTAACTTTTTTTACTTTTTTGAGGAAATTTTTGATGACCGCAACTTCTCCCCGATTAAAGCACGAGGTTAAAGACCTCGCCCTAGCTCCCTTGGGAAGACAGCGCATTGAATGGGCCGGACGCGAGATGCCAGTATTAAAGCAAATTCGCGATCGCTTTGCCCAAGAAAAACCCTTCGCTGGGATTCGCCTGGTAGCTTGTTGTCACGTAACCACAGAAACAGCACATCTAGCGATCGCCCTCAAAGCTGGTGGTGCAGATGCTGTTTTAATTGCTAGTAATCCCCTTTCCACTCAAGATGACGTAGCTGCTAGCCTCGTCGCTGATCATGAAATTCCCGTCTTTGCCCTCAAAGGTGAAGATAATGAAACTTATAATCGCCACGTCCAAATTGCTTTAGATCATCGCCCCAACATTATTATTGATGACGGCAGCGACGTGGTAGCCACCCTCATTCAAGAACGCCAAGACCAAATTAACGATTTAATTGGCACCACAGAAGAAACCACCACGGGAATTGTGCGGCTACGTGCCATGTTCAAAGATGGCGTTCTCACCTTCCCGGCCATGAATGTCAACGACGCTGACACCAAGCATTTCTTTGATAATCGCTACGGTACTGGGCAATCAACCCTAGATGGCATTATCCGCGCTACAAATATCCTCCTGGCTGGTAAAACCATTGTTGTTGCCGGTTATGGCTGGTGCGGTAAAGGTACTGCACTCCGGGCCCGGGGTCTTGGTGCTAACGTCATTGTTACCGAAATCGACCCCATCAAGGCAATTGAAGCTGTCATGGATGGTTTCCGTGTCTTGCCAATGGCAGAAGCTGCGGCTCACGGTGATTTATTTATCACTGTTACTGGTAACAAACACGTGATTCGTCCAGAACATTTCGATGTCATGAAAGACGGTGCGATCGTTTGTAACTCCGGTCACTTTGACATTGAAATTGACCTGAAATCCTTGAAAGCTAAAGCCAAAGAAGTCAAGCAAGTCCGTCCCTTTACCGAACAGTATCAACTGGCAAGTGGTAAATCAGTTATAGTTCTGGGTGAAGGACGCTTGATTAACCTGGCTGCGGCAGAAGGACATCCCAGTGCAGTCATGGATATGAGCTTTGCTAATCAGGCATTAGCTTGTGAATACCTAGTTAAGAATAAAGGTAAGTTGGAACCTGGTTTGCATTCAATTCCCACCGAAGTAGATCAAGAAATTGCCCGCCTGAAGTTGCAAGCTTTGGGTATTGCAATCGATAGTTTGACTCCTGACCAAATTGAGTACACCAATTCTTGGACTTCAGGAACTTGAACAAGAAGGAATAAGTTTGGCGTCATGAGGCTTGTACTGAGCTTGGCCAAAGTGAAGAATGATCCTTCTTCCTTCTGACTTCGTTGATTAGTTAATTTTCGGGATAGGCAAAACGCCTATCCCTTTTTTGATGGTTTGAGTGGTGGGATAAATTTTATTTTTTCTCACGATTCCCATCGGATTGTTATCTAACTAGATGAAGAGTCTGAGTTAAAAGATCGCCCACCAGGAGCTGGGTATTTACCGAGTCAGAAAGTTCTTCCTTCTTATTTTTAACGTGAATTCGATGAACCTCACCCCAATTCCTCTCCGTGTCGGAGAGGGACAAAATATCCCTGGTTTTGAACTAAAAATCAAGGTTTCAAAGCCTCTAACGCCACTTGCTACAACGCGGGGAACCCGCGCAACGCAGTGGCTCCTCCTTGCAGGGGAGAGGTTTGGAGAGGGGTTTTTTATATTTGTCGAACTTTCAAGAAACACATTCGGTGGGGTGGGAAAGAGGAATGAGTTCTAAGCCAAGAGCCTGAGCTTGTTGCTGGAGGTTTTTGAGCATCAGTTCCTGGTATTTTTGCTCATAGTAGTCCATACCAGGA
>JADEXK010000099.1 GCA_015207155.1 Nostocales cyanobacterium LEGE 11386 | reverse complement strand
CCGTTGCAAATAATAATGAGTCTGTTTGCAATTAATGTGAGCCGAAATCCTTTTCTGTTTGCAACTAATGTGAGCCAAGAATTTTCTTGTTTGCAAGCCGGAGCGTTTATGTTTGCGAGCCGCAACACGTAGTTATCAGGGTAATACTACCCGGACAAACTGAAACTTCACCTTCACGAGATTCGCTGCCGCTATACGTCGTAACGAAATGCGACGAAGGTTGGCAGATCGAAGGGTTGCTCAATACCCGGAAGTTAACGCTAGAACGTCAATTCTTCTTAGACGACCTTGACTCCCTGAGTGCAGAGGCTCAACGTCAAGTAACCGACCTCGTTGCAGGTCTCAAAGCTAGTGGAGTAATCACTCCGACGCAAATTGATGCGAAATAAAACCAATCTCCATCAGGAGGACAATCATGAAACCTCAACTCATTTTCGGAGTACTAACGATCGCAACAGGATTGCTCGGAGGTTCATTCACTCATCCCGCGATCGCACAGCGCATTCCTCCACAACAAACCTCCTCCATTCTGATCGCCACTGCCTACACTGATTTAACCTTACCTACCTTGCGCCAAGGCGATCGCGGCA
Organism: Nostocales cyanobacterium LEGE 11386; assembly: GCA_015207155.1. GTDB lineage: Bacteria > Cyanobacteriota > Cyanobacteriia > Cyanobacteriales > Nostocaceae > LEGE-11386. Next base: position 18,877 of record JADEXK010000099.1, on the reverse strand, counting down.
GAAACGTGCAATTGTTACAGCGCATTCTTCAAGACAATGGCTTTTTAGGAGCCGCAGGTGTGAGGTTAGGCAATCCAAGAGGGGCGATCGTCGATGGCATCTTTGGTGCGGTCACAACGTCTGCGGTACGCGATCTCCAGAGACGATACAAAATCCCAGTTACAGGGCGAGTCAATCCAACCACCTGGGAAGTCCTGGATATGCACGAAAACCCCTATCGATCGCCGCTTCCCTGGAAACAATAGAACATTACACAACCACAAGCCACAGGAAATTTCTCATGAACCGAAAGATTCTTTCAACCAAAATCACAACTACAATCGCAATCACAATTCTGTTTGGCATATTCCTACTGTTCAATTTTCCATCCCTGGCTCAAGTCAGTTCACAAGTGATTCCCAGAATCGAAGTGATCGAAGGTTCTGAAGGGATTCCACCCAGCTATCGTTTGGTCATCAGCTTGTCGCAGGACAATGTTTATGTCTTCTGTCCGACTGGCTTCGAGCCACAGTTGAACTATCTGCGAAATGTGAAGGCGATTCAATGTAAGCCGTTTACCAGTCCCTAGAAGTAAACCAGTGAGGGGCAACAGCATAACAACTCACACCACTTTTTTGCTTTGAACAGAGGAGAGATTCAGATGTCAGAGAACAATAAAGCAATTTTAGAAGCGGCAAACGCGGCGATCGCCAACATTCGCGGCGGCTCCGAATATGGCAAGGCAAGGCACGAAGCAGGTCGTCGTCAGAACAAGCAGAACGTCTTCGACGATTTCATCGCAGCAGGCGAGTACCTGAAGGCGCAGGGAATCACGCCACAAGACGGCTTGGCGATTCAGGGTGAATCGAATGGCGGACTCCTGATCGGCGCAGTGGTCAATCAGCGACCGGATCTGTTCGCCGCCGCGCTGCCCCACCCCAGGTCGGGGTCATGGACATGCTCCGCTTCGATCAATTCACGAGCGGGAAAATATGGGTAGACGAGTTTGGGTCTCCGGCACAGGAAGCGTATTTCCGTAACTTCTTGAACTATTCGCCCTATCACAATATTGGATCTGGCAAGGCATATCCCGCGATTCTCGCCACCACTGCCAAGGTTGGCTTCTGGGTGTGGGGAATTAAGAAGATGTTGAACTCCTTCGCGCAATCCAAATTAAATTGTCTTAAACACTACACCCTACCCCCTACACCCTGCCCTGACGACATTTCATCTTTTGTTAGTGCCATTCCGCACTAAGTCCATCTCGCAACAGCTTACGCCATAAGCTATTTAGAGCATTCTGCAATTCATCATTCCCAATAACTCAAATTTAGGATCAATAACTCATGTCTACATTCAAGTACAATCGGTTAGACAAAAATAATGCTGCGGTGCTGCTGGTCGATCACCAAACTGGACTGTTCTCACTTGTGCGTGATATTGGTGCAGCCGACTTCAAAAATAATGTGTTAGCACTGGCAAGTGCAGCCAAGTTTTTTTACCTGCCTACAGTTTTGACAACTAGCTTTGAGGATGGCCCCAATGGTGTCATCATCCCTGAACTGAAAGAGAAGTTTCCCGATGCTCCCTTTATTCCCCGCCCCGGACAGATCAACGCTTGGGACAACGAGGACTTTGTGAAAGCAGTAGAAGCCACAGGCAAAAAGCAATTAATCATTGCCGGGATTGTCACCGATGTATGTGTTACTTTTTGTGCGCTTTCGGCATTGGAGGCAGGTTATGACGTTTTTGTTGTCACCGATGCCTCTGGAACCTTTGATGAAGCCTGTCGCTATGCAGCTTGGGATCGAATGTCTCGTGCTGGAGTTCAATTGGTCAATTGGTTTAGCGTTGTGGGTGAATTGCACCGTGACTGGCGTAACGATATTGAAGGGCTAGGTAGTCTTTTAGCAGGGTTTATTCCTGACTACAAAAACCTGATGACCAGCTATGCAGCAAACTCAAGTGCTGGATCTCCCAGTAAATAATGAGAAAGTGTCTATTTTAGCTCGTGTGTAACTGAGTTGGTATTGTCATCGCTAGGTTATCAACTTTACTTGAAACATAGCGGTGACAACTACTTCTTGGTAAAAAATTGCCGAACAATCTGGTGTCTCTAAGGTGGTTGTTCTCAATGAAACTTTTTTCTCAATTAATTCTCTCGTCATCTCTGATCTTTGGAGTATGCCTTACTCAGCAATGCCTTTCTAGGTCTGCTACTGCCGAAGATACGTTGCCCGAGCAAGTCACATCTGTGAATCAGCTTACTGATGTGCAGCCTACAGATTGGGCATTTCAAGCATTACAAGCATTAGTTGATCGCTACGACTGCATTGTTGGTTATCCCGATCAAAAATTTCAAGGCAATCGCTCAATCACTCGCTATGAATTTGCTGTCGGGTTGAATGCTTGTCTCGCTCGGCTCAATCAGCTACTAGAAAGTACGACAGCAGATGTGATTAAGATTTACAAACTTTGCAAAGACTTCAAAAGGAATTTACAGCAGAACTCTCAATATTGCGTGGACGGGTAGATTCCTTAGCAACACGCACAGATCAATTCGAGTCTCAGCAATTCTCGACGACGACAAAATTTACTGGAGAAGTAGTTTTTGCGGTGAGTGGTGCATTTGGCGATGATAAAGCTGTACCAGCAGGAGAAACACCTGGCTCCAGGGGTAAGGTCGGTGATAATATCATTTTTAGCGATCGCGTGCGGTTGATATTTAACACCAGTTTTACGGGGCAAGATTTACTGAGAATTCGATTTCAGGCTGGCAATATTCCCAACTTTAGGGACGCCACAGGCACGAATATGGCTCGTCTCAGTTTTGATAGTGATACAGGCAATCAGTTAATTCTCAATCAACTCTATTATCAATTTCCCATCGGGTCTGCTGCTAAAGTGACTGCGATCGCTCAAGGTACGTTATTTGATGTGGTCGATACCATTAACCCTCTATTGGGAAGTGATGGTAGAGGTTCTATCTCCGCATTGGGGATTCGCAGCCCCATCTACCGTGAAGAAACAGGTGGGACAGGCATTGGTATTAGTTATAACTTCAACTCAGCCATCAATTTGGCAATGGTTTATCTTGCTAGTGAAGCCAACAACCCTACTGCGGGTTCTGGATTATTTGATGGTTCTTACTCTGCCCTAGCACAACTGACGTTAAAACCCACGAAATCCTTAAGTTTTGGCTTAACCTATGCTCGTTCTTTGAATGCGATCGATATCAGTACAAGTAGTACCATTACCAATGACCCCTTCAATGGAGCCAGTCAAAACATTGTTGGGAATAGCTATAGTCTTGCAGCTTCCTGGCTCGTCAACCCTACTTTCAGATTAGGGGGCTGGGTAGGATATCTCCAAGCATCGGCACAAGATATCCCCAATGATCCCAGCGCTGAGATTTTTTACTATGCTGTTAATTTTGGATTCCCAGATTTTGGCAAGGAAGGCAACCTATTGGGCTTTGTCTTTGGACAACCCCCCAAAGTGATCAGCAATGAGTTTGGGGTAGTAGATCGCAACACTTCATTGCATTTTGAAGCCTTATATCGATTGCAAGTGAACGATAATTTCTCAATTACTCCTGGTGCGATCGTCATTATTAACCCTGATCACAACAGCAATAATGACACAATTTTTGTTGGCACAATTCGGACGACGTTTCAGTTTTAGGGCCCGTACAGGCAAGGTAAGAGCCGTTTTTCTTTTTTAAACATCAAATTACTCATAACGTTAAATTTTATGTTGGATGAACCATCGGCGATTAACACCAGTGAAGAAAATTATTTAGTCACAGCTGTGATCTGTCATGTAGTAAGACCGGGGAGAGAGCAAGGTTACGAAGCATGGTTTCATGGCATCGCGGCAGATGCACGAAAATTCAAGGGATATCTGGGTGTCAGCACTATTCGACCCCAAGATCACGCCCATCCGGAGTACGTGGTTATTCTCAAGTTCGATTGCTACGACAATCTCAAGACCTGGCTAGAATCTGATGTTAGGCGGGAGTGGATTGAGCGATTGCAGCCCTTGATTCAAAAGCCTGAAGCCCTTCAAACACTCACCGGATTGGAAACCTGGTTTACTCTCTCAAACAAACCGATGAAGTCGCCACCACCCCGCTACAAAATGATGTTAGTGACGTGGTTGGGAGTGTTCTTCACTCTTCCTCAACTCAATCGTTTGCTAGCACCGTTGTTGTCTGGGTTGCCTGTATTGCTTAGTCAACTGATTAGCACAGGACTCGGTGTCGCCCTACTCACTTATCTGATCATGCCGCGCCTAACACAATTATTTCGCAAATGGCTGTATCCCATTCCCTAAAATGCTGCCTCATGTGTGAGGTAAATTATTTGCATTGGATTGGGGTTTGTATTGGCAAGTTCTCTTCCAGTAGAGTCGATAATTCGTTCCCCATCAAAACCACCTGCATTAACAGAGATAATAACTTGCCCTTGTAATTTAGTAGTCGTAGAAAATTGCTTTGTTTCAAGGGTTGCAGTATTGGCTTCTAAAATATCTACTCGTCCTCGCAGGATAACAAGTTCAGTATTAAACTTCTGTTGAAGTTTTTTCAAAGTTTCCAATTCTTCTGTTTCTAAGCTGTTATCTGCGGATGATACTTACTAATTTATTAATTTGTTCTAAACAGGTATTTATGCCAGCAGCAAACTCATAACGGCTCATGGTACGATTACCACCAAAAGTACCATTAGGGTATCCTGCAATACAACCGTAACACTCTATTAAGAATTGTAGTGCTTCAAATGCCCAATCAGTAGGTTGGACATCAGAAAGTTGATTAACATTAGTAATTTGGTCTATGGAAGGTGCCTCCTGAACCTCAGTTCCACCCGAAAAAACGTCAGTTTCCGCTTTTGCTGTATATGTAACCAAGAGCAAATAAAATAACGAACTAATCCCCAGAATAATGGTATGGGTTATGAATTTCTGGTAATTTTTGGTGGAAGCATTATAAGGGAGCATAGTATACGAAAGAAAATTGAGGACTGTTTTTTTCTATGAGCAAGCATGATTATGTGTAAGAGTAAATATCCTGATTAAGTTTACATGGATGTTTTACGCCGTCCCCAAGGTTTCAATACTGAAATTATGATAATGACTACCAGTAACAGTGTTTGCATAGCACCGCCAATAATGACTGCATTCCGGATAGAAATATAGGTAGGATTTTGTAAGGCTTGTAAACGCTCTATTGCAGAAATTGATGTGGCTTCTTTTGTCCACGGTCCGAGCCAAACTGAACCAATAATAATTAGTATCATTGTTAAAATCTGCTTTGCAATTATCCAATAGTGCTTGAACAGCCCCCAAACAGTAAAACTGCACAGCATTAACCCTGAAACTAAAGATAAAACTGCTGAAGGGACAATTATCAACTCACCCATCAGGTTACGTGCTGCATTAATTGCATAAAGTTCGTCGCCATTTGCCCAATTTCGGTAGTACAACGCGAGAATCAGCGAGCAAAAAGCAGTACCAAACCAAAGGCTCGCAGAAAGAATGTGGAAGCTTAACAGCCAATTTTTCTGCTGTACTTTCAGTTTCATGATGGTCATTCCATAAACTATTAGGTGACTAACTATTAGGAGGCTAATGATATTAGAACATACTTGATAGTTAAAGTAAATATTGTTAGGCGGCTTATAATAAGGAGACAATATATAACTGTACTTCTATGCGAGCTTTCTCAAATCGTCAAGCTATTGATGAGCTGGCCAGCCAATATTGTGAACTTGATATTCCCTCTGTCGAAGTCTGTCTCGTATTTCTGGATGTAACGGCTGAAGTTTATGCAGCCTTCGATGCCCACTTTGCTCGTTATAATCTTTCAATAGGGAAATTTACACTATTGATGCAGTTGTATAGTGCTAAAGAGGGGCTTGCGCCTTCAGAATTTGCTGAACGCGTTGGTGTAACTCGTGCTACCATCACGGGGCTGTTAGATGGGCTTGAGCGGGAAGAACTAGTTAAACGTGTACCACATCCTAGCGATCGCCGAAGGTTGATTATTCGTCTGACCCCAAAAGGACAGCAGTTAGTTGCTGAGATCTTGCCCGATCATTTCTGCCGCACGACAGGATTAACGGCAAACCTGACAATCAAAGAAAAGAAAACTCTGATTAAGTTGTTAAACAAGGTGCAAATCGGAACCTCTGCATTGCTAACCCCAGTCTTCAAAAAAGCAACCTAACAAATTACCTAACAAATTGAAGTTTGTTACCGGACAAACCTACTTAGGGTATGCTGAATAACTGTAAAACTCTTTACTCGTAAGCTGTTCACAGTAACTAAGAGATAAGCAAGGGCGGCATAGCTCCGTCTACTGCACTTCTAGATAATGCAGATCATGCTAATGCCCTGACGGGATACCCTTCTTGCTCAGTTGAGGCTAATAAATAGAATAACATCTATCTTGAGATAGATGTTGTTTTTTAAAAGTATTAGCTTAGGATTAAATAGTCAAATAATTATCAAGTAACTAGCCAAATAAAAGTAAGTTATATTAGATTAACTGTTGGCTGAACAGATGTTGTACTTTAAGTTTTTACAAACAGCATAGCTCTTATTTTTGATCTTCAGTGCCTGTTTAATTGTTATTGAGTAATTCAAAGTTTGGGTAAAAAGACAAAGCCCTTCTTTGCCATTCGGTCTAGGAACGATTTCCACAATCCACCGAAACATATCTAGTACCCAACACATAGAATTCTCACCTCAATATACCCAAAATGTACTTTTATATCTATTAGCTCCACAGTTAGAGCTTTTTTTATATCTCTGATAGAAAAAATAAGAGGATAATGCACCCCTGAGCAAAAGGAGTACGATGTTAAAAGCGCAAGAAAAATTAGTAGAACGGTATCAACTTCAAAGATTACTGGGAAAGAGTCCGGTTCGTCAAACCTGGTTAGCATGGGATTTGATAGAGCAAGAGCAAGTAGTTGTTAAACTGCTGATGGCTAGCGACCAATTACAGTGGGATAATCTGCGACTTTTTGAGCGCGAAGCGAAAGTTTTACGACAATTAGATCATCCCTGCATTCCACAATACAAGGATGATTTTATTCTTGAGCGCGATCTTACATATTTTGCTTTAGTGCAAGAATATATAAATGCAAAATCCATCAAAGATTTGCTTGCTTCTGGAAAAACTTTTAGTGAAATTGAAGTTAGGCAAATAGCTCGAGATGTTTTAAAAATTCTAATTTATCTTCATAAACTCAGTCCCCCTGTTTTGCACCGTGATATCAAACCCAGCAACTTACTACTAGACTCTTCCAAAAATAAAAATCAAGTTTACTTAGTTGACTTTGGTGCTGTTCAAGACCGTGCAGCAGCAGAAGGTGCAACATTTACAGTCGTTGGTACTTATGGATATACCCCTCTAGAGCAGTTTGGTGGACGGGCGACACCTGCCTCAGACCTCTACGCATTAGGAGCGACTTTGATAAATTTAGTCACAGGTATTCCACCAGCAGATTTGCCACAGTTTGATTCAAGGATGCAGTTTGCTCATCTTATAAAACTCAACCCAGGTTTTATGAGGTGGTTACAGCAAATGACCGAACCTAATCTAGAATTTCGCTTTGGCAGAGCAGCAGAGGCACTCAAAGCACTTGAAACAAACGAACTGGCAATAAATAATACAAACAAAGAGCTTCCCCACACTCCTGTATTTATACGTAAATCATTAGATAAATTAGAAATCGATATTCCCACGAATCAAAATGTGATTGAATTATTATTTGGAGGAAGTGCATTACTTCTATGGATACTTTTTATTCTCACGTCCGGTGGGACAGCTATTTGGTTAGGCTGGCTATTTTTTATATTTGGAGCTTCAATCATCGCTTGGTTAACATTACCTGGGTTCGTAGAAAATAATATTTGTTTCAATAATAACAAATTTGAAATTAAGTGGAAGTTATTTGGTGTGACTTTCATGAGAAAGCATGGAAATGTATTAAACATTGAGAAAATTTATATTTCTAAAACTGGGGGTATAGGTCGAAATAGAGTTGGTGAAATAATTTTGTCTGTCGGTATTGATGAATATTCATTTGGTCGTTTAAAGAAAGGTTTAACAAAAGAAGAAAGCCAATATATTGCTTCGGAAATTAGGGATTGGTTAGGAATTTAAGCTGAATAATTAAATGGTAATAAAAAATGCTTGAACCTGGGCAAGTAATCAATAATCGATATCAATTACAAAAAAAAATAGGGCAAAATAGTAGTCGTCAAACTTGGTTAGCAATATCATTAGTATCGTCCAAGCAAGTAATTTTAAAATTATTAACTTTAAATCCCCAAATCGAATGGCAAGAACATAAATTATTTGAAAGAGAAGCTCAAATTTTAAAAAATCTCAACCATCCCTACATTCCCAAGTATCAAGATTATTTTATTGTTGACAATTTACCAGGCTCAAAATTTCCTTGGTTTATTTTAGTACAAAGTTATATTTTTGGTACCTCTTTGCAAGAATTACTCAACCAAGGACAGCGATTTTCCGAATCGAAAGTTGAAAAAATTGCTATTGAAATATTAAGTATTTTAGTTTACTTGCATTCATTAGAACCACCTGTATTACATCGTGATATTAAACCGAGCAATTTAATTTTGGGAGACGATGAACGGGTTTATTTAGTGGATTTTGGTGCAGTACAAGATAAAGCAGTGGCAGAAGGTGCTACTTTTACTGTAGTAGGAACGTATGGTTATGTACCAATAGAACAATTTGCCGGGCGTGCAGAAACAGCATCTGATTTATATGCATTAGGTGCAACATTAATTCATTTAATAACAGGAACAAGTCCTGCTGATTTACCACATCGCAATTCCCGAATTGAATTTGCCAATCTCGTTAGTATTGATTTGGGATTGATTAACTGGATTGGTAAACTTACTGAACCCAATATTGGAGATAGAATTAATACAGCAAGCGATGCAATTGCTGCTTTTGAGAATAAATATACTTTAAGTTCTGCTATTACTCAGCCCAAACCAACAGGTAGTAAAATCCAGCTTCAAAAAACAGCCAACTTTCTTAAAATTAAAATTCCGAGACGTGGAAGTAAATCATTACGTTTTGTATATTTAGCCAGCTTTCTTGTAGCTTTTTTACCACAAGTTATAAATATTACAATCAATACTTATAATTTGTGGTATTTTCAATTGATTATTTCCTTATCGCTAATTTTGGGTATTTCAGTTGTCTTATTATCATTTTTGGGGCATACAGAGTTATATCTTAACCGAGATGCCTTTGAAGTAAAATGGAAATTATTTGGATTTTCTTATTGGCGAAAAAGTGGTAAAACTAAATTTATTCAAGAGATTCATCAAGAGGATAAAATAGCAGCTTCAGCACCTATAGGTATAACTATTGAATTAATGAAAAATCAAAGAATTACTATTACTCCTTTAGCAACCGTAGAACGTCATTGGTTGATAAACCAAATAAAAGATTGGTTAAAATCTTAAGTTTAATATAGTTCTTTCAGTCCCAGCACTTACTTGAGATACCAAGCGATTGTCTCACCTATTATGCAGCCAATTGTCTATCTCTTAAAACCAGGATTTTATATTCTTGAAATAACCGCAGCAATGAAAGAGTATTTGAAAGTTAGTGAAGTCATTGACTGGCAGCATCCAAACATTATGGAACGTGCCAAACAGATCAGATTGGGATTTGACACACCAATGGCGATCGCACAAGCTTGTTTTGAGTGGGTGCGAGACGAAATTTTTCACAGTTTTGACTATCAAATGAATCCTGTGACGTGCCGTGCCTCAGATGTTCTTCAACATAAAACGGGTTACTGCTTCGCTAAAAGTCATTTACTAGCAGCATTATTACGAGCCAACCAGATTCCAGCAGGATTTTGCTATCAACGGTTGAGTATTGATGACAAAGGTGCGCCGTACAGTTTGCACGGTTTTAATGCTATGTATTTGCCTGACGTTGGTTGGTATCGGGTTGATGCAAGAGGCAATAAAGCAGGAGTTAATGCTCAGTTCACTCTACCTCAAGAGCAGTTAGCGTACAAGATTCAGTTACCTGAAGAGTCAGATTTCCCAGGGATTCTTGCCGAACCGCTTCACATTGTCGTAGAAGCGTTGCAAGCACAAAATACGTGGGATGATATGCTTCGTAACCTTCCAGATATTTCGTTGGAATCCGCAAATATCTATAGTTTGATCTAAGACTTTGAGTTTGCGCCAATTCACGTTTGGTGAGCTTAGTCCTTGGGCTGCTTGATATCGTGGTGGAGACAGTCCCTGAAAAGCTACTTTTGTGAGTTCAAAGTCGAGATAACATGGGTGTTGGTGAAACACTACTTTCAAGCTTTTAATAGAGGATGAGCTGTTTTGTGATTTTTGGTGCCAATCGGGGTTTGGGTGAAGTTTTTCATCGCTTCGTCCCAGAACCAGGCGATCAAGTTTGGCTTGTATCTAGGTAAAAGCCTACATTGTATCTTCAAGACCAAATTGAGCGTGTTTGGATAGAAGCTGATTTAGCGAACAAAGGTGTAAGTCAAGTTGTATCAAATGCGATCGCAACAGAAGCAGTTGATACTGTTATCTACAATGCTGGGATCTGGGAAACACTAGCATTTACAGACGCGTTTGATTTATTGCTGGTGCGATCGCCCAACTGACAGATAATACTTATCGCCAGAAGCTACTTTATGTAGAGAAGGTTACTCCTATGCGTTAGTGGTCTGCACGTCAAGCTGCCAAATTAAAGAATAGTGATTGCAGTCTAACGCTATAGCTCACCCGCCGCGAGTCAGTGTAGTAGCGGTCAGATGCAGCGCATTGTTAGGCACTAAGGTAAAACAACGAACAAGCCTATTATACTTGCCAGAAATCAGCTGCACCTGCTGGCAATTTGGCAAGCACTCGCTCAAAGGCTTTCTCATCTACGTGTTGTCTCAGGGCAGCGGCTACATCTCTAATTGCTGTTTCCGTAGAAAAATTGTGTTCCCCACGCAATGATTTTACTTCCCTCATCATCTCTTCACGATCTTCAAAAGACTTGTGCGGCTCATTCGTATCCCAGTCAGTTACAAAAAGTGCTTTCAAGCAAATCGGCAGTACATTCGCAAAAGCTATCGCATCTTCAGTGGAAAGCCTGCGGCGAAACGTCTGAAAGACCCCTTGAGTCATTGTGTAAGTTACGTGTGTACTCCATAACCCTGCTATGTCGCGTGCATCTACCAAATACCTATAGAAATCATCTGAAGCACGCTGGTATTCTGCGGGTACTGGCATAATATCCTCTTTATTGTAGAAATACAGAAATACACGGTTTACTCGTTCACAGACCAGTACTATTCAGCGTTTGCATCACCACGTCAATAAATTTTTCGCCCCAAATAATTGATAGTAAGCCACACAATATAACCAGCAATAATGCGACACCTGCTTGAACCAGCCCCCAATCGTTAAATGTCCCATATGTAATAGGGATAAGCACTACAAGAGTGCCAAGTGCAGCCCCCCCAAGAAAACGATAGATAACTTTAGTAAATGAACGTTGTTTAGAATCGGTGTTGTCAGAGGTCATCAGAAATTCCTTCAATATCATAGATATGGTCTGAATTAGAACTGTACACCCAGATCCTTACTCTAATTCTTTATTGTTGGTGAAACGCTTGGGACAGGCAATCTTCGCTCTTGCTGAAAACTTGTTAATCCCAAATATCCCAGGAGGAGAATCACTCCAATCAAGGCAACGATTTGAAGACTCCTTTCTATTTGAATGAAACTACGTACCAACTTATTCATTAGACTTTGCCTAACTTTCAATAAAACTTCCATAATAGTTCATACCAATTCACACTTTTAGCCTACGGCACGCTTTTGCGTTAAGCGCAGCCATGCCCATCAGGGCTTTAAGCAATTAAAAAACTCAGATGCAGCATGGCTTTTAGGATTTACATCTGTATTATATTTTTCGTGAAATGGTATTAGTCCAGGTTATACATATCAAGGTAAAAGCCACTCAAAGTGAACCGTTAATTTACCTTCACTGGCAACTCCCCCAACTTCCGACTCCACCACCCTTTTGCTGTATTAAAATAAGCCACATCCTTGTGTTTCTTATCCTGGCGAGACTGAGGATCTGAACACCGGAGCATTGTCTTCTGCTGACCATCCTTGGTATAACCGTACTCCTCCAAAGGCTTTTTGCATACAGGACAAGGATACGGAGTTATCTTGGCTGGAGGTTTTGATTCGCTTTCTTGGCTACGGGGTGCTTCCCAAGTTTTACTATGATCGCTCCAAAACAGCACCACATTCTCGCAACCGCTAGTACACTCCTGCGAATACAGTCGCACATTGCACGTACAAAAAGCATTCTCCAATGCTAGTAGGGACTCAAAGCAGCTTCTCCGGCACTGTTAGTCCAGATGTCGTCCGGCAACGCTCGATCTCGGTGACACACCAGATCGAGGTCAGGATACGTGATTGTGTCTACTGCTGATCGGGTGCCGACTACTAGGCATCGCGTTACCTGGGAGCTACGATTCTCAAGACAGTGACCTACTGGCACTCCTGCTTGAAACGTTGCGGCATCGCCAGGACGTAGTATGGTCTCTGCGTCTCCTTCAATGAGTACGATCTCGCCTTCAAGGACATAGACCATTTCATCCTCAGCACTATGCCAATGCTTGAGTGATGAACGAGAGCCAGGTTGCAGGACTTCGATGAACGCACCGAACTGGGTAAGCCCTCCTGCTTCACTAATCCAGAGCCTGTGATCTGGTTTCTGCGCGGTGTGAGAAGGGTTTTCCTCTATGACGAGACGTTCGGGAGTGATAACAGTCATGCTGACACCTCTAGGAATTTTGGGGCAATATCTATTCCATTATGTCTTTGTCTTGGATTGACAAGACTTACGTATTATCTGACTTAAAAGCCAAGGACAACCCCAAGTTCAGAGGTAAGGGCGGGTGCTGGGCTATTGTCACGGCAGTTAATGACTTCAGTTGCACCGTCAGAACTGGGAATGGTGAATGCGTTTCCCTCTTGCTAGTTGAATCTCTTATTGTTTTTCTTCTCCTAAAGTAACAAAAGAGGGATAATGCAGCAAAATCATCTGCGGATGTAGGATTGTGCATGAGGGATAATCTTGAAAAACTAATGAACGAGGGAAAGGAAATGCAGAGTATAAAGTTATGTTCTCATGTTGGTGCTGATGGCATTTTGCACCTTGAGATTCCTGTTGGCATCACAGATAAAGAAATGGAAGTCGTGGTGATTTATCAACAAATAGAACTATCAGCACCCGCAAAAACACTTGAAGAATTGGGTTGGCCACCAGGATTTTTTGAGCGAACAGCCGGCTCATTAGTAGATGACCCAATTCAAAGATATCCACAAGGTGAGTATGACCAACGGGAGCAATTCGAGTGAGATATTTATTAGATACCAATGCCTGTATTGTTTATCTGAATCGTCCGATGTCTGGGGTAAGGCAAAGGTTAGAGTCGCTATCACCAGCAGACATTGCTGTTTGTTCAGTAGTAAAAGCTGAACTATTTTATGGAGCAATGCGAAGTCATAATCCTACAAGAAACTTAGCATCACAAGAAGCATTTCTAAATAATTTTGTGTCCTTGTCCTTTGATGATAGGGCAGCAAGGAGTTTTGGCACAATTCGGGCAGAGTTAGGGACGCTTGGTACACCAATTGGGCCTTATGATTTGCAGATTGCTGCGATCGCAATAGTCAACAACTTAACATTAGTCACACACAACACCAGAGAATTCAATCGTGTCAGTGGACTGGTGATTGAAGATTGGGAGCAGGGGCAATGACATTTTTGTCTGTTCCAAACCAAAGGTAATCTCGTACTCAGGAATAAAAGCAGTTATTGGGCGATTATTACCGCGCAGTCCACGATTACAGTTGCACCGTGAAAATCTGGAATGGAGAACTTACGGTTGGACTGAAGCACCTGAAATCTTACGACTATCTACCTGCCGAGTGTGAACAGATGCAGTTATTGTGCGATAGCGTAACCGCCCACCGTAGGTGATCGCATTAACCGGATATATTCCAGTGAACTTGAGGAATCGGTGCAGAGGTTTCTGGAGTCGCTGGGGAAGCTGAACAGGGCTTATCTAAAAGCTTTGGAGGAGAAATTGTTGAGCTTGATCGAAAAAGAATACAGCATCATAGATGAGATACCACATAATTCTCAATCAACCAAAGACTAGGAGAAAACAGTAATGCAGAGTATAAAGTTATGTTCTCATGTTGGTGCTGATGGCATTTTGCACCTTGAGATTCCCGTGGGCATAACAGATAAAGAAATGGAGGTTGTGGTGATTTATCAACAAATAGAACCATCGGTACCCTCAAAAACACCTAAAGAATTGGGATGGCCAGAAGGGTTTTTTGAACAAACTTACGGCAGTTGTCAAGATAATCCAATTGTTATTGATTATGAAGGTGATTTTGAAATCAGGGAAGAAATGGTGTGAGGTATTTAAGCCACTTACTCAGCGCTAAATTAGCCAGTGATTCTAGAGTGTTAGGGACATTCCTGTAACCTTTAGGAATCGGTACTGGCGTAAATGATTTAGAAGAACCATTCTGAAACATAAATTTAGGTCGCTTTTCTTGTGGCATAGCGTCCCATTCTGATTGAAGTCTCATCCGGCCAAAACCTTCCGGTACATGACCAACATGAGTAACTGTTTCACCATCTATCCATAGCCGCAACCGGCCAATCACTTCTTTTCGCCATGATGTAGGAGTTGGCAACCACAAAAATACAATTGGCTTATGAGTATTTCTGTGATAACAAATTTCGGCTACTGGTTTACTTTTACCTCTACCATATCTAATAGTATTGCGACCTTCTACAGATTCTTGAATACGCTCATCAAACCTAAGAATTTTCTCTCTGAGCTTAATAATCGCTTGCTGTTCTTCCCCAGTACAAGCACCAAGCCAATCTAAAAGTAGTTGTGGTGTTTCTGGGATATTTTGAGATGTGCTGCTAAAACTGAGTTCTTGATAAGGAATAGGAATTGACCATATTTGATTAGTATTAATATCTTGTAATTGCAAATAAAAATCTTGATTATTTTTTAGGACACTAAGCTGCAATAAATCAATTTTTAGCAGATTATATTTACAGTCAATTAGATTATGTCTATGAAAATCTGGTGAAACTGCTATTAGTTTAACTGGCTGACCATAGTCTATTTGTTCGGCAAATGGTTTTTCATCTAATAAATTATCATAGTAGCGCGTTAACTGCTGAATAACATACCTATCTTCAGCGTTTTTTAGTTCTATGATAACTAACTGCTTTTGAGCATCCAAAGCCAAAATATCGCAGACTTCACCCTTAACAGCATACTGTCGCTGGAGTGGGGTAAATCCCAATAACTGCTGTAAGTTCTGCCAAATAAAATCTTCTAGTGCGAATTCTGATGCAAACTCCCAACCCTCACCCGTTTTTCGTAAAGCAGCACCAGCCAGCATAGTTGATAAATTAGCGTCCAACACAAGGGTAGCTTACCGTGAAATGAGTGAGGGGGCGATGGATAGAGCGATCGCAAATTGCAACTCTGTATAGAACTTTTACCAAGAGTAAAGGCAATTATACAACATAAATTTATGTTGCAATTAAGACATTTGAAGCTCTAGCGCAAATTGGAAAATTTGGCAATCTTTTATCCTCAATCTAGTTGGCGTATAGTCAGAATCTGTTAGCAAGCAACAAGAATTGATCTATGGTTCGAGAGCTAGAACGAAAACGTCAGAGTGCAGAGTTTCCAGAGACCGCCCCGGCTGCTAATCCAGTGTTTTTTAGAACCTACACCCGCCGGACAAAGGCATGGCTGAGGGAAACATGGGATGAATTATGCCATTTCTACGGAGTGTGTGCCTTGCACTCAGCGCTCCGTAGGAATCGCCACCTCCAAAACTGGAGTGCCTTTAGATTAATGATTGGTTTGGCCTTAATGGGCTGTGGTACGGGAGCCGTCATGGAACCACAATATATTAACCAGTTGCCCCCCATCCGCATAAAAGTAAATGCCCATCTGGTAGTTGCGACCTACCAGTTAGGCACTCAAACATTTCTCCTAAATCAATTGCACTCAATTTAGAAGCAAGAATGTATATGTTATCAAATCATAGATCCTCTAGGGATGAAAACGTGTCCACTCCCGATAGCTGCATCAAGACCTATTCAGAAGTGGAGTTGAGCATTGCCCAAGAACGGCTCCGCCAAGCTCGGTGGAGTTTTAATTTAGCTTTGGCAATGACGGCGGCTTTTGCTGTGATCAGCTTGGTCGGGGTTGGACTAGTGCTATCGGGCAAGGCCACAGAAGGATCTGTTGCCGCCGCCGGTGGATTCGCCTCTAGTGTTCGCTGTCTCCAACTGGCAAAAGACACCAATGACCGACTAGACAAGATAGCAGCCGAAATTTAATTTTGGCTGTGTCCTCAAGGGCGATCGCTCCCCTTCTTGAGACATGGGAAGCGATCGCGCTCAATAACTTGTTAACAGGTTTTATGGTTCTGGGAAAAGCGGGGACAAAGTTTACTGATTACCACTGTGATGTTGAAAGTATCGGATGCCAAAGCGATAAATTGTAAAATACAACATTTTGATAATTTTATGACTTCATTAGTTTTAGAGTTACAAAGAGACGCTTTTGAATCATCAGTTTCCGTTTTAAACTTGCTTCGTAAAGCTTTAGTTGTTGCAAAAAAAACTTGGGGTTGAGGAATTTAAACAATGGGTTGAGCTAGAGCTTGATGGTTATTCTGGAGAAGCAAATCTTCCTGATTACTGCTTGTTAGTAGGTGAATTAAAAGCAAGAAATCCTTATCATGGTTGGATACCAGTTATACTAGGTAATGCGCCTGAAATAGCAGAAAAAATCTCTAAAAAATATATCAACCAGCCAATTAGCGAAATAGAGGAATTAGTTAAAAGTGAATCTGATGTACTAATTATGTATCTTCCTAAAAAGATAGAATTACAGCTAATGCAAATGTTTAATGTACCTTTACAGCCAGTATTACATATTAGCAAAATAAATTTATCAGGTATCTTAGAGGCTACTAGAAATATTGTACTTAAATGGTCTTTAAAGCTAGAAGATGATGGAATTCTTGGAGAGGGAATGACCTTTTCTGCAAAAGAAAAGCAACTAGCACAAGCAGCACATTACACAATTGGAAATTATATCAATATGTCGCAAACATATAATTCAATGTCTGATAATCACTCAACCAATATTCAGGCTGGTCGTGATGCTGGTGGTAATTTACTCAGTTCTGAAGTTACCGGTATTGTAGTAGGTGGTGATATTAGCGGCACTGTTAATAATGCCATTAACCAATTGCAAACCTCTAATAGTCCAGAAGTATTACAGTTGGCAGAATTACTGAATAAATTACGAACTGTCATTGAAGCTGAACCAGCCTTAGCACCAGATTATAAAGAGGTAGCACTAGAACAAGTAGCTATTTTAGCAGAAGAGGGGCAAAATCCTAAAAAAGAATCGGGAATTAAACCAGTCAAAACTGCTATTGCAGCTTTAAGAGGAATAGTAGGTGCATTACCACCAGCAGCAGAGTTGGTAAAAGAGTTTAATGAACTACTGCCCACCATTGCTCAGATATTGAATTTGGGATAGTTCATTTATGTAGATTACTAGCGATCGCACCTAATCCCCCCATCACCCCATGACTAACATCCACAACCTGGGCATGATCGATACTGAGTATGCCAAGCTGATAGCCCAAGGCTATGACCCGAATCTAGAACAACAGCTGCTAGAACTTGGCGAAAGCTTAGACCAAGCCAGGAAGCTAGCGCGAATAGTGGGACTGACACAAGATAAAGCACCCCAGACAGACCAGGAGTGGGAAGAATTTATGGCAATTTGGGGGGATTAGTTCTGGGGGAAAGTAGGCGATCGCTCGGCTGCCTCTGTCATGGAAGTAAAAGTAAAAATCAAGACCTGCCAGCGTTAGTTACAAAGTGAGTAAGCGAAAAAAGACTTATGTTTAATTTTTTGTATTAATAAATACTAATTTTTTTATTTTTGTTGGGTTCAGAATATCTCAAACGAATGACAGCGAATATATAGCTTATATGTGGAAGTCTTTACAAAAATATTCGCTGCAACAGTCATTAATTTACAATTACAGCATATTTTAAGTATATTCAACGAGGTTGTTGTAAAAAAAATATAGCCAATATATAGTCTGACATATCACCCACTACGTCATTTAGTGGGTTCTGAGGTAGATGGCTATCCAAAAAATTTTGGTAATAAATCAACCAAAAGTTGGTAAGCTCATCCGTGAAATACGTAAATTAACTTGTCTTACACAGGAACAGTTCGCAGCCAAGCTTGGCGTTACATATCCAACGGTTAACCGTTGGGAAAATGGACGTGCCAAACCATCGCCACTAGCTATACAGAAAATCGAGAATCTGTTGCAGGAGATGGGCGAACAGGGACAACAACTGTTGACGAAGTATTATGCGGAATAGATAGCTTACCAACGCTCTCAAAGCAAGTATTGAAAGTCTAGGAGAAGCGTGTCGGTGAAGCAAGTCGTCATTGAAAACCCCATTATCAACTCAGCATTTTCTGAACCTCAGCGACATTTCCGCTTTGATGACGATGGCATTACCAGCGACATTATTGATACTAGGCGCAGAAGTCATTACTTCATTCCCATGGCTTTGTTGCATGAAAGGAAAAAAAGACAGACCAATCCGAAGTAAGGATAGGAATTAGCCTTCGACTTTATAAGAGTCTGGCTTGCCTAACTGGATCATGCGATTAAGGGCGGCACATTGTAAAAA
>JADEXK010000098.1 GCA_015207155.1 Nostocales cyanobacterium LEGE 11386 | reverse complement strand
CTTGTCCCCTTGTCCCCTTGTCCCCCCATCCCCTTATCCCCAGTCCCCAGGAATAATTCAACTGAGGAAGCAACTATCTTACCGCTTCTGTCTGAGGCGAACTGATACACCATCACGCGATCGCATTTGAGAAGTTGCTGAACCTCGGCTACGGCTGTATTTAAAATTTGCTCTAAATTCAGAGATTGGCGAATTCGCAGCGCAGTTGTAGCAATTAGGCGCTGTCGTTCCTGAGTTTTACTTAATTGAGTTTGCAAGTACGATTGCTTAATGGCATTGCGGACAGCAAGTTGCAGTACATCTGATGTCAGGTGTTGCTTTACCAAATAATCTAAAGCACCCCGTTTCATTGCTTGTACGGCCACCTCTTCATCACCACGCCCTGTCAACATAATCACAGGAACAGCAGTCTCAAATATTTTCTGCTTCAGCTGATCGAACAGTTCTAATCCACTCATATCAGGTAAGCAAAAATCGAGCAGAATTACATCACAGTGCATTTTCTGACACAAGGCCAGCCCCTCTTCTGCACAGTCAGCCTCCAAAATTCGGTAAGACTGGTGCGGATCTTTCAAAAGATATCGGCGATAGATTTTCCGGTCTGCTGCACAATCATCGATGATGAGTAGCGTCCATGTGTCCAACATAAGAGTATGAGGATCGGGGAGCCATATAGATCCCTTTTGTCCTGATTGTGTTTTCTTGCATAATTCTAAAAATAATATAAAATAAATATAAATAAAATCTAATTTCTTAACTAATTATAAAGTGGCACAAAGCAGTAAAAAAGAAAAATGACAATAATAAATCTAGGCAAGACAAAAAGACACAGTGACTCGGAGAGAAAAACGTCTCTGTGTCTTCTCACTCTTGCCTGTTGTTATCCTTTTTTCCCTACTGCTTCATCAACAGAAAATACACAAATTAATCCAACACTGGCGGAGTATTGGCTTCAAGCCAGTAATCTACGAAGGCCTGAATGGTCTTTTTTAGTTCCTGAGCATCCATTGGCTTGACTAAATACCCATTTGCACCCTTTTGGTAGCATAATTCCACATCCTTGGGGTTAGACGATGTGGTAAAAACCACAATGGGGATTTCGCAAAAACTCCTGTCTTGCTTGAGCCGCTCTAGGATGTCACGGCCATCAATGCCTGGTAAATTGAGGTCGAGCAGGATAACAGAAGGTCTCAGGGCTGCTTTCGGGTGGCATAGGCCAGAGGCATCGCTCCCCTTTTGATAGAGCAACTCTAAAACCTCATCCCCATTAGTACAGCGATGTATGGGGTTTTGGACAGCCATCCGCCGCATGAGGCGTTGTAGCATCCGAAAATCTTCATTGCTATCCTCAACAACGAGCAGTGGTTCATGAAGTTTTGTTGTCATTCTTTATCGGATAAACGTAACAAAACGAAATGTTTTTTTTAATGATTGTAAACTATTGCAACGTAAAATAGAACGTCGAGCCAACGCCCACGGTAGACTCCACCCAAATTCGACCGTCGTGAAGCTCAATAATTTTCTTAACAATAGCTAATCCCGCACCTGCACCCCCACCGTACTTTTCTTGGGAATGGAGCCGCTTAAAGAGTCGGAAGATGGTTTCTAGGTGATGTTCTGGAATGCCAATGCCGTTATCCCGAACATAAAAGACAAGGGGATGCTCATCCGTATCCAGGTAGCCAATCTCAACCCATGGCTCCGCCTTATCGTTGTATTTAAACGCATTACCAATCAAGTTACTAAAAACCTCGTTGACGAGAACTCGGTCACACTGAATTGTCGGCAAAGGTCGAGAAATCCGAATATTCACAAATTGAAAGTCTTGACGACTAGCACGAAAGACTTCAATTACTTGGTTAAGTAATTCGTTGAGGTCGTTCATTTGCAGGCGCAGTTGTGCTTGTCCTAATTGTGAGAGCCGTAGCAGAGAATTAATCAGAGTTTCCATCCGCACAGACAAAGACACGACTGTTTGCAAGCACTCAATTCCATCATCATCGAGTATTTGGTTGTAGTCTTCCAGCAAAACGGTCGAGAAGTTATAGATACCCCGCAGAGGTTCCTTGAGGTCATGTGAAGCGGCGTAGGCAAAGGAGGCTAATTCTTTGTTGCTGCGTTCTAATTCCAAGTTGATTTTGGCTAACTCATCCGCTTTAGAAAGGACAATACCCACGATCGCATTTCTCAGAGCTAGGGCGCTGTCAAGTTCACACGGTTGCCAAGGTAGGGAAGTCAAGCGCACCGTTTCTTGCCATTGTGCAAAAGATGTTCTCGGACAAAGAGTTACACTACCATCTGCCTCAACTTTGATCGAGTCGTTGGGATTTCCTGCCCAATTTACCGTTTGGATAACTTCGGGGCGAAACCACAGGATATAATAGCGCCGGACTTTAGAAATTCGTAGTAGCAACAAGCCACTGGCAGTGTCTTTGAATGCAGCCGCCTCTGGGTAAAGCTGCGGTAGAGAATCAGTGGAAAAAAGATTGTCGTTAACTTGGGAATCTGCCCATTCAATTAGCGTCCGCACCTGATCAATATCTGGCGTTGTTCCCACTAGGGTAATTTCATTATCTAGACAAACTGCGGCTCCAGAGGCACTAACAAGATCCAGCAGGCGGATTTCTGGTTTGATTAAAGCATCTATAAAATTGTCGGCTTGGGAAATGGACTCTAGGAACTCAGACTGTAGCGCTTTGAGCTTGACTTTATAGTCCCATTCCGAATGACTAATTTTGTGTGCTAACTCTGAAGATGCAATCTGTCCCAAGAATTCGCACATCTTCTGCACTTCGTAAGGAATATACTTCGGTGTTTGATGATGGCAGGATATTAATCCCCAAAGCTGCTGCTCTCGAATCAGTGAAATAACTAAAAGACAGGTCACTCCCATGTTTTGATGATATTCAACACAACATGAATCAAAACTCCGTAGCAGAGAATAACTTAAGTCAAGAGGCTGTTGTGTGATGGGATTTTCCTGAGGAATTAAGGGGACAAGTCGAGCATTCAAATCGGGGATGAATCGCAGGAAGCAACGTCTGTATAATTCCCTTGCTTGTGCCGGAATATCTGTATTGGGATAGTGGAGTCCTAAATAAGGTGATAAATCTTCACGTTTAACTTCGGCAATCACAGAACCAGATCCCTGCTGGTCAAATTGATAAACCATTACCCGGTCAAGTTCAGTAATATTGCGGATTTGTCCAGCCACTAGATGCAAGCATTCTGCCAGATTTGATGCCTCTTGCATTTTGGCGATCGCCTCACTTGCTAAAGCCTGGAAGCCTAAGAAACTCAACTCAGATTCAGAAATGCTTGGTTCTAGTTCCAGAATTACAGCCTCTTTTGTCCGATGAACAATGCCATCAAAATGACGTTCACCACTTGAAGTTAATATTGATACCTTGAATGTATTAGCACTGCCAATTTTCTTCCCCCAGCACTGCTTGACGATTTCAACTTGTCGAGCATCAAGCAAGCAGTTTAAAGGTTGACCGAGCAAATCTTCTGGCTCTTTACCCAAGTATGCTTGAGTATTGCTGCTAACTTGCAGGATCTCTAGCTGGTTACTGAGTGCCAGTAGTACGCCATGAGGTTGAATAGAGCCAGGTATGTGAATTGGTGTGCGATCGTGGTTAGTCAGAGAAGTGGTTTGGGCAGAAGTATCTTCAGACTGGCTCATAAATCAACTGATGGAAAGCTGATTTTTACAAAAATGCAAAAAAATTTCACATTTCTTAAGAGTATATATCGAATATTGTGCTTATGACGATTTTTATAGTAAAGGAGACGTGGAGAGGATCAGGGAGTTAGGGGTATTATCTAGTACTGGGAACGGTTAAGCAATTGTACGGAATCGTACTGACTTTTTTGGCTGAGTTGATTAGCCTTTAAACAATCATCAAATCTAGACAACCCCTCAAAAACTTTTAGCAAATTAATGAAGGATAATTAACAGTCTGTTTTTATTCAAGGGTTGATTTGAGATTTCACTATAATTATTGATTATGAACCCAGATATCTTAGCCCAGCAGCTTCAGTCATTACACGGGCGCTTAAATAACTTGTGCCAAGATGCGATCGCCGCACAATGGGAGGCCAATTTGCTACCAGTAGCCCTCAAGGAAATCGCTACGACGATGGAAGTGCTAGAAATAGCTACAGATAAACTGTTTCAACAAACTCAAAAATTAGCGATCGCACAAGCACGAGTGAGAGCAGAACACCAGCGCTATCAAGATTTGTGCGATTTCATGCCAAGTGCTTACTTAATAACTGACATACAAGGAAAAATTCAAGAAGCTAATCGTGCCGCAGCCACACTATTCAATCTGCAACAGCGATTCTTGGTCAACAAATTGTTAGTTTGTTTGGCGTTGCTGAATAAAGATATGAATTTGTCTCACGCAAAGTCGCAAAGGCGCAAAGTTACAAAGAAAAAGAAAATTAATTTTGGCATTTCATATTCCAATTCAGCAATGCCGTTTGTTTTATACCAGTAGAAGAACGTCAGGATTTTCGTTACCAACTAAACCAGCTCTACAAGTGTGAGTTGGACTCTGTGCAAGATTGGAAATTACGCATCCAGCCCCGTCATGGTGAGCCTTTTGAGACTGCCATAACTGTAGCGCCTATCCGCGTTCAAGCCAAGTTAACAGCCTGGCGTTGGATATTGCGCCGTGATCGATTGACGCTAGAAAATAATATATACGATGCCAAACAGGCGATCGCATCAGCCAGGGAAAATTAGAGCATCTCGCCCGTCTGGTACAAGATGCCCGCATGTCAAATCAATTCAAAAAAAGGTCAGTCCAGTAGGTTCTATCACGAAATCCGAATTAGATTAACGGTTTTCTCTCAGCCTAAACCGGAGCAAGCGATCGTATTCATCTTTGGTTACCCTGTAACACTCGCAGGAGATGTCCTCCAGGCCTTGCCGATCAACGATATGGATTTTCTTGCGGGTGCATTGGATGGGGCCTTGATCTTGCACGTGACGAACTGTTTCGGTAACACCGGAGCGGCGCACGCCCAGCATATGGGAGATGAACTCCTGGGACAGGGGAAGTTCATCCGAGCAAATACGTTCACTGGACTCAAGTAGCCAGCGAGCCAAGCGCTTTTCTATAGTATGAAGGCGGTTACAGGCGACGTTCTGCGAGATATGCGCAATAAAAGCCTGCGTGTATTTCAACAGCACATCCCGCAATGACTTGTTGTGGTCGAACTCTTGCAGCAGCAATTCCGCCTTGATTCTCACCGCGTTGCCAGGAATCTGGGTAATGTACTCAGTTTGCGTCGTTTCACTACCACCCATAAAGGCGTTGATCCCTACCATTTCACGGTTGCCAATTACTCCGGCTTCAGCTGTACTGCCATCGTTCATGGTGATGGTAACTGAAATTAGGCAGGTGAGAGGGAAGTAGACATCCCGAATGGTTTCGCCAGGGTGGTGAAGGATCTCACCGTAGGCAAGTGAAACCTGCTCCATATTTGTTTCGAGCTGCTCGTATATCTCGCGAGGCAGGGCTGCGAGCAAAAGGTTTTGGTGGTTTGCAGTAGGCATATGAATATCCTGAAGAAAGTGTGTAGAGCCTCCTTAGACTTCCGCGCCATTGGTAACTGTGAAAATTGGCGTTACACAAGGGGTTGCGATCGTGAAATCAAGATCCTTCTCCGACAGGTCAACCCTTGGTAGCATGTCACCAAATTTGTGGGAGTTTTCAGTCAGTGGAAAATATAGAGTATGAGCAATCACATTTGGCACCGGACGATTAAAATCGTTCGGGCTGGATGTAAGTAAGTCGGCAAGAAAAAATCAAACTATATGTTTTGCAATGTAAAATGATTGAAATTCAGTTCGTAGTCAGGGCTACCCTACGGGTTCTGCGAAGCAGTACAGCCCTTATTTGAAAGCCCTGTGGGCATAGCTGCGCTTACCGCGTAGCGTCTCGTAAAGCCCTGCGGGCATGGCTGCGCTTGGCGCAGCCTCTCGTAGAGAAGAGAGGACTTTAGTCCTCACTACAAACCTTTAATTATTTACGCCGTACTACTTAAGCAAGATATCAGGGCAAGAACTCTAGCTTAACAAACGACTACGGCACTATAAAGTTTCACATCTCAAAGATGATTATCTAAGTATAGCCGTTAGGTTACACTCAGCACTTTGCTATAGTTGGGCAAAATTAAATTTATTCGTGGTGACAGGGAACAGAAAAACAATGTGTGTAATTAATTGTGTTTAAGCACTTAACTACAGTTAATAACAGTTAATAGCTGAAGCTGAGTTGACCTTGGTTAAATCGCCAGCAAATACGGCTGTGTATTTAAAAGGTGAGGAACCAGAACAATTCATGGAATTTCGGTCAGGACGACGGGGCGAATACCACGAATTGGCCTGCACAGTCAAATTTGAGCCATTCCATGACAAATTTGTGACATTTAAAGAGTTAGTTTTACCATCACTAGGCTTTTTCGCAGATAAAAATGTGGCATAGTAAACGTTACCATTGGCGGGATTAATCCGGGCTATGACTGCTACTTTCGCACCACCACCATTGCCATAGCTAGATAGCCAACGGCTATTAGTAAAGCGGCGAAAATCATTACCAGTCTGGCTACCAGTGGATGAGAAAATGCCATACAAAGCGTTTCCCCCATTCCAAAGCAATCCATAGCCTGTGCCGTCGTCATTGGTTGTTTCGTAGTCACTACGACACCATGTCTTAAAACCATTATCAAAACGGATGATGCGAGGGTCTTTGTTGATAGATGATACTTGCTGATAACCAATATAGATTGTTGTTGGCCCAATAGTCACCTTCGGCCCATTTTTAGCTTTGATTGTGGCTTCACTGTCATTGCATGTAAATGCCACACCTTTACCAATAGATGACTTAACACCAGTTTGGGCAAGGACTTGAGGAATTGCTAAATCGGTTCCTAATACTAGTGACAAAAATAAACATGCCAGATACCTGGGAAATTGGCAGTGATAGCTCATAGAATTAGCTTCAGTAAATGTGTAAAATGACACATTAACACAAGTTTCACTAAGTGCCAATTTTTGAGAACCCCAGGAATTTAAACAACGTGAGTTCGATAAGCTGGAAATCACCCCTCTCCAAACCTCTCCCCTGCAAGGAGGAGCCACTGCGTTGCGCGGGTTCCCCGCGTTGTAGCAAGTGGCGTTAGAGGCTTAAAAAGCTGATTATTTCGTACCACGTGAGATATTTTTTGCCCCTTCCCTTGTAGGGAAGGGGTTGGGGTGAGGTTCCGTCGAATTCACGTTAAACAGCACAGGATGTTGAATTGCCCCCAAAGGGCATTGTTAAACAAAGCCTGCAAAAGCAGGCTTGTTTATGAGGGAGTGGCTTAAGACTTTGGCTTAAAAGTCGAAGCAACATACAATTCTTTCAATTGCTTGACATCTACTCCTGAAGGCGCATCCGTCAACAAGCAACGAGCTTGTTGTGTCTTCGGAAAGGCAATCACATCCCGAATGGATTCTTCTCCAGCTAGCAACATCACCAAACGATCTAAACCGTAGGCAATGCCACCATGAGGCGGTGTACCATATTCAAACGCCTCCAAGAGAAAGCCAAATTTATTCTGTGCTTCTTCAGGTGACAAACCAATCGCTTCAAACACCTGTTGTTGAATATCCCCTTGATAAATCCGCAGACTTCCGCCACCAACTTCCAAACCGTTTAATACCAAATCGTAAGCTTGAGCGCGTGCAGTTTTTAAATCACTCACATCTTCAGGATGGGGTGCAGTAAAGGGGTGGTGCAGTGCTTCTAGGCGTTTTTCGTCAGCATTCCACTCAAACATGGGGAAATCTGTAATCCAGAGCAAATTAATTTTTTCTGGATTGATTAATCCAAACTCTCTAGCAACAACTTGCCGCAATCTGTCTAAAGTTTTATTAACTGTGGCAGTGTCACCAGCTCCAAATAATAACAAATGACCAGCTTTCGCATTTGTACGCTGTAAAATTTCCTGTTTTTGTGCTTCTGTTAAGTTGTCTTTAATCGCGCCAATGGTGTCAATTTCACCATCTTCCCTTACCCGGATATAAGCTAAACCTTTTGCACCAGCTTCGCTGGCTTCTTTAAATAAGTCGCCACCTGGTTTAATGCGGACATTAGAAATGACATCGTTCCCGTTGGGAATGGGCAGAATTTTGACGATACCACCATGAGCAACGGCTTCACGAAAGACTTTAAAACCAGAGTCTTTCAAGATATCGGAAACGTTGACTAATTCCAAACCATAGCGCGTATCTGGTTTATCGCTACCATAACGTTCCATTGCATTGGCGTAGGTAAGGCGAGGGAATGGCAAGTTTAACTCAATGCCTTTTACTGTTTTGAAGATATGAGCAACTAACTTCTCGTTCAGTTCAATAATTTCTTCTTGGGACATGAAACTCATTTCCATGTCCAACTGGGTAAATTCTGGTTGTCTATCGGCGCGTAAGTCTTCATCGCGGAAGCAACGGGCAATTTGATAATATCGATCCATGCCCGATACCATCAGTATTTGTTTGAATAGCTGGGGTGATTGCGGCAGAGCGAACCATTCACCCGCATTGACACGACTAGGTAAAATATAATCCCTAGCACCTTCTGGGGTGGAACGGGTAAGGATGGGGGTTTCAACTTCAATGAAACCTTCTATGTCTTCTAAGTAACGACGCATGGCTTTGACGACTTGATGACGCAATTGCATATTTTGCGCCATGCGTTCTCGTCGCAAATCCAAATAACGATACTTCAGCCGCAAGTCTTCCCGTACAGTTTCCGTGTCAGCCGTGGAAACTTGAAATGGCAATTGTTTACGAACGCCGTTGAGCAATTCAATTTTATCGGCGTAAATTTCCACCTCACCTGTGGGGATGCGGGGATTCAGAGATTCATCAGGACGTTGTGTCACCCTACCGGTGATGGCGACAACGTATTCATTACGCAGGGTGTTCGCCTGCTCGTAGGAATCTGGGGTGCGTTGTGGATCACTGACAATTTGCACAATGCCAGAGCGATCGCGTAAATCTAAAAATATCACGCCCCCATGATCGCGGCGACGGTCTACCCATCCGTACAAGGTAACAGTTTCTCCAATATCTTTTTTTCGGAGTTCGCCGCAATAGTGAGTTCGCATAGGTGTTAGTTTGATTCTGTCGGGCTAGATGGGTGAATAAATGTCAAAGCTTTCCCATTATCTAGCATCAATAGTAATTGTAGTAGTTTCAGTTAAAGAAAAAACAGTTTAAACCTAGAACCCCAGTTTTTCTTAGCCCCCAAGTAGAGCATCTGGCGTTGCTAAGTTAGGTCAACAGACAAACCTAATTTGACGTGAGTTCGACAAGTGGAAAAAACCCCTCTCCAAACCTCTCCCCTGCCAGGAGGAGCCACTGCGTTGCGCGGGTTCCCCGCGTTGTAGCACGTGGCGTTAGAGGCTTTGAAACCTTGATTTTTAGTTCAAAACCAGGGAGATTTTTGCCCCTCTGGGTGTCGGAGAGGGGTTGGGGTGAGGTTCATCGAATTCACGTTAATTTGGGAATACTCAATCCAGTAGGTGTGAGGATAGCAAGGTGGTGGAAGAACGGGCATATTGGCTAGCTTGGACACAAATTTCCGGGATTGGCCCAGTGTTACTGCAAAGGCTACAACAGCATTTTGGCACGCTAGCAACAGCTTGGAATGCTACCAAAGCTCAATTAGCCGAAGTTGAAGGTTTTGGTTTTCAGACATTAGAAAAAGTCGTTCAACAGCGATCGCGTTTATATCCAGAACAGTTACTCTCTCAGCACCAACAAGAAAACCCTTATTTTTGGACACCAGCAGATGCAGATTATCCTCGCTTGCTGCTGGAAACTCCCAGTCCCCCGCCAATGTTGTACTATCGCGGCGAAGTTGAACTAACAGAAAATCTCGGACAAAAACCTTTAGTGGGGATTGTCGGGACACGCCGACCTTCCGATTATGGCATTCGGTGGACGCGCCAAATTAGCACAGCTTTAGCTAAAAATGGCTTTACAGTTGTATCTGGCATGGCAGAGGGAATCGATACAGAAAGCCACATTGCCACGATGAAGGCCGGTGGACGCACGATCGCAGTTTTAGGGACTGGTGTAGATGTGATTTATCCCCAAAAAAATCGAGATTTGTACAAGCAGATTTTGAGTCAGGGGTTAGTTGTGAGTGAATATCCCGCCAAAACCCCACCTGATCGCACTCACTTTCCCCGACGTAATCGAATAATTGCAGGTTTAAGTCGTGCCATTTTGGTAATGGAAGCACCAGTAAAATCGGGTGCATTGATTACAGCCACTTATGCAAACGAGTTTGGTAGAGATGTCTATGCATTACCGGGAAGAATAGATGATCATCCATCCCAAGGGTGTTTAAAATTACTTAGCCAAGGCGCTGCTTTAATTCTCCAGGAACTAGATGAACTGTTAAAGATGTTGGGAGCCATACCACAACTTGACGCAGTGGAAACATTGCCAATTTCAGAAAAATTAAGTTTGCCTGATTTATCGCCAGAACTGCAACGAGTAATAGATGCGATCGCCTGTGATGTGTTGCCTTTTGATTTTATTGTCCAACAAACAGGTATGAATACTGGCTCAGTTTCTAGTGCATTATTACAGTTGGAATTAATGGGTTTAGTTTCCCAACTTCCAGGAATGCGATATCAGAAAAGTTAAAGGATCAAAATATAGTTGTTGTGAGAACACTTCGAGGTGGCGATCGCTAAATATTAAACTGAAGGGCGTTGCTGATTGAAAATATGAATTTGTTTCACGCAGAGTCGCAGAGTCGCAGAGAGTAAGAGTTTGAAAGATGAAGTTTTTGACTTTCATATCCTGATTAAGCAACGCCTGGAAGTGTAACCATCTCTGCTTTCAAGCATGATCAAGATTATGATTCTTATTTAACGTGCGCCTTCTTTGGAGACTCACGTTAAATCTAAGTGCTTTCGTAGTGCGAGGCGCATCACATCTACAGGTATACTCTCGCGTTGCAACCAAATTTTTAGTGCTGCTACCCCTTGTTGAACTAACATTTCTAATCCATCAATGGCAATTGCACCTTTTTTTGCTGCCTGTTGGAGAAATTGTGTAGGGTTAGGAGTGTATATCAAATCGTAGGCGATCGCACCTGGGGATAATTTCTGCATCTCCTCGACACTCAAAGGTGATTCCTCAACTTGAGGATACATGCCTACAGGGGTTGTATTTACTAGCAAATTTGCCTGGGGAATGAGTTTGGCTAGTTCATCCCATGTATGAACTTGTAAACTCTCAGCTAGCTGTGAATTGCCCCAACTATGACGAAATGCGTGTAATCTCTGCATATTGCGCCCCACAACATGAATTTGGGCAAAACCAAGCTGGTAACAACCTGCAACAACGGCCCTGGCTGCGCCACCATTGCCTAAAATTACCGCTATCTGCTGACTCCAATTCTGTTGATATGTTGTTTGTAATGGGGCGATAAATCCTTCTATATCTGTGTTTGTGCCCACCCATTGATTATTTTGGCGACTGACAGTATTTACTGCCCCTATAGCTTGGGCAATGGGGGTAATTTCTGATAACAATGGCATAATTGCCTGTTTGTGAGGAATTGTCACACTAAAGCCGACAACTCCCATAGTGGCAAAACCTGCGATCGCAACTGCTAAATTCTCTGGTTCGATAGGAAAGGGCAGATAAATATAATCTAATCCCAATTGGGCAAGTGCGGCATTGTGCATCACTGGCGATAGCGAATGTTCTACCGGATGTCCAATTACTCCCAACAGTTTAGTTTTGCCTGTAATTAATGGTTTAGTCATTAGTCATGAGATACTAATCAGTTGACTGCTAGCTACAATTATTAGAAGTCACTTAATATTTCTTTATATCATGCAGGTAACCACAGCCCCCTCTAAAACTCCCATTCCTGGCCAATACTGGCAGTGGCGAGGGCACAACATTTACTATGTCCATGCGGGGAAAAAACAACCACAACGCCCGCCTTTACTGTTGGTGCATGGCTTTGGTGCTTCCACAGACCACTGGCGCAAGAATATCACAGGACTGTGCCCAGATTTTGAAGTATTTGCCATCGACCTTTTAGGATTTGGACGTTCAGCAAAACCGAAATTGCAGTACGGTGGAGACTTGTGGCGTGACCAACTCTCTGATTTTATCAGTGAAGTGATTGGGCAAAAGGCCGTATTGGCAGGTAATTCTCTGGGTGGGTATGCTTGTTTGTGTGTTGCAGCACAGTGTCCCGATGCGGCGGCTGGTTTAGTGTTACTCAATAGCGCTGGCCCCTTCAGTCAAATCCAGCCTACATCTGAACCAGAAGCTTTGCAAGCACAAATTCAACCCGCCAAACAACCTTCTGCTTTACAAAAACTACTGGGTGATTCTGTAAAGTGGATTTTTCAACAACCTTTAAGCCAGTTTCTGTTATTTCAATATGTGCGACAACGTTGGGTAATTCGCCAAACTTTAGAGAAAGTTTATCTTGATAAGAGTGCGATTACAGACCAATTGATAGAAGAAATTTATCGCCCTGCTTACGATTCTGGGGCTTTGGATGTGTTTGTTTCCGTTTTTAGCACTCCTCAAGGAGAGAAAGTTGATGTGCTACTAAAGCAACTAACTTGTTCTTTATTGCTGTTGTGGGGTGAAGCTGATCCTTGGATGAATGCTAGAGAACGTTCCCAGAAGTTTCGTCAATATTATCCTGAGCTCACAGAACATTTCCTGACTGCGGGTCATTGTCCTCATGATGAAATACCAGAACAGGTAAATCAACTTTTACGTGATTGGGTATTGTCGATTCCCCAGTGAAAATAGCAGGGCTTACGCAAAATTTGCCAAAAAGCTTAATTTGTCGTTCGCGTAGCGTGCGCGCAGCGCATACCGCCAAGACACCCGCGCGCAGCGATGCCCGTAAGGGCTGTAGAACCCTTCTCTACGAGACACTACGTGTAGCTTGACGCGAAGCGTCTCGTAAAGCCCTGACGGGCATAGCTACGCTTACCGCGTTAGCGTCTCCGAAGGAGAAGAGAAGAATTCATCGAGTGTGCGTAAGTCCTAAATAGGGTTTGAAATATCATAAAACTCAAAAACCTGGTACGGGTTGACCAGGTTTTTAAGGTTCACAGGTTTCAAATTTTTAAACTTGTTAATTAGTTTCAAGAGTTAATAACTAAGGTGGACATAACAACTAGCAAACTCAGCAATCTTCGTTTTTCCGCTTTGGGATTTGGCTTTACCTGTACAATCAGGTTTTTTACCACTTACCACTAATATGCTGATATTTACTTGGGCGGATGACAGGGGACACAAAGTCATTTACCCATTAAGTTTGGCTGTTTTTTATTTGGTGTCCTACTATTTAAGTTATCACTAACTTGGTGATAGTCAAACCTTAGTTTACTAAAGTTGATGTTTTGTTTAATTTTGCAATAAATGCAGAATATTTTGATCCCCAACCATCTTTTAAAGAAGATTGAGGGGATCTTGAAGAAGCAGACCTAGTTACCAATTCCACATAACTGGACTTTCATCGAGATGGTCGGTAACAATGCGTCCAATGGCATCAATTTCTGCCAGTTCATCGCTAGAAAGCTGCACATCAGCAGCTTGGGCGTTATCTTTTGCTTGTTCAGGGTAACGCGCACCCGCGATCGCATTTGTTTGGGGTTGGGCAATTAACCAAGCCAAAGCCAACTGAGCCAGACTACAATTATGATGAGTCGCTATGGGACGTAGTTTTTCTACAGCTTGTAGGGCGCGTTCAAAGTTTTCACCTTGAAATAGCTTATTTTTAACACGGTTATCATTGGGGTCAAATTTATGACCTGGAGCAAATTTCCCTGTTAACAATCCCTGTGCTAAAGGTGAATAAGCCAGGATAGAAATATTGTTTTCGATACAGTAGGGCATGGCATCCTGTTCTACATACCGCCAAAATAAAGAATAAGGGGGTTGTAAGCTATCAATCCGCCCATATTTTGCCGCTTCAATTAATTGTTCACGGGAAAAATTAGAAACGCCAATCGCCCGGATTTTTCCTTGGTCTTTGAGTTTATTTAAAGCGCTCATAGTCTCCTCAATTGGGACTATTTCTGTATTGAAAGACCCAGAAGGCCAATGAATTTGATAAAGGTCAATGTAATCGGTGTTGAGATTTTTCAAAGAGCGATCGCAAGCTTCAATCACTAAATCATACCTGAGATGGTTGGCAAAAACTTTTGAAGCATACTCTACGCGATCGCGGACATCAGATAAAGCCTGAGCGACAATCTGCTCAGAGTGTCCTTCACCATAAACTTCGGCAGTATCAATTGTAGTAATACCAGCTTCAAAGGCGGCTCGGATAGTTTTAATTGAGTCAGCATCCTCAATTCCCGTCCACATAACTTTACCTGCTTGCCAAGTCCCCATCAGGATGGGTGTGATTTGCACGTTTGATTGACCTAAGCGTCGCTTTTCCATGCTTTAATCCTGACTAATAATGACTTCTTCATCATATTATCTCTGTTTATCAAGAAATAATTCAAAAATCATCAGCCAAAATTAGGGCATTAATTCTGTGAAATTTTAATAATTTAAATTATTGTAAAAACTCATTTATATTCCAACTAACTTAGTAGTTGATTAAATTGATATTTTTAGAATATCTTGTATATTAATTACTCCCAATAACATAACCAGTGAAATATCACTAGTATCTATCAGGAGTAATTTTGGCAGCATGAAAAAGCTTTAAGCAGGAGTGTTTAATTCGTTCAAAGCCCCGCAGGCTGGAAGCTTAGGGCTACAAAAACAAAGCCTGCTTACACAGGCTAATCACCAGGAGTTTGTTGAGGTTGATCTGGTTGGTCGCCAGGAGTTTGCTGAGGTTGGTCTGGTTGCTGTCCAGGAGTTTGCTGAGGTTGGTCTGGTTGCTGTCCAGGAGTTTGCTGAGGTTGGTCTGGTTGCTGTCCAGGAGTTTGTTGAGGTTTGTCTGGTTGGTCGCCAGAAGGTTGCTGAGGTTTGTCTGGTTGGTCGCCAGAAGGTTGCTGAGGTTGGTCTGGTTGCTGTCCAGGAGTTTGTTGAGGTTGACCTGGTTGCTGTCCAGGAGTTTGCTGAACTTGACTAATTTTCGTGCTACTCTGATTGGTGAAATTGGACAGTGCAAATGCCGGGAGACTCATTAAAGCACTAACACTAGCAAATCCTACGAGACTAGCAAATAATTTGAAGAAATTTGTACTCTTTTTTGCACTCATTGACATCTCCTTGTATTGAAGGTAAAAATTTTCTAAATTGCTAACTAATGGGCAAAAATTGGCAAAAATGCCACAATACTTCTAAACTAGAATTAACTATTTCATGCAGATATTTAGAAGTATTTAAATTGGATGTTGGCATTTATTTTTAAAAGTTAACGCTGCTAAATTTTCAGACCATCTGTCTAAAGAACAGGTTACTAATTACGAGCATTGTCTGTCTAAAGTCTGAAAAAATGTTAATTAGAAATGTGATGTTAATTACCAATAATCTCTTTTAATAAACCGAATTTTTGCAAATAAAAATAAGTAAATACTGATGGAATTGACTACAACTTTACATGCACTCAAAGAATGGGCAGTTGCCATAAATGCCTTGGAAAACGGTAAAACAATTATGTTGCTCCGTAAAGGTGGTATTCATGAAAAAAATGGCCGTTTCCAAGTAGCCCATGAGCAGATTTTGCTTTACCCCACTTACGAACATCAACAAGCCTTCATGCTCAAAACTGAGTATGCAAATCTTGTCTATCCCGTAACTCCTGGTTGGCATCCCGAAAAAGTTCCTATTAGTAGTTGGGCTAAAATTACTGATATTTTGCCAGTTAGTGAGGAGTCGATTGTTAATGCTTTGCTTCCCTTCCATGTTTGGAACGAGCATTTTATTAGCGATCGCCTCAAGTGGAAACCACGTCAACCAATATATATTCTTCTCCTCAGGACTTATAAATTACCTCAAAAGATAGAAATTCCCTATCATCATGAATATGGTGGTTGTAAGTCATGGATTGATTTAGTACAACCTATTCAGCTAAAAGGTGCAGAACCGATTTTGTCTGACTGCAACTACACTGAACTAGTAGAGACAATTCGCAGCATCATTGATGACCAGTTGTATAGCAAAGTGCTGAGTGCTGAGTGCTGAGTATAAACTCAGTTATCCCAAAGCTTTAAGCAATCAGCACTGTCCTAAACCTATGTGACTACGGCTATATATTCCAGCTTTTTAGTAAACTTTCCCAAAAATAATTTGAGAAGCTGCAAAAGTAGGTGATACCAGGATTTTGCACTCGTGTAGTCATCAAAACAAGTTACCCGATGCCGAACCATATCCCAAAATCGTAGTTATTGCTACATACACTAGCAAAAACCGCAGATAACATGAGAAAAAACTTGCCCTCAGGGTAAGTAATGGAATGACGCTGGTTGATTTTTGTATCCTACAGGAAGCCGTTTAAATGCCTTATTGGTAATTAAGTAATTGTGCTGTGTTAGTTTGTAGTTCGGCTCACACATACTGGGTAGATTAAAAATTATCTCACAAGGCTGAGGCAGGTATTGACAAATTTCTGCCAATATGCAAATTAAGCGAAACGCAAAGGAGTTTACCATGCATCGACAAATGTGCTGGTTATCTAAATATGGCAGCGATGGAGAGAAAATTCTGCATTTGCAAGCTGCGCCTAATCAACCTTGGCGTCCCTACACAGCCTTTCCCCAATATGCAGTACCAGATTATCAAATTCCTGGTGGTTCTAAAGGTTGGGCAACTTATCAAAAGCTTCTCAAAGCAGGCTGGACTTTAGTACATAGCGCACGGGCAAACGAGTTTAGTAGCAGCAGCTATGCCGAGTCAAGACTGCAAAATCAATAGTTTACAAACCTCTGGGGGAACCTTCACCACGAGGATCGGCTGCTCCTTCTAATTCTCCATCTGCGGTGATGGCGATCGCGTTAGCATTACCCCACGGATTAGCTTCTGTAATCTTGTGTCCGCGACGGCGTAATTCTTGCAGAGTTAGAGCATCCAAACCCCAAGGTTCCACAGCCAAGGTATCAGGTAACCACTGATGATGTATGCGTGAGACAGAAACAGCAGCACCAACATCCATGTTGTATACCAGCACATTCAGGATAATTTGCAGTACCTGAGTGATGATGGTGCTACCCCCAGGCGTACCCACCACCATCCGCAGGCGGCCATTCTCCGTAATGATTGTCGGAGTCATACTCGATAGGGGAGTCTTGCGGGGTGCAATGCTGTTGGCTTCATTACCCACCAAACCAAAAGCATTCGGTACTCCCGGCGCAGCAGCAAAATCATCCATCTCGTTGTTGAGGACAATCCCAGTTCCCGGTGTCACCACACTAGCCCCAAAGCCCAGATTAATCGTGAATGTGAGACTCACGGCGTTATGTTGCTCATCAACAACAGTCAGATGACTGGTTTCAGGAGATTCGCTGCTTGTACTTGACTTACCCGGCAATTTGGGTTGAGGTTGGGGAGTGATGATTTCTCCCCACCTCTTCATTTGCCTATCAACTTGACTAAACCGTTGTAATGTCTGCTGATCTACTGGCTGCACATTACTTGACGGTTTAGCCATTTCCATATCAATTTCTTGACGACGTTTTTCGGCGTAGGCTGGGCTGATAAGTTGTTGTACAGGAACTTTAACAAAATCTGGATCGCCTAAATATTCTGAGCGATCTGCATAAGCAATCTTCATTGCTTCTATCATTAAATGCAAAGCATCGGGATGATGCCATCCTAAAGATGACAAATCAGTCTCACCAATAATATTTAACATCTGCAATAGATGAACACCTCCAGATGAAGGTGGTGGCATTGAGCAGATTTTCGCTTGGCGGAAGTTCCCACAAACGGGAGTCCGCCAAATTGGTTTGTAGGCTTTGAGGTCTGCTAGGGTAATTAAACCATCATTTTTTGCCATATCAGCAGCGATCGCCTGAGCAATACTGCCAGTGTAGAAACTTTGGGGATTCTGGGAAATAGTTGTTAAAGTCTGTGCCAAGTCACGCTGTACGAGCCTTTCCCCTGGTTGATAAAAATTGCCGTCACGAGTGAAAATTTCCCGTGCTGCGGGATGCTGGAGAAGTGCATCTTTGCGAAAACGGGGAGACGCTACACGACTGACAATAAAGCCATTTTTAGCTAATGCGATCGCAGGTTTTACTACTTCTTGCCAAGGCAGCTTACCATAACGCCGATGCACTTCATACATTCCCGCAACTGTTCCCGGTGTCGCCACTGCCAAATAACCATTGACACTGGCATTGGGACGCACCTTTCCTGCTGCATCCAAATACATATCTTTTGTCGCTTTGAGAGGTGCGCGTTCGCGAAAATCCAACGCTTTGATTTCGCCAGTTTTTCCAGAATGCATGAGTAAAAATCCACCACCGCCAATTCCTGCCGAAAAAGGCTCGACTACAGAAATAGCAAAAGTGGTAGCTACAGCCGCATCAATGGCATTGCCACCCTTACGTAACATGGAAATTCCCGCATCACTCGCTAGGGGATGCGCTGAAACCACCATCCCTCTTTTGCTGCGTAGAGGTACAGTAAAGGTAGCTGATGCGACTTGGCTGTAAACTATGACACTGAAGGAAAAGACTGCGATAACTAAGCGTTTGGATTTAGCGAAAATACGCGGTTTTTTCCATCCTTTTAATGAAGAAGTGCTGGGATTTTTACTCGTTTTGGCTGGTAGCATCTTTTAGTTTCTGGATTTCCTGCTGTGTGTCTACTTTCATGGCATTCCGCCTCATTGCATTATTTACTGGCTGTCAAGAGAATGACAAGGCCACAGCCAGAACATCAAATCATTATTCATGCAGTTAAATCCCAGACTGTACACGCCACAGACTGGCATAGATACCATTAAGTGCTAGTAAATCCTCGTGTTTACCCTGCTCAACAATTTGACCATCATCCATCACATAAATACAATGACTATGGCGAATTGTAGATAAACGATGAGCGATCGCAATCGTCGTCCGATTTTGGGTAATCATCGCCAGTGAATTTTGAATAGCCGCCTCCGTCTCATTATCCACCGCAGAGGTCGCCTCATCCAAAATTAAAATTGGAGGGTCTTTGAGAATAGCGCGGGCTATGGCAATCCTTTGTCTTTGTCCACCAGAAAGCTTTTGACCGCGTTCGCCGACGATAGTATCGTATTCTTGGGGTAGTTGCCGGATAAATTCGTGAGCCTCAGCTAGTTTGGCAGCATGGATAATTTCTGCTTGACTAGCATCAAAGCTACCATAAGCAATATTTTCCGCCACCGTACCGTGAAATAAAAACACATCTTGACTCACCCAACCGATACAACGTCGCAGTTCCCCAAGTTGTAACTCTCGAATATCGATACCATCAACCAGGATTTGTCCGCTTTGGATTTCGTAAAAACGTAGCAGTAGTTTGACTAGGGTACTTTTACCAGAACCCGTTGCACCGACAATGCCAATATTTGCACCAGGGGGAATCTGCAATGATAGGTTTTTCAATACATTAGTGCGTCCGTTGTAGGCAAAGGTGATATTGTCCAGATGCACTTCACCGCGTACTGATGGTAAAGAACGGTTTCCTGTGGGGATAGCCACGGTTGTATCTAATAATCCCATGACTCGTTTAA
>JADEXK010000097.1 GCA_015207155.1 Nostocales cyanobacterium LEGE 11386 | reverse complement strand
AGAGGTGTATAAGAGACAGGGGGAAAAGGGGATAGGGAGATGGGGGGAGAAGACTTTCGATGATGGCTTGGTATCCAGTGCAGCGACAAATATTTCCTTTTAAAGCTAAACGTAATTCTACTGCTGACAATTGCGGTAACTTGGCGGCTGTCATCATCATTCCTGGAGTGCAGAAACCACATTGAAAGCCTTGTGCTGCTATAAATGCTTGCTGTATAGGTGTAAGTTCGCCGTTTGGGGAAAGTCCTTCAATGGTAGTTACCGATTGATTGTCAATTCGCCAAGCTGGATAAATGCAACTATGAATCGGTGTATCATTCACCCAAACCGTACAAGCACCACAATCACCAGTGTCACAAGCACGATGTACACCAAACCAGCCTAATTGACGTAGTAAAGTTAATAAACTGGTTCCGGGATGACAATTTTCGCTATAAGATTGCTGATTAACTTGAAATTTTAACTGTTTTGCTATCATAAATTGGCAAACGATCGTTTGATTAAAATTTTAGTTAATTCCCGGCGATAATCAGCACTAGCTTTGCTATCATTAATAAAATTTTCTGTGGCTAAATCCTCACTTGCTAATAAACGAGGTGCAGGTACACTTGCAGCTATGACACAACGTATATTTTCTTGATTTTTGGCAGTAACTACTATAGCTAAGGCTGGGTCATTAGCTGCTATACTCAAGCGTTGATAATTAATTTTCCATTGTAAGTTAGTTAAAGGAATTAAAATTTTTCTCAGAATTTCTCCTGGTTTTAAAATTGTGGTTTTATGTCCGAGTTGAAAGTCCTTGGCTGCAATTTGATATGATTTCCCTGTTAAATCCCAAATTTCATAAGTTGCATCTAAAGCAACCATCACTGGTGCTAAGGTACCTACCGATAAAGCTAGACAAATATTACCTCCGACTGTAGCGATATTAATAATTTTTAATGATGCTGTCAGTGAGGAAACGGCAGCTTTTAAGCCTGCAATTGCTGTCCATTCTGGTAGCCAAGGATATTCTAATATTTTAATTAATGGACAAGTAGCACCGATAATTAAATAATTTTCTTGAATGGTAATTTCTGACCATCCTAAATTTTGCGTATCTACTACAACTTTGATATCTGGTTGCGGTTCAGAAAATAGCCAAGTTCCTCCACTTAGCCAAGTCCAACCTTTTTCCCATTTAGGGATATCTTGAATTGTATTTGGTTGTAGGTAGGTTTCGATGTTTGGTAAGTCCATTTTTGAAACGCAGAGGTACGCTAAGGTTAGCGCAAAGGTGAGACAGCGCGTTGGGCGGGTTTCCCGACTTGTAGCGACTGTCGTACACAGAGAATCTTTGTGTCTTTGCGTCTTTGCGTGAGGCTAATTTATATCTAAATGGATTTCATACCCTAGTCTTTTAGGGAGAGAAATTTTATAAACATCACCTTGATTCATTTCGTCTGGTGTCTGCATTTGGCTTAAGGCGGTGACGACTTCATCGGAGTTGGCGGTGAGGATGACTACCGGGCGATCGCAGGCTATGGGAAAATCATGCCAGGTGCCAAGATGTAATAGTAGTCCGTGTCCTGGAGGAAGGCGCAAGGCTTGAATTTGCTTGATGTTGGGTAGGTTTTCCCCAGTTTCATGGTTGGGGGGTGCCATGACCATAATAAATGCTGCTTGCCCTAAGCCGATAAACATTTGGGTCATGTACATATGTCTTTCTAGCCAAGTTATGGGAGGGTATCCTGGCAAAATTTTGGCTGTTCTAAATGTTGCTTGTCCTCGATAGGTAAAGTCGATGTTTTCGCCTTCTAATACTCTTTCTTGATAAAAGGGTATGCCTAGTCCGGGTTTACTTACATCATCTCCTAAAAGGTGTCCATAGGGTTTGATGTTTTCGGGGTTGGCATCGATGATGGGTATATTTAATGTTTGGGTGGGTGATGTTGTCATAAGTTGAACGAACCACAGAGACGCAGAGGACGCAGAGAGTTTATTGATTTATTAATTGGTAGATATTTTCACCTGTGGTTAGCCAGGTTTGGGGTTGATTTTTGATGTGGAGTAAGCATTGTTTTAAGTATTTTAGGCGTAGGGGTTGACCGACGATAAATGGATGTAAACCTATGGCCATGAATCTTGGTTGGGTTTTTCCATCTAGCCATAGTTGGTCGAATTGGTCGATGATTGCTTGAGCAAATTCTCCTCCGGAAAATCGGTTACTTAAACACAAGCTAATGTCGTTTGCTTCTATGGTATAGGGAATTGCTAGTAAGCGTCCATTGGGTAAGGGATACCAATATGGTTGGTCGTCGTTTACCCAGTCGGCTGTATAGGTAATTCCTGCTGTATACAATAATTCTAAGGTATGTTCTGTGATGGAGAATCCCGGTGTTAGCCAGCCTTTTGGTGTTTTGCCGGTGGCTTGTTTGAGTAAATCTAGGGTTTGATTAATTATGGCAGTTTCTGTTTCTCTATCCATACCACTATGACCAGTAGAATTATTAATTCCATGTGCCATGATTTCCCAATTCTGTTGTAGCATGGCTGCCATAATCTCTGGATAAAATTGACAAATTTCCCCGTTGACTGCGGCTGTGACTGGAATTTCTAATGCTGCAAATAATTCTAATAATCGCCAAATCCCGACACGATTACCGTAGTCTCTCCAAGCATAATTAGCGATTTCTGGATGACTATTTAAATGGGGTTGAATAGCTGTCCCTAGTTTGCCAAAGGTGAAGTGTTCAACATTCATCACCACCCAGACAGCAATTCTGGCATTATTAGGTAATTGTAAAAACGGACGTTTGATAATTGGTTGATAAGATGGTGGCAACATGATTTTTTAGCTTTCCAACATAACCTTGAAAACCTTCATGAAGGGAAAGAGCAAAATATGCTATTATGGCAAAAACCATGCTCATACAGATAAGTCAGATAATATGAAATACTAAAAGCAACCATTGCCAATAAAACAGGAATCACAGTATTAAATTCTAATTTCCGTTGATTGCATATTTCCCATAAAGACATCAAAATAATCAAAGGCCAGAAAATAGTTGTAATCAAAAATATAACAAAAGATAAAAATTTATCTTCTGGACTAGAAGTTGGATGGCGCAAGGTAAATCTTAGCCAATTACTGAAAAAATAGCAGGTCATCAGTAAGTAACCAATAACTACAGTCAACTGCATCTGATTCACTGTTAACACTCCTGAAAGCCTTGGATGATACATCAAAAATCAACTGAATGCAGTTATTATATGATGTGGATTAAAAAAATCCAGAGATATGCAAGATGGATTGCAAAATTACGGTTTACGTAATGCTAAGGCCAAGGCATAGCCTACAGTAGGCATCCTGTCATGTTTACTTAAGTAACGAGAAAAAATTTAACTATGTTAAGCAATGTAAAATAATTTAAATTCAGTTCGTAGTAATTGCTCTCAGCCCTTTTATTAGGACTAAAGTCCTTACTACAAACTTTGAATTATTTTCCTGGTTCTACTTAGTCTTGGGAATGATGCTGAGGAAACAGATAAGCGATCGCCGCCCAACCAGATGCAGTAAGTAAACTAACCAAAAATGTAGCCAAAATGAAAGTAGACATACGGAGATTGAGGACTGGGAAGAATAATTCTGCAATTATTTTTTAAATTAGCAATTTGATATGACGTACATGCAACCAGGTTATGACAATTATTTGTAAATACATTAATCGCTAGTATTGCCGTTTTCAAGGACAGGTGTAGAAGAATACACCCCTGATAACTAGTTTTCTCAGTCTAGTCTAGATACTGGTGCAAGATATCAGCACTTTTTGCCTTCTTCTGTATGACAAAAATCAGTAATTATTCTTCAATACAATTGGGAATACCTAAAACAGCACAAGGAAAATAAGAACCAAGTGCCTGGATGAGAGGATGACTAACAGATTTACAACCTACAAACAAGATATCAGCAGCTTCTAATTGCACAACTTTTTTCAGTTCCACTGCAATACTACCAAACCGCAGATGAGATTTAAAACATCCTTGCCATTCTTCAGCTAAACTTTGTGCTTGCCAAATAATTTTGTTGGCTTGTTGCAGTGTATCTACAGGTTTCTCTAGCAAATGTGATGTAATTCCCCTTAATTTTGGTTGCGTTAAAACAGGTGTAACAGACCTGGATACTTCGTTGATTGGGCACTCTAATATTGGTAGAGGTTTGGTAAGATTTAATAAATTTTGATGCCGATTGTTATGATTATCTTCTACTACGTGAACGGCTTGTACTGTCACTTGGACGTTTGTCGCTAAACGTGTTTGATGAGCAATCCAAAAAGCTATATCTAATGCTGTATGACTATTAGGTGAAGCGTCATAACCAACAATTAAGTTAACAGATTTTATTGTTTGCAGGTTGTGAGAGAAAGGTTTTTTGGGTTCTGGTAATAATACCATTTGCTCAATTAAGTCATCTCGACCGATTGCACTTTGCAGACGTGCTAGCATTGGCTTGATTTTCACAGCTTAACTTCTCCCCAAGGAAACGAATAATGAATGAGAAGCAGGGTCCCCATTTGTGAATTGTGGATTTTGGATTGTAACGAAAACCCAATCTCAAATCTCAAATTGGTAGAGAAAACCCCAATAACAACTGGTATTAAAGCCAAAGCATTGGGGGTTCCTTCCATTGCCGACGGAGTTAGCTGACGGGCTAAGACTGGAAAGTGTCTCTCGTGAAGATTAGCCCCAAATACTTGGTTCCTCCGCTTCAAACCCAGTGTTGATGAATTTGAATTAGACTACCCACTAAAAATAATCATAGTCTAAATTCACTCTTCCTGCTTAAAGTAGTTGTCGAGGAAATTGAGAGCGTGGTTGCGGAGTTCAAAATATTCTTGAGAGTTTCGCATAGCAGTGCGATCGCGTGGATGCTCAAAGGGAATTTCTAATATTTCCCCAATTGTGGCTGATGGGCCATTAGTCATTAGTACTATGCGATCGGACATATAAATGGCTTCATCCACATCATGAGTGATCATCATTACCGCTTGTCGATTGTTTTCCCAAATATCTAATACCTGTCGTTGTAATTTGCCGCGAGTTAGCGCATCTAATGCCCCAAAAGGTTCATCCATCAGTAACATTTTTGGGCAAGTTGCTAAGGCTCTAGCAATGCCTACTCTTTGTTTCATCCCTCCAGATATTTCATCAGGATATTTATCTGCTGCCGCCGTTAAGTTTACCATTGCTAAGTGTTCGTTAACAATGCTAGTCTTTTCAGCACGATTAGCATTTTTTAGCACTTCATCTACAGCTAAACGGATATTTTCGCGCACAGTCAACCAAGGTAATAATGAGTAGTTCTGAAATACCATCATCCTTTCGGCTCCGGGTTGCCGAATTTCTTTGCCATCCAACCTAACTGAGCCGGAAGATGCTTTTTCTAAACCAGCTACTATCTTCAGTAAAG
The DNA here is from genome assembly GCA_015207155.1 of Nostocales cyanobacterium LEGE 11386. GTDB lineage: Bacteria > Cyanobacteriota > Cyanobacteriia > Cyanobacteriales > Nostocaceae > LEGE-11386. Next base: position 14,301 of record JADEXK010000097.1, on the reverse strand, counting down.
TTGATTTTCCACAACCAGAGTGACCAATTACAGAAATATATTCATCTTCCCCAATGGTGAGATTGACACCATCTAACACCACAAAATTACCTTTATCTGGTGTCGGATAAGCCTTGACTAAATTTTCAATTTCTAAAAAATTAGGGCGAGACATAAGAGGGTGTCCAGGATTTACTACTAATGGAATATCTTTCATTATGAAAATCTCCTTAGCACTTTCAGCTATTAGTCAATATTTAAATTTGTCATTTACGACATGAAAAAACGTGTAGGAGCATTAGCTCTAATTGCAAATTTGTTTAAATATTCCACTGGATTACTAGGATCAAAACCTATTTTGTCGATGAAGACTTCTGGAGGTTCAATTTTATAATCATCCTGAGGACATTCGATGCCCATTTCCGTGGCTATTTCTCGATATAAATCTGTTCGCCAACTGCGTTGGGCTATTTCATCAGCATTTTTAGGAAACTCCGATATTTGTCCCCAACGTGCAGCTTGGGTCATCAACCAGATACTTTGGGATTTCCAAAGGAATGTCGAATGATTGCCTGGGTATTGCGGCAGGTGATCAGGAATATCAAAAAAAATCGTGCCATCAGCAGACTTAATGGTGCGGTCTTTACCATCAAATCCACCGTAGTTGTAATTACCAATAATTCCTGGACTGGTTAATTTAGCGATGGGTGCATTGGGATTTCTGGGTCTAGCACCTGTAAAGGAACGGTCTGTAATTAATTCGGCAACTTCCTGGCGATTTTCTGGTTTGCTGCAATATTGGCAGGCTTCTATCATTGCCTTGACCAAGGAACGATAGGTTTTAGGATAATTGTCAATGAAAGATTCCATCACTCCCAATAATCGGTCTGGGTGTCCCAACCAAACTTCTTTGCCTTGAGCAAAGGTGAAGCCGATGCCTTCGTTCCCTGAAATTGCTCTGGTGTTCCAAGGTTCAGCCACCATATAAGCTTGCATAGCCCCAATTCGTACATTTGTCACCATCTGGGGAGGTGGCACAATAATGACGCGAAACTCTTTTAGTGGGTCAATACCTGCGGCGGCGGATAAGTAACGGACAAAGTATTCGTAAATGGCAGAACTCAAAACTACTGCCCAAACTTTCCGTTCTGTGGGTTGCTTGGCAAAGTAGCCTCGAAAATCGCGCCCAAAGGCTTCTAATGCACCATCACCGTATTGTTTTTGGTATTCGTACCACGGACGTAGCCCAAAATCCCACATGGCTTTGTTCATGGTCATGGCGTTACCGTGGCGATGAATGGTCATCGCTGCACATAAGGGGGCATGACGTGCGCCTTCAGCACCAATTCTGGCGTTGGTGACAGCACCAGATACCACAGGTGAAGCATCTAGACGACCAAAAATTAATCCATCCCGGGATGTTGCCCAACTCGCCTCCCGGTTGAGTGTGACGTTCAAACCATATTTGCGGAAGAAACCTTTTTTCCAGGCGATCGCAAATGGCGCACAATCATTAACAGGTACATAACCAACGGTAATGTTGGGTTTTTCTAAGTCTTGAGATTTAACGACTGGTTCAACTGCTAAGGCTTCTGCACTCATTCCTCCAGCGCCAGTATTTCCAGCAATGCGACAAGATGCTAACGCTATCCCAGTCGTTGTTGCTCCTATGCCTTGAATAAAGTCTCGTCGTGTCCAACGATGATCACCCATTTCTGTCGCTCCAGTGGTAATCAATGATGTTTCTGCAAATTCAGGTGAAGATGCACAATTACATTGCGTTTGTCATGAGGACTTTAGTCCTTTCTCTCTACAAGCAACTTACTTAAAAGCTGTAGGTCTGTGGGTGACTAATTCTTGGATTTTGCCCACTGCAAAGTCTAAAACTAATCCAGTGACACCAATTACTAGCACGGCTAAAAAGACTGAACTGAGATTGAGACGACTCCATTCATCCCAAACAAAAAAGCCAATACCGACACCACCTGTGAGCATTTCTACTGCAACAATGACTAGCCAAGCAATCCCTAAACTAATACGTAAACCTGTGAAAATATAGGGTAAACTTGCAGGCCAAATAATTTTTGTAATTCGCCGCCAACGGGGCATTTCTAGTACTCGTGCCACATCTAAATAATCTTTGGGAACGCTGGCAACTCCCAAGGCAGTATTAATAATTGTTGGCCATAAAGAGGTAATGAAAATTACAAAAATCGCGGAAGGATCTGCCAAATTAAAGATAGCCAAAGCAATAGGCAACCAAGCCAAAGGTGATACAGGTTTAAAAATTTGAATGATGGGATTAAATGCTAACATGGCTGATTTAGACATCCCAATGAGAAATCCCAAGGGAATCGCCACGATCGCGCCTAATAAAAAACCAATCAATACCCGTTTTAAACTGGCTATCAACAACCAACCAATTCCTAAGTTACCAGGCCCTCTTTGATAAAAAGGGTTTAATATATAATCAAGATTGGCAATCAAAGCTTCCGGTGGAGTAGGCATTAATTCATGATTGAGCAATGCTACAACCCACCACAACAGAATAATTCCTAAAAACCCTAAGGCAGGTAGGATAAAGACATCTCTTGCAACTACAGGTTTGGCTTTTTTCCAAGCAGTTTGTCCAGCGATCGCAATTATCGCTGCTAAATTTAATTGCAATATCATTACTGACCTCAACAGAACTCAGTGCGGGTACAAAAAACCGAGCAGTACCAGCCTCGGACACTGATGAGATCAAAACATTAAAAAAATGCTGTCTCTTCAGTCTCCTCTCAATGCCTACGAAGTTAGCTGACGGGCTAGGGCTGAGAGATGCCCCCCTCTTATCGATTTTGGATTGGGAATTCGAGGTTTTTTTATCTCAAACCTCAAATCTTTTTCACAATCGATTTCGAGATACGCCCCACAATTTGGTTCCTCCGCTCCAGCTTTATGCGCTATAACGTGCTGGATTAGGCTGACTTACTCTAGCTTATCTTGAATTATACATTAACATCTTGGTTTAGCAAGAACAAGCTAAGTAAGGCTGAATTAAGATACAAGTATCTCAACATAAATATTTAGGTATTTTTCGACAAAACTATAATCGCTGTATTCCCATACTCTTCTCTATTCTCTCTCTCAATTACTTGAAAAACTGATAATCTAGCACCAGTATCACAGACAGCCTGATGTTTCTCACATGAGGCTAATAGTAAAAAAGTCATCTCAGGATGACTAAACCTCAAGTCCACTAAAGTGGACTTGAGCCATCAGCCAAAAAATTTATTTCTTGGTGAGATATGGGGTAGGTTCAAGATATAAAAAAAGGAATATATTACTCTCATCTCTTCCTTTGGATGGATAATTTACCTAGAATCAATTGACCCTTAAACCTGATAAATCAAGGATAAAAACCTAATTTCCCCAGAAATTATAGATAAAAAATGATTATTCACTACCTTGACATAATTGACGATGCTACGTTAACTTCAAAAAAGCATAAGTCGGTCTGCCTAATTCATTGCTTATCCTACAAAATTTGTTCATCAGGGTAAGCCAGGAGCGGAGGAACCAAATTTGGGGCTTATCTCCAAGAAAAGTGAAGACTTTAAGCTCAAGACTTCACCCAATTAGAGAAGGACATCTCTCAGTCCTAGCCCGTCAGCTAACTTCGTAGGCATTGAGAGGAGATTGAACGAGCAGCATTTTTAACAAGAAATGCCTTGTTCTCGTCAGTATCCTTGGCTGGTAACTTTGCGCTTCGTTTTACCTGCTCTCGATCCTGAAGCAAGGATAATATTAACTTTGTGTCTGGCATCTGAGGCAGGGTTATTTGCCTTGAGGTAACGCTTACTATGTTCCAGAGTACAAAACATCGTATTGCGCTGATTTCTGTGGATGGTGATCCTGCGATCGCAATCGGTCAAGAAGAAGCTGGCGGTCAAAACGTTTATGTGCGTCAAGTAGGTAACGCATTAGCAAAGCTTGGTTGGCAAGTAGATATGTTCACACGCCGCAGTAGTCCTGAACAAGCCGCCATTGTTCAACATGGGCCTAATTATCGTACTATTCGGCTAAAAGCTGGGCCAGCTAAGTTCATCGGGCGAGATAATTTATTTGACTATTTACCTGAATTCGTTGTCCAATTCCAGCAATTCCAGCAACGTGAAGGTTTTCTTTACTCTTTAATTCATACCAACTACTGGTTATCTGCTTGGGTAGGTATGGAATTGAAAAAGTTGCAACCGTTGATTCAGGTGCATACTTACCACTCATTAGGAGCCATAAAATACAGAAGTATTGGCGAAGTTCCCGCTATTGCAGCTCAACGATTAGCTGTAGAACAAGCCTGTTTAGAAACAATAGATCGTGTGATTGCCACCAGTCCGCAAGAACAGAAACATATGCGGATATTGGTTTCTCAAAAAGGGCGAATTGAAATGATTCCCTGTGGTACAGATATAAATAAGTTTGGGGGAATTGAACGCAGTGTCGCACGAGAAAAATTAGGGATTGCACCTGATGCCAAAATGGTTCTCTACGTTGGTCGTTTTGATCGCCGTAAGGGGATTGAAACCTTGGTAAGAGCCGTTGCTGAATCTAGTTTAAGAGGTAAAGCTAACCTCCAGTTAGTGATTGGGGGTGGTAGTCGTCCAGAGCAAAGTGATGGCATTGAACGCGATCGCATTGCCAATATTGTTGACCAATTAGGGCTGCAAGCTTGTACAACCTTTCCCGGTCGTTTAGATGATACTGTTCTTCCCTTTTACTATGCTGCTGCTGATGTCTGCGTAGTCCCCAGTCACTATGAACCTTTTGGTTTAGTAGCTATTGAGGCCATGGCTAGTGAAACTCCTGTAGTAGCAAGTAATGTTGGCGGATTGCAATTTACCGTCGTACCCGAAGTTACAGGATTACTAGCACCACCTAAACACGAAGTAGCTTTTGCTGCTGCGATAGACCGGATTTTAACTAACCCCACTTGGCGAGACCGATTAGGTGCAGCAGGTCGCAAACGAGTAGAAATTGCTTTTAGCTGGAATAGTGTAGCTTCTCATTTAACTGACCTCTACACTCATTTACTGGCTAAAACTGAGAAACAACCTCAGATAGCAGCTTAACTTATCAAGCTTGAGAAAATTACTTTCACGCACCAATATTCCAACATCAAACACTCAATTTAGTAAGTAGGGAATCAAAACCATGCTGAATATCGGAGATTATGCCCTGCATCAAAAAACAGGACAGGTTGGTCAAGTTTTAGGTTATGGCCATCAGGTAATGAATGGAACTTATATCACTACCCTGAAGGTAAGACTGAAAAATCAGAGCGGAACTCGTCGTTACAGAAGATTTATGGAGGATATTTACACCACTTGGGTGTTGGCAGAAACAACCTAAATTAGTGCCATAAATTGGTTGTTCTCATAGGTGGTGTAAAGTACACCATCTATGAACTCTTCCTCTATGCTGTTGTGCATGTCTAGACTAGGATTAACTTCCACGCAAAAAGCTCCTCAACCACCTAATCGCCTCACTTGTTGTTTGCTCATTTACAATTTGGAGGCATTGCTGCACAATTTCTCTGACGTTAGGAAGATAGCTGCTTTCTGTAATTACGTAATTTTCACCCTGTAATCTATAAATTAATAGCTGCTTATTCTTTAACAGCCAAACTTCTGGTACTTTATAAGGAAGATAGTCATCAATATTGGTATAGCTAGTAACATCTACTTCAATCACTAAATCAGGTGGTGGATCTAATTCCCAATTAATTCTCTTTTTACCTACTACTGCTCTCCAGTTTTCAATATAAAAACAAAAGTCAGGCTCAATACCGCCGACTTCTGGCAAGCTCATAGTGATGGGCGTAAATGAGTCGTATGTGCGGTTTAAGTGGTCAAGTAAAGCTGTTACTATCAATCCCAGCAAGCTCGCATCCCTTCCATGCTCTGGTAGCGGTGCCATTAGCAAAATCTCTCCAGGTCGATATTTAATGCGAGGGGAGCAGCGATCTCCAAGTTGCTGACTCAATACTTGATAGTCCTGCCAAGATCCCAACATCCTGACAACTGTGCCAGGTGGCAACTCGATTTTTTCAGGTGTAATTACAGTGTGCATATTCGCCTACCTTGAGAAACTCCGGCTACACCAAAACGGTTTTTTAAATGATTGTCGTCTAGCAGTCTGTTCGACCAATCCTGACGAATGTATTTGACAACGCTATCCTCCGTATTTAAGCCAATTACCAATGACGCGTAACGCTTGAGTTCGACATCTGCGTTAGCAACCGCAATGGCATGATCAGCAATTTTGAACATTTTAATGTCATTAATTTGATCTCCAAAGACTACAATCTCACTTTCCCCTAACCCATAATTCTCTACCAGAGTCCGAATAGCTTGGTCTTTAGTCGCTTTGCAGTCATGAATTGTTAACCAGTACCACCCCGGAGAGTATTGGTTCTCCATCAAGTGTGTCTCTGTGCTAGTCCCATGTCTTTGAATAATCGCACCTTGAAGTTCGAGCAGTTGCTGTGCGTGACCAATCACGGTCAGACAAACGACTTGATCACGGAAAGAATAAGTCAAATCTTCAATTGCTCGCCATCTTCGGTCTTTGCTTGTTAGGCGATCATTGAGGTACCAACGCATACCATCGTTGATTACATCTTTATAATAAGCACAGTCTTCTGTACCATTAAAACTAGATACAAACGGAACACAGCCGAACTCAAGAATAAGTTTGTAGGTACTTTCAACTACATCAGGACAAATAGAATTAATGATTTCGTGTCTGCCAGAATCCAAATCAGAAATAAAAGCACCATTAAATTCGATAACCGGCAGATGAAGATTCAAACCCTTCAGCATCACTTGCATAGAAACAACGCTACGCGCACTAGCTACAGTAAACTTTAGTCCTTGATGCAATAGTTCGTGAAGAACTTTCTTGGTGAACGAAGAAAGAATTGCATTATCTCCAAGTAATGTCCCGTCTAAATCCGAAACATAAACAGTGTTCATAAACTTTAGCTGCCACTGATTGAGTCGAAAATTATATCTTTATTGAAGCAACACTAACGAAATATCCTCACTTATGCTAAAGGTAAGAAAAAACAAAATGTGCTGCCAATTCCCAGTTCGCTTTCTACATAAATCTCACCGCCTTGCAATTCCACTAAACGGCGGGTGATGGTTAAACCAATCCCTGTACCTCCAGAATGGCGATCGCGTGATTGGTCAGCGCGCCAAAAGCGCTCAAACACATGAGGTAAATCCTCTGAGGCAATGCCAATCCCCGTATCCACAACTGCAATCCAAAGTTTAGCTGCTTCAGTCCAAACACGCAGAGTAATTGTACCTTGAACTGTGTAGCGTACTGCATTACCCAGTAAATTGACTAGTACCTGTTCTGTGCGATCAATATCTGCCAATACCAAAGGTAGTGAGGATGGACAGTCCCAACGTAAAACAGGGCCATCTTCCCACAACTGGTCGCTAAATTTCTCCACTAATGACTCGAATAAAGGAAACAAATTCACAGGTTGGATATTAATTGGCAGATAACCCGCTTCTGCTTTGGAAAGTTCTTGTAAATCGTTAACCAACCGCTCTAAGCGTTTAGTTTCCTTGGCCAACCGTCGATAAATTTCCGGAGAAGGTTCCATTTGTCCATCGGCGAGTTCCTCTAAATAACCGCGTACAACTGTTAATGGTGTCCGCAGTTCATGGGTCATATCTCCAATTAATTCTCGCCGCCGCGCTTCAACCCCTTCTAAACTGGCTGCCATTCGATTAAAACTAGTACCTAATCGCTGGAGTTCTGGAATATCAGACAGAGGTAACCGTGCTTCTAGTTGACCAGCCGCAAACTTTTGCGTAATTTGTTCCATCTCTGTCAACCGTAGCATAATCCGTCTAGATACCCAGTAACTTAATCCTCCCGCAGCAGTGCTACCAACTAAAACAGACCAAATAGTACTTCGTCGCCAAGCAGTTTCAAATACTTGAACTAATTGAGTGCGGATATTAATTAATCTCATCCCTCTATTTTCTAATCTTTCCAAATGCAGAATAAAAAGGTGGGGAGAAGAGACTTTGCTGATGATCACAAGACTAATTAATCCCACCATCATGACTACTAGATGAGATAAAAAGAGGCGCGATGCCAAAGGTAAGGATTTTGTCCAACGCCAGCCGATCTTAAACATCCTCACGCTACCGGAGAATCTTCAAATTTATACCCTACCCCAACTACAGTTTTAATAAAAGTGGGACTAGCCGGATCAGGCTCAATTTTTTTTCGTAACCGCGCTACATGAGTATCAACCACACGCTCATCACCAAAAAAATTATCGCCCCAAAGTTTGTCAATTAGCTGAGTGCGGTTCCACACTCGACCAGGATTGCTGACAAAGGTGCTTAATAAATTAAATTCCAAGGTAGTTAAGTCCAAATTTTCTGCTGGCTGGGAATTCATCTGACGACTGGCAGTGCGTTGGTCTAAATCAACTATAAAATGTTGAGTACGATTCATCTGATGCTGTCCCCCTTGGCGGAGACTACGCCGCAATAATGCCCGCACCCTAGCAACTAATTCTCTGGGGCTGAAGGGTTTAACCATGTAGTCATCAGCACCAGTGGATAGGCCAATCACGCGATCGATTTCCTCACCCTTCGCTGTCAGCATCAAAATATAGGGGTCTTTGGCACCGGGTTGCTGGCGAATCCTCGCACAAACTTCCAGTCCATCTAACCCAGGAATCATTAAGTCTAAAATGATTAAATCTGGTGCTTGCTCCTGAAACATCCGCAGGGCATTGACTCCATCGCGACTCATGCGACAGGAAAATCCTTCTTTATTCAAAGAAAGTTGGATTAATTGAGCAATTTCCGGTTCATCCTCAACAATTAAAATATCCATCTCAATTAGGATTAAATAAAATACGCAGAGTAATTCCCTGGTTTGTCATTCTACTCCATTAACCTGATACAGGTCTGGCAGTCATGAATGTAAAATTAGATGGATTCACAATGAGAATTTACAGATGGGAATTGGACAGCGCCCGATAACTATAGCCTAAATGAGAATCCTTTTGAATGTATTGTTTAATGCTATCGAGATCAAGGAAATAATCAGCAACATCAATTAAACTGTCGCTGGTCATAGCTCTTAAACTCACAACTTCAACCCGAGATCCTGTACTAGTGACAGCATTAACAGCATAAGCCAAATCTCTATCTCCACTGACTAAAATTGCAGTATCGTAGTAGGGAGCTAAAGTGATCATATCAACAGCAATTTCTACATTCAAATTGTGTTTTTTGGTATGATCTGCCAGTTGTACTTCTTTGGTAACTACACGGTAACCATTTCGACGCATCCAAAAGAGAAAACCTTGTTGTTTATCATTAGTGCGAGGACGTGTAGTCGTTGGTCGGGAAATATCAACCACCGTGTAAAAGAAAGCACGTAGCAACCGCGAACCAGCAGTTAAACGACAAAGCAATTTGAGATAATCGATTTCCATGCCGAGTTGTAAAGCTGTATGAAATAGGCTAACGCCATCAATAAAAATAGCTACTCGACCACGATTTAAATCTTTGATCAGAGAACTGTCGGATATAGGCTCCCGTTTTTTGGGATTTTCACCTTTGATGCCATTTTTTATCAGGACTTTCCCTGGTAAATGAGGTTCCTCTTCAGGGCGTTTATATGCATTTTCTGGTTTGGTAAAATTAGTGATAGTCATTGACTCCTCTAGATTTTAAATCTGGAAATGCTTTTGGGTAAATTGGCAATAGATCGACTTGGCTGATTGACCAGCCTAGCCGCAAATCCACTCAAATCGTGTTAATTGTGGAGATTCCAAACTTTAACGCCCCAGAGTTTTTAACTCTTCTCAGGGCGGATTTTACGAGATATTCCCTTTGCCTACAGTTATGCTGCTCTTTACCTACCTCTACATGCAAAAACTTGAGTGCAGAATAGATTTAGGCATGAGCCATCGGCATCTATGTTTATTGTACAGCTTTATTTTAAAAACCTTTAATTAAGGGAATATTTAAATATTGTGGCAATGATAATCATACAAAATATTAGTACTGAACTCCTGACATGAAAAGATTATTTATTCATTAATTTTCAAATATTTAATATTCTAAAATCTTAAGTTAATAAGCATTTTCAATAATATTTATGTTGGTTATTATAGGTTTTTTATGATGAAATCCACTACTTCGTTTTGACATGATAACTAAACTTTTTTTGGATTTTAATCTGATAAATAATTAGGTCATCATAAATAATAAAAAATTTTGAGTAAGGGCTATTTTTCTCAATCCAAGTAAAATAACTAATGACTCGAAATACCACAGCTATGACAACGAGCGTAACCATGTTTTCATAGCTATGCGATGAGTTAAAGCAATGAGATTAGGTAATTTGTATTCTTGATTACTGACAAACTTAAACTCCACCTCTCCTTCCGAGGGAGGGAATGGATTTAGCAAAAAGATAAATTTATTTTTAGACTAGTCCACTATTAACATGTCTTTGCTCATCTCCTCCTGCGGTGTCTTCACCCTGGAGGTTATTTTTTTGAGCGCGATAAAACTAGCTAGACAAGCGTCATCTCAAGAGTTGCCAAATAAACCTCAGCAGAAAACATCTCAGTTTTCCAGTTAAAAATAGGTAATCCATTGAGGTAGGATAGCTCCCAGAACAGCGATAGAGCTACATCCTACAAAAAACATAATTATGACTACTTCCCCAATCCCTGCTCAAGAATCTTCTGCTAGCTGGTATGTCTTGCTGCAACAATTAATGGATGGTCAATCATTATCCCGCGCTCAAGCCACTGAATTGATGCAAGGGTGGTTAACCGAAGCCGTTCCGCCAGAATTATCAGGAGCAATTTTAACAGCGCTGAACTTGAAAGGTGTTTCTGCTGAGGAGTTGACTGGGATGGCTGAAGTATTACAATCCCAATCTTCCCCACTTCCTACTCACCCCTCCCGTACGACTACGCTCACGGCAAGCCCACTTCCCACTGTCATTGATACCTGTGGTACTGGCGGCGACGGGTCATCAACTTTTAACATTTCCACAGCAGTCGCCTTTGTTGCTGCTGCCCATGGTGTACCCGTTGCGAAACATGGTAATCGTTCGGCATCAAGTCTTACAGGAAGTGCCGATGTTTTGGAAGCTTTGGGAGTAAATCTCAGTGCCTCTGGTGACAAAGTGCAAGCAGCACTACATGAGGTGGGGATCACGTTTTTGTTTGCCCCTGGTTGGCATCCAGCCCTGAAGGCCGTTGCTTCTTTGCGTCGGACTTTAAAAGTGCGAACCGTGTTTAATTTACTGGGGCCTTTAGTCAATCCCTTGCGTCCGAATGCTCAGGTGGTAGGGCTATTTACTCCTAAACTTTTGGCAACTGTTGCCCAAGCTTTACACAATTTGGGTAAACAAAAAGCAATAGTTCTGCATGGGCGAGAAAGACTCGATGAGGCTGGTTTAAGTGATTTAACTGATCTGGCAATTTTATCTGGAGATGAGGTACGGTTAACTACTGTGAATCCCCAGGAAGTAGGCATCACGACTGCTCCCATAGCGGCACTCCGGGGTGGGGATGTTCAAGAAAATGCAGTAATTCTCAAGGCAGTGCTACAAGGTAAGGGAACTCAGGCACAACAGGACGCTGTGGCATTAAATGCCTCATTGGCACTGCAAGTGGCGGGTGTAGTTCCGTTGTTAGATCATGCCCAAGGTGTGAGTGTGGCTAGGGAAATTCTCCAGAGTGGTTCCCCTTGGGAAAAACTGGAACAGCTAGTTCAGTTCCTCCAGGATTAATTTCCGAGTGTGACTGGGGGCGAAATTCCACGACATCACGTTTAATGGTGACATCGTAGTTGCCAAAAAAGTCGTGCCCTAAAAGTCCGGTTTCTAGTTCTGCACCTGCGATCGCTACTGCTACTTTGTTGACCATGACTCCAGCAACTGCCATAGAATCAACATAGCCAACGGGAAATTCTACAGCTTTGGCACTGGCGGTATTTGCCTTAGCTGTCCCCACTGGCACTACTCCCAAGGCATTGGCCATGCGTTGGGTGATTACTGTCCCACTGGCTCCTGTATCCACAATCATCTCGAATTGCCGTTGGTTGTTGAAGGTTACTTCGACAATTGGCGTTCCACCAATTCGGCGTTTGATCGGGGCAATAAAAACTGCTGTTTCAGGAGACTGCAATTCTGAGGCAGAAAAAATAGGCTTTACTGGTGACAGTTTTATGGATGTCGATGGCGTTGGGGTGGGTTGAGGTGTGGTTTTAGCTTGGGGCACAACCACTACTATGCTTTTATTATCTACTTTTGGTGATGATACAGGGCGGGGCGTGGCTTTCTGGAGAGCATTTTTAACTTGACGGCGATATTCTGAGATTTTGGTTTGGGCAGTAGCAAACTCAGGGCTTTGTTTTGGCACTTTTCGCATCAGGACGATCGCATCTTGAAACTGACTCGCCACCAAATTCCAATCATCTGGCGATTGAGCAGATTGGCTGATGCTCCAGGCTCCTACAGCTTTATCTAGCGCGAGTTCAAAAGAACTTACTTCCGGTGCCAACGATGGCAGTGCTGTAGGTGCTGGAATAGTTGGTGGTGTTGCTTGTTCTACCGCAGGAGATGCTGCCAGATTGTCAGTGACTACAGAATTTTGATTGCTAATAGTCCCAGCAGTCTGTTTTTCTTCATTACAAGCAACACCCAAAACCACTAGAGTGCTGGAGATAACAATCAGCGTTGCACGAGATAAAAGAAACTGAAGCATAATTAACTTCAAATTTACCTGCTTAAGGGACTGCAAATCTACTTTTGCCACTGATTCCCCTTGATAAATTTTAACTGTTTGATTTTTAATTTTTAATTAATTCCCACCAAAACAAGTAAATCCTGAACTCATGGGATAATTAACATTCGCAGTATTAACTAAATTGGTGACTAAAGTCTGCTCACTATTAACTGTTGACCTGTAAAAGGGACTAGGGAGCAAGGGAGCAGAGAGAATTACTCATATTTCCCCAATGCCCCATGCCCCATGCCCAATTCCCAAGTCCTATTTTAATTTCATCAACTATGCCCCTGTCTGACACAATACCTGCTCTACTTGTCTTGGCAGATGGAACCACTTATCACGGTTGGTCTTTTGGTGCGACGGGAACCACAATCGGAGAAGTGGTATTCAACACTGGCATGACTGGATATCAAGAAGTCCTGACTGATCCTAGTTACTGCGGTCAAATTGTCATTTTTACCTATCCTGAACTGGGAAATACTGGCGTCAATCTTGAAGACGAAGAATCAGATCGGCCGCAAGTGCAAGGAGCGATCGCTCGCAATATTTGTTACCAACCAAGTAACTGGCGATCAACACAATCCTTACCTGATTACCTGAATCAGCACCAAATACCAGGGATTTACGGTATCGATACCCGTGCTCTCACCCGCAAAATCCGCATGTTCGGAGCCATGAATGGTGGCATTTCTACAGAAATTCTGGATGAAGCGGAATTACTCGAGCAGGTACAGGGAGCACCCAGCATGGCTGGTTCAAATTTGGTGCGCCAAGTTACCACCCCTACGGTGTATGAATGGTCAGATCCCACAATTCCCGCTTGGGAATTCAACGCAAAATCCGTGCCAAATGTTGGGGAAGCTTTCACTGTTGTCGCCCTTGACTTTGGTGTCAAACGCAATATCTTGCGCCGCCTAGTCAGTTACGGTTGCCGGGTGATTGTTGTTCCAGCTCATACACCACCAGAGGAAATTCTCAACTACAACCCAGATGGCATCTTTCTTTCCAACGGGCCTGGTGATCCTGCCGCAGTGACTGAAGGCATTGAAACTGCCAAGGCATTGCTTGAAAGCCAAAAACCCGTATTTGGCATTTGTATGGGACACCAGATTTTGGGTCACGCCCTCGGGGCAGAAACTTATAAACTCAAATTTGGTCATCGTGGTTTAAATCAGCCGGCAGGACTACAGCAAAGGGTAGAAATTACCAGCCAAAACCACAGTTTTGCCATTGACCCAGATTCTTTACCTGACGGACTTGTGGAAATCAGCCACCTCAACCTCAACGATCGCACCGTTGCCGGGGTACGTCACAAGTCCCTGCCCATATTCTCCGTTCAATATCACCCAGAGGCAAGTCCCGGCCCTCACGATGCTGACTACTTATTTGAGCAGTTTGTCCAAGCAATGCGAACAGCACGTACATCGCAGACAGCCGAGATGAGGTAAAAAGGGAGCAGGGGAGCAGGGGAGCAGGGG
>JADEXK010000096.1 GCA_015207155.1 Nostocales cyanobacterium LEGE 11386 | reverse complement strand
AGATTTTTCGTATTCTCAAAGAACAATATCGTAACCGCAGACGACGCTTTGGCTTACGTTGCAACTTGATTGCTGGGCTTCTCAATTATGAACTTGCTTTGTTTTCTTGATTCATGCAAGAGGTCTATTAAGATCAAATGCTGTTGAGATGCACTTAAAGGTAACTCTGCGGGTATATGGTGATAGTGAAACAAGTCAATGCCACTGGATAGTGTGGCGTGCTGCAAAAGTGTTGCACCAAGAGTCTGCATCTCAGACTCACTGGTACAGTCAATTGATTGCAATGTACGGTTGGCAGGCATTGACGAATTTCAAAGAGGTTTCACTAATTTTTCTATTATGCCAAGTTTTTCAATCGCCATAATTAGAGCTTGATTGGTAAATTGATTCACACCCCACAAGTTATCTGGCAACTACTCCCGCACCAATGACAGGAAGCAGTATAAGGACAAGGTGAGCGGTCGCGTTTAGCGATCCGTCTCGACCGCCTTGTTATCCGACTTACAACGGTAGCGGACATCTGTGACCTGGAAGTAATATCCAGGAACTAAAGGGCTCACTTTTTCGGCACCGTCCAACCGAAAACCAACTGCTTCATAAAAGCTTCGAGCATCTGGCAAAGCTGTCCAAAGCGTTACCTCACTGAACCCTCGCTTCTCAAGCCCACGCAATGCAGCGCCAATCAGCTTTCGGCCAATACCGGCCCGCTGCTGATCGGGAGAAACGTAGATGGCATATATCTCTCCCGTAGCCTTTTGGAGCCTTTCATTATCACGTGTAGTACCCGAACTCACAAAACCGACGACCTGTCCACCAAGCTCGGCGACAAAAACGTCGCCCTCATCGTTCGCCAAAACCTTGCGCCACCTTTCCTGGCGTTTGGCGTTTGCTTGAGGCGCGGAAAGCTCCGAGAGAATCGACGCTGGCACAAGTCCTCTGTACGCTGCCTGTTTTGATGCGACGTGTACTACAGAAATTACTTCAGCGTCTGACACAACGGCTCTTCTTATTGAAGCACTATCTCTCATAAAAACTTCCGGTTGCCGCTGACACAAGGCTAACTATTTTTTATACAAAAAGTTTTCGTATAATCTTTTTCTCAATCTTAATATATCAAGCATTACAACGAACTTTTGTCTGAATATACTGAAAGTTCTTTTTTAGCTCTTTATTCGGATACTATACCGAATTTTTTCCATATAAATACCCTTTATGGGAGAAACTCAATTGTTAAGTGTGCCTAAACCAAACTCAACTGCTCAACCCCAACCCCCTCCAAACAATCCGGCTTGAGCCTAAAGAAACACACACACCAGCGATTGCACACCACCCGATCAATTCCATGCGGCTGCTTGTTATCAAAAGCAATACAATCGCCTTCCTCCAACCAGTAAGACTCCATGCGCCGAGTGTCCTGACACCCGGAGACTGAGAACCGCGCCCGGCCAGATATATTGATTTGCGCTGCCCCCGAAGCATAAGCCGGCGAATCCCGATGTACTTTGATTTGTGTCCCGGCTGGGTAAAACAAAACGAGCGCTTGGTGAAAATCCGGCAGCAGCTTCTCGCCCAACGCCTCAATGACCTCTGCACCAGCGTAACGCCCTGGCTCAACCACCTTCACTTCAGCCTTCTTACCTGACTTGGCACCAGTGAGACTAACGAATCGCCGCAGATGCAATTCCATTCGACCATCTGCGTATTGAGAGATTGAGGGGAACATCTGGTTTTTGATAGATTTGCACCAGTTCTGAATTTGGGCTAATTCCTCCCCCTCTAGCTTGGACAGCCTTGTAATCAGTTCGGGGGATTCAGGTTGTGCGGCAATCTGTGAAACTGCAACATCAGCCGTCGCGTTCTTTTCATCGGCAGCGACCGCAGCAGTAGCTAACGAAGGAACCAATCGAAGACGATAGAACTCATGGCACAACCCCGAAAGCACTCTTAGCACTCCCAACTCCGACCATTCGCCTAAATCTTCTCCGCGCAGAGATACCCGGAAGTAGCCACAAGAGAGGCGATCGCACACCACCGGATAACCAGCGTCGTGGCATTTGGACAACAGCGATTTAACGATAGGCGGAAAGGTGGAGTTGATGGGAATTTTGTTCTGTTGTGCTGTGGTTGAGACGTTATGATATTGATTACCTGATGCTGAAGCGGGGGTATAGGATTTATCGATACCCCTAGCCAACAAAGCCACCTCACCACCCCACTGGTTTGCTAAATACTTTTGTACTACTTCTTCTCCAACCTGATGCCGATGGCAGAAATCCCCAGATTTCTCAAAGCAGCACAGCGTTATATCTCTAGGATTGTCTTTCTGTTTGTTAGCCCAGAGTTCAATCAGCTGCTGCCGAGAGTCGAGAATATCGCGGAACTGTCGCTTGTACTCCTGTTGTGCGGCGGCATCTTTGGCTGATGCTTTCCACCACTTGAGTAATTCAGGAGTCGGGGCGAACAGTGGTAAGTGCTTGCCTTTCCAGCCTTTGGGAGGAAAGAGGGAGATTGACAAAGGTTCACCGATGATTGTGCCTGCGTAGTATGAGGTGTAGATAGTCATACTACACCCCTATTAGATCGTAATCAGTAACCCAGGCAAGGCTACTGATGAACTTAGGCTTTTTAGCTGACTGAGGAAAGATGCAGACGGGTTTATCTCCTGGTGCTTGCAAAACAGGCGATCGCCACTCAACGCCGTAGAAACAAGAGCCGTTGATTAACTGTAGCCCCAAAACAGTGCGAATTTTGGGCCCATCACCAGCGAGGCGAAAGCTGACCAGTTCTCCCAGTGTAAACGCTGGTTTTTCAACACGAACAGCTTGAATTTGCCCAGTGGGAATCATCTCAATTCCAGAAGCCCAAATAGTCTCGTTATCCAGGGCAATTGAGTAATTCCAGATATTATCGCCCCATTCCACGCCACAGCAGTAGCCGTAAGCATTAAACTTAGGCAGATAAACCCGCTCCAGCAGGCAGATGACCATCGGCGGGATTTGTTTTCCCCAGGGAGGGGAGATGTACCAGCAGGATTCTAGGGTGTTGATGAGGTTATTCATAAGATTGCCTCTTGTTGAGATAAAAGACTGCACAGATAATCAATGCGTTTCCAAGCAACAGCAGCTTGTCGTGGAGAACAACTCAAACCGTAAGCACGACGAGCATCATAGTTACCAGGGATATTTTTAGCTACCCCAACGGGAATCCCATGAGCCACCGCACAAAATCCGGGTTCAAAGCTTCGGATTTCAACAGAGAGCCGCACTTTCTCAATGTGATTTCTAACTTGGTTTGCCCAGGGGGTCGGCTGTTGACGGTGGAATAAGCCATTGGGGTAGGCAATGATGAAAACTCGCTCTCTTTTGTGTGGCAGTCCAAGGCAGTACGCGGGAATAGTTTCCCATTCGCATACATACCCGATTTGGGAAAGGTCTTTGAGGATAGTTGCCATTCCTCTAGCGAGTAGCCCTGTGGGGTTTTCGATGAGTGCGATCGCTGGTCTGTCGGATTCAATGATGCGGAACTGTTCAGTCCAGAGTGCGGATCTGAAATCAGCAAGCCCTTGTCGATTGCCTGCATTGCTTGTACCCTGGCAAGGCAAACCTCCTGCCACGATGTCGAACTGGTATCGCTCACAATAGTAGTTAGTGATATCTGGATGGATTGGGATTGTTGGTTGTTCATGACGCAGTACCGATTGCGAATAGGGGGATATTTCGACAAATTGCCTCACCTGGAACTTGTGAGACAAACCCGCCGCAGTAATACCGTGATGGCAAAGTCCGCCAATACCAGAGAAAAGTGAGAGGACAGATATCATGCGACTGTCTCCAAGCAGTAGGTTGCATCAACTTCGGCATCAAACAATCCCTGCTTACCAGTGATAGGAATTGCAGGTACAATACGTCTGATATTGTCCAACTTCCAGGCAAACCGACCCTCGCGCCAATCTCCAGAATCAATCTCAGCTTCCGACTGTTCGCTGATGAATGCTGGAGTCATGTGTATGCAAGCTGTCAGGTCAACCAGAGCAACTGCACAACCAAAAGGTAAATCATCCCACTCTATGTAGTTGTCAGTGTCAGTGAGTAGCTGTTGATATTTGTTGAGGAAATATTGATGATACAGCTTTTGTTCTCTGCTAGTTTTTTTAGCAGCGCAAATTAACAACGGGCCAGTGTAGCTGGTAGCCCAAGAACGAGTTTCGTATTTCTTTAGTCCCATTGGGATGAGAGATGCCCAAGGCAGATGTAGGCTGATTGCTTTGATGATTGTGGTAGTCATAAATTTTTAGTGAGAGGGTCAATTAGTAGAACTCGTTGGATTGGCTTGTTGAGTATTGTTGAGTATTTAATTGATTTAAGCTTGCCATTACCATGTTTGGTAAAAACTCTGTAATCGATTTGAACAGGGTATTTATGGCAGAATTTGATAATTCTGCAAAGTCTGTTGTGAAGAACAACCAGTGAATTAGGTAAGAGTTTTTGTTTGTGTTCCATCTCGAAAACAGCGCTCCAGAATGCGTTTACTAAATCTTGATGATTGCCAGCAATTTTCTGGCTTCGTAAGTCTTGATAAATAATCGAAAACTCGTCATTCAAAAAGTCTGGATCAGGATTATTGAAGAAGAATTCAGAAGTCAGAATTCAGAAGTCAGAATTCAGGAGTCAGAATTCAGGAGTCAGAATCAAGACCACCAAATTGAAAATTTGGTAGGGGTCTTAAACCCGATTATTCATCCGCCAGTCGTACAGAATTCATTCTGAATTCTGACGACTGACGCATGTATTCTGTTTGGTAAAACCACCTACACAGATAGCGGTAACTTCTTGAAGATATCGTAAGCATTTCTCTCGTAGTTCTTTGAAAGTCAGTAGTGCGTGTGTTGTTACCATTTTGAATTAATTTTCGAGGCTTGTATTCACTAAATGTAGGACAAACAAGTTCTGTTCGTAATATTAATAGTGCAAAAGTATGGTTTTAAAGTCTATGTCTGTGAAGCTAGATTGACTTTAATTAATGAGAATATTTTACAATATTCTTGCTATTAAATCAATCATTTTCAGGAGTGTTTTTCAGAGAAAATTGACATTAAAAGAAGAAGTCAGGAGTTAGGAACCAGAATTGATAGTTAAAGTATTCAGAATTCAGAGTTCTGTATTCAGTTCTAAAACTGCAATAATTGAACATAGGCATCAAGTGCAGCGATTGCCGGATGAAGATGCAGTTGTGACTGTAAACCGCGACAAATAGCGGCGGTAGTTCCTTGCTCGTTAAAAGTGAACTGAATATTAGTCTGTCGAACAGCGCACTGGTGCATGACTGTGAGCAAAACAAAATTTAATTGAGGTAAGATAAGACCTTCACCAGTGGACAATCGCCACTTGATGTTTTCAGAACTAACTCTTCGCCAAGCATCGGAAGAATTGCGCTTTTCAACTGTTGGTAGAATTCGGACTTTGAAGTTGTAATCGCGTTCAGTCGTTAGACATTCGTCGGGAGCAAGAGTAGCCCATCGTTGGAGGAGTTGTTGATAGGTTGTGTTCATTGTAATAGCGAGTGAGGATTTTGAAATGTATGTTCGGGTGGTTGCTGTTGTTCTTCTGTAAGCCATTGCCGAGCTACAGCCTTAAAATCAGTTTCGGGAAGTGGAGTTTTGTAGCTACTAATTTCATCAAAAATGGATTGAGGTGAATGCCAGTTTGATTTAGTTTTTATCGCAAAATGGAACTTAGCTAAAAACTCTTTTTTATTGTCTTCATCCATGTTGAGAAAAAAGTGCAAACGATTGTCATCAATCTGCCAATCATATCGAGCAAAGTTATTAGCGTAGACTTGTTGAATGGGAATTTCAACACCTATTGAACGGAGACTGAGGTTTTCTAAAATTTGACGAATCTGTGGTGTTTTGGTGGACAAATCGATAGGTTCTTGTTCGGATGGAGAAAAATCAGTCAGATGTGGCTTATGAGATTTGGTTGGTGTGGGAGGGAGAAACTTGACATCACTGGGAGATTCGCAGTAGATGGTAACGAATTTTTTCTCCAGCTTATTAAGTTGCCACTCGTCAGCTAGAGCAACCGTTTGTAAACCACCGATAGCTGTAAGTGCTATGTGAGCTTGTTGTGCCAAGGATTGAAGAATTTCTTGTTGCCATTGTTCATTAGAAGTTTTGGCAGCAGCGATGATATTTTGCCAATTAGCGATCGCCTGGACTTCCTTGCTGGGAGTAGCAAACTCAACCAGTCTCTTGGCATTGGGGAAAAAATCAAGGCTGAGAATTGCCTGTTTGACAGCAAGCGTGAATGTTTCGTCATCTAGATGCTCGTTGAGGTACTCTGACCAAATAGCGATCGCCTGTGGGCATAATTCGCGGTTGAAGTGAGTTTGCAGTAGTGTAATACCTTTTTCCAACTTGGATGGTGTAATCATAAATTGCTCCTAAAGGCAGAATATGGACTTGTAATAGGGCTGAATGAGAGAATGTGAGTAAAACCCTATCAAGCTAAATTAAGAGTGTTTAAAGCTCAAATTTCGTACTAGCAGCTTGTCGAATGCGTTCAATTTGCTGCTGGTGATTAACAGCAGCAGCAACATTCGCCGTCTGGCCTGTGTGCCGATGATGCTGCCACTCCCTAACCCATGCCACCAACTTCTGCCAGTTCCGTGGGTCAGCCTCGCATTTGTTGATGACGTTAAAACCGAATGCGATGGTTGGTTCTTGCCCTTTGCGACAGTTCTGTTTGGCGACATAAATTGCAAATTCGCCCGATACATCATTGCCACCGGTGAGAATAAAGCCACTCTTGCGGTAAGTCCGAATATAAGGGGCGATTTCTAATGCCGCCCAGTCCCGTAGTTCTGGCTTCTTGAGCTTGATACCATCAGCGTCAAGTTGTTGGTATTTCTGGAGTTTGGCAGCATCACCAAACGAAAGCTCTTGATCTACAACCGCAGGTAAAGCAATGTTCGTTTGTTCGTGATTATCGAACGACCCCGGCACGACCGATCCACAAGAAGGGTTATTGGTTTGATGCAAAGACTCTGAATTTGACAAAGAAGTAGAATATTTTGGGGTTGGCTGTTCTGATTCATCGGTTGGAATCGATAGGCTTAGTTGTTTTGCTTCATCATGTTGAACCTGTGGGACAGGGGAATTTGGGTCATCGGGTTGAGTCTGTGGGGTGAAAGAGGGAATTTCATCATGGATTGACAAGTCAGATGTGCTGGAAGGGGTTTCTTCTCTGTTTTGGTTTTCTTTATTTTGTTTTCTTCTATATTGTTTTTCTTTTAGAGGGGCTGATTCACCACCCCTGGTTCGACCACCTCCGGTTTTGACCCCCCTGGTTGCACCACCTCCTGAAAACAAGTCACTGGTCAATTCTTCTTGTGGTAAGGATTTGCGGAAGGCGATCGCATCCTCAGTATCTTTGAAAATGTGATATTCAAAGTCAAATAGACCTCCGGTAGTACGAATTTTTCGCCTGACTAAAAAGTTATGAGTCTCAGCATTTTTGAGAATCTTTCGGAGCTTATCTCGACCATAACCCAAGGAATTTTGAATACTAACAAAGCTCACTTCAAAACCTTCATCATGTGAAGTCATCCAGCAAATGAGTCTGAACGTACTGTCATCAATTTCGGAATCACGAATTAGGGAATTAGAAATGGGAGTATAATTCTTTTTAAGAGTCTTTCCAGCTACAACTTTGCTCATAATTTATTATCCCTATGCTGTATTAGCCTGTCAGTTAAGAAGTGAAATTCACAGTGACAACTAGGGCAAATATTGACAACTTCTTTCCCATCCTCAGAACGCTTTACTGGGTAGTGATGTTTTTGAATTGCTACTGTTGTACCATTACACCAACTGCATTTTAATCGGCTATTCGAGAAAGATTGAGGAACTTTTTTTCTGATTAGCTGTAAAGCTTCTTCTTCTGAGAAAGTGAACTCCTCAATAAGTGCTTTTTCTATTAATTCGTGAATAGCTTTTTTGACTATTAGATGATTTGCCCTTATATGTTGAGAAATCATTTTACTAGTTTTCGGATATTCTGCTGTTGGATTTGATAAATGACCATATATCCTAAAAGCACAAATACTCAAACCAGCATCTTCAACATCAAAAGGAATAAATATTTTCTCTTTATCTTTTAAGTTTTCTTCTGTTATACTCATAGGTGAAACACCCCCACGAAAAAGTTTGCTTTCCCTCGTTTTGCTCCTAAAACGAGGGATTTGTTTTAACGCATGAAATAATCTGTACTAACTTCCCCGTGAGCAATCGCACCCACAATACCCTCTACTTGTTGTTGGCTAATCGCTTGTTTAGGGGTCTTGTAGAAGCCGATAATTTGCGACTTGGGACATTTCCTTGTAGAAACTACACAGTGTTGCAAACTTATGAAATTACACATACCAAATCTTGTTCGTTGACAAATGAAAACCGATTTACCTTATCCGGTGTTTGGGTTAAAGTTGGTGAACTTAATTCCACAACATAAAACCAAGAACCATTAATTAACCGAATCCCCCAAACTAGTCGCTGGTTTATCGCATGATTATGAAAACGCAACATTACACGTTCGCCCAGCACGAAATTCGGTTTTTTCACAGTGGTAGCCTGTAACCGACCAGTACCGATAATCTGATGTTTGGTGGCTTGAAAAATTTCGTTATCACAGGCAACCGCATAGATCCATCGGTCATATTGCCAGTGAATACCACAGCAGTAACCGAATGCTTTTGTACTTTTGAGGTAAACTCGCTCTAGCAAATTGACTTCAAGAATCGGAATGTGTTGACCCCAAGGAGAGGAGAGATACCAGCATCGTTCTAGGGTAGTAATTGCACAGTTCATAACTTTTACCCCACCAAATACCTGATAGCTTGTTGGTCTATGGCTGCAATGCGGTTTCTAATTCTTTGTGGAGGATTTTCGAGAAACCGTTTCAAATCCTGACTTTTGATTTGATAGTGTTTAGTGGAACGTCGCATCGCTTTGAGCCAACCACGCTTGACCCAGCCAGAAACAGTAGTTGAATGCAAACACAGAGTTTTGGCGATTTCACTGCAAGTATAGTTATCAAGTAAAGGACGCGTGGAATAACCCAAAGCAGTCAGCTTTCTAGAAATGGCAGTTGTTGTGCGATGATACCCCCGTCTTTTGAGACGATATGCGATTTGCTTGAGTGTGTAAAGTTCTGACATTTCTTCGAGAGTTTCTAACTCTTCATATGTCCAAGGTTTACTCATGTTTGAATTTCCTGATTAAGTGCGAAATCTTTACATCACAGAAATGTTTTCTAGCAATATTTTCTAGTTCGGATGTGAGCAGTTGAATTTGGTGTGAGAGTTGTTCAATTTCTGTCTGAATCTGTGTTTTTAATTCCTGGGGTGTTAAAGCTTGCAGTTTATCTTCGGGATAGTTTTCTTCATCTTCAAAATACCTATCAGGCATGACAATGTAACGCCAGCCTTCACCGTATTCATGGGCTAAGAGGCTGTCAGGGGGATAATAGTTAAACTCAGTGGGGAAGTTACCTTCCCTCACTGGTCTCCAGAACGGTGCATGAAAGTTTCCCTTCACACCGCTCCTCAGTGTACGACTATCACCATTAATTTGTGACATCAGCCTTACTTGAGTGAATTTTGTCGTGGCAATGTAGGTGTACTAACAATAGGTTTTTGTCAGCATTATTGCCACCCTTTGACCTGCTTGAAATGTGATGTTTTTCAATTTGGTCTTCAGGTTTAAAACTGAGTCCGCAGTAGGCGCATTTACCTTTCTGTGTTTTCAACAATCGGGATTTTTGTGGGTCAATAGTAAGATAATTGCCCCCAATGCGTTTGCTCCAATAAACTTCGTCCCCATCGTAGGGAGTTCTTACACCTTGAACTTTTATCCAGATAACGCCGGCTAGAAAGTCAGCGTGAGAGAGTAATTCCAGGCGTTCTTCTCCAATTTTTGAAACAAATGTCCATTGTTTACTTCCACCGAAGTATTTCTTGGTAATCCATTTGCGACTTTTCTTCGGGTGACGACGTTTTGCCCATCTCCATAATCTTGACCACATGAGGTTTTTGATTTTGGAGAAAGTTCTCTTTGAATGCCAAGGCGATTGATAATTACACCAACCTCTGATGATGGGATTTAGCTGTTTAATTAACGCTGCTGCGTTTACAGCTTTCATCTTGTCACACCATTGATTAAGCTTCTCATAATGCGCTTTGACATTCTCCTTGGAGGGTCTAATAATGGTTTTATATCCTAATGGCTTTTTGCTGGTTGTTAGACCAGAATGATGTTTACCTACCTTGAACTGTCTGATTTCAAAACCGAGAAAATTTAACCCAGCTTGTTCATCATTGAATTTATCCAAGGTGTGACTAATTCTGGTTTTACTGGGTTTGAGTTCAAGCCCGATTTGTTTTAACCAATCTTCTACTAATTCCTTACATTTGATGATTGGTTCTAGTTCTTCACATAGAATTACAAAATCATCTGCATAGCGTATCAGTCTAGGTGCTTGGAACTGCTTCTTGTAAATTTTCAAAGAGCCAGTCCAGCGACCTTTTTTATCGCTAGGGAAATTGTTGTCTATGTGTTGCTCTAGTCCATGTAAGGCTATATTAGCTAGTAAAGGAGAAATCACTCCGCCTTGAGGTGTACCCTCGTTTGTGGGGTTGTAACCTTTCCTTTGCGCCCACTTGCTAAAGTCGATGACTCCAGATTTGAGCCATGCTTTAATTTGCCGTGAGAATTTGGGAAAAGTATTGATTTTCCTGAGTAATGCTGAGTGGTTAATGCAGTCGAAACATTTGCTAATATCTGCATCAAGCACAAATTTGGGCTTTTTGTTAATGTTAGAAAATATCGCTGCAATTGCGTCGTGACATGAACGCCCAGGGCGAAAACCGTAGGAGTTAGGCTCAAATATGGCTTCCCATTCTGGTTCTAAGGCCAGTTTGAGAAGGCATTGCTTGACTCGCTCTACAATAGTTGGTATTCCTAGTGGTCTATTTTCTTTCTTTCCGGGTTTGGGTATCCAAACTCGTCTAGTAGGTTGAGATTTACCATCTAGTTTCAAATTTTTAACAAGTTCAAGTCTTTGTGCGGGTTTTAGGGATTTAATTCCATCAATCCCGGCAGTGTTCTTGCCCTTATTTTCTTGAGTTACCTTCCTGGTAGCGAGCAGCTTTGCATAATATGAGCTAGCCATTATATGTTGAAGCTTGCGGACTAGTTTTCTATCACCTCGTAAGGAAGCTCTGTAAATTCGTTTTTGCAACTTAAACACTTGAAGTTCAACTGTCCTCCAGTTGATTTCCTCCCAAGTATTCCATTTCAACTTTGATGTTATCTCCATACCAGAACCTATTAATTGCTTTTAACGAATGTACTTCTCGTACAGCAGGTGAGCTTTCGGCTTATCCTCATCGATTACAGATGGGCTTTTGCTTGTTCTCACATCCCTGGGACTGGGGTGTTTCTTTGCGGGTAACTACTTTATTCATTGACTTAGATAAAGAACTTCCCCAGTCCTTGAGTCGTTCCTGTTTTCCGTTGATTCTGACTTTAGAGTTATCCATTCCACCGGGAATTTTGGATGACATCGAAACATACCTCGAAATCTATGTTTCTTCCTTTTTCCTTGCCCGTATTTCGGACGCTGGGTATCAGCCTTATTTCCCAACTTCATCGTTACGATGGTTATCAGATATTCGCTTTCGCTACTCATGGTCAGTTGCTTGCGTTACACCAATATAGGGCTATTAGTTTTACCGCTTTTAGTGCCGCTTCAGTAACAAGGATTACCAGTCCTTGAAACTGGACACTATGCTTTCAACCCGATGTCGGGGCGGAGGGACTTTCACCCTCACGGAAAACAAGTTTTCTCGGTTTCGGTTTTATGTAACCTTCCCTATTGACCGAGTTTTACTCGGTGAGGAGAACTTCAGAAATTTCTTTCTTGGTGTCTCCAACGACCCGCACTTTGATGCCGATAATGATGCCTTGTTCTGTGCGTTGCCCAACAGTGAAACGAGGATATTTCCAGTTTTGAGGGATTGATATTGTGGGTTGCATAGTTGTAATTAATAAGGAGTCAGCACTCAGAAGTCAGAAGTCAGAAGGAATTATGCTGACTCCTGTTTTCTGTTTTCTGGATTCTTGTTTACGCCGCTACTGCTTCAGACTCCAGTAGTCGTTGCAGTTCATCACCAGTCAACTGCTCAATCGGTTTGTCTAAAAAGGATTTCGTCTCAGCAGCCAGTGAAGTGTCAACCATTGACAGCCACCAAACCGCTTCAAGTGCAGAATCACAGAATATGTGCTGTTGGGTAAAGTCATCAGTGCGTGCAAACCACCACTTACCACTACTGCACCCTACTTTGCCCAGCTTCTCGTCATCGCGGTAAATGCCATCGTCTAGGATGTCAAAGCCGAATTTCTCGCATTCGGTGAAAATCTGAGCCATGACCTCATTACCAGTAGTGCAAGGTGTTTCTGTAGCGTTTTGTACTGGTAATGAACCATCTTTGTGATGCCATGTAATGAAGTTATGGCATTTTGCCCAAGTGTCGGCGCGGTGGATTTCCTCACCGTTGACCACTACTAGCCAAGGTTGCGTTACAAAATCGGCATGATCGTAGTTGATTGCTGCTACAAGTTTGTCACCGCAGTAATATTCGTGATCGTAGAAAGATATTGCGACCGGGGTCAGTTCTTCGGGGGCTACCGCTTGGGCTGTGGCTTGTCCATCAACCCTCTGAAGCTGGGTGGATTGGTGGGTGATGATTGCTTTAAGCCAGGTGTCAGAAGCTCTTTTATCCCCAGTGGGTGTAACGCCGAGTTCTGCGGCAATTCTTTTGAGTCGGGGGAGAGTGTAGCGCGAAAGGGCTTGCTGTGTATAGGTTGGATGAGTCATAATTGAGATTCCTGAATTTTTAGGGACAAAAGGCGATCGCTTCCAATTTGCGAGAGAGGGGTGATCGCCTTTTGCTACTCTCGAATATAGTGAGGTCGCTATATAAATGTCAAGGTTGCATATTAATTATTATCCTTGCTATATTGAAATGAATTACCTTTAAGTAAAAAGCGATCTAGCTATAAACGCATTAGTGGAGGAAACTATGAGAGTAAGAAAAAGAAAAAAAGACTCTCAAAAGATGATTCGTTGGCGGCTCAGAATATTAATGGCAGAGAAGAAAATCAGTAATAAAGAACTTGCTGAACTTTCAGGTATCCACCCAACGTCCATTTCAAAGCTGAAAAACGCTGATGAGATTGAGCAGATTAGCGGCAGAGTTTTGAATAATTTGTGCAATGGCTTAACCAAGGCTTATTACGCAAAGGGCGATGAGCGGATTATTACGCCCGGAGATTTGTTTGACTACACTTATGATGGCGATGGTGATCCAGAAACTGCCAATCTTCAGCCAGTAACGCCAGAAAAACCCAAAAAAGGTCGTCCTTATAATTCTGAGCAATCAAACAATACGAACGCTCAGGTAGTATGGTTAACTCCTAACAAGGAAGCGTCTTAAGTATGTTTACTCAAAAAGTGATTGCAATTACATATAACGCCGACAATTACCTAAAATCGACTTCAATTAAATGTTACTGAACTAAAAGAGGTGGGAGCATGAACAAACCACCTCCAAAGCGTAAAAAAGCTACCTCTCCAGATCCAGACAATCCAGATATATCGTCCCAGGAAAATCAGTATCTGGTGACTATTGATGTTCTTGCTGTTGAAGTTCCTGAGTTAACAGAGGAAGAGGAACGCGATCGCCTTCACCTCGAGCGGCGTGTGGAAAGAGCGTTTTTTGAGGCGGGGAAAGCGCTGATGGAATTACGCGATCGCAGATTATATCGTTCGACGCACAAAACCTTTGAAGAATACTGCCGTGATAGATTTGGGCATAGTCGGCAACAATCGAATTACTTGATTGCCGCAGCTGAAGTTTATGAAAATTTGACAACCATTGGTTGTCAAATTTTGTCGGAGGCAGATTTGACAACCAACCGATCACAAATTCTGCCCACGAATGAGCGTCAAGTCCGTCCCCTCACGAAGCTAGAACCCCAGCAACAGCAAGAGGTATGGCAAGCCGCAGTAGAGGAAGCTGGTGGTAAAGTGCCAAGTGGTAGAGTTGTAAAAAATGTGGTGCAGCGCATTATGGAGAAAACCAAAGTCCCCAACACTTACCAAATTGGCGAAGTCTGCCAAATCTTAGCGAAAGATAACCCCGAACTCAGAGGCAAAGGCGGGTGCTGGTGTATAGTCACGGCAGTCCACGATTACACTTGCACCGTGAGAATCTGGAATGGAGAACTTACGGTTGGGCTGAAGCACCTAAAGTCTTATGAGTACTTGCCGCAGGACTGTGAGCAGATGCGGGAGGTGTGCGATCGCATCAATCAGGTGTATTTCCCTGTGCTGGAAGAATCGGTGCAGAGGTTTTTGGAGTCGCTGGGGAAGCTGAACAGAACTTATCTGACTCAGTTAGAGGAAAAAGTGTTGAGTTTGTTGGACGCTGAAATAAAAAACTAATGTAACAATGCTTTGAGTAATTGATTATGGCAGGAGTGTATTTTGATACCAATTATCAAACAAAGAGCAACGTTAGAAGAATTTCATCAAATGCTGCAAACTTTGGAACTATATATCAAAATAGCAGTAGACATAGAAAGAGGAGTTTTAGCGGGGGGAGGAGAGAAACACGCCTATTGTGAAGCGGCATTGCTTGAAGATGGTAGTAGACAATGGGATATTTGGGGAGCAGACTGGATTCCTTATGATCAATCAATCGCTTATGAATCCATTATCAATATACGCCCTAGTCAAAATAATCGCTCAATGCTAATTCAAGACTCAGAAATTCGAGAACGTGTTAAAAAAATTGCTCAGGAGTTAATTGGTGGATATGAACCAGAACTGGGATGAAAAACAAGCAAGGTTTCAAAGCGAAAATACCTCAAGTCGTTTAGGACATATAGCTTCCAATTTAGCCAGGCTGAGAACATTTTGTAATACTACTTACCCTGAAGCGGTTGAAAGTGTCGCAGATGAAACTATGTATTTTATCGAATGGACAGCCGCAGAGATTGAACCGGAATATGCCGAAGAATTAGTTAACATTCAAGTTCAATTAGCACGATGGAAATTAAAATTTGATAGTCTTTGGTCTAATGAGAGCGAACGCAGAAATATGTCCGAGCAAGCTAGTGCTTGGTCAGAGCGAGTGTTAGATATGTCAGGGTTATTGTCCGAAACCATCTAAAACTTGAACAAAATCCGTGTAATTCCCTTTCTTCAGTTTCAAGAAAGGAAGAATGTAAGTGAAAATGTAATCATGCTTGTGGAAATTGTCTATGCGTTACCCTGATATCAATTAAGATCGTTGCGATTAGGTGTCGGCAACTGCATTATCTCAGAAAAACGTGAATACTTAACTTCATCTGTAGGAGGATAATCCGCAGAGACAGCAATTAATCCAATTTTGATATCCTCAAAATAAATTACACCTCCAATGCGACGTTGAACTTGGAAAGGGGCATGAAAAAAACCATACTGTGCAATGTAGATTGGCAAAAAGTCAGTAATCCTTATTGCTGTGCCAAATATTTGTTGACAAGTTTTTTGGATGACACTATTTAGATATTCATTATATATAGGCTCACCCAGTTCAGTAAATTTTGGATGATCCGCAAAATGATCCATATAAAATAACCAGATATCGGATAAGTCTGGTTCAATAGTCAGTTTTTGTTTGAGTTCTTGCCATCGGTCGATGTTCATACGTGTTGATATTGATGAGATGGAAGAAGTAGACAGCACATTGCATTGCTAAAGATGTGGTGCAGTATATCATGCCATTCACTCAAGTACTTAACAGCTACCAGGTTGGTGAGGGTTGCCAAATTTGAGCTAGAAATAACGAGAGCGATTTTTTTCGGGGGAGATGGACAAGAATTAACCAAGGGGTTTAAACATTAATCATCCCAAAGCCCCTGAAATTTGGTAGATGCAAGTTCGGTGTAACGAACTGTGTGCTGAATATTTTTATGCCCCAAGTAACTCTGAATTGTTCGGGTATCAATGCCTCGATTCGCCAGATAATAACCTGTTCCATGCCGCAGCATATGAGCATGAATAGGGAAAGGCAAACGGGGTATGAGTAGCATTCGCACAGAAAACCGGGTTAAGAGATATTACATGAGTAATACAAGCATTTTTAGAAGCCGAAACCCTTATTTTATTGTTGAGTAGTGACTCAATTATCAGCATTAGTCAATAACCTTCGTTATTAAGAGAATCCTTATCTAATAAGGCTTTTAAGCTTAACTCGGTTTTCTATTCCGATGATACTCATACCCCGGTAGCAACTCAGGGCTGTTTCATTCGACAAGGGCAAGGAGTTTGTCAATATCATGGGAGATAAATCTTTGGGCAATTGTGATGGAAGTATGACCATTTCGACGAAGGATGTTGAGTGCAATGGATCGGATGAGGGAAAGATTTACCGGAGCGTTGCCCAGAAGGATTGTGGAACTATCTTCTTTGAAAACAACATCTTTCACCCAATGGAGGCAATTTTCGATACCCCAATGACCACGAATACCGAGTGCAAATTCCTTGGCAGTACAAATCAGACTGCTAATATAACAGACAATTTCATGATATTTCTTACCCTTTCTGGTGCCATATCTTTCGACCTTAATTAAAGATTTGATTCCAGTCCATTCGGGGTCAATTCCACTGACATCATGAAAAACTTCGACAACACGCGTTGTGAATCTATCTCTAGTTCTTTCAGTTTCAATTACACGACTTGTTGGTTTTTTCATGGCAGCGATGCGTTTAATATGGCTATGTAATTTTGGCTGATTATCTTTCACAGCTATCACGTAATCATTACCAGTATTAATAATTATTTTGCCAGTTTTTTTGGTAATGTAAGGAATCAAAACTGAAGACAACATCTTGTAGACCTAAAGCTGTGATTAGCTCTTGTACAACGAGTATTTCACTTTTATGCTGATTTTCATATCTCTCCATCCCCACGACCAGCCCCCTTTTACATGCAAATACTGTGACTATACTGACAAACTTTTGACTTGATGAACTGGCGTTTTTTACTGTACTCTTAATACTTTTTCCATCTATCGCACACCATTCTAATTCTTCTAATTCAACATAATTTTGTGCCCAGTCATGAAATTTTTCCACCAGTTTATCGAAATCTACTCCCATGACTACACGTCGGATTGTTGAATAAGATGGTACTCCATGTTTTTGCAGCGCAAATTTCTCTATTAATACCCGACGATGCCGTTTGACAAAATCTCCTTTACTAGAGAAGTTTAGTGCCAATGGTGAAACACCACTATCTAGGATAGTAGTCCGTTATGGGCTAGTTGATGAGAACGGCAATAACTTAGAAGATGAGGAAAGAACGCTACCAAACTGGATGCACCCTGAGCGCATTTACCAGCACTTCAACGGTAAACCAATCCATTTTGACGACTAATGCAAGTTGCCATTACGCCATAATAATGAAATCACACCAGCCCAACCAAATACCTCTTAATGGGTCATAAAAAGTTTTAATAACTGTGGATTACTCCAAGTTACACTTAAGCTTGCTAGATAGTTGTTATAGAGGTTAACGCGTTCGCTTTTTGGCTGATTTGGCTAGTCGCAAAGCTAATCTGTTGTAGAAACTGAATAATCAGATTTCTGCATAAATCTAGTTAAGACAACATAAATAATTTATACAAGCCTTTGAAAAAGTACTTTGTCTTGTAATCAAACAGTTGCAAATTTCTTGATGTGAGGTAGCAAACGTGTTTACAACTTGTAACTTAAAAGCAGGTACCGCAATAGCTGTTCTCAGTGCTTCAATTTTGTCATCTAGCAGTGTTTTGGCGCAAATATCACCAGAAACCGCGTCTGCACTGACAAGCCCTACCGTTTCCGGTAGCTGGTCAACTAATAGAGTCCAAGAATTTTACTATTCATTTACATCTGCTCCGGGACAACTCCAGGTAACTCTAGATACCATAGGTGATTCGCCGGGTTGTCAAACTGTACGGGTAACCATCTTGGATAGAGAAAGAAGAGATTGGAGAAACAACAGACAGGTGTATGGAAGTTTCTTTAAATTAGCTTGTAGAAGCAGAGGAACACCCAAAATAGAGAATTTCAGCATCCCTGAACGCCGTCCTCTGTTAATGAGGGTGAGTGCCGAAGATTTTTCTGGTGGTACACCTTACTCTGGAAATTACACAGTTACCTTGGGAGGCAGTTTTGAAGGACAGCCACAACTACAACAAATAGATCCAAAGTTGTTAAGAGAGCAGAAATTTTTGGCTCTCCCAGACTAAGTATGTGAAATTAACAAGAAAAATACCAATTAAGTAAAATCCTTCTTCTAAAACTACTAAAGTTAGTTAAGCCATAAGCCCTACGTTTAATGAGCTTGATTTTCTGATTAATGCCCTCAACAATACCTTGAGTAGTGCGGTGATCAAAATAAGCGAAAATTTCATCTATCCATCTACTGATTGTTCGACAGCTTTTTGGAAAAAATTTATAGGCGCTTTCTGTCCATTCCAGGAATTTATATAAAGCTTGGTCACTGGTTATTTGACTTTCAAATATATCTCTAATTGCTTCTTTATTTCGATACATTTCTTCTAACTCTGGAGCCAATTGTTGCAGGGAATGTATTTTGGCTTTTTCCTCATCACTGAGGCTTTCTTTCTTCTTTAATAAAGGATATTTACTGTGTGTTAATCCTGCTAATTTAGCCTCTCTTTCTTGGCGGTTTTTAATTTTGACTGCTGCTCTTTTTTCCTGCTTTCTTTTTTCATCCAACTCCTGATTTATTTGTTTCATGACATGGAATCTATCCGCTACTACTTGAGCATTAGGCATCATTTCTTGGATGAGACTTTTATAGGGCACCCATAAGTCTATACTGACTTCTTCTATGTGATTTAATACCTCCGAACCTAGACTTGATAAGTATTCTGCTATAACCGCTTTATTTCTTTTCTCTAACAATGCTATTGGTCTTCTTGTTTCTAAATCTACTAATACTGCTGCATAGTTTTTTCCTCCTTTCAACTGTGTAATTTCATCTATCCCTAACTTTTTTATCTGTTTAGGTTTTTCTTTTAGTAAATCTGATTCTAATTCTTTTAATATTGTTTCTATCTCAGATGAAGTCATTCTATTTCTTCGGGCTGCATTCTCTACGTCGGTTTCTAACACTTCCTTAATTACTTTGTTCGCTAATCTTTTTGTATAGGTTCTTCTAGTTTTTACAAAAGACAATTTTTCACTAAATACTTTTTGACATTCTGTACATTTTAATTGTCGACGATTTACTTTTAAAAATACTTGATAATCACTCAGGGGTATATCTCTGACCATATACCAATGATTTTGATGAGTTTTATTTGTTGTCTTTCCACAGCGAGGACATTGACCAATTTTTGACTGATTTTGAATTTCGATTACGATTTCATCATCAGTGATAAAGTCGTAATTCACAACCTTGATATCTTCAATATTAATAACTTTAGTAATAAAATGAAGTAGGGGGTTAGATGGCATATTTATTAAAACAATAATTTTATTTTCAATCTTTCTTGTTTTTTATATTCTTAATTTCTTCTGTATTGCATTTCCTCCTTACTTTAATGCCACTATTTGTTGCTAATTTTAGGAATTATATTTGATTTATTTATATTATTTTAACATAACTACTCTGGGAGAGCCATAAATCTTTGCCAGAGGCATATATGTTGCGGCTCGCAAACATAAACGCTCCGGCTTGCAAACAAGAAAATTCTTGGCTCACATTAGTTGCAAACAGAAAAGGATTTCGGCTCACATTAATTGCAAACAGACTCATTATTATTTGCAACGG
>JADEXK010000095.1 GCA_015207155.1 Nostocales cyanobacterium LEGE 11386 | reverse complement strand
TTGCTAGGGTTCACGAAAAAATATCTAATACAAGACAAGATTTTCTCCATAAACTCTCACGAAAGTTATGTGATGACAACCAAGTCATAGTAGCTGAAAACCTTTGCGTTAAGGGATTAGCTCGTACAGCAATTAGCGGGGGAGTGTCAATCCTGTACGGTCTCAACTAATTCTTCAATCATCACATCAAAGGTTTTTGCCAACTTCTGAATAGCGGTAAAATCCACAGTTGCCAATCCAGGCGATCGCGCATAAGTTCTCAGAGTGCTGTAAACTACACCAGAACGGTCAGATACTTCTTTCAATGTCCAACCTTTTTGGGCAGCAAACTCGCGAATCTTGAGCCGAATCATTCCCATAATTTGTTTATTCAATGACTTGTATGAGTCGCTGAATGATTGTATCATATAAAACGATCGCCCTTTGGCCTAGGAAACTGAAGGGCGATCGCATGATTGACAATATGTATCCGGTAAAACGGATCATGTCTTCACCCATATCCATTGATAGGGCAAAATCTACCCGCTTTACAGACATTTTTATGGTATCATCACTCCAGCGAAAAGCGCTTGCTATCCGTGCATCGAAAATTGTTCACAAATCGTTAATCTCTCATCAACTATCACGGTTTGTCACGGAAGAAGCAATTTGCTTAATGTACAGAATTAGCTTGCAAGATATATATGTAGTTGAATGCTGGCGATATGTGGTTTATGTCCATGCCCAGGGTGTGAGTAAGTTTGTCAGCTATGCCGATTTTCCGCCAATCTTAGGAGTAACGCCACCCACTACAACCAACTTTATCAAATGGCGCAAGCGTTGGCGCCAGCAACATGACTATGCCTACAGAAAGCAGGCTCCCCAGTGGTGGGCAGAATTTTTTGCTCAAGAATTTAGGCAAGCTACCTCAGAATCTGTGTTGTACAGTTGGAGCAAATTACTTGGGTTAATTACATTTGCCTTTACTGAAGATACTTGGCAGACACTCCAAGCAAGCTATTACCAGGAAAAATTGCTTTTAGGATCTCACGCCAAGACACAAAGGCACACAGAAAAACTTAGTATTTTGGCGTGAAATTCAATGGCGATCGCTTATTCAGATGCTTTGTTATTAGCTCGATTCGCACGCGCTTCGGCTGAAGCCATTACTTCCTCAAAATTCTCTAGTACTTCACCTGGGAAGTTTTCCAAAACTCTAGTAGAAAGAGCTACCCGACCTTTTCCTTCATCCAAGTCAATAATTACAGCTTTAATTATTTGACCAACTTGAAAGACTTTTTCTAGGGATTCAATGAATTTTTGGCTCACTTGCTTGATATGTAGTAAGGCACTGAGTCCATCTAAATCGACAAATACCCCAAAAGGTTTAATGCCAGTAACTTTACCTTCTACTAGCTGACCTAGTTCTAACAAGCTGAAACTGCTAGAACGAGTTGCCAAGCGTTGGGAAAGGATGAGTTTATTGGTGTTACGATTAATTTCCAAAAAACCCACAGTCAAAGTGTGACCTTTGAGTCCTTCTAAATTATCCCGTTCAGCCAAGTGCGATCGCGGAATAAATCCCCGTAAAGACAGCAGGTCAACGGTGACACCACCTTTATTTACACCCATAACCCTGACTTGCACTGTCTGGCCATTTTCCTGCATTTGTGCCAGTCGTTCCCAGACCTGCTGAATTTCCAACTGCTTGCGCGAAAGGGTGACTTGACCTTCTGCATCCTGATCTCGGATAATCAAAAACTCTAGTTCCTCTTGCAACGGCAGCACCTCCGATAAATCGGTAATTGCTCTCAAAGAAGCCTCATCGCGGGGAAGAAAAGCTGACGACTTGCCACCAATATCAACATAAGCTCCATCATGGTCAAGTTGAAACACTTTGCCATGGACAACCTGTCCCTTCTGAAACTGGTAGTCGTGTACTTCTAATGCTTTGGCAAAATCGTCCATCGTAAAAGACGAATTGGCTGGTTGAGAAAGTTTCGATTCGGAGTTCATGACAATTGAAGATAAATTGTTATTTGATTTGATGACACTGGAGTTTTACTAAACGCCTCACAAAATCCGGATGGGTGGGAGTGTTAGTTGAATATGCCTGTAATTATGGCATGGGGGAGCCAGTGCGTTGCGGTGGACAGGTTTCCCCGCATCAGCAAAGTGGTAACCCTGACGGGCATAGCTGTGCCGCAGGCTTCACCCACAGGGAAGTTCCGTCCGTTGTAGCAACTGGTGTCATTTTGCATAGACCCCAGGCTGGGAACTTCCGCCATGCTTTTTCTCTATGCTTTTAACACACTGCCAAAGAGTTGTTTTACCTGCTCCCAAGCATCAGCTGCGGCTTTAGGATTATAGCTGCCACGACGGTCACAAAAAAATCCGTGGTCAGCTCCATCGTAGCGAAACACATGATGAGAAATGTTGTATTTTTCTAACTCTGCGGCAATTTCATCTACCTGTTCTACGGGAATACTGGCATCTGCCATCCCAAAGAAGGCATATAGTGTGCCTTTTATTTCTGGGGTGCGCGTGACAGTGGGAGCGCCACCTCCTGGTGTCCGGGTAGTAATGCCAGCACCATAAAAGGAAGCAGTAGCTTTGATATCTGGTAAGGTAGCGGCAAGATATGCTACATGACCACCAAAACAAAAGCCAATACAGCCAAAGCCATCTTTGTTTACTTGCGGCAGGCTTTTCAGATAATCAATCGCCAACTGAATATCATTCAATAACTCGGATGCTTGAGTTTGCATCGCGTATCCCCTACCAATTTCAATATCTTCGGGGGTGTAGCCAGTGGCAAAACCAGGGGCTTGACGTTGAAAGAGTGCGGGGGCGATCGCCACATATCCTAGTTTGGCAATCCGTTCTGTAACTTCTCGAATGTGATCGTTA
This sequence comes from Nostocales cyanobacterium LEGE 11386, assembly GCA_015207155.1. GTDB lineage: Bacteria > Cyanobacteriota > Cyanobacteriia > Cyanobacteriales > Nostocaceae > LEGE-11386. The sequence continues at coordinate 17,228 of JADEXK010000095.1, read as the reverse complement.
ATACCAAAGATTTCCTGTAATACCACAACTCCTGGGTAAGATCCAGATGCTTGCGGCTGTGCTAAGTAAGCAGATACTGGGAAATTATCTTGCGAAAGTTTAACCGTTGTGGTATCTATTACTTGCTCTGACATAAAAATTTGACCGATGCAATGTAATTGGCTAGGTGATTATTTGATATAACTATGCCAGTATATCCAGGCGATTCCCATCAAATTATTCATCACTATAAAAATGATAAATTTCCACCTAAAAAACTGATGTGTAAATAAAATATTGGACATGTAACAAATGCAGCTAGTAAAGGTTGGCTTTAGTCAGCCAGCCATTTAAAATGCTAAAACCCTTACGAATTACGTAAAGCGGTACTAGTCATTTGCCCGTATTACTCTTCAAGAGGTTTGGTGATGATTCAATTCCGTATTCAGCCAGACAGTGAAATTCCGGCATCAACCCAACTATTTAATCAAATCCGGTTTGCGATCGCCTCCCGGCAATATCCACCTAGTTACAAATTGCCAAGCACACGGGCACTAGCAATGCAAACTGGGTTACATCGCAATACCATTAGCAAAGTTTACCGCCAGTTGGAAGAAGACGGATTTGTGGAAAGTCTGGCTGGTTCGGGAATTTATGTCCGCGCCCAGGGTCATGAAGGTGGTAGCAGACTGCAATCCCCCATTGTGAAAAAACATCCCGACGATGCCTATAAACTTGTGCAGCAAGCACTTGACGAGATGCTCTCTCAAGGCTACTCACTCAATCAAGCACGGGAACTATTTTTAGCGGAAATTGACTGGCGCTTGCGTTGTAGCGCCCAAGTGCTGGTTGCAGTACCTACTCATGACATCGGCGCTGGTGAATTAATGGTGTATGAGTTAGAACTGGCTCTGAAAATACCAGTACAGTTGGTAGCGATGGAAGAACTAACAGCTGTACTAGATAAAACTAACTCGGCAACAGTAGTTACAAGTCGATATTTTATCGGTGATGTGGAAGCGATCGCTGCACCGAAAGCTGTACGTGTAATTCCTCTGGATATCTACGACTACACTAAAGAACTGAATTTGCTGAAAACCTTGCCAAAAGAAAATTGTGTAGGCATAGTCAGCCTCAGTTCGGGAATTGCCCGCGCCGCCGAAGTTATTCTCCACGGTTTACGAGGAGATGAACTATTAGTGATGACTTCACAACCCAAAGATGCTTACAAACTGCAAGCGATCGTCAGACGCGCTGAAGTCATTATCAGTGATCAAGCCAGTTTTCCCGCAGTGCAAGCAGCAGTGCAGGCATCTCTTGAAGATATTATTCGTCCACCTAAGCTGATTAAGGTGGAAAACTACATCGGCACTAGCTCGATTAACTTGTTAAAACGCGAACTAGGTTTGAGTTAACCCATAGGTAGAAGAGAAAAAACATAGATAGGAGGAATATGTATAGGCAGACACATTTAAGTTAAAGTTTTTTATGTTTGTAGAAATGCAACCTCATGTTGGTCTGATAGAAGCAATTAAACAGCGTCGTGCAGCTAGAGCATTCAAAAGCGATGGCATTCCTGAAGTGATTTTGCAAGAAATCCTGCAACTAGGAATACAAGCACCATCGGGCTTTAACCTCCAGCCTTGGCGATTTATTCTCGTTGCGGAGCAAGCAAACAAAGAGAAACTCCAACAATGTGCTTTTAACCAGCGCCAAGTAGGTGAAGCGCCAGTAGTATTAATTTGTTGTGGCGATCGCCGTGTAAGTAATAAGGAAAATATCGCCTCTGTCATCCATCTAGGGGAAGAAAATGGAATGATGACCGATAGCTACGCCAATTATATGCGTTCCAGCATCCCCGAATTCTTTACCAATCATCCCAGCTTTGGCACAATGGAGGCGTGGACTAACCGCCACACCATGTTAGCCGTAGCCCATATGATGATTGTGGCCAAAAGCTTTGGGGTTGATAGCTGTCCCATGGAAGGATTTGTCAGCACTCAAGTCAAGGAAGCATTCCAAATTCCAGAGGCAGTGGATGTTTGCTGTTTACTGGCACTCGGCTATGCTGATGAACCCCTTAAACAATACGGAGGACGCTTTCCTATAGACCAAGTTTGCTTTCATGAAAGCTATGGCGAATCCTTCAAACTCAGTTAACCCGCTTGTGGTTCTGGTACGGTAACTTGCAAAAACTCTCGTACCCGCCGCAGGTAAGTTGGTGCATCTTCCAGCATCGGGAAATGTGCCGTATTGGGAATCATGGCAAACTCAACTTGATCATTCTGTGCGGCGGCTTGCCGTCCCATTTCAGCCGGAATAATCTGGTCATACTCCCCAGATACCAGCAAAGTTGGTACTTTCAACTTGGCAAACTCGTGCGGCATTAATTCCGATTGTGCCTTACTAACTGAAGTAAAAATTGTCCCTAAGGCTGCATCATAATCTGCTTCGAGAAAATCTTGTAAAAAAGCCTGACGCTCGGAATTTGGTATAGGGCTATGTAAAAATCTTGCCATAAACATTCGGTCAACAAATGGTATTTTCCCTAGCCACTTGGGACGGAATTTGACTACGTAGCCACCAAATTTATGAAAAGCAGTAAAGGCTTTTTCATCATACTCAAAAATCCCACTACAAGTTAAAATTCCTCGTTCTACGCGTTGGGGGTAGCGGTTGAAAAACAATGTAGCAATAGATGCACCCATTGAATGAGCATTAATGTAAACACGCTGGAGTTGCAACTCATCTAACAAAGCTGCTAAATCCTCGGCATACTCCTCCAATTCATAGGTTAATTCTTTGATGGCCTGTGATTTTTCTTGAGTTGACTGAGACTCAACCACAGATTCACCTGCTTGGGCTATGGTGGGTTTACCACGAGAACGCCCAAAACCCCGCAAATCGTAGAGTAAACAATCAAACTGGTCAACTAAAGCATCAGCCGTACTTTTCCAGTACCTAGCTGAACCAGCCCAACCATGAATAAACACCATCACTGGCTTGACCAAGGAACCAGATGGTTTTTTCACCCACTCATAGTAATGCTCAACGCCACGAACACAAATATAAGGCATTTTCAGAGTTAGCAGTTAGGAAACATTAGTTAGGAGCAGCCGCACAGGCGGCGCGCCACCCGCAACGAATGAAAGAAACAAAATTCTCTGTGTTTTACTCCTAACTCAGCACTCAGGAAGGAAGCACTTTATTACGCTGATTCTGGCTTAGGCAGAGAAGACGGATGTACTATCAATTCAGCAGTGGAACGCTTCTCAACCATTTCTCGCGTGACAGTGCAGCGAGTCACATCTTTACGAGATGGTAACTCGTACATGACATCGAGCATCAGTTCTTCCACAATGCCTCGCAGCGCCCTAGCACCAGTTTTCCGGCGGTAGGCTTCTTGCGCGATCGCTCGCAGAGCATCTGGTTTAAAGTCTAATTGGACATTATCCATCTTCAGCAGTTTTTGGTACTGTTTCACCAAGGCACTGCGTGGTTCTGTCAAAATGGCCATGAGAGCTTCTTCATCCAACGGATCTACAACGGCTACCATTGGCACACGTCCAATAAATTCGGGAATCATGCCAAATTTCACTAAGTCATCTGGTTCAAGATGACGGAGAGTATCAGCAGCCCGTTTTTCTTTGGACTGGCCTTCTCCTGGCTGCACAAAACCCATTGACTTTTTGCCTGACCTCTGCTCTACCACCTTCTCTAAACCTACGAAGGCACCACCACAGACAAACAGAATATTGCTGGTATCAATTTGGATACAATCCTGATAAGGATGCTTACGTCCTCCCTGGGGTGGCACATTGGCGACTGTCCCCTCTAACATTTTTAGCAAAGCTTGCTGTACGCCTTCGCCAGAGACATCGCGTGTAATCGAAGGATTCTCACTTTTGCGAGCAACTTTGTCAATTTCGTCAATATAGATAATTCCTCTTTGGGCTTCCTCTACATCTAAATCTGCCACTTGCAATAGTCGCAGCAAAATATTTTCGACATCTTCACCTACGTACCCTGCCTCTGTTAGTGTCGTGGCATCAGCCACAGCAAAGGGTACATCCAAAATTGTGGCTAGGGTTTGCGCCAAGAGGGTTTTACCGCAACCAGTCGGGCCAATTAACAAAATATTGGATTTTTGCAGTTCGACCGCATCGTCGGCAGCATTTTTACCATTGCCTTTAGATTGAATTACCGCCAGCCGTTTGTAGTGGTTATAAACTGCCACTGACAGCACTTTCTTGGCTTCGTCTTGACCAATAACGTGTTCGTCCAGATATTTTTTAATTTCTCTGGGTTTGGGAATTTGATTAAACGCAAGACTGGAAGAGCGGGCACGGCGTTTCTGAGGTGGCTCTGACCTTGGTGCTGGTTGTGACGCCGCACTGCTGGTGTCGAGTAACTCCTCATCTAGGATTTCATTACACAAGTCAACGCATTCATCGCAGATGTAGACTCCCGGCCCTGCGATTAATTTACGCACCTGCTCTTGAGACTTGCCACAAAATGAACATTTTAAATGGGAGTCGTACTTAGACATACCAGCCTCTTATTTCAGAATGGTGACGTTTTCCCCTGCGGTGGGAAGATTTTGTCTGGAGATGACCTGATCAATCAAACCGTAATTCTTTGCCTCTTCTGCCGACATAAAAAAGTCGCGTTCAGTATCTGCCTCAAGTCTTTCTAAGGCTTGACCAGTATGATGAGCCAGTAACTGATTTAGTTTAGCCTTAATATAAAGGATTTCTCTCGCTTGAATTTCTATGTCAATGGCTTGACCTTGGGCACCACCTAATGGTTGGTGAATCATAATACGAGAGTCAGGTAAAGACATCCGTTTACCAGCAGATCCGGCTGCTAATAGGAATGCCCCCATGCTGGCTGCTAATCCAAAACATATGGTAACAACATCGGGACGGATTTGCTGAATTGTATCATAAATTGCCATCCCTGCGTAGACGGAGCCGCCAGGAGAGTTTATGTACAGTTGAATGTCCTTTTCTGAGTCTTCGGCATCTAGGAACAGCAATTGGGCAACAATTGAATTGGCAACAGCATCATCTATGGGAGTGCCCAAAAATATAATCCGCTCTCGCAGCAGGCGGGAGTAGATGTCAAACGCTCTTTCTCCCATACCAGACTGTTCTACCACCATTGGTACGATGTTGGTAGGGCTGCTCAAGTGGGAGCTAATTTCTATTCGACTTAAACTGCTGATGGGGTCATTTCCCGACTGCGATAAAAGCATATAAGAACATCTGACAGTGAGTTAGGACAGGTTTGGCAGCAGTTAGCACTGCCTTTTTTCACGGATGCAATTTTATTTGAGCTATGTGTTAACCATTATGCCTCATCTATATTGCTTCCGTGTAAGTCAGTATCAAGCTAAGGCGATCACAGATACCGTTATTTCTTGAAGATTCCTTAAATTTTTCAGTGCTGAGTATGAAAAATGTTTACTCAGCACTCAGGAAGGAAGAACTTTCAAAAGCACTCAGCACTCATGATGTACTAACTTCGGTACTTTGTTCCTCGGTCTGAGGTTCAGTTGTCTCTGACTCGACAAGTTCGGATTCTGTTTCCTCAGCAACACTCAAAGAGCCTTCGGGTACCAGTTCTACTGATGAGTGTTCTAGCAGCCAATCGATGATTTTTTCAGTTAACAGTTCGTTTTCCACCACTGATCGAAGTCTATCTTCATCAATGTCTTGGTCTGCGTACTGCTGCATCAGTTCTGTGACCTTGGCTTGAATTTCTGCGGGTGTGACCTCAATGGACTCGCGTTTGCTGACTTCCAGTAATCCCAAAGACCGTTTGAGGCGTTCAATAGCCTCATCGCGCGATCGCTCCCGCAATTGAGGAATAATATCTTGTGTAAACAACTTTCTCACATCCAATCCCTGCTGAGAAAGTCGCACTGCTGTTTGCGTCAGCATTGTGTCTATTTCTTTCTCAATCATGGTTTCTGGCAAGTCAACTTCCACGTATTTGAGCAGTTCTGCCAATAAGGCTTCCTGCTGGTTCGATTTGGTTTTTTCCTCAGCTTCTTTTTGATATCGCTCTTCTAGAGACGCACGCAGTTCATCTAAGGTGTCAAAATCGCTGACTTCCTGGGCAAAGTCATCATTCAGTTCTGGGAGTTCTTTTTCCTTTAATTCCTTGAGCGTCACTGTGAAAGTTGCGGCTTTTCCCGCTAACTCTTCGTTGGCATAAGGATCTGGAAACTGAGCCGAAACGTCTCTGGTTTCTCCAGGATTCATCCCTACCATGCCAGAAACAAAGCCGGGAATAAACTTATCTTCTTGTAACTCGAGTTGAAAATCTGCGGCTTCGGCTCCCGGAATTGGTGTTGGTTCGGCTGTTTCGTCTTCACCTTTTGCCAGCACACCTTTAAAATCAACTACGGCCACATCACCAATTTGGGCGGCGCGTCCTTCTACAGGAATCAACGTGGCTAATTCTTCCCGTTCCTTCTCCAGGACTTCATCAATCCGACTAGAGTCGTGCTTGATTTCCTCGGCTTTGGCTTGCAAACCGGTGTACTGCACCAGATTAACTTCTGGTTCTACATCCACCGCCGCCGAAAACGTCAGGGGTTGTCCTGGTTCATAATTATTAATCAATTCCTCAAACGAAGTCCGCAATTGTGGCTGACCAATTGCCGGAATTTCTTCTTGTTTGAGTGCTTGTTCAACGCCATCTTGAATTAGTTCTTCCAGCGCTGCGGCTTTGATTCGAGTTACGCCCAGGCGCTGTAGCAATATTTGCCGAGGCACCTTGCCTTTACGAAACCCAGGAATAGTTGTAGTACTAGCTAAGTTTTTAATTACCTGTTCGTAAGTTTGCTTGGTAATTTCTGGCGTAATCTCTATTTCCAAACCAATTTGGCTGGCGGGAAGTTTCTCCTGGGTAACTTTCATGCTTCGTCTCTGTATTTCTGGTATTTTTGACTCCAAGTACGCACAAGAAGCGATTTACCGCTTCTGTGGATTGATTCCTCTTGGCTGAGGACGGGAGGTGCCCACAAGTTATGTTTCAAAATCCCATATTATCTGGATGAGTGCCCTTTAGTAGATATCCAGTTTACGGCCAATGGCAAAGGACTTGATAGTTTACCGCAATAACTTTACCTATTGAAACTCTAAATCATCAAATAATTTAAGTAGTCGTCATGAACTGCGTACACTAGAACACAAATGAAAAAGAGGCGTTAGAGACTAGTATATTTTACTCACTCAGCAACGCTACATGCTCCACTTGGGAAGCCACTCCGTTGCCGGGGTTCCCCCCGTTGTAGGAAGTGGCGTGAGACCCCAAGACCGCAGTGGCTTCTTGTAGGGTGCGGACTGGCATTGCTGAATACTGAAAAACCTGCTAAACATGCCTATACTGGGAATTTCTCGCTCATAACTCAGCATCTGGAAAGAAAGTTCAGATTTACAGGGCTAACAGCGTGATATCCTGGTTCTCAACCAACATTTCTTACTCCAATTGTTTTACTATTGGGTCGGTCTGTCTGGAAAGTGCTGAGTGCTGTAAAGCCCTGCGAGCATAACTGCGCGTAGCGTTTATCCCGTGCTGGTTAAAAATCCCAGTCCCCAGTCATTCCTTCATACTTGGCTTTGAAACTCGTTTCATTGGGTCTGCCTTGTACAACTCACCTTAATTATTGCTTCTTCACACAGATGGGTCTGTGGCTATGCTGATGGCATCCCCATTTTGGATCATAGTACATCTATCGTCATTGACTATCTACTTTACAGGTTAACTGCTTGTTGACTTTAAAACTGCGAGATCCATACATTAATTATGTATATGTACCCTATTTTCCACTGGACATCGGCTTAATGTATAGTTCTGATATATACTTTTCTACATCTAGCGGAAAGTTTTATTAGCAGCAATGTTGCGAAATTGCAAAATCAATTAACTTATGTAAACTAAAAAGTAACCGCACCGTTTCAAGAAAACTCGACTAAAATTAAAAAAATTTTATTTAAAGTCTGCCATTGCTATTTAAATAAATCAGCATAAGTTGTAAATTGTTACGAAAAATTGCACATAACCTCTTAAAGGAGGGAACCAATTTGTCTAAATCCTATCGTGTAGCTATTTTGGGAGCAACTGGTGCTGTTGGCACAGAGTTGCTGGAATTATTAGAAAGCCGTAACTTTCCGGTTTCTGAATTAAAGTTGTTGGCATCGGAGAGAAGTTTAGGGCGATCGCTACGGTTTAAAGGTGAAAATTTACCAGTAGAACTAGTGAGCGATCGCGCCCTAGAAAATGTAGATTTAGTACTGGCTAGTGCAGGTAGTTCTACATCCAAAACTTGGGCAGCAGTTGCCGTAGAAAAGGGCGCAGTGGTAATAGATAATTCCAGTGCCTTTCGGATGAATCCGGAAGTTCCCTTAGTGGTGCCAGAGGTGAATCCCTCAGCAGCTGCTAACCATAAAGGTATTATCGCTAACCCTAACTGCACAACAATTTTGATGGCAGTAGCAGTCTGGCCATTACATCAAGTTAGTCCAGTAAAACGTATTGTCGCCTCAACCTATCAATCAGCTAGTGGTGCTGGTGCCAAAGCAATGGCAGAAGTCAAAACCCAAGCCAGCGCTATTTTACAAGGACAGCAGCCAGTAGCCGAGGTCTTGCCTTATCCGTTGGCTTTTAACTTATTCCCACACAACTCTCCCCTCAACGATTGGGGATACTGTGAGGAAGAAATGAAAATGGTTAACGAAACCCGCAAGATTTTCGCCAACCAACAGATGAGAATCACAGCTACTTGTATACGGGTTCCCGTACTTCGTGCCCATTCAGAAGCGATTAATCTAGAATTAGAAAAACCATTTAGTCCAGATGCAGCAAGAGAAATATTAAGTCGCTCCCCTGGAGTAAAATTAGTAGAAGATTGGCAAAATAATCATTTTCCCATGCCAATAGAAGCCACTGGTCAAGATGAAGTTTTAGTGGGCAGAATCCGTCAGGATATTTCTCATCCATGCGGCTTAGAACTATGGCTGTGCGGTGACCAAATCCGTAAAGGTGCAGCTTTAAATGCTGTACAAATTGCGGAATTATTGGTAGAAAAAAACCTACTTAATCCGTCAAAAGCTTGCGTTTCTAGTGAAAAATAAGAGCAAATTAGATTTCAGGCATTTTTCACTCGTAAGACATAAAAAAATTAATCTGCATGTGTGAACTACGCTTGAAAGAAATTGGTAAATAGGTTATCAAAATAGAAAACCACCAAAACATAAAAAACCAAGAGGGTAATCAGGAGTGAAAACAGGGTGGGAGAATTTGGCAGAGTTTTAACCGCTATGATTACGCCGTTCAAAGCAGACGGTAGTGTCAACTATGATGTAGCGGCAGAACTAGCAGCACATCTAGCTAACAACGGCACAGATACATTGGTGGTATGTGGTACGACAGGTGAATCTCCTACCCTCAGTTGGGAGGAAGAATATCAGTTGTTCGTAGAAGTATTGCAAGCCGTGGCAGGAAAAGCCAAGGTAATAGCAGGATGTGGTTCTAATTCCACCAAAGAAGCGATCGCAGCAACCGAAAAAGCAGCTAAAATAGGAGTACATGGTTCCTTACAAGTTGTACCTTATTACAACAAACCGCCCCAAGCGGGTCTCTACCAGCATTTTCAAGCGATAGCTCAAGCCTGTCCCGAGCTACCGTTGTTGTTATACAATGTTCCCGGACGTACAGGTCAAAACCTCAGTCCAGACACTGTTGCTCGGTTAGCACAAATTAACAATATTGTTGGGATAAAAGAAGCTAGCGGAAATTTAGACCAGGCAAGTGAAATACGTCGCTTGACATCAAAAAAATTTCAAATTTACTCTGGTGATGATTCCTTAACCCTGCCCTTGTTAGCGATTGGGGCAAAGGGGGTAGTTAGTGTAGCATCTCATCTGGTAGGAAACCAACTACAGCAGATGATTCAAGCTTTTATTGCCGGGAAAATTGAAATTGCCAGCGAAATTCATCTCCAATTATTTCCCTTGTTTAAAGCTTTATTTTTAACTACAAATCCCATTCCAGTTAAAAAAGCGCTGATACTTAAAGGTTGGAAGGTCGGTTCAACTCGTCTACCGCTATATGAAGCTGACTCAGATGTCAGTGACAAGTTAGAGACAGTTCTAGCAGAACTCCATTTAATTTAGGCAGCAAGCAACTTGTTGAATGCGGACTAACTTATGGTTGCTAAAGACGCAGATCAACAATAAGCATAATGTTAACCAGTTTGCACTTTAAATAGCTGTGCTAAGACTGTCATAGATATTATGTTAAATCTCTCAATGTCAATTCCATCTTATTGAACAAACAACTGAAAATCCGAATTAAAATTTAGCTGCTTTCACATAGAAAGCTAGTGTTTTCTTTCATACAAGATCGCTAAATTTGAATTTATTAACGCTAGAAAACAAACAACAATCTCAGGAGAAAATGGTAAAAAACGAAACTAATTCTGCCCTCAAAATTATTCCGTTGGGCGGATTACATGAAATTGGCAAAAATACCTGTGTTTTTGAATACGAAGACGAAATTATTTTATTAGATGCCGGATTAGCTTTTCCTACCAAGGGAATGCTGGGGGTAAATATTGTCCTGCCAGATATGACCTATCTCCGGGAAAATCGTCACAAAATTAAAGGCATGATTGTGACCCACGGTCACGAAGACCATATCGGTGGCATTGCTTTTCACCTGAAGCAATTTGAAATCCCTGTGATTTATGGGCCCAGACTAGCAATGGCCATGCTAGAGGGTAAATTAGAAGAAGCAGGGGTACGCGATCGCACCGAGTTAAGATCGGTCACACCCCGGGATGTAGTAAGAATTGGCCAACATTTCTTTGTAGAATACATCCGCAATACCCACTCAATGGCTGATAGCTTCACTGTGGCTATCCATACACCTCTGGGTGTAGTTATCCACACAGGTGATTTTAAAATTGACCATACACCTGTAGATGGTGAAAAATTTGATTTGCAAAGGCTAGCAGAACATGGTGAACGAGGTGTACTTTGCTTATTAAGCGATTCCACCAATTCAGAAGTGCCGGGATTCACTCCTTCGGAACGTTCAGTTTACCCTAATCTTGACCGGGTATTCGGTCAAGCCACTGGGCGATTGTTTGTCACCACCTTTGCTTCCAGCGTGCATCGCATCAACATGATTTTGCAACTGGCACAAAAACATAACCGTGTAGTTTCGGTTGTGGGTCGTTCCATGTTGAATTTAATTGCTCATGCCCGCAATCTGGGTTACATCAAGTGTGATGATAGTGTCTTCCAACCATTGCACGCAGTCCGGAATATGCCTGATGAGAAAGTACTGATATTAACTACAGGCTCTCAGGGTGAGACGATGGCAGCCATGACCCGCATTGCTAACAAGGAACACCCCCACATCAAAATTCGCCAAGGAGATACGGTCGTATTCTCCGCCAACCCAATTCCCGGCAATACCATCGCTGTGGTTAACACCATCGATAAATTGATGATTCAGGGAGCAAATGTAGTCTATGGTCGGGACAAAGGCATTCACGTCTCTGGTCACGGCTGTCAGGAAGAGCAAAAGTTGATGATTGCTTTAACTCGTCCTAAGTTCTTTGTGCCTGTTCACGGCGAACATCGGATGTTAGTAAAGCACTCACAAACAGCTCAGAGTATGGGCATCCCGGCCGAAAACATGGTACTCATCCAGAACGGGGATGTGATAGAACTGACTGAAGATGCTATCCGTGTTGCTGGTAAAGTGCCATCTGGCATCGAACTTGTGGATACTACAAGTTCTGGCATGGTAAGCGCCAAAGTCTTGCAAGAAAGGCAACGCATGGCAGAAGAAGGTCTGATCACCATCGCTGCGGCTATTGATTGGAATGGTAAGCTCATGGCCAAACCAGAAATACATATGCGAGGTGTGGTTACCAGTGTAGAGCGATCGCTTGTGCAAAAGTGGGTACAACAGCGTATTGAGGAAATGCTCAGTGTGCGTTGGACAGAATTTGCCCAGCCCAGTGAAGGCGAAAAATCAGAGGTAGACTGGGGTGGATTGCAAGGTACTTTAGAGCGGGAATTGCAACGCTCCATCCGCCGAGAACTACAATGTCAACCAACGGTGACTTTGTTGATGCAAATTCCTGAGGAACCACCTGTGAAGGTTGCTGACGGTAGAAGACGACGGACTCGTACTACCGCTCAGGTGGCATCCTAATCACCAATCACTGTCACCCTTGAGGGTGCAGCTATACCAACAAAGCCTGCCTATGCAGGCTTTTTTTAGTTACCGGATTTTTGTGAACGTTCGCGTAGCGTGCGCGCAGCGCATACCACAGAGGCGCAGAGAACACAGAGTTAGAGAAAAAATGGGTAATTTACACTTGTCAAAGTTCCTTCACTGAACCCAGAGATATACTAGAGATAGAGTACAAACCGTTAGTGGTACTCCAAAACGTAGATGCTCCCAAAAAGTTAGCCTGTAACCTAACTCAGCAGTAGCTTCTACAACGATTAGATTGGCAACTGCACCAAATAAAGTCAAATTGCCTGCTAGGGTCGATGATGCTGCTAGTAACAGCCATAACTGCTGATTATCTCTAGGAATTAGGGGTTCTAGTAATAGTACGGTAGGAACATTAGAAATTATATTAGACAAAATAGCCGTGATTCCTACTAGACCAGCCGGTGAACTGACTATATGAGTAAATGGCTCTAGCAAATTCAAATTCTGGATAACTCTAGTTAATATAAACAGTCCAGAAAACATCAGCAGCAGATTCCCATCTACTTTGTTCAAGATACGCTGTGGTTTTAGCCGCCGAGTGATTAGTAACAAACTCGCAGCTACCAAGGCAGACTCGGCTAATGGCAAGCCGACTGCAAAAGCAATCAATAACCCGATAATGATGACTAAGGTTTTATTAAATAAAGGTCTGAAGATGCGTTCTTTACCAGTGGGTAATAACTGACAAGGCCGAGTTGAGCGCACATCTGGATAAAGTAACCACAGTAGTCCTATTTGAATTATTAAGCCAGTTACGGCTACTGGCGCTAATGCTTGGGAAAAATTTAAGTAGGATATGCCGGAAAAAGAACCAATGAGAATGTTTTGGGGATTACCGCTTAGGGTAGCAACAGAGCCTATATTAGTTGCAGCCGCGATCGCTAGTAAATAAGGGATGGGATTTAAGCCTACAGTTTGAGTCAAGCTCAAGGTTAAGGGTGTAAAAATCAGCGCCAGAGTGTCATTCAGAAAAAAGGCAGACAGTATAGCACTGCCAAAAGTTAAGGCCATCAACAAGCCTAGAGGACTGCGAGTCAGACTTAAAAGTATTAATAGCGATCGCTGAAAAAAACCTGCATAGAATAGGTTGGCGTTCACTACCATCATGCTCAACAAAAACACAATGGTCTTGGCATCAATCGCCTGCCATGCTTCCTGTAAATTCAATGCCCCCAGAGCAATTAAAAAAGCAGATCCAACTAAAGCAATAGTGGCACGATTCATCCGTAAACCAGGAATGTAACCTAATGCCAAACCTAGGTAAGTCAGCCCTAACACTCCATAAATTGCCAATTGGAGAAAAATCACTTTCTGTTTCCAGCCATTACGAGTAGCGCTGTCTAAGTCAAAGCCACCTGACTTCTACGACATGCAACCACCAAAACCACAATTTTCATTGCTGATATTTATACCTAGCAAAAATAACCGCAGGATTTCCTTATATTAAGCTTTGTAACAATTACACTAAAACCTGTCCAATGACAGATGTCTTTATTAAAATTTAAACTGTGTCAAGTTATGAATAAGATTACATTATTACACTACCGATCCCGCGAAAATTGCGATTAACTTGACGTAGTAATAAGTCGGATTCTGACCTAAGTGGCTACTGTAACACCCTATTGTAACTCAGTCAGGAAACGATTTCTCCGGGAAAGGTTGTTGCCACGTTGTATATATTCATCAGAAAGGTGAATAACCTCATTAATACAGAGGATTAATCATGAAGGTATTTGATAATACCACAAAAAAGATTTTTCTAGCAAGCTGGGTATCAATTAATCAAGCCGAGACTAGTAAAGCTCAAGAAACCCAGTTACGCCATTCAACTTCCAAGTCTTATTGTGATATTCTCCAACCCCTGCGGCAGAAGGTAGAAAGTATTCAAGTCCGCGATCGCCAACTAGCTCACCGTTTGTGTAAACTCATTCCTGCTCAATGTCCCTTTGAGCGTGATGTTAAATTCTTCGGGAAAACCCTGTTTCATATTCCGCCTATGTGTAAACTCAATCCTTTATATGAAGAAGTGGTTGGTTTACGTTTTCGAGCGATGTGCTTCCTTGCTGATGAATGTGGTGAGGATATATCGCAGTACTGCTAATTTTGAGTGCTGAGTGCTGAGTGCTGAGTGCTGAGTATTGAGTAAAAAGAGAAGAGTTAGGAGTTAATTACAAACTCCTAACTCTTTTTAATTTTTAGCTTTTCTAGCCTGCCATTTTTGGATGGCTTCTTGAGCATCTTCGTAAACTGCCGTTACCTCAGGTACTAAAGTAGCCGTTTCAATTGCCGCTTTGATGTTGCCTTGAGCTGCTCGATTTTTGGCCAACTCTAAAATTTTGTCACTCCATTGATTAATGGATTGTTGAGCCATATCGAAACCTGGTTGACCTGCTGGTACTCTCTTAGCGACTTCTATAGCTCGATTATATGTTGATGCTTGTCCGGGTCTAATTAAGGACTTAGCTGCATCTAAAACGGTTTTATTACCCACAAATTGTTTAGCCTCTAATTGCCATTGCTGAATTGCTGCTTGTGCCTGGGGATAAAGGTCTTGGTCTGGAGAAACTAATTTAGCGGCAGCGATGGCATTTGTATATTGTTTTTGCTTGGCACGACCCTCTGCTAAATCAAGGATCATGCGAGTCCAAATTTTAATATTTTCCTGAGCTTGTTCATAGAGTGGTTCATCTGGTTGAATTTTGCGCGCAGTGGCGATCGCCAAGCTGAGATCGCTAGCTTGAGTTTGTCTCAGAGACATTTTTGCTAGGTCTAACACTGCTTGACTGCGCTTTCTCGACTCAGAAATAGAGGCTATTTGGGCACTAGATGGGTTGGTTGGTGGAGGAGTTATGGGAGATGTCTCCGAGGCAGAGCGAGTGTTTGACTCAGAGGTGGTAGTAGTGGGTGATGCGGGTGATATTTGTTTAACTTGCAAAAATCTCGCCTGATTACGCAGCACAATTACAGAAATTAAAGCTACTACCAACATAGTGCCACCACCCCAAAGGAGAAACTGTTTCCACAGTGGGTTGTTGGCTTTATTCTGAGGCAAGCGAGAAATGTAGGGTGGAGGATTATTGGGGATGAACCTACCCCCTGTAACCGTTTCCTGGAAAGCCGTGAGTGGTTGGGGTTGTTGATTGAAGTACTGTTCTTTGGCGACTATATCAGTAGCCACACCAGAAAATTTTGGTTGTTCTAAATTACCGGAATTTGCTGTGAAGTTGGGCAAGTTCAACTGCTGGGATCTATTACCGAGGGTGGTTTCTATTCCTGGTGCTTCTTCCCAGATGCTCGTTTTTGGCGATTTAGGCGAACTTATTGGGGATTTTGCGCCTAAAGAAGGTGCAGCAAGTGCCACAGCAAAAGTTTCGTCTGGAAAAATTACTGGTTCTGCTGCACTAGGTTCTATTGTGCTGGGAACTTCTTTGCTATTGCTTTGCTCTAGCAATTGCGGCAAAATTGCCTTTTGATGCGCTGGGAATATCGTTATCGGGTTTTGTGTGGGACGCCAGTAGTGTTGACATAATTCTGGGGTGAGAACGCTCAAATAGCTTTCTAAATCAGTCAAGTTACTGGCATTACCGGAACGCAAAGCCTCTAATAATGCTGCTGTAAAGAATCCGTGACCTAGTTCGCTACTTTCGTGAGAGAATTGCTCTGGTTGGCAAGAAAGAATTGTAGCAATTTGGAGTTCTTCAGCCAGTTCTATGGTTTCTTGACCTACGGGAGCATCTGCTTGAGTGCCAAAAGCACGGTTGATATCAAGCAGCAGTAATGTATTTAGTTCAGCCAGTTGCAGACTTTGCATGAGCGATCGCACTTCTATGCCAGTCTCATGTACTAACTCAGGATTTCCTGCTACTGGCATTAAGTAATCTTTGCCGTCATGGTTGACCCCATAACCGCTAAAGAATAGCCACAGATGATCTTGTGGTCGCCAACAGGCTGCTGTCAAATCCTCCAGCAATAACAGAATATTTTCCTTAGTTGGATAAGTTGATCTATCTCCAATTGGTGGTGAAGAATCTGTCATCAATAGACAGCGTTGTCGTGTAAAACCTCCTTCTTGAATCAAAAAATCTTTTAGCACCTCAGCATCTGCTTGGGCGCAACGTAAAGGTTGAAATAACTGATATTGATTGATGCCAATTGCGATCGCCCAGTAATTTGCCATCCCGCTCTTTGTAGGTTGTTGTGTGTTTGCCTAAAATTGCGGTTGGCTTTGCTGAAAAAACAAAGCTAACCTATGTCTTATGGTCTAGGAAATTCTGCTCAAACTACTGTTTTTTAAGTTAAATTAGTTACATTATTCCTAGCAAAATTGCTTACAAAAAATTTCAATTACTAATCATCAGGAAGGAGCTATCAGGTTATGACCAAGAGTATTGCTTATCAACCATCATCGATCATCCCCTTTCCAGTTATTGGCCAAATTGGCACAAAGATCCGGATATTTCCATTAATTGTTTTACTTTTATCGCCAGTTTCCTTGTGGATGATGACAGAAACACTCGCACCCCAGATAGTTCGCGCTTATACCGCCAGAGTTGACCTGGGCATAGACCGAATGGAAGATGAAACTTACGAAACCATACTGCGACGAGCAGAAGCCGTTGCCAGGGCAGCTGCTCAACGTAGCCTCGACCAAGATATTTTAGTAACAGATGTTTCTATTATTGTTTCCGTACAAAGTTATGGCGCGATCGCACCAATTTTGTCTTTAGATGTTAGTCGCCAGCAATGGCGCACACGCCCAGATCCTCAACGTTGGGCAACTTATTTTAAAACTGCGCGATCGCTATTATTCTTTGATCAACAACCGATAACCTCCAATGTAGGTCAAGCAGCTACCATTGTTCCTCCAGTCGTCAATCCCGCAAAAGAGTGAAGGGGACAAGGGGACAAGGAGAGGTTACTAATATTAAGTTCTTCCC
>JADEXK010000094.1 GCA_015207155.1 Nostocales cyanobacterium LEGE 11386 | reverse complement strand
CAGGCTCAACACACTATTGTGGGTTCGGTCTTAACTGTCAGGATCATTATTAATGTACCCGTTGATTAGTCGCCTCAAAATAGTTTCTTTCATTCATAGCGGGTGGTGTGCCCCCAGTGCGTCTGCTTCTAAGAAACCAGATTTGTTGAAGGCTGAGGAATAAGCTCAAAACCAAAAACCTGAGCTTTTTTGTGGAGATGATTGACCATTCGCTCACGATAACGCTGCTCATAATAATCCATGCCAGGATCAGTGTAATCTCCTCCGGTTGTCCAAAGTTGGTAAAAAATTCGCGCAATTTTATGAGCGGTGGCGGTAATAGCTTTAGGAGCGCCAAGACGAGAACGTAAACGACGATAAAACGCTCCCAAAGCAGAATTACTTTTTCCGGCGGTTTGTGCTGCCATACGGAAAGCATTCGCAGCGCGGTTCACTACCGGACGAGTTTGAGAACTTTTAATTTTGCCACCAGTAATGCGGCTGCCAGGGCAAAGACCAAGCCAGGAGGTAAAGTGCTTAACTGTAGGGAATCGGCTAGGATCTAATCCAACCTCAGAGCTGTGCAATTGTTGCAGCCATTGACAATCTAAAACATCTGTTTTGCGTCCAGGCAAAGTTTTGACATGGTGAGCATTGACAAGTTTGACTTCAAAACCGTGAGTCTCTAGAATTTGAAACAATGGAATCCAATAAACACCTGTTGATTCCATTGCCACTGTTTCAACTTTACATTCAGCTAACCAATCAGCAATGGCGTATAGGTCAGCCGTGTAGCAACCGAAACGCCGAACGCATTCGTTAGCAGCTCCTGACGGTACGCACACCCAATGATGTTGGGAACCAATATCAATACCAGCAGCATTTGGATGAATTGGATTAAGTTTAGATGCCTTGGCTACAGATTGGCGATTTGGAACTGAAGACTTCTGTTTTTTCGTCATTCTAGTTCCCCTAGTCTCAGTATCATAGTTGAGGTGTGCCTTGACCCAGGTTGACGGAATTATACAGTCTTCTAAACGGGATAACGTGTAAACGCTTCACCAATGCCATTGCCGTCACAACCCAGAACCACGCTTTTGTACGGGCGAAAATACACCATTGAGGGAACGGTCTTAACTGTCAAGACACAATGCGAGTATAAGCTTTTTCCATACTTTTTATTCCGTTTCTTTCATCCATTGTGGACATATCGTCCATCAACCGCTTTTGTTACTTTAGGAGAAGAAAAACAATAAGAGATTCAACTAGCCAGGGCGAACGCATCTTAATTGTTAATAAGAATACGGATGGTAGTACTGCATAGTAATGATAAGATAAGCAAATATGGATGCACTCACTATGGAAAACAAAGATTCAAGTGTCAAAATTGTGGAAGGCAATTTGTGGAAAGTCCAACGCGACAACCGATTGATAACTCCACACATCAATTAATTGATAAACTCTTACTGGAGCGGCTTTCATTGGCAGCAATTGTCCGTGTTACTGGAGTCTCACTACGTTGGCTACAATACTACGTAAACCAGAAATACTACCAAGTCCCTAAATCTGTTGAAGTCACTAAAAAAAACCAGGTAAGCTAATTATACAACTAGATGAGATGTGGTCATACGTGGGTTCAAAATCTAATAAACAATGGATTTGGCTTGCAATTGACGCGACAACAAGAGAAATTGTTGGGGTGTACGTTGGCGTTAGCGAAGCTCCTCTGAAAGAGGCTCGCTCTAGTCAGTCAGCAAAACAGTTATGGCAATCTCTACCGCCAGTATATCGTCAGTATGCAATTTGTTACACCGACTTTTGGGAAGCGTATGAACAGATTCTACCCAGTAAAAGACATAAAGCGGTAGGCAAAGACAGTGGAAAGACTAGCTATATTGAAAGATTTAACAACACTCTCCGGCAACGAGTTGGACGTTTAGTTCGTAAAACATTGTCATTCTCTAAAATACTAGACAACCATATTGGTGCTATTTGGTATTTTGTTCATCACTACAATGCTAATTTAAGAAACTAAATCATTACTATGCACTACTACCACCACTTTTATGGACTACCAACATATCATCACAATTGAGCCTGGAAAGCGCAGTGGCAAGCCGTGTATTCGGGGAATGCGAATCACTCACTGTGTCTGACATTCTAGAATACTTGGCAGGGGGGATGACCGAGGTAGAAATTCTAGAAGACTTTATAGCGATCGCCTAAAATCATATCCATGCTCAAAGTCCTCCCGAAACAAACCGCCTCCATGTACACCCGCGATGGTATCCGCCTAGATGCAGATATTTATCGCCCTGATACAGGTGGTGACTTTCCTGTTTTATTAATGCGACAACCCTATGGTAGAGCGATCGCCTCTACTGTTGTCTATGCCCATCCCACTTGGTATGCTGCCCACGGTTACATCGTAGTTATTCAAGATGTGCGCGGACGCGGTACTTCTGGAGGTGAATTTCAGTTATTTGTTCATGAAATCGCCGATGGTGAAGATACAGTAAATTGGGTAGCCAATTTACCTGGTAGCAATGGCAAAGTCGGGATGTATGGCTTTTCCTATCAGGGAATGACTCAACTTTATGCCGCAGCTGCCAAACCACCAGCTTTAACCACAATTTGTCCGGCGATGATTGGCTATGATTTGTACACAGATTGGGCTTATGAAGGTGGTGCATTTTGTTTACAAACGAACCTCGCTTGGGCAATTCAATTAGCTACAGAAACCGCCCGTTTGCGAAAAGACCAACCCGCCTATCAAGCTTTGTTTGCGGCTTCTGGTAATCTCCCTTTAACTAATCCAGAAATTCTCCAGCAACTCGCCCCAGAGTCGTTTTATCATGAGTGGTTGGCACATTCTCAGCCAGATGCTTATTGGGAACAACTTTCGCCCAAAAGCCACTTGAAAAATGTTGACTTACCCATGTTTCATATCGGGGGATGGTTTGATGCTTATCTGCGTGGAACTTTGCATTTATATAAGGATATAACAGCCCGCAGCACCACACCCCAACATTTATTGATTGGCCCTTGGACACATTTGCCTTGGGGTCGCAAAGTTGGTGAAATCGATTTTGGCGCTATGGCTGCGAGTCCTGTAGATCAGATGCAAATCCGGTGGTTTGATCAGTTTCTTAAAGGTATCGATACAGGCTTACTTGAGGAACAGCCTGTTTGCTTATTTGAGATGGGAAGTAATATTTGGCGCAGTTTTCCTAGCTTACCTACACAAAACCACAAATCCTATTTTTTGTCAACTACCGGACTAGCTAGCATCAGAGAAGACTCTGGATCTCTTAGCATTCCTCACTCCCCTTCGACTTCGCTTAGGGCAAGCGCACTCAGCACAACTGACGTATTAGTTTATGACCCTTGGCGACCAGTTCCAGCGTTGGGTGGTCATGCAGCCATGCCAGCTGGTGTATTTGAGCGATCGCAAATAGATTGCCGTTCTGATGTCTTAACTTATACTAGTCAACCGTTAATCAAAGACTTGCATTTA
Organism: Nostocales cyanobacterium LEGE 11386; assembly: GCA_015207155.1. GTDB lineage: Bacteria > Cyanobacteriota > Cyanobacteriia > Cyanobacteriales > Nostocaceae > LEGE-11386. The sequence continues at coordinate 16,662 of JADEXK010000094.1, read as the reverse complement.
GCAGGGGATGTAGCAGTCGAAATTTGGTGTAGTGCTGACCAACCTAGTTATGATTTGTGTGCAGTGCTGTCAAAAGTACATCCTGATGGCCGTGTGTATAATTTAACCCAAGGTTACATGCATTGTCGGCAAGAGATGGATCACCTACCGATAAAAATTCAACTGCAAGCAACTTGTGTACGAATTGCCAAAGGTAATGCACTACGTTTGAGTTTGAGTGCTGCGTGCTTTCCCGCATATATTATGAATTCTGGTCATGGTGCAGTAATTAATGGTGACAGTTTATTAGACGCTGAGATCATCACGTTAAAAGTCAGTTGTGGAAGCGATACCAATTCTCAGGTTTTATTACCTGTGATTAGGTGATAGGTGACAGGTGACAGGGGGAATCAGGGGACAAATAATAATTCTTGACTCAGCACTCCCCTTCGACTTCGCTCAGGGCCAGCGCACTCAGCACTTTGCTATACCTAACGCCACTACTGCATTTTGACCACCAAAGCCAAAACTAAAACATAATACACGCTGAATTTCACTTTGACGTGCTGCCATCACTAAATTTAAATCAAATTCAGGTGTCTGTAATCCAACACAAGGTGGTAGTATTTTTTGCTGCAAAGCTAAAAGTGAAAAAGCTATACCTAAAGCTCCTGACGCTCCTAAAGTATGACCTGAACTTCCTTTAGTCGAACTAACTGCTACTTGATGGGGAAATAAACGTTGTATTAATTTACTTTCTATCCGGTCATTGAGCTGTGTAGCAGTACCATGAGCATGAATGTAATCAATATCGGCTGGAGTCAAAGAACTTTGTTTTAGACATTGTTGCACAGCCGCGATCGCACTTTTTCCAGTGGGGTCTAGTTGATTTGTATGATAAGCATCTGTTGTCAAGCCAAAACCAAGGACTTCACCATAAATTTTGGCTTGACGCTGCCTTGCTAATTCTGCTGATTCTAAGACAAACACCGCCGCACCTTCACCTAGTACTAAACCTTCCCGGCGCAAATCAAAAGGATACGCCCCGGTTTTTGCCAAAGCGCCCATTTGTTGAAACCCTGACAAAGTTAGAGGTGTAATTGGTGCTTCCACAGCCCCAGCGATCGCTCGTTGACATTGACCAGTTTTAATCAGTAAGGCTGCTTGCGCGATCGCCCAAATACCAGTAGCACAGGCCGCCATCGGTGCTAAAACTATCCCGGTAGCACCAATTTGTCGCGCAGCTGCGATCGCATTCATATGAGGTAAATAATTTAACCAATCCTCTATTACGACTTCCCCCGTATTTAAGGAAGTTTGGCGGGGATTATAACCATACATTTGCTGCGCCAGTAATTCCCAAGCACCCTGAAAACTACGACTCGATCCAATAACCACAGCACAATCAGGTAAAGGTGCCACTAATCCCGCATCTTTTAATGCAGAATCGACAACCTGCTGAGTCAAAATTTTCAACTCAGCAGGTTGTTTCCCAATTAAACCTAAAGGATATGCTTCCAGTTCTGGAAATGGTTGATACCATTGAATACCAGATTTACCTGCAATTAACTGTTGCCAGCTATCCTCTAAGTTTGCACCCAAGGATGAGACTAAGCCTATACCAGTAACCACAACCAATTTGGGGAATGGGGAAGGTGGGGCCCCAACACATGATTGTCTTGATTTGCGACTCTGGTTTAAAACTACTAATTCCTGCTGTAACGCAGCAACTTCTGCTTTTAATCTTTCTTCGGTATCTTTTCGTTTTAATTCACTCTTCCTCAACTGATTCCGGGTAAATCTGCAAGGAAAAGGCTTGAGACTATTGTTATTGGCTGCATTCTTGAACGCAGTGAAGCTAATAATCTTGGCAAGGACTGCTTCGTTATTGACATTTAGAGGATGTTGGGGCATGATTTAGCATCTATGTTGGAAGTATAGGGATCTTTACTTTTATAAAGTTAGGCGATCGCACGACGCAATCAAAGATTAGTTTTGTAGCATGGCGACACTAAGAACGCATCGATTTATTACATCGCTTGTTAATGGAATATCACCCAACTTGAGCAATACCCAGCCCAGAACATCTTGAAAGTGCAAACAGCTATCATCAACAAGCTTTAGATATTGCTAAAAAGCAGGAAAATCGTCATGCTGTCGCTAATTCCTTGTTTGATTTAGGTAATGTCTCTCTGGATATGCGACAGTTCCCCCAGGCACGGGATTATTATCAACAAGCCCTGGAAATCAAAATCGAATTTGGCGTTAGCGAAACTCTTCCTTCGGAAGCTAGCTATAGTTGTGCTAGCACTTACTATCAGCTTGGGAAAGTAGCAGAAGAATTAGGAGAGTTGGAGGAAGCAAAAGCCAATTATCTAAAAGATTTGGTAATTACAACTGAGTTTAATGACAAGCATGGTTTGGGTATTTCCCTGCGTAATCTTGCCCGTTTTTATCAAACCACCCAGGATGAGGATTTATTAAGGGAGGTAGCGAAGATATTTGGGACAACGGTGGAGGAATTGAAGGAGGCAATAATCAATACTGAGGAGTGAGCGATCGCGTTTTGGGTTGGTAGAGAAGTGCGATCGCTCTCCGGTTATCCTTAAAAGTTACAATTGCCACTTAATTTTACTTTTTATTTGGTTGAACTAATTATCCAGGGTTTGTCAAGTTAATGACAATATCATATGGCAACATACTTGCACACATCCGCTAGGAAGATGGCCTAAAGAAATAGAAGCTTTAAATTAATTTTGGTGTGTCGAATAACTGCTTTCTATGGAGGTTTAGCATTTAGCTAAACCTTTTTCATGAATTACTGCCGTATCAGCTTATAGAATATTTGTATACTCTCTATTGGATGATGAATCATTTAACCTAAATAGCTAAATTATGCTGTATAGATTCTACTTCTACTTCAGGCTTGGCAGTGAACCAAGCCTTTTTTATATGTGTTCAATTTAGCTATTAAAATTATATACTATGTTTTTATACTTTTTAGTATCATTAAAAACCCCATATTTTAAAAATTTATGTGTATTGTCAAAAACATTCTAGTCAATAAAATCACTAAATTTCCTATTTAGAAAACATATTTTATACAGACTAAATTTTATTTTAATACAAAATTTAGTCTGCAATTAGTATTATATTAAACATCTATTAGATAGTTACCTTTCATTGATTATAGTAATCTGAATCAGCCCTTAGCAGCTTTGAGAATATCTGAACACAACCTTTAGATAGATGAACTTAAGTAATAGCATATTTAAACTAACCAGGTATGGTAAACTCTTGGTATAGATGGGCTTGGCTAATAACCAAGCCTCTTTTATAAACAAGGAGAAATTACCAATAAGTAACTTCATAGATCAATGTTTTTAATTAATTGACAAAAACTAAATTTCTGAGATTACCATAAATAGTATTTATTTTATATCCTTCTATAGATAGGGAAAAAAGTCTTTGTGCAGTTAATATTACGTCTATTAATGCTTGAAAAGTACATATATAACCTGAAAATTAAGCCAGGGTTTTATTTTTTGGCTAAATTAAGTTTCGTGAACTATTGGTTATAGCAAAATGCCATATCACCAGAGTATGAGTAAGCTTATAGAAGTTTATTTAGTTACGTGCAATGCTGCATATCAGCTTTTAGAATATTTGTACACACCTTTAAGGCAGATGAATTAATAACAAATAGCAGATAAATTATCTAAATATGGTAAACACCTGGTATACATAAAGGCTTGGCTCTTGTCCAAGCCTTTTTCATTCTTTTGATATACGGCTTGAATATTGATTTTACGTAGTAGGAAATAGTGAATATTTTAATAAATTCATGACATAACAGTTACCCAAAAATTTGGGTACATCCCAAAGGAAGATGAACTGCCAAAATAGTAGGTTTAAATTAATTTAGTACGTTGTTAAGCACAGCAATTATTTAGGTTTGGGTCACAACCAAACCTTTTTTTATGAGTAATCAAGTCATTTATTATCAGTTATCAGGCTGTTTGCACACATCCTTTAGGAGGATGAACTAAAGGAATAGAAGCTTTAAATTAATCTTGGTGTAGTAAATGCTTGGTATACATCAGGGCTTGGCTTAGCCAGGCCTTTTTTCATAAAAGAGTGAGTAAATTGTTAGTTTCAATGTATTTGTATACAAATTTTGTAACAGCCAAAACTTTAACTGCGATCGCCCGCAAAAATTCTCAAAGATTGTGTGCATTCTTATTTTGGTATTTGGGTGAGAGATGCGTCTAATCTTCAGTGCTTATACCGTGCCATAACTGTTTTGATTAAGGCTAAAAAGATGTAAATCTTAGACTTGTAAACTCATGTTTTTTAAACTAGGTAGTATAGTGGGAGCGATCGCTGTTCTGTTGAGCAGTAGTATAGTAAATGCTCAAGATGCAGAAAGGTATATCACCGTAGGGCATGATAAGGTAGGAAACCATATAGCCCTGGATACAGAAACTATTAAAGGCACGACATACAAACTTTACGGAATGTATGGAGATGGTATATTTGAGACTACATTCTCTGCATCATGCCAAGAATCTCGGCTTTTTTTAAATAACATTACTATTTACGGAACTAGTGGACAAATAATTCAACAAGAGCGCAATACTGGCGAAATTCCTTTTGTAGCCGCTTCTTCACCAGGTAAAGCAATGCAAATTGTTTGTCAAAGAATGGGTGTCCGTGGTTGGTAATGCTGGCAAAACTAGTAGCCTTACCGCGCCAGTAGGGTGCGTTGCGCGGTGCAACAACACACCATCTTGACCTCTCAAAATTTTTAGATTACGCCCTTAAAGCCGTAATATATACAGGCTAGACTACCAACTAAATAGACTAACCAAGTGAGAAAAAAGCCGATTGCTCGTCCTGGTGAAGGCCCATAGGTTTTAATTAAACCCAATGCATGGGCAATCCGAGCGAATGTTAGGAGGCTTCCCAAAAGCCAAACTAACCATGTTTGTGCTTGCATCAGCTCCAGCGCCACTACAAACAGTAATGCGTGAGGCACATACTCCGCAAAATTCCCATGAGCGCGAACCTTCCGTTGCAGCAACCCATTATCATTTCCTTGATGATTAACTAACTTTTGAGTCGATTTCTCAATCATTGCTGCCCAAGCATTTGGGTTAGTTAGTGGGTCAGGTTGTTGCGCTACATCTTCTTTAGACTCACCATGCCAAACTCTGGTTTTTGTCCGTTCAAAGGCTGCAATGTAGGAGAGAACAAAAGCGGTGAGACCGTTAAGCCCGATGAATAAAGTTGATATTGGAATAGCATTTTCAATCATTTTGATTCCTCACTCAGAACACCTTTTGGAATCATATGGCTATTAAGTAATTGTGCCAAATAAATTACCTAGTTGAGAAACAGAGCAAGGGATAGTATGAGAATACAGCGATTTCAGTCGTGTTGAAAAATGGCTAAATGTTGATGTACAGGTATTTAACGTGAGTTCGATGACCTCTCCCCAACCCCTCTGTGATGCCCCTACCGTGTATACACAAGTCTGTTCACCTTATCTTGTAGTCTTTTGATCCCCCCTTAAAAAAGGGGGAATTAGAATCAAAGTCCTCCTTTTGAAGGGGGATTTAGGGGGATCAGATGATTTGTGTATACACCGTAGACACCCAGAGGGGCAAAAATATCCCTGGGTTTGAACTAAAAATCAAAGTTTCAAACCCTCTATCCTGGCAGGGGAGAGGTTTGGAGAGCAGTTTTTGATATTTGTCAAACTCACGTGTATTTAGCTCTCTCTGTTTCTCCCAAACAAAAATTCCCGTTGTCATTAACAGTAACAACGGGAGTTAATCAGATTTATGATTAATTATCGAGAAGCGACTTGTGGGCCTGCCCAAACTTCTGTAACTTTCTTACCGAAAGTAATAGGCTGGTCTGTGTCTGTGGTATTTAGAGTTTTACCATCACTGGCAACTTGCACTAAAGGCCAGTCTTCCTCTCCCATTTCACCTGCACGAAACAGTGCATGATCTGGTTGGTTTTTACTCCAACCTAACAAAACTGCTATTTTTTCATGCTCGTGTTCTTCCCGAGCAGGCGCAACAGTGTTAATGTGATTTCTTTGCCGATCCCAAATCACTGCTTGATCTGTAGAATCACCTGTATTAAACTTCCCTTCAAACTTACGTGCTAAGAAGCGATCGCTTTTTTCCGACCAGCTTACAGGAACTAGAACCCCAATTCTACCATTCCTATCTGTATCGACTGGTTCTGGCGATGCCAGGTTTGTGTTTAATAAAGGATCGCGCAGAGGCGCGGTTGAAGCCATCACCTGCAACTTTTTAGTTTGCGTATCTTCCACAAACATCACACTGGTAACTTTGCTGTTATACATTTCGGGTCTTACTTCTAGTTGCACCCTGCTGTAAACAACATACCTACCATCAGGAGAAATCACAGGTACACTGCGATAGTGGCGCACTCCCGAACCACCATTAGCGCTAATAGCTTCTTGAGTGGCGACTATCCATTCCCAAGGAATTGGATGAGGACTACCTATAGGATCTACTTGTGCTGCTTGCGCCTCATCTAGTTCTTCAACAGCAGGTATTTCCGTTGTTGAGTTTGGTTGTAATTTTATCGGAGTTACTGTCAATGATTTAGCCGTGGACATTTCCCTCGAGAGCAAATTCTCTTTCTTCGGTAACGACTGAATGTGAGCAATTTTGAATTTTTGCGCTAATTTCGATTTACTCACAGACACCTGTGGAATTGGTGCGAGTTCGACTGCGGCTAATGCATCAGCAGCACCTGCATTACTGCTGGAGAGAAAATTATCTGCTACCAAAGACTCAATTTTGTCCGCTTCTAATATTGACGGTTCCCCAATAGTAGCCATTATCAATGGCACAGACTCAGTTTCTCCGGTGATGGGATTTATGGGAGATGTTTTGAATATTTCAACTAAATCAAATTCGCTAATAGTAGCCGTTTTCTCCGATACAGAATCAAATTCTGCTGTTTTTGACGTTATTTTTGCTACTACTTTTGATTGTTTTGCTGAAGTAGAGTGACCTGATGCCGCAACTAAGGGTGCGATCAGCATCACAACGACAACATAATTGAGAAATGGTTGAAGGCGGAACCATCCTGACAGCAAGAAGAGTTTGAGCATGAGTAGACTCTCTAGGGGAGGGCGGGTGCTGTGTGAAGAGCAATGCCTTTGGAGCAAGGGAGCAGGCGATAATTACAGGTATAACAACAAACTCAAAGATTTAACGAGTAAAACCACATAATTTCTTTAAAGTTTGCAGAGTTTTACAAAAATTTAGTGTCATTATTCACACTTCATAGCTGGCAAATTGTTGGTTTTTACAGAAAGTTTGCCCACGCAAAACTTATGCAGGTTCATTAAAAAGTTACTGCATAGATTAGACTGTAGCTGCCGCCTCTAATACTCGTCCGCACCAGACAACTGGTAACAGTAGGCTAAAGATACTGGCAGCACAGAGGCAGAGCCAAATCTGGTTTGTTGGGAGGTTATTAGCAAGGGCTAAACCACAGGAGGCTTCCTTCTTGATTCCTGCTACAACAGCGCAGACCCTGATAACGGTAGAAGTGAGGCGTTACTTTAAAAGCTGGGAAAAGATGACGCACAATTTATAATACTAAAAAAACACTGTTAGCATCCATCCTCAGACAGAAAATGCCATCTCAATTGAAAAATTGCGCGATCGCAATCAAATTTGAGAAACACAACTACACTTGTAGCCGAATACAGGGTAAAAATTTCTCCAAGAGGTTTACTAAGTAGCCGTAAAATGGCTGGCTATTAAACGTAGCCAAATAGAACGGTTAGCACTGGGTGCAGTTGATATCAGCTTATTAGCTTGTCAACCTATTATTAAGTTTATCAAGCAACCCTGGTTTTCGCCAATATGACACCACCTTAACATCAAAAAAATTCGTTTTGCACTATCTTATTCCAAAAGACTGGGTAATGGGGAAAATAGGCGGGGGGCAGAGGGGAATTTGTAACGTAAAATTAGGGAAATAAGTTCGTAGTAATTGCTCTCAGCCCTTTTTGTCAAGCCATGCCCGTCAGGGCTTTACACTACAAACCTTTAATTATTTAGGCCTTCCTGCTGACGTAGTTCATGACAACTACTTAATAACTAATGAAAATAGTATTCTTTGGGACTCCTCAATTTGCTGTCCCTACCCTAGAAAAATTACTGAATCAACCAGATTTTGAGGTTTTGGCAGTTGTTACTCAACCTGATAAACGTCGAGAACGAGGTAACAAACTTATCCCTTCATCTGTAAAAACAGTTGCTATTAATCACAACTTGCCTGTGTGGCAACCCCAACGGGTTAAAAAGGATACTGAAACTTTAGCCCAACTCCAACAATGTGATGCAGATGTGTTTGTTGTTGTGGCTTATGGACAGATTTTGTCACAAACAATCTTGGATATGCCAAAGTTGGGTTGCATTAATGTACATGGCTCGATTTTACCGAAATATCGTGGTGCAGCACCGATTCAGTGGTGTCTGTACAACGGTGAGAAAGAAACGGGGATCACCACAATGTTAATGGATGCAGGGATGGATACCGGGGCAATGTTATTGAAAGCAACTACATCCATTGGCTTGCTAGATAATGCCCAAGATTTAGCCGAGAGGTTATCGGTAATTGGTGGAGATTTATTAATAGAAACTTTATTTAAGTTGGAAAATCAAGAAATTGAACCAGTTCCTCAAGATGATTCAAAAGCGACTTATGCACCTTTGATTCAAAAGCAAGACTATGGATTGGATTGGTCAAAAAGTGCTATGCAATTACATAATCAAATCAGAGGCTTTTATCCGAACTGTACAACTACTTTTCGTAACCAGACGCTGAAAATTACTGCTTCTATTCCCCTTGGCGATGCTTATGGTTACGCGCTAACACCTGAATTACAAGAATTATCCCAAAAATTGCCTGATTTATCCAATATATCAGGTAATCCAGGAGAAGTAGTCAGCATCGCCAAAGGGATGGGCGCGATCGCTCAAACTGGTAAAGGTTTGTTGCTATTAAGAGAGGTGCAGCTAGCTGGCAAACGTCCCCAGTCGGGATGGGATTTTGTTAATGGTAACCGTTTAACTGTGGGAGAAGTGTTAGGTAATGGAAGCTGAGGGCGCTAATAACTTCTAACTTCTAACTTTTAACCTCTAATTTTTCATAAAAACGGCAAGACTCGCAAGGCCCATCTGGATTAACAGCACAGCGCATAATTTCCGAATGAGCATTATAGCTACATGTAGCATCACCAATTACCCAACGTCCCTTGACTAAAGTTTTTTCTGCTGGTCTTTTAGCTGACTGTACATAAAGGGCTATGTTGTGCAAGTGGTAACGCCCTGATTTAAATTGGTATCTGTGGCGGCGTTCTAAAACCGCATAGGTTTTACCTTCAAAATCGACGTAGTTTCCTGGTTGAGGTGTCCAATCGAGTTGGACTCTACCGAGAGTCTGACTCGGATGCGTCAGAATTACCTCAGTTGGTAAAGAGTCTGGCTCCATAAGCTGATGTTATGTGATTTACATTATAAAAATGGTATCGCAGTAGACTACTCTAGCTTACCGAATTTAGATTATGATTAATAGTTCACTATATTTGCCAGCTAAAATTTGCATCCAGCGATCGCTTGCTTAGGGACTGGCGATAAAATCAAATAATCGCACTTTTACACTGGAAACAGTTCCGAGTCATCATCAAAACAGCAAAATTAACCGCGATCGCAGTCAATAAATCAATATCATATCGTTAATATTTCGTCACATATTTGGTCTATAAAATAGTGTATAGTTCCCAATCAAAACAGTAGCCAAGAGATAATTCTGGAAAAACCAATTTTCGCTTCACATAACTTTACCAATACATCCTAGTTTTGCCAGCAAGAGGGTAAATACGCGCGCGTGATGTTGCTCATTGATGAGGACAATAGAGAGATTTCGCAAATACAAATTTTCTAGAGTGCCTATTACATTGTTTAAAGTTATGTAGCCTTTTGAGTACGAACCATAAGCTACTGCGGTAAACTATGCCTTGATTATGATTCTTTCGCAGAGAAGAACACTCGGAAGGAGCCTTTTTTTCAATGTCTCATACCGTAAAAATCTACGATACCTGCATTGGCTGTACCCAGTGCGTTCGCGCTTGCCCCACTGACGTGCTGGAGATGGTGCCTTGGGATGGCTGCAAAGCTGCTCAAATTGCCTCTTCACCCCGCACAGAAGACTGCGTGGGATGCAAACGTTGCGAAACTGCTTGCCCCACTGACTTTTTAAGCATCCGAGTTTATCTAGGGGCTGAAACAACTCGCAGTATGGGTCTGGCTTACTAAGGAATTGACGCTAAATTCCTGATTTGGTTCACAATTTAGTGTTTCCATAGCAAGCTCCTTTAGGATTGTAGGGTGGGTTCTACTCACCCTACTAAAAATTTTTTTAGTGTAAAAGCTCAAAAATTATAACCATACTTAGTCGCATCGGGAGCAATTTGCTCCTTTTTTCTTGATGAAAATGTCGTTTTTATCTAGGCAACTATACTAGATTTAATTATCCTCAAAGCAAAATGGTGTGAGTGATGTGTGGAATTGTTGGGTATATAGGCACTCAAGCGGCAACAGATATTTTATTGGCCGGGTTAGAGAAACTAGAGTATCGTGGTTATGATTCGGCAGGAATAGCCACAGTATGGGAAGGTGAGGTTAACTGTGTCCGGGCAAAAGGTAAACTGCATAACCTGCGTTCTAAACTCGAACAAATAGCAACTCCTGCCCAAATTGGGATTGGTCATACTCGTTGGGCAACTCATGGTAAGCCAGAAGAGTACAACGCCCACCCCCACATGGATATGGCCATGCGCGTAGCGGTGGTACAAAATGGTATTATCGAAAACTACCGCGAGTTACGTGAGGAACTTAAACAAAAAGGACACCAGTTTGTCTCGGAAACCGACACAGAAGTAATTCCCCATCTCATAGCTGAATTTTTAAAGAATCCGCCATCTGCCCATCTTCCCTCTTCTCCATCTCCCCTTTTAGAAGCCATTCGCCAAGCTGTTAATTATCTTAAGGGAGCATTTGCGATCGCAGTGATTTCGGCTGACTACCCGGATGAGTTGATTGGGGTTCGCCAACAAGCCCCGTTAGTGATAGGCTTTGGTCAAGGTGAGTTTTTTTGCGCCTCTGATACGCCTGCGATCGTGGCTCATACCCGTGCAGTCTTACCTCTGGAAAATGGTGAAATTGCCCGTCTTACTCCCTTGGGAGTTGAGATTTATAATTTTGCTGGCGATCGGTTGAAAAAACAACCCCAAATGCTGACTTTGAATCCCACAATGGTAGAGAAACAGGGATTCAAACACTTCATGCTCAAGGAAATTTACGAGCAACCAGGGGTAGTCAGAGCTAGTTTAGCAGCTTATTTTCATACTGATAGTCATCCTGCTGAATCAGCCTCACCAATTAACCTCGGTTTGCCTAGTGAATTTTACGCAGACTTAGAACAAATTAACATAGTTGCCTGTGGTACGAGTTGGCACGCAGCATTACTAGGAAAATACTTAATTGAACAACTAGCAGGAATTTCCACTCAGGTACACTATGCTTCTGAGTATCGTTATGCGCCATCACCTCTCACAGCAAATACATTAATTATTGGCGTTACCCAATCAGGTGAAACGGCTGATACCCTGGCGGCTTTGGGTATGGAAAAAGAACGTCGTCAGGGGAAAGAAGCCAAATATCAGGCGCGACTGTTAGGCATTACTAACCGCCCGGAAAGCAGCCTAGGGTTAATGGTTCCGCATATTATCAACACCTTAGCGGGAATTGAAATTGGGGTAGCAGCAACGAAAACTTTTATCGCCCAACTGATGGCATTTTACGCTTTAGCGTTGGATTTAGCAGCTCATCGTCAGACAGTTTCGCCAGAAAGATTAGCAGAAATTATTAACGGATTGCGACAAATTCCCCAAGAAATTGAAGCGACATTACAAAGTCAAGAAAGTTTAACTGAACAATTAGCCCATGAATTTGCGGAAACCAAAGACTTTATCTTTTTAGGAAGGGGAATTAACTTTCCTATTGCCTTAGAAGGGGCATTGAAATTAAAAGAAATCAGCTACATTCATGCCGAAGGTTATCCAGCCGGGGAAATGAAACATGGCCCCATTGCTTTATTAGATGCGAAAGTGCCAGTAGTTGCGATCGCAGTTCCTGGTAGTGTATATGAAAAGGTGATTTCTAACGCCCAAGAAGCCAAAGCTAGAGATTCCCGCTTAATTGGGGTAACTCCAGTCAACGATGGCGAAGCTGCGGAAATCTTTAACGATTTGCTTCCTGTGTCATCAGTAGATGAACTACTATCGCCAATACTTACAGTAGTACCTCTGCAACTATTGGCTTATCACATCGCTGCCCGTCGTGGTTTAGATGTAGATCAGCCCCGGAATTTAGCCAAGTCTGTAACAGTGGAATAGGCTATTAATAGAGGTAGTAGCGTTTAAGCGCTACTATCAACCAGTATGCAATTCCTCATGATTTTTTGAGAACTAGCTTCAAAATACCTTTTATTAGAGTTTACGCCATGACACAGACAACTACAGAGCGTCTATACTCTTTTGAAGAATATCTTGCTTATAACGATGGTACTGATAACCGTTATGAACTGGTGGATGGCAAACTAGAACTGATGAATCCACCAACTTTTAGACATTTACTAATTTCTGACTTTATTCAGGATAACTTTAAGGCACAAATCAAGCGCTTGAGTTTACCTTGGCTATGCTTTAGAGAAGCAGGGGTGAGAACGGGATGGCGGAAGTCAAGATTACCTGATGTTTATGTTGTCACGGCTGAACAGGTGATGGAATTTCTTGATGAGTCAGCTGTTTGTCAATCTGCACCGGTATTAGTAGTAGAAGTTGTCAGTCCTGATTCAGTGAAACGCGATTATCGTTATAAACGGTCTGAATATGCGGCGTTGGAGATTCCTGAATATTGGATTATAGATCCGGTGGAGTCAAAAATTACGATTTTATTGTTATCAGAAGGGTTATACGAAGAAAAAGAATTTAGCGGCAGTGAGCAAATTGTGTCTGCAACTTTTCCAGAACTTGTTCTCACAGTTGAACAAATATTAGCTGCGGGTAATATTTGTTAAAAAATACGCGATCGCAGTTTCTGATAGTGTATATGAAAATGTGCTTTCTAATGCCCAAGAAGCCAAAGCTAGAGATTCTCGGTTAATTGGGGTAACACCAATCCACGATGGCGAAGCTGCGGAAATTTTTAACGATTTGCTTCCTGTGTCATCAGTGGATGAATTGCTGTCGCCTCTTCTGACTGTAATTCCTTTACAGTTGTTGGCTTATCACATTGCTGCCCGTCGTGGTTTGGATGTCGATCAGCCCAGGAATTTGGCAAAATCCGTAACAGTTGAATAATTTTATACTTTACTTATAGTAAATTTAAGGTAACCAAAAAAATTATAGAATTTCTCCTGTGGTTCGCTAATCAATGAGCTACAGGAATTTTTTATGGCTAGAGGTATGTAAAAAAGGAGATACTATAAATTTAAATGCTACATGAAAGAAAAACTGACATTTGAGCAGGTGCATCACCGCACCTGAAAATAGCTGGCGAATTCCCTCTGTTCACTGCGCCCCAAAGACTCTAATTCCTCTACCAAATTTTTAACATCTAACTCTGCCCAGCGTCCCTTTGGTACTGCTGATAACAGATTACTTCTTCTATGTCCAATCCTCAATGAATAACCCTGCAATTTGTCCGAAATCTGCACTGTTCCGAGTCAACAGAATTGCTTTATTCACTAGCGCAATTGATGCAATTTTCAGATCCATAGCGCCAAGTCGTCGATACATCTTCCTGAGACGCTGAAACTCTTGGGCAGCCAGTTCATCAAATTCAATAATTGGAATCGCGCAGTAATTTGTTAATTGTTGCTTGAGTTGCTTGTAGGCTTCAATCTGCTGTTCAACAGTGTTGGCTTTGCCTATATAACTTAGCCACCCCCGCATTTGCTCCTCATAGCTAATGATGCTTGCTGCTACTTGAATGGAACTAACATTTTTCAATCTTTGCCTCAAGCGCAGAGCATTGGCTCCTCCACGTTCTAAAACACTGAGATGATCAGTATCGAAAATGTACATCTACACATCTGATAACTCTGTAGAACCTGAGCGAAGGGAGTTGCGATACTCGCGCCCCAGACGCATGGCCTCATCATAAACTGAGTTGTCAGCAAATGTTCCAGAAATTTGCTCCCACCAGGGTCTAGAGGATGAATTGATCGCTATTTTGTCTTCAAGCTGTGTAGCTTCAGTTTCTAAAGTTGATCCAATATTTTTAATATGCTCCTCAATCTTTAATATAATCAGGCTACTATAAGCTCTAAGCTGAGTGACTAAATTCGATAATTCTGCACCCTTCTCAAAGTATTCCGTTACATCACGGGTAGAGACAGAAATCGCATTTCTAGCACCTTCATAAATTTGCTTTAGTTCTGAAATTGAGAAGAAGCCTACGAAAACATCAACAATCTCAGAGAGCAAAAGGAAACCTGAAACAATTCTTTGAATATCTGCTTTGTATTCACCTATTCTACCTTCATTTATCCGAGAAAGACTAAGAAATAAGTGAGAATACGCTATAGAGTAATTGGTTAGATGATTGATCAATTTAATCAGGTCAATCGCCTCCGGAGTATTCTTGTAATGATTCCATGCATCAAACCAAGATTTAGTCAATTCATTAAAGACATCATATTTTTCTTGATAAGTTTTTGATTCATTCTTAGCTTGTTCCAGCGAAAATTCTGTTTCTTCAATAAGATTTGCAATCAGGTTTTGATCTGAGTTTGCGAAAATATCATCAAGGTGCTGCTTTAGATACTGAATATCTTTTAAAACAACTTGACTAAGAGTACTATCAACCCCTGTCATCTGAATATTATTCATAACAGATACTTCCTAAACATTAAAAAGAGTTGAAGAATCGCTCTTTTATTATATTCCTTTATAAAAAAAGCCCTTGTTATTACACAAGGGCAAAAAAAGCATTTGATTGTCAGTGATGAAAGAAAACTTTAAGCCTAGTCAAGGTCATTCATAAACATAACTGGCTCGGTTTCGCGGTTGATTCCTTTCTCAAAACCACCAGCAGCTGCGCGGGCGCGACCTGCGTGCCATAGGTGACCAATGAGAAAGAAGAAACCTAATACGAAGTGAGATGTCGCCAACCAAGCACGAGGAGATACGTAGTTGAAGGAGTTGATTTCGGTAGCCACACCACCCACAGAGTTCAAAGAACCCAAAGGAGCGTGGGTCATGTATTCAGCAGCACGTCGTGCTTGCCAGGGCTGAATGTCGTTCTTAACTTTATCTAGGTCAAGACCGTTAGGTCCACGTAGAGGCTCTAACCAAGGGCCTTGGAAGTCCCAGAAGCGCATGGTTTCACCACCGAAGATAATTTCACCAGTGGGAGAACGCATCAGGTATTTACCTAGACCTGTAGGGCCTTGTGCAGAACCGACATTAGCACCTAAGCGTTGGTCACGAATTAAAAAGGTCAAAGCTTGAGCTTGAGAAGCTTCAGGACCGGTAGGGCCAAAGAATTCGCTAGGGTAAACGGTGTTGTTATACCAAACCATTGTGGAGGCGATAAAGCCCATTAAGGACAACGCGCCTAAGCTGTAGGAAAGGTAAGCTTCACCAGACCAGATGAAGGCACGACGCGCCCATGCAAAAGGCTTGGTGAAAATGTGCCAAATACCACCAGCGATACAAATCAAGGCAACCCAGATGTGACCACCAATCACGTCTTCTAGGTTATTGACGCTGACAATCCAGCCGTCGCCACCGAAGGGAGACTTAATCAAATAACCGAAGATGACTGCTGGATTCAATGTGGGGTTGGTAATTACACGCACATCACCACCACCAGGTGCCCAGGTGTCGTACACACCACCGAAGAACATTGCCTTCAGTACCAACAGCAGCGCACCACATCCGAGGATGATGAGGTGGAAGCCGATGATGTTGGTCATCTTGTTTTTATCTTTCCAGTCGTAACCAAAGAAAGAAGAGTACTCTTCTAAGGTTTCTGGGCCACGAACGGCATGATAGATACCGCCAAAACCCAGCACAGCTGAAGAAATGAGGTGGAGTACACCAACAACAAAGTAGGGGAAGGTATCGATGACTTCACCACCAGCACCAACACCCCAACCTAAAGTAGCGAGGTGAGGTAGCAGGATCAAGCCTTGCTCGTACATGGGCTTTTCAGGAATGAAGTGAGCGACTTCAAATAAAGTCATCGCTCCAGCCCAAAATACAATCAAACCAGCATGGGCAACGTGAGCACCAAGCAGTTTACCAGATAAGTTGATGAGACGAGCGTTACCAGACCACCAGGCAAAACCTGTGGATTCTTGGTCACGTCCGCCGCCTAATACAGTAGGTCTATTAGAGAGCGTTACCACGAGGTAGAACCTCCTCAGGGAATACAAATTGTTCGTGAGGCTGATCTTGAGGAGCCATCCAAGCGCGGATACCCTCGTTCAGCAAAATGTTTTTGGTATAGAAGGTTTCAAATTCTGGGTCTTCTGCTGCCCGCAATT
>JADEXK010000093.1 GCA_015207155.1 Nostocales cyanobacterium LEGE 11386 | reverse complement strand
CTCATCTCCCCACTCCCCCAAGTTAGGATAAAGGTATCGTCTAGGAGTCAGTTGGGATGGTCACTACACCAGTAACCAGCATCATGTTTGAGGAGTATTTAACTTATGATGATGGTAACGGTTCTCACTATGAATTGGTGGATGGCAGGTTAGAGCTAATGAATCCACCAACTATTCAACATTTTCTGATTGTTGATTTCTTAGACACTGCGCTGAAAGCAGAAATCAAACGTTGTAGCTTACCTTGGCTGTGTCTTCGGGAAAGTGGTGTAAGAACGGGTAGAAATAAATCTCGTTTGACTGACTTGTGTATAGTGACGCTGGAGCAGGCGAGAGAATTGATGAATGTTTCCGCAGTATTTCAGTCACCTCCCTTATTGATTGTAGAGGTGGTCAGTTCAGAATCTGTAAAACGGGACTATCGCTATAAACGGTCTGAATATGCAGCTTTGGAAGTTCCTGAATATTGGGTTGTAGACCCTCAAGCAGCAAAGATTTCAGTTTTGTTGCTGGAGGAGGGACTGTACGAAGAAATGGTTTTTACTGCCAGCCAGTTAATTATATCGCGAACTTTTCCAGAACTAGCGATCGCTGTTGCACAGGTTTTAGACGCAGGTAATCTTGGCTAATTTAATCTTAGCTCGTAGTAGGTGCTTTAGCGCCTTATTCAACACTAAAGTGCTTACTACGAACTAAATTTTACGCTGCTTGCGGTTCAACTAAATTTTCTATTCCCTGAACTACAGTTGCTGATTCGATTTTGTCACCTTCCTTCAACTTATCCAAAATTTCTTTGCCCTCGGTGAGATAGCCAAAAACGGCATAACGACCATCCAATAGGTTGCGTCCTGCGGGGGTGAGTTCTGGCTCAAATAGAAAGAAGAAAAATTGTGAGGAACCCCCATTCACTTCTGTTTCGGGACGAGCCATTGCCAATGCACCGAAGGAAGAAAAAGGCAGCACTGGCATATCAAGATAACGGCCAGCTTGTTCGAGGGTAATACCATAAGTAGGTTCTGCGTCGCCTTCAACTAAAACTTCTAAAGGAATGGCACGGTATTTGCCAGTTTTTGGATCAATGAAACCTACTTCCTTTCCTGGTGGATCTCCAGTTTGCAGTACATAAGATTCTTCTGAACGGGTGAATTCTAAGCCGTTATAAAAACCTCTTTGGACTAAATCTACAAAATTACCAGCTGTGACAGGGGCACTATAACCATCTACCACAACGGTTAGGTCGCCTTTATTGGTTTTAATTGCCACAGTGGCACGGCCTTTGAGTTGGGGAAGGTTACTGTATTCAGCAGGCACTTCAAAGGGAAATTCTGTCACCATCGACTCTTCCAACTGGGTGACGAGATTCAGGAGTTTATTTCTACCTTCAAGAATTTGTTCTTTGTCTTTGACTTTTACCGATTCTTGCAATGAATCGACGCCGGATTTTAACTCAGTAATCCAAGCTTCGGCTTGAGGTTGGCGTTCTGCGGGAACGCTTGCTAGGATTTGGGAAGGTTTATCGAGTAGGCGGGATGCTTTACTGAGGTCTTTGGAGATAGCACCCCACCGCCGATTGGCCCGCAGTTGGGTGGAAATATCTTCTAAACTGGCTTGCAGCTGCCGTACTGGTTGATTCTCTATCGGGAGTGCATAACGTAACAAGGCTTTGCCATCGGTAATTGCATTTCCAGATGGTAGAGCAGCGTTACTGGAGGGAGTCCAGCTAGCTGTATTTATGCCTAAAAATATTGTTACCAACAGTATTGCCATGAGGCTGTTCTTCAGCCAGGATTTTAATATGTTCAACATGGTGGGATGGCTCAAATGCAGCATCAAATTGTTCACTAGGCGTAACCCATCAATCATCTTCCCACAGTACGAGTGCTGTAAAGCCCTACGGGCATAGCTACGCTTAGAACGGTAGCGGGGCATTTAGCCCGTGCTTTCTTCCTTTATGCCTGAAATTTAAAAATTAAGGATTCGGGATGAGAAAACCCAAAGTTCCCAACCAGTCTCCATTGCCCAGTCCCCAATCCCCAATCACTTGACTAATTACTTGATGATTAATGACTAATTACGACCCTTGAAGGGTACAATAAATGCCGATTGTCTTCCAAAATTTGAAAGCTTCATGATTTCTAGTAACGACTTTCGACCCGGTGTCTCAATTGTATTAGATGGGTCTGTATGGCGAGTGGTAGAATTCCTCCACGTTAAGCCAGGTAAAGGCTCTGCCTTTGTGCGGACAAAATTGAAAAGTGTCCAAACAGGGAGCGTTGTCGAAAAAACGTTCCGAGCCGGAGAAACTGTGCCACAAGCTACTCTGGAAAAAAGCACGATGCAGCATACCTATAAAGAAGGCGATGAGTTTGTCTTTATGGATATGGAAACCTACGAAGAAAACAGATTGAGCGCGGCGCAAATTGGCGATCGCGTTAAATACCTCAAAGAAGGTATGGAAGCCAACGTAATTCGTTGGGGTGAGCAAGTGCTAGAGGTGGAACTACCCAACTCTGTGGTTTTGGAAATTGTAGAAACAGATCCAGGTATCAAAGGTGATACGGCTACAGGTGGTACTAAACCAGCTACTCTGGAAACCGGAGCAACTGTAATGGTTCCATTGTTTGTCGCTCAAGGGGAACGTATTCGTATTGATACCCGTGAAGACAAATACTTAGGCAGGGAATAAGTTTGATCTCAATCTCAGAGCAAATTCCGATTCAGTCCCTGTATTAGGGATTAAATCCCTGCCACACTTAAAAATTATTAATTTACGGTTAGGTCGAGGTAATAAAAACTGTGTCATTGGACTTTAATGAAATTCGCCAACTGCTGGCAACTATTGCACAAACAGATATTGCAGAAGTAACGCTCAAAAGCGATGACTTTGAACTAACGGTACGTAAGTCTGTTAGTTTCAGCAATCACATGGTGTCAGTGAGTCAAGCAGCTTTAAGCGGTGTGGTTGGTTCGGGATTGACATCGGTTTCCCCAATGGGAAACCAAGCAGCACCAAATCAGGCAACGGAGGTGGGAACAAGTCGCATCTTGGATAATGCCGTAACCAATTCTAGTGTGCAGTTATCAGCCAATCCGCCATCAACGATTGATAAAAGACTTGTGGAAGTGCCTTCCCCGATGGTAGGAACGTTTTATCGCGCTCCTGCACCGGGTGAAGCACCATTTGTGGAAGTGGGCGATCGCGTCCGCAGTGGTCAAACTGTCTGTATCATTGAAGCTATGAAGCTGATGAATGAAATTGAAGCTGAGGTATCTGGACAAGTAATGGAAATTCTTTTGCAAAATGGCGAACCAGTAGAATATGGTCAGCCTTTGATGCGAATTAACCCTGATTAAGTATTAATCTATATATCAAATGAGTCATTGTAATCAACATGAGTCATTGATCAAACTGTCTGTTCTTGCGGGTCAATCCTGATGAAACAAGCGTTGCCTGTACCGCCGGAAGTGGTGCAACAAGTGGCCGAATACTTTAGCCTGTTAAGTGAACCAATGCGTCTACGGCTACTGCACTTATTACGGGATGAAGAAAAATGTGTGCAAGAATTGGTAGAGGCAACACAGACTTCGCAAGCAAATGTGTCTAAACACCTGAAGGTAATGTGGCAAGCAGGAATTCTGAGCCGCCGCAGTGAAGGGACTTGCGCTTACTACCGGGTAGAAGATCAAATGATTTTTGAATTATGTAATCGGGTATGCGATCGCCTGGCCACAAGGCTAGAAAAACAAGCCCGCAGTTTTCGCGTGCTGAGTAACAAAAACTAAGTCAGTTACCAGTTATCAGTAGACAAACTGATAACTGATAACTGTATTAAAGCGGATAGTTTTGCTCAAAGCTTTTACGAGTCAATGGCTGTTGTAACTCTACGCCTTCACCACCTAAAACGTCCAATTGTTGGCCATTGACATCAATGTAAACTTTGGCATTGGGATTTAAAGTTGTTGCGGTATAAACAACTTGTCCGATACGGGCAACCATTGAGGTACTACCACCACCCTGAGTAAAATCTTCAGATAAATCAACGTGAACTTCATCATTTTCTACTTTCAGCCCCAGCAACTTGGTTCCTTGGGGAATGGTTGTAGAATCTGTCCCTTCTGTTGGCCCTGCTAATAAAGCTTGGAAAGCTTTTTCTAAAACTTGGTTGGGCTGTGTAGCAGCGATTTGAACTGGCTGAGGAACCAAATCAATATTTTGTGCCCTTGGTTTGAGCCAATAAATATTAGCAGTTTGCTCTTGACCTGGCTGGGTCGTTGATGGCTGGCTGGGGGGTTTGATGGTTTGAGATGGGCTGGTTGGTGTAGGAGACTGGTTAGTGTTGGCAGTCAGCCAAGCTACGCCACCACCCACCGCGACAACTGCTGCGGAAACGGCTGCAATTACACCTGAAGAAATACGGTTAGATCCTTGTTGGTCTTTCATATTTAAAACCTTACTTGACTGAGGACTGAGATAGTGTGGTTCAGAGGAGCAGCCTGGTTAAAGACGATATTGATGCGTGGGGAGTTTCTTAAAATCCAGAGATGCCTTGATTTGTGAAAATTTTGCTGACTTGATATTTTGTTTAATTCAATACCAATCTTGGATTCTTTAGATTAGGACTCTTCTTGATTAAGCTATTTCAGCAATTTGTCATCTTGCATCCATAGTAACTTTATCTCATCTTTAATTTTAAGTTGACAGTTATATTCCGTCATCTGCATCTTAATGTAAATATAATCGTTTCTTGAAATATTCGTACTAGAAGGCTTTGCGGTAAGTTTTACACATCCTCCTTTATCCTCTTTAGTTGGTGAAATTAAATATCCATAGGTATGAAGTATCTAAATTTCTGTGTACTTTTGCTTGCTCTTTAAATCTACTCTTTTTATATATTAATCAAATTCTCATTGAGAATTTCCGGAAATAGCCAAAATTTGAAATATATTTTACATAAATTTATAGTAAAAAATGCCAACTTTCTAAGTTTAATTTATCAATTTTACATATTCCAAGAATTTCCAATTTAGTATTATATGTCTTGAGGTTGAACTAATTACTAATAAAGAAATTATATTTTATTAATAATTAATTGCTCATTTGCGGTTGCTATGGTTATCACTGCTTCAACCCATAAGATTAGCTGGGAACTCCTACCTGAAGACTCCATTTTAAGGGAAAAATTCTTTCTTTACAGTTAACCCCAATTAAACTATCAGGGTTAACATTTGTTCAACATTTGTAAATTGGCAAAGATGTTGGTGTAAATTACAATTGTTCCTGACTACCTGCCAACATATCTACTAAACAATTGAATAGCGTCGGCAATATTGACATCTCCATCCCCGTTGGCATCCAAGAAAGAATTCAATACAGAATTTCCACCAGATCGGGGATTTTGGGCATTAGCACCAGATTGCAATAAATTCAATACTAGAGGCACAATCACAGGTAATAATTGCATAATTGTACCAGCATCTAATCCTGTATATTGGGAAGCTACCTGTGCTACCTGTTGTTGGATTTGAGGGGGAAACAAGGAACTGACGGCTTGAGGGTTAGAAGAAGTCCCAGCATATTGATTAACCAATGCTTGGGTTGCTTCATTACCCTCTGTGGCTTGCTTCTGTTGTAAAGCAGAACGTACATAGTTACCTACTACACCCACAACAGATTGCATGGTTGCAGGATTTGTACCAGTGGCATTACTCAGCTGATTAACAGTGTTAATAATACTGCCCAGTTGACCTAGACTAGCTTGTTGATTGGGATTGCTAACAGCACCAATAATTTGGTCAAACAGACCCATAATCATCTTTCTCCTTGTGTTTTCATTCCTTGACTGCAAAAAAGCTGTTGCTATTATGAAAAAATTAACTTCGCAAAACCAGAAACTTAAGGATGAAAAATCGGTATAATCCTAGCCCTATCAGGGTGATTGATCAAAACCCAGTCCCTAAGGCGTATTTATGGCAGGCAAGACTTGGCGTGAGCTTAGTCGAATGCTGCCTGCCTCACAAGAGATGTGTTTTATGCTTCTATTGCTTCTTTAATCCATTGTTGCAGTGTATTGATAACTGCCTCAATGGCTATTTCTTGGGTTTCACGGGTGGCGCGTTTGACTACTTCGACTTTACCATTGTTAATCGCCCTACCTGTAACTATTCGGTAAGGTATACCAATTAAATCGGCATCTTTGAATTTTACTCCCGCCCGTTCATCACGGTCATCAAGTAATGTTTCTACACCTGCTTTGTTAAGTTCAGTGTAGAGTTTTTCGGCAATTTCTACTTGTTTTGCATCATTAATGTTGGGAATTGTGACGATCACGTGATAAGGTGCGATCGCAACTGGCCAAATAATGCCGTCTTTGTCGTAAGATTGCTCCACCGCCGATTGTGCCAACCTAGATACACCTACCCCATAGCAACCCATGAATAGGGGTTTTTCTTCCCCTTGTTCATTGGTATACGTTGCACCCATAGCTTGGGAATATTTTGTACCCAGTTGGAATATATGCCCAACTTCTATTCCCCGGGCTGTTGCAAGAGTTTGTTCGGGGTTATGCATGGCGCGATCGCCTAGCCTTGCTTTCCGCACATCTACTATTAGTTCTGGTAGTTTAAATTGCTCACCCCAATTAGCACCAACTACGTGATAGCCAGTTTCATTTGCGCCTGTCACGAAGTTTTGTAAATCAA
This sequence comes from Nostocales cyanobacterium LEGE 11386, assembly GCA_015207155.1. GTDB lineage: Bacteria > Cyanobacteriota > Cyanobacteriia > Cyanobacteriales > Nostocaceae > LEGE-11386. The sequence continues at coordinate 13,584 of JADEXK010000093.1, read as the reverse complement.
CAGTTGTTTGGTCAACTAACCGCAGAATCTGGGTTGGATACTGTAATTGCAATTCTCTTACTTTTTTAAGAGCATTCAATAGCTTCTCAAATAGGAAAGGACTAGACTGAGGATTAGATTCATTAAACTTTTTCTCAATTGCTTTTCTTACGTCAGGCAAGCTATAAGATGAAGATAATGGTAAATCTTGAATGATTTGATTCAGCTCATCCATCTCTAGATTCAAAACATTTTGAAGCTCTTGCCTTGTAAATTCACGAGTAGCAATATAATCTTCAGGTAAATCAGGGGAAATATAGCCAAGTGGTAAAGGTTTTGTTGCCCAGACATTCTGATCGCTTATGTCAGAAATATTTAAAGATAACACTGTTGAAGTGTTATTATTCTGATCTCGCAATGTTGATAATACATTGAGAAGTTTAACCTCGTTTATTTCTTGGTCACCACGAATGCTAACTAAAACAAGTAATGTGTTATCGTTAGCATAAATTGTCTTGTAAAGGACGTTTTTCACGACTTGGGTGGGAGAACACTGGAGGAGTTGACAGAGCTTGTCAATCGTCTCTGTTCCAGGTGTATTGAGTTTCTCATAGGTTGTGAACCGTGAAGATTCTGCATCAATTGGTAAAGAAACTGCTTTTTCTACGTTGGCAGCATATTTGCCATCTTCGGTGTACAGAACTTCGTCTTCACCAGCTTCCGCCAACACCATAAATTCTGTAGAACCAGAACCACCTATTGCACCAGAATCAGCTTCCACTGCTCGAAAAGCTAAACCAGAACGCCGCAGCATATTGGTATAAGCTTGGTACATATCTTGGTAAGTTTCTTTGAGGCTAGCTTCATTGACATGGAAAGAGTAGCCGTCCTTCATGATAAACTCTCGTCCGCGCATTAAACCAAAGCGGGGACGAATTTCATCGCGGAATTTGGTTTGAATTTGGTAGAGATGTAAAGGTAATTGACGATAAGAGCGAATCATATCACGAGCAACTGTCGTAATTACTTCTTCATGAGTTGGCCCTAATCCTAATTGTTGTTCACGGCGGTCGATGAGGGAGAACATAATGCCCTCAGCTTTAGTGTAGGTATCCCAGCGTCCCGACTCTTTCCATAAGTCAGCTGGTTGTAACTGCGGTAAAAGACATTCTTGTGCGCCTGTGGCGTTCATTTCTTCCCGGACAATTTGGGAAACTTTTTGTAGTACCCGCCACATCAAGGGTAAATAAGCATAAATACCACTACCGATGCGACGAATGTAACCTGCACGGAGTAACAATTTATGGCTGGGAATCTCCGCATCAGCTGGATCATCCCGGAGTGTGACGAATAACATTTGTGACAGTCGCATCGTTATATTACCTTTCCAAAATTGCTAATTTCTCAAGTATGAAGTATCAAGGATGAAGTATGAAGTACGTATAAAGTTGGTTTATTGTTCATTTTTACTGATAGTCTTCAGTTTTCTGCCTGTTTTTACTAGAACTTTAGGAGAAAATAACCTTGTCAGATGTGATTTATCAAGCACAAGCACCTTTAGAATTTATTCCTCCATCTCTCAATCCCTTATTTTTGAGAGCTGTTCATCTGTTACTACCCAGTTGGATCAGTTGGCAAACAGCTATTACCCAAATTGAAGCAGACAACTTAGAAGTTTTGGTGGATCTTTATCGCCAATTTCAAGCAGGTAAAATTCGCTTTTTGCTAGCATTTCGCCATCCCAAAACAGATGATCCATTTTGTTTAGGCTATTTGTTTTCTCAACTCGTGCCAAAAGTAGCACGACAGGGCACAGCGCTACAACTGCCGATTCATGCTCATTTTATCTACGATCGCGGCATTCCTCTATGGGCTGGTTCCCACGTTGGCTGGATGGCTTCGCGTTTAGGTGCTACCCCCATCCAACGGGGTAAGGCTGATTGGACGGGGTTACGTTCAGCGCGGGACTTGTTCGCCAATGGAAAATTTCCTATGGCTGCCGCGCCAGAAGGTGCTACTAATGGTTTATCGGAGATTATCAGTCCCCTGGAACCTGGGATCGCCCAATTAGGCTTTTGGTGTGCGGAAGATTTGCACAAGCTGGGACGTTCTGAACAGGTTTTAATTGTACCAGTTGGGATTAAATATAATTATGTTGCAGCTCCTTGGGAAGCGATCGCTAATCTTTTAAGTGAATTAGAAGCCGCTAGTGGTTTAGCTGTGAATTTAGGCAAGCAAGGGGATAGTCCTACTCTGGAGTTACTTTATCCCCGGTTGTTAAATTTAGCAGAACATTTACTGTTCTTGATGGAACAGTTTTACACAAGGTTTTACCATCAAACTTTGCCGGATGCCAAAACTGTGGCAGAGCAAACCAGCGATCGCAATGAAGTCTTAGCAACACGTTTGCAAGCTTTATTGAATGCAGCGCTACAAATATCAGAGGAATACTTTGATTTACAACCGAAAGGTAATTTGAGTGATCGCTGTCGCCGAGTAGAGCAGGCTGGTTGGAATTATATATTTAGAGAAGAATTTAAAGATATCAAAGCATTATCACCTGTGGAGAAAGCGTTAGGCGATCGCGTTGCTGATGAAGCCAATTCCCGAATGTGGCACATGCGGTTAGTAGAAAGTTTTGTCGCAGTTTCTGGCAACTACATCCGCGAAAAACCCACAGTAGAAAGGTTTGCTGAAACAACTTTAATTTTATGGAAGATGATTGCTCGGATTAAAGGTGATAAAGCTGATCAGCGTCCGCAACTAGGTAAGCAACGGGTGAACATTACCATCGGTGAGCCGATATCGGTTTCTGAACGTTACCCAACGTATAAAGAGAATCGCTTGGGTGCCAGGCAAGCTGTTGCTGACTTGACGAATGATTTACAGCAAGCAATGGCGAATTTGATTTGAAAGGGATGATACAGCAGTGATCAGAGGATGTTTATTCTAGTTTTGTAATTTTGATGATAAGTAAAAAATTACGTTATGTGAGCTACTTAGGCTGCCAATAATCATTAGTATTTGGATTGCTATTGTAGTCCTCCATTGCAGTTTTTACATCTTGAATGTGCCGATACGCCCACTCACCAAGTATTGCTAATGGGTCAACAAGAGAAATACCAAGCGGAGTAAGTGAGTATTCGACTCGTGGAGGAATAGTTGGGTAGACCTCTCTCTTAATCAGTCCACATCGCTCTAAATTTCGGAGATTTTGGATCAACATTTTAGGTGAGACACCAACAATCTGTTGCTTGAGTTCGCTATATCTTTTCTTCCCTTGCGTCAAAGCATAGATAATCAACATCGTCCATTTATTGGCAATGTGTTCCAGCATCTGATGCCCTGCACAACTTGTGTCGAAGATGTTCATTTTCGCGATCCGCTCAAGGGCTGGTTGAGGTGGATAACTCAGTTGAAAGTTGTTGGCATCAAGATTAGGAGTCATGTTTACCAAAAAGTAAGTATGGCACTTTTGTGTAAATCCTTTTAAGTGGCAATACTGCAATGATACTTAATAAATGTAGGTTTCTACAGGATAAGCAAGACTATGAAAGCTTGGGTAATTGAGAAATTTGGCGAACCAAATATTTTTAAAGAGGCAGATTTGCCTATTCCAGAAGTTCTTCCCAATCATGTCCTGATTCGAGTAGCCGCAACAAGTGTAAATCAAGTTGACTTGAAAATACGACAAGGCATTTTAGGGGATATTACCCCTGATTTTCCAGCTATTCTGCATGGAGATGTGGCTGGGGTTATTGAAGCAGTGGGAGAAGGGGTTCATCGCTTCAAGGCTGGGGATGAAGTGTATGCCTGTGCTGGTGGTGTAAAAGGATTGGGCGGAGCTTTAGCAGAGTATATGCTTGCTGACAATAATTTAGTTGCTTTCAAACCAAAGTCACTAACTATGGCAGAAGCAGCTGCACTGCCTTTAGTTTCGATTACGGCTTGGGAAGGATTAATTGACCGCGCTCAGATTCAGCCTAGACAAAAAGTTTTGGTTTACGGAGCAACCGGAGGTGTCGGTCACATTGTGGTTCAACTGGCAAAGTGGGTAGGTGCAACGGTATATGCACTGATTTCTAGTGATGAAAAGGCGATAATTGCCAACAAAATTGGGGCTGGCTTCGCCATCAACTACCGTCAACAGCCAGTTGAGGAATTTGTGACAGAATTTACTGATGGACAAGGCTTTGATGTGGTGTTTGATACTGTAGGTAATGATAATCTTCAGAATGCATTTAAAGCTGCAAGATTGAATGGAACAGTTGTTTCTTTAGTTTCGATTTCAAAACAGGATTTGACACTGCTCCATGCCAAAGGACTGACACTACACTTGGTCTACATGCTGATTCCAATGCTATACGGTGTAGGTCGTAGCCATCACGGAGAAATTCTCTGGAAATTAGCTCAATTGGTAGATGAAAAAAAACTACGTCCATTACTGGATTTTCAGATATTTAGCTTGGCTGAAATTGCAGAAGCTCACCGTCACGCAGAGTCTGGTCAAGCAGTAGGAAAAGTTGTTGTCAAATTGTAGCTGCTTCTTCGCTGCCTTGGTGTGTTTAGTCTGGATGTAGATACTGCTAATTAAACTCACCACAAACTTTGAACATGCGAGTTTTTGCCAATTTAACTTGGCGATCGCTTATGAATTGATGCTGATGTTTTCGGAAATCCCATTGTCATGATGCTTTCAAGTGACAGCAAATTATTGCAACTTGGTATCATGTGTATTTTCATAACAATTTTTCCCACTTCCTCCCTGATCCTTGGCTGCTGTGTCATAGTTGGGGAGTGAGAATTTATTCGGCGGACAGCTTTTGTTTTTAGTATTGACAGGCTCTTTCCTTTTAGTATTTACAGATTTTTCCCCGAAATCGAAATCTCTACACTCTTACGATTTTGGAGAAAATCTATGTCAGTTTATGTAGGCAACCTTTCTTACGAAGTTACACAAGATACTTTAAGTGCTGTTTTTGCAGAATATGGTTCTGTAAAACGCGTTCAACTACCTACTAACCGCGAAACAGGACAACTACGCGGTTTTGGGTTTGTAGAAATGGGTACAGATGATGAAGAAACAGCAGCCATTGAAGCTCTTGACGGTGCTGAATGGATGGGACGTGACCTGAAAGTGAATAAGGCTAAACCCAGAGAAGATAATAGAGGTTCCTTTGGTGGTAACCGTGGCGGCGGTAATTTCCGTAGCCGTTACTAAGTAGTGTAGATTGGTTCTTGATAGTTCCTGAATCCAGGAAGTAAAAAAAGTCCAATTTTGTCAATAAATTCTATCAAATTATTGATAGAAAATAGCTTTAAAACCTCAAGCTGAATCTAGCTTGGGGTTTTCTCATATCTTATATCAGGTTTGGATAATTAGTTGTGCTGACAATTGCTCAGTTGATCGCATGATTTGCTGTTCTTGATGACGCTGTTGCAATTGGTACATATGATTAAACAAATGCCAGCAATATTCCTCTGGTAGTCCACAGGTGACAGCACCGCGCAGAACTACATTAAAGTACCAGTCATTTGGTGCAATTTCTTCTGCTAGCTTGTTAACTACCATATAGGTGCGCGCATTGCTATATACCTGATTTTGGCAGTGAATATCTACTGTTTCCTGACGATATAAACTGTGGGAAACACCTTCGCGTTTATCTAGATAAGCACTCAATCGCCAAGGTAGTTGGTAAAGTACACCTTTGACGCTAGCCTGGGGATCTCTCACCACATCTAAAACCCCACACTTGCGAGTCTGAGAATAAGAATAAAATCCTAGTCGATAACCGTTTAAAATTCCAGGGCCGATAATATAAGGATGGGTGTTTTCACCAAGCAATCGCTTCAAATCTACCGGACACATACAAGAGCCATAAGCAAAATAATAAAACATTGGCTCTTTTTGTGGCTGTTGTTGCAGTTTTAACTCTGTCTTTGCAGGATTATGAGATTGTACCCAACTGTGGTGTGAGTGTCCACTTTGATGACTCATCTATCCCCAGAAGTATTTATATAAAAATATAAATAAATATTAGCATCAAATATTAAAACATACAACACTATTCCGATAGGTAAAGTGTAGTTTTAGCTTGGGTACTAATGAAGAGTGCTGAGTTAAGAATCCGCCCACACTTCGGCAAGGCTCAGTGACCACAATTCGCGTGGCATTTACTGAGTGCGAAAGTATTTCCTTCCTCTTGTTATTACTCAGCAACGCCAGATGCGACAAGTCGGCAAAGCCGCCCAACGCACTGGCTCCACCCTGCGGTCAGCCGCAGCAGCGTCTACAGCACTCAGTAGGGTAAAACTGCATTGCTAATTTTTTTAGGTAATTGATTTTGAGTGATTTCGCTGGCTTCTTTATTCAGCCTCAATGCAGAACCTGTTTGATTGGTGTGATACACCAATGTTTGATCAACAGCGCTAACAATTACTCGCCAACCCGGTACTATATTGCGGGTACAGCCTTCACCAGGATTAGCCAATTCTAAACAACCACCTCTCCAATTCTGTTGTTGAGCTTGAATAATGGTTAACCGAGAAATTGGCTGTTGCAAACGTCTAGAAGCAGCTTGCAAAACTGCATCTCTCACGTTTTGGGGTAATTGTTTATCACTGATTTCGCTAGCTTTTTCATTTAGCCTAACGACGGAACCTGTTTGATTGGTGTGATAAACCAATGTTTGATCAACAGCGCTAACAACTATCCGCCAACCGGGTACCAATGCAGCACTACATAATTCATTGATATTGCCCAATTCCAAACAACCATCTCTCCAAGTCTGCTGTTGAGCTTGAGTAATAGTTAACCGAGACATTGGTTGTTGTAAACTTTTAGAAGCCGCTTGCAAAACCGCATTTCTAAGAGATTGAGGTAGATTTGCTGAGGGATTCGTGGGAGTATTTGTTGAAGCTAACCGTAAAGAACGCCCATTGCGATTGGTATGATAAATCCAGTTTTGTCTATTATTAGATACGACAACTCTCCAACCTGGTACTAATGCTTGGGTACAGAATTCATCGGGTTGAGGGAGTTCTAAGCAACCATTACGCCAAGTCTGTTGACGATAATCAATAATTTTCAGTTCTCTGGTGGAAATGTTCTGTCTGCGGGCTAAATCTCGCAGCACCGCATTGGCTACTGGAGGGGGTAAGCGCTTTAAGTTGTGATTTCCTGCTAAAACTTCATTGGTTGTTTCTGGAGTGAAGTTGGCAGAATTTGCTGTAGCGCTTTTCATGAGTGTTAATCCGCTACCAACAGATAGAACACCAGTCAAAATTAAAGCAGTAACAATTCGGGCTTGATTGGTAGTGTAATATTTTCTCAGCGTTATCTTCATAATAAAATACCAATATTTATTAGTGCTTAGTCAGTATGGAAAGGATTTAAAACTAATATCTAGCAATTAAAGGCAAAAGATTAAACCATCCCAAAACTGAAATTTTTGGGACTTATTAGGCGTCTGTCTTCTGATGTAGATGTAATAATAGACGCTGGTATACTGACAGTTTGTTCCTTAATTTTGACAATAAATTTATATCAAACTAGATCAGGCGATCGCATGTCAACTCATTCACTCAACTCGATTGGCTGGGTGACGATAACGGGAGCATTCCCATAATTTTATTTTTCAACGCAAAGCAACGCAGAGGTTTAACGATAATAAAGATTCTTGTAGTGATAATAACAACTTAGTGCAAGTGGCAAAAACGCAACTTCTGTCCCAATATACTAGTCATAATTCATGTGATTTTCTGCCTGTAACAAATTATGAAAAAAGTTGTCAAGTGGTATGTAGAGTCTTTTCAGAGGACAATTTTTCCAAATAAAAAGCAGGCATTGTTTGCTGTAATGGTTGCCTTGAGCATAATAGCTACAGTCATGCTATCGTTTCCCCTGAATGCTCAAACTAGACTTCCGCGATCGCTCGCATCTGAGTTAAGAGGAGTCTGGTTGACAAATATTGATAGTGATGTACTGTTTGAGAGCGATCGCCTAAAGAATGCCTTACAACGCCTGGATGAACTTAACTTCAATACCGTTTATCCTGCGGTGTGGAATTGGGGATATACACTGTATCCTAGCCGAGTTGCAGCTAAAGTGATTGGGCGATCGCTCGATCCCGAACCTGGACTGCAAGGACGAGATATGCTCAAAGAAATTGTGACTGAGGGACACAAAAAAGGGTTAAAAGTGATCCCCTGGTTTGAATTTGGCTTTATGGCTCCGGCCGATTCCCTCTTAGCTAAAAATCGTCCCCAATGGCTCACTAGTCGCAGCGATGGTAGTAAAATTGTCAAAGAAGGCATACATAATCGCGTGTGGTTAAATCCATTTCATCCAGAAGTCCAGAAATTTATCCAAGACTTAATAGTTGAAATCGTCCGAAACTACGATATTGATGGGATTCAATTTGATGATCACTTCGGCTTACCATCGGAATTGGGCTACGATCCTTACACAGTAGCACTATACAAAAAAGAACACCGTGGTCAAGCTCCCTCCAAAGACCCAAAAAACCCCGAATGGGTGAGATGGAGAGCTAATAAAATTACCGACTTCATGAAACGGACATTTGCAGCCATCAAAGCTAGTAAAAAAGACTGCATTGTTTCTGTGGCTCCTAATCCCCAGCGTTTCTCCTACGAATATTATTTAGCAGACTGGCAGCGATGGGAACGCATGGGAATTGTCGAAGACTTAGTATTGCAGATATATCGGGATGACTTAAAAGTATTTACTCAAGAATTAGAGTATCCCGAAGTCAAAGCCGCTCGCAGTCATATTCCTGTCAGTATTGGGATTTTATCGGGATTAAAGAACAGAACCGTACCCATAGAACAGATTAAAACCCAAGTACAAACAGTGCGCGATCGCAAATTTGCTGGAGTTTCCTTCTTTTTCTATGAAACCCTCTGGAATCTTAGCCAAGAACAACCCCTAAAACGCCAAACTGGCATTAAGACAATGTTTCCCACACCGACGGCTTATCCAAATCTGCTCACAGGTTGGAAACCTTAGGGTAGGGATTGGGGAGTGGGGAAGGTGGGGACTCCTCTGGGGATAAGGGACATGGAGATTAATTAAAAGCCTCATCCCCCTTATCTCCCTATCTCCCTCATCCTCCAATTCCTAATCTTCCTGCTACGCCGGGAGTTAGTGGCAGCAGGGTAGTAATCATTAAGAATAAAGCCAAAAGACCTAAGGCAGCTCTGGCATCATCTGGTTCACTGATTTCGTTTAAGCTGGGGCGTTCTAAATCTCTTTGTAAAAAGAAAATTACTACCGCCCAGTAAATAGCAAGAGCATTACCAAGAGAAATTAGCCCAAGTAGAATTAAAGTGGCGATGGTGGCCCTCCCTGCGGTTTTGCGTCCATAAATGGCTTGGACAATACGACCACCATCTAATTGTCCGGCTGGCATTAAGTTTAAAGCGGTGATGACTAACCCTAGCCAACCAATTACCACCAGGGGATGGACACTGACGACAGACGATTGTAACGCCGAACCCAGGACAACCCGTGCCAAGCTGCCTACTAAAATTGAGCCTTGGAAAAACTGATTGGGCAATTGAAATAAACTGCCTGGATGGGAAAGTACCAAGCCTATGATCAACATTAATAAAGAAAGAATACCGCCAGCAGCTGGCCCTGCCAAAGCAATATCAAATAGTACCTTGCGGTTAGGTAATAAAGACTCAAAGCGGGTGATTGCACCAAAAGAGCCAATTTGTACAGCAGGCAAAAAGAACGGCCAACTGAGGCGGACTTGGTGACGACGGGCGAGTAACCAATGACCGATTTCATGAGTTATCAAAATCGCGAAGATCCCAGCACCTATAGGCAAAGCTGCTGTCACCTTTTCTGGATTGGCAAATAAATCAAAATTCAGCAGTAAACCGGCAGTTTCTAGACTAGTGGCGATCGTTGCAATTAGCAGAATTACCGCAAAGGATTTTTGCGGTAACGACATTGGACGTGGATCATTACGGCTAGGTAGGACAATTACCACAGGCTTCATGTCTGTGTTTTCTACTAAAAATAGCCGATATTTATCCCCTAAGCGTTCCTGCAAACTGGCAGTTAGGCGGTTGTGAACTGCTTCTGGTTCCCCCCGCAGATTACCCTTAAAAATAGCGCCTTCTTGGTAGGAGATAGTTTCTGTAGCAAAAAACGTGTCAATGCCGAAAATGCCTTTAATTGCGGTTAAGTCTGCTTCTGGTATTGTCAGTGTTTCAATTTTGAGTTCCTCAAGCACTACTTGCGGGTTATTTTCTGCTGTTTGTGCAGCATCAGCAGTCAGTCTTTCTGTCGCCCGTTGCTTGAGTATGGCATCTTGCCCAGCTGCGCGTAACTGTCTGCCTAAATAGACGTACAACCCAGCAGAAACTACCACCAAAATCAAGATACCGACTATATTGATGTAAATTCCAGCAGCAAACAAACCAAAGAACAGCAGCCAGGGAGTCATCAATACCACCGACTGCAACCAGGCTAAGATTCCCAGTTTCCCAAAAGGTCTGGCGCGATAAAAGCCCCAACCTAAAATACCCAAAGCTACTAGTAAAATTGTCCCAATTATGGGAATCTCTGACGAAGTAAACATTTCCAAACCCTTCGCTGTGAAATACCAAGCCCGAATTAGTCAGGTGTTACAGATATATTTATTAATGTATAACGCCGCCTGTAGTCTGCCCAAGTTTAAGGTGGGGGTATTGGGAAGATGCTACCGTGTACACACAAGTAATCTCTAATCCCTAGCCGCTACATGACAAAATCAAATAATTGATGAGCCATGTCTAATTTAGAACAAGGTGCAATTTCTACTTGATGCCCTTGTTTATCTAAAAATATGGCTTGATTATTGTCACTGCCAAAACCACTGTCAGATTGATCGATGGGATTCGCAACAATAATATCTAAGTTCTTATTCTGCAACTTTTCTAAAGCTGGTGTAACAATATCCCCTGTCTGGGCGGCGAACCCGATTAAACGTTGGTGGGGTTGTTTGAGTTTTGCTAATTGAGCAATGATATCTGGTATAGGTTCTAAAGGTAAGGCTTGGGGAAGCGATCGCTTGGGTAATTTCTCGGTACTATAATCTCTGGGTTTCACATCTGCTACTGCGGCCGACATGATAATTACATCAGCGTTGGCTAAATTTGACTGCATTACCTGTTGCATTTCCTCTGCACTAACTACAGGTATTGCTTGTACTCCCAATGGTACATCCCAAGTAGCTGGGCCGTGTACTAGAGTCACATTTGCCCCGCGATGCAAAGCGGCTTGTGCTAAAGCTAACCCCATTTTACCTGTGGAGGGATTGCCAATAAACCGTACTGGGTCAAGATATTCTCTGGTTCCCCCAGCACTAATTAATACGCGTTTACCAATTAAATCTCGTTTGCCACCAGTGTGCAATAGTGATTGGATATAAGTCAGAATTTCTGGGGGTTCAGCCATTCTACCAGCACCGATGCGATCGCACGCCAATAATCCTGATGCTGTACCTAGTCCATGATATCTGCTATCGGTTAATAGTTGTCGCCAATTGCGCTGCACTGCCAATTGTTCCCACATATCTGTATTCATGGCTGGTGCTAACAACACGGGACAAGTAGAAGCCAGCACTGTATTTGTCAGTAAATTGTCGGACATGCCATAAGTTAGCTTGGCTAATGTATTCGCTGTCAAGGGCGCAATTACCAGCAAATCTGCCCATTCACCCAACTCAATATGTAACGGACGCGAGTGAGTTGGTTGCCAAAAACTGTCATCTGTGTATGCACAATGACGGGATAAAGTTGCTAAAGTTAAAGGCGTGATAAATTCTTGTGCCGAACGGGTGAGAATAACTCGGATTTCCACCCCAGCTTGAAATAGTGTTGAAACAAGTTGACAAACTTTGTAGGCGGCGATACCGCCACCTACACCAATGAGAACCCTGTTCAATTTGCGATTGGAAGTTAGGGATTTGGGATTAAATGCTGATGGCATGAGCGAGTGCAGATTAATAACTCTGATTTTAGCCAGTTAACCCTAATTTCAAATCTCAAATCTCAAATCCCAAATTGTTACGCTTCGTCGTAGGCTTCTAAATCCAAGAGATAGATATAGGGTTCAACTAACTCAGGACGCTGAAACGCGATCGCGCGCAACAGATGCCAATCATTTAAACCCTCAAAAGCATTGCTGTAATTATCTAGTTCCAGACGATTAGCCAACTCTTCCACATCTGCCTTAGTCATGGCAGCAATTTCTTTTTTGGAAATGCTTAAAGTTTTCATAATGCTTGCCCCTCCCTTATGCAGAATTCTCACCCAGCATGGTTTGAGTTGCGCTTGACGCAGCCACCCAATATATCTTACTCATTAGAGGGCATAGATTTCGTAAAAACTTTCAGGATTTTTAGCATAATTTGCAAAAAATTGGTATCCCACACTAGCCAATTACATTGACAACAAAATTTCGTAGCACCTTTAACATTTGTGGACTAATTTCATGCCCCATATCAAATTCGTGGTAATTTACCGCCACACCCAAAGACTCTACAAATTCTCGTGCTTTTAAGGCGGCTGCGAGGGGCACAACTTGATCGGCTCTTCCATGCATGATTAATGTCGGCGGCAAATCACTTTTAGCGGCTGTGACTACATCAGGATGCAAATATCCACTCATCACAATTAAGCCAGCTAGAGGCAATTTGAGTCCTACATCCAAAGTCATCGCCCCACCTTGAGAAAATCCACTCAAAATAGTGCGCGACAACGGCACACCAGTACTACTTTCTAAAGATTGCAGCAAATCTATTAGCAGTTGCTGACTTGTAATTAATCCTTCATAAATATTTTCCATCCGCAGGTCATACCATGCCCTACCTGTAGCGGAGTGAGGATAAGGAAAAGGTGCATTAGGAAAGACAAACTGGTAATTAGGTAAGTTAAAAAAGGGTAATAAAGAAGCTACATCTTCAGCATTAGCTCCCCAACCGTGCAAAGCTACGATTAAACCTGCGGGTGGTTGAGAAGTTGAAGGGGGAACGGTAATAAATTGCAGAGACAGGGGTCTACTCCTAAAAATTATGCTCTTCTAGTAGATCCTATCTCTACAAACCAGTCTTGGACGGGAAGAAGTTTGGAGTCAGGAGGCTTGTACTGGGCGTGGTCGAAGTGAAGAAGGATGAATTTGGATTAACCCACGCAGGTGGCCTTCCCTGCGGGAAGTCGCTACGCGCCTCGTCTGTATAGCCGCGACTCTAATCGCCAGGGCTAGTAATAAATTAGACTTTTCAAACAACCTCTCACGCCAAAATGTTATACGAGAACAATTCCTATCTGAATGCCATTGCTTTTAGACAAACTTTTTGATTTAATAGAAACCATTGTCAAGTATTTATTAGAACGTGATTTCAATTAGTTTGTCAATACCATGAGCTAAAAAATTACTATAAACAAAAAATTGCATAAGTAAAACGAGGTGAAAAAACCAAACTGTGTAAAGATAAGTAAAAACGTAAAATGTGTCTACAAAGGTAACAGGGATATGGGCAGCCGTTTAAGGGTATTTCTGACTAGAGAGCAAGATAGAACCCTTTTGAA
>JADEXK010000092.1 GCA_015207155.1 Nostocales cyanobacterium LEGE 11386 | reverse complement strand
CGTAATCAGTGGGGGATACCAAAAGATGTGCCTTTGGTGCTGTTTATGTCGCGAATTGACCAGAAAAAGGGGTTAAATTTGTTGATTCCAGCACTAGAGAAGTTGCTAGCAGTCGGAGTCGATTTTCACTTTGTTTTAGCTGGGACAAATTCTCAAGACCCAGATTATGAGCAAAAAATAAAATCCCAAATTGCCAATTCATCACTGCGATCGCACACTACAGTTACAGGCTTTGTTAGTGGTGAATTAAAGGCTAGTTTACTGCAAGCTGCTGATTTATTCGTTTTGCCTTCATACTATGAAAACTTTGGTATCGCTGTCGCTGAAGCAATGGTAGCAGGAATACCTGTAGTCATATCTGACCAAGTGCATATTTGGCAGCAGGTGCGTGATAGTGAGTCGGGTTGGGTGGGTGCAACGGAAGTGCAAGCACTAGTAGAATTACTGCAAGAAGCTTTGCAAAATCCCCAAGAACGACAGCGACGGGGATTAAATGCCCAACAATATGCTTTACAAAACTTTAGTTGGAATGCGATCGCCCGTCAAATTATCCAAGCTTACCAAAAAATTATCACAAACTAACTCATTTACTCCCCACTGACTTGAGTGCTTTTCTAAGTGCTGAGTGTGCTTGCCCTGAGCGAAGTTAAAGGGGAGTGCTGAGTGCTGAGTCAAGAATTCACCTTTGTCCCCTGCTCCCCTAATTTGCCCTTGCCCACAAACGCTGAATTTCTGCAATCATCTGGGGATTTGGCGGTGGTAGGATTTTTATATTCGGCTGCAATTCAGCACCAGGAATATTCTGTTTCCACGGACTATTTTCTACAGATGCTAAATCGACAGCATGATTCACCGGACGGAAACCATATCGGACGAATACTATTTGTTGTTCTGGTTGCGTGAGAAAATCCAGAAACTTCCTCGCCGCCTGTGCAGTCCCAGCATCCACATTTTGACGGACAATTACAGCTGTAGCAGTAGTTTCAATGGAAGGATTTAAATAATAAATTTGGTAAGCTTCGCTTTGATTCGCTCTTGATTGCTGCCAACGATAGAGAGCAATACTTTCGTAAACTGTAGCAATATCAGCATCGTTTGCACCTCTAGCAATAAATTCTTGCAAGAGAATATCAGTAGAACGGGGTGGTTGATAAACTGATTTTTTAATTAAACGAAACAGTGACTGCACAGATGGTTGATTGAAACTATTGCTGTTCAGGCTACTACCTAACTTTGATTGCGTCCACAAATCTAGTGTTAACTGACCGCTATTAGAACGGGTGGGATCTGTCATCACAAAATCAAAACTCCCCCAGTTACTGGAACCACCTATTTTTTCCCAGTTAATAGCTTGCATAGCTTGTTCAACTTTTTGCCATTGAAAGCGTCCATTGGGAAAGAGGATTTTACCCCTTTCAGGCCAAGCAATACCTACTAATATGGTTTTTGCCACAGGCCTAGGAGAATCATAAAAGGGTTGCTGATTGTTTTTAGCCGCGAGGCGATCGCTTAATTCTGTTAAAATCTCTGCATTACCTGGAATTAAAACTGTGGCTGAAAAATTATTTATCTGATTAATATATCTATTAACAATCTCTTGAGAGCCTTGAAATTTTAATTCTAAATTAATATTAGGATTTTCCTGCTCAAATTTTGTTTGTAGCTGTTGTAGAGGTGCTTGGAGTTCTGTGCCACTGACAACTATCACTGTTTGCTTTGACCCAGGAATGGGGGCATAAGTTAAACCTAATGCTGCCAAGATGATGGCAATTGAAGTAATAATTTGGGGCAATTTTGAGGGTTTATTTACCATTCTGCATACTTTGTATTATTTGCGAACTAACACATCGAGACTGACTTCTAAACTACTCATTTGCTCACTAAGTAATTGCAACTCATACATTTGTTCAGAGTTATTGAAGTCAAAACTACGTAATTTAGTTTGCAAATTATAAAACACAGCAGTAGAATCTTGAATCAGACTAGAAATTCTGGTAATTCTTGCTAAACGGGTATCTTTACCAGCTTTGGCTAATTTGATGTTGTGTCTAAGAAAGTCTTTCAGTTGGTTGAATTGTTGCTTTTTTAGACCTGAACTAGATCGACGTTGTTGTTGAACTGCTACTAATTGCTGTTTTAATGAACTGACTGAAATTAAAGAATTACTACCATATAAATACCAGACTATAGTCCGCAGTTTTTCTGGTAATTCAACCGCGCGATCGCAATTCATTTGTAGTGATGCTAAAAGTTCTCCCTGGGAAGAATCAGTTAACAGTTTTTTGGCTTCTAAACGCAGTTTATTAGCTTGATTCGCCAAAGAAAAAGCAGCAATTTGCACTGCCGTAATTTCCTGTTCTAATTCAGAATTATCTAATTCAAAATCTTGAGGTTCGCGGTATTGTAAAAAACTAGCTCCAGCAGTAGCGATACCAGCTGCTACAGGTAAAATAAGTTTACTAGGTAATTGAGCCAAACGTACACCAACCACCAGAACAATGCCACCAGCTAATACAGCTACTGGATAATAAAGTGGATTTGCTAGTTTCATCATGTTTTATCTGCGTTGCTCGGCGATTAATTATTCATGATTTCAACTTTTGCCAGAAGTTCAATAATTACCACCATTTAAATAATTAGTATAGTGTAAAATTGGCCGCTATCTACTTCTTAACCGCTTCCTGCCAAGCTCCTAGGATGATTTCTACAACTTCTGGCTGTGGTGATCTTAATGAATCATACTTGGCTTGGGAATCAACACCAAATTCTGGGGTAAACTTTGCACCTAAAGCGACTCCTGGCATTCCCGGTCGCAAACCTAAATTTGTAGCCAGTTTTTGAGTGGCTGGCGATCGCCAATAATTAATGAATCTTGCCGCCGCCGCCTTCTCATCAGCACTTACCCAAGGTGCATTAGGCAAAATTGTCCGCATATTGGAAGTAAATGTTGCCCTAGGATAAACTGCCTGATAGCGTGGTTTGTCTGGTGGTAATGCAGAATTGACAGCAATCACACTAGATTCGTACACCAACCCGACAGAATTCTTAAATTGGTCATTTTTAATAATTGCTTGGGCGAGAGAATTAGTAGAAATGCCGTAACCGATAATTTGGCTGTGAATTTGCTGCATTTGCGGCTGCAATTTTTGCACATCAGCAACCGTGAGTTCTTCAGGACGCTTTCCTGATATATTTGCGTATTGAGCTACTAAAGTTTGTAACCCAGAATTAGAACGAGTAGGCACAGTATGCACATATTGAACAGCTAACGGTGGTACTGGCTGAATAACACCATGCTTTTTGGCAGCTTGGCGCAGTTCTCCAGCAACATCCACCTTCGCCATCAATACCATTGGCGTATTTGCCACAAGCGGCGACTCGGTAACTTCCGGAATATAATTTTGTCCCGGAAACAGTTGATTCATCCGGTAAATCAGCTGACTGTGATAAATATCTCCATCTAGTGAAATCATCGTCGGAAAATCTGCTGCATCAGCCTGCAATGTTCCATTCTTGAGCTGAGTTGCCAAAGAAACTACCTTGGTGACGACATCACCACTACCCTTGGCTTCGCACCCTACCTGAAAAGCCTTACCATTGTCTAGTTGAGGTTGTGTAGCATTAAAATTTTGGGCGGCTTGGTGGCAAAAATCCCCTAAGGCACTACCAACTAATAGTTTGATTTGCAATGAGTTGGAGTTACCGCGACAAGCCGTTAGCAAGAATAAACCACAGGCTACTGCAAGACGCGGAATTAACAGAGTTTTTTTGAGCATCATGTACCCAATTATCTCTGCAATGTTAATGAAAAGCCACTCTTTTGTATAATAATTACATTCTCAAAACTTCCCTCAACGCTAAAGAGTTAAAATTTTGTTAAAAACGACTAAATGCCGATTGGGTAACCGGTGTTTTATGTCATGATGGCAAAGTAGAATACATATGCCTTTCTAATTACAGGGAATCTCGCATGACTCTCCGTCTTGGTGATACAGTACCCAATTTTACGCAAGCCTCTACACACGGCGACATCAACTTTTACGAATGGGCAGGTGACAGCTGGGTAGTGCTGTTTTCCCACCCTGCTGACTTTACACCAGTCTGCACAACCGAATTAGGCACAGTTGCCAAACTGAAGCCAGAATTTGACAAGCGTAATGTCAAAGCGATCGCACTCAGCGTTGATGATGTTGACTCCCACAATGGATGGGTAGGAGACATTGAAGAAACTCAAAGCACTACTCTCAACTACCCAATTTTGGCAGATGGCGATCGTAAAGTATCTGACCTTTACGACATGATTCACCCGAATGCTGCTGCTAGCGTGACAGTGCGATCGGTTTTTGTCATTGACCCTAACAAAAAACTGCGTCTAACTTTCACCTATCCCCCAAGCACCGGACGCAACTTTGATGAACTTTTGCGGGTAATTGATTCATTGCAATTAACCGATAATTACAGCGTAGCTACACCAGCCGACTGGAAAGACGGTGAAGATTGCGTGATCGTCCCCTCACTCAAAGATCCAGAAGTACTCAAAGAAAAATTCCCCAAAGGTTACCAGGAAATCAAACCTTATTTGCGAATGACTCCTCAGCCTAATAAATAAAAGTGCTGAGTGCTGAGTAAAATCATATCCCAACCAAGTCCGTCTTCTATATTCAGATGAGACGCAAAGACGCAAAGTTATAGCTTGGCGTCTTTGCGTCTTTGCGTGAGAATAAAGATAAAGCCTATTCGGGTCAGCATATGTTTTCATCTCCCTTGGTGCTGCAATTTCCACCATCAATACAAATGACAGACGAACAATTCTTTGAGTTCTGTCAGTTTAACCGTGACTTACGCATTGAACGGAATAAGTTGGGAGAAATATCAATTATGCCGCCTACAGGTTCAGAAACAGGCAATCGGAACTTTAATGTTGCTGTACAATTAGGAGTGTGGGCAGAACAAGATGGTACGGGTATTTGTTTTGACTCCAGCACAGGATTTAAACTATCAACACGTGCAGAACGTTCTCCCGATGCGTCCTGGATGAAACTCGAACGGTGGAATACTCTATCATCTGCACAAAAACAAAAATTTGCCCCTATTTGTCCAGATTTTATCATTGAACTGAGATCACCGAGCGATCGCCTCCAACTTTTGCAGGAAAAAATGGAGGAATATATGCAGGAACCAGGAATACAATTAGGCTGGTTAATTGACCGCAAACATCGCCAAGTTTATATTTATTCTCCTGGAAAACCAGTTGCATGTCTAGATAATCCTGATACTATTAACGCTGACCCTGTGTTACCTGGATTTATCTTGAATATGAGTAAAATTTGGTAGCTGATTCTTCCATGAATGTGTAATTTCATGTCCAGCCAATTACTGAGGTTGGATATAGCAATTAAGTAGTAAGACTTAATAAAATAAAAGTTCGTAGTCAGTGGCTCTAGCCTTTAAAATCTTGTAAGAAAGCGATTTATCGCTTATTACGAACAAAAATTTATCTTACATTCTACTTATAATTTTCACCCACGATAATGGAATTAACTCCTTTGGTAAAACATCATGATGGAAACCCTCACTTTAAATGTACCTCCAGCAGTAGGTTTAACCGATGAGCAATTTTATCAACTCTGCATTGCTAACGAACCTTGGCAATTAGAACTTACCCAGACTGGAGAATTAATCATTATGCCTCCAACAGGCGGAGAAAGTGGAATTAGAAATTCTGACATTAATATAGAACTCGGTTTATGGAACCGTCAAACCAAGTTAGGGAAAGTCTTTGACTCCTCCACCGAATTCAAATTACCCAATGGTGCTTATCGCTGTCCTGATGCGGCTTGGATAAAGTTAGAACGTTGGGAAGCATTAGCGCAAGATGAAAAACGACGTTTTCCGCCTCTTTGTCCTGATTTTGTCATTGAACTGCGTTCAGAAAGCGATCGTTTAGATAAGTTACGCGCTAAAATGCGGGAGTATCAAGAAAATGGTGCGCGTTTAGGTTGGTTAATTGACCCGCAAACGCCTTTAGTAGAAATTTATCGACCGGGACAAGATGTAGAAGTTTTAAATTTTTCTTTTAATAACCCTCCTCAACTTTCCGGTGAAGAAGTTTTGCCTGGTTTTGTTCTAGATTTGACTATTATTTTAAATCCATAGCGAACTTAATATTTTATAAGCCTCATTAACTAACCGCATTTTCTCGTGAGCTTGTTTTTGCATCTGCGGCTGATTCACAAATAAATCTGGATGCCATTTTTTCACTAAAGTTCGATAAGT
Source organism: Nostocales cyanobacterium LEGE 11386 (assembly GCA_015207155.1). Classification (GTDB taxonomy): domain Bacteria; phylum Cyanobacteriota; class Cyanobacteriia; order Cyanobacteriales; family Nostocaceae; genus LEGE-11386. The sequence goes on along the minus strand of JADEXK010000092.1, from coordinate 14,109 downwards.
TTGTTTCACTTCAGCGAAAGAAGCACTTGGTTTTAATCCTAAAATACTATAGGCCTGAGCAATTTTATCTTTTTCCGCCTGGGTTTTGGGTGGATTAGGTGCTTTATTACTTTGATTTTTAGCTGAACCAGGAGAGCGCATTTCTGCTTTCATGCGCGCTATCTCCTCATCTAGTTCCCAATTGCGAAATTTCACGTCTACTTCTTGTGGACGGGGAGCAGTTTTAGGCGGTGGAGATTCTACCCTTGTCTGAGTATTTTTAGCAGTATTTTTGGCTGAGGAAGTTTGAACTTTTGCTCTTTTGGGGATATATACACGGTTGGTATTTTGGGGTTTTGGTATTTCTAAATAAGGTTGATAATTGCCAGATAATTTTACTTTTTCTAACTCTCGCAAAAACTGATTGAAACCATTTTGTAATCGCTGCAAATCTTCACGTTTTTTAGTAATTTCTGGCGTTTCCTGGCTGACTGTAAAGCGAATAACTTTTTCTGCTTTTAGTTCATACTCAGCTAAAATTGCTAATCCTTGATTACTCAATTGAGATAAATAATCCTCAATCGCTGCTATACAAACTTTAGCAACTTGCTGATGATAAGATTCATTTGCTAATTTATCATCTTGTTGCTGAATATTCTTATTTAATAAATAAGAGATACTCCCAACGACAGCTGCACCTACAGGGCCACCCAATAACCAGCCAATTCCACCGCCGACAGCTATTGAACCAGGTTCACTCAAATCATCGGTATTACTTGGTTTTGGTGGTAGTATTACTTGTGGTTCACTAGGCAAAGGAATTAATAAATCTTCTGGTCGTTCTTCTTGAAAAAATTCATAAGCTTGATAAAGCCATTTAACCACAGTTAATTGTAACTCTGTTAGGTCTTTTTTGAGTGTATTTACTTGCCAAGCTTTAAAGTTATTTTCTGCCAATGCAACAGCGCCATCAGCTTGATATTTTGCAAGTAAATTAGATAAAGCCAGCCAATCACTTAACTCTTTTATACTTTTAGCAAAGCCTTGATTAATTAAATTAGCAGCTTTTTCTTTTATTTCAAATTTAGCATTTTGTTTATTATTAAAGACTTTAATTTCATTAACAAGAGGGTCAATTTTAGCTTTTAGTGATAATTGAATTTGAGAAGCGATCGCCTGTACCCTTGGCAACCTTACACTACCCCGATTTGGTTGTAAAATACCAGCAATATTTTGCAAAGCAGCTTCAAACGCCACTAAACCACTACTACTAGCAGCAGCAACATCACCTTTTAATCTAGCTCTTAAAGCCGGTAAAGCATCAACCCGATATAAATTACTAAAACCTGGAGGTAAATCAGCACGAAAACTTTCTGCTACAAACAGCAACCGGTTTTGCACTTGTTTTTGCTCTTCTGGTTCTAGTAGATTCAAAAAATTAGCCACAAATATAACTGTTTTAATACCCCGATCTAATAACCAATCTCGCAAGTTTTCTCGCTCACCCAAAGTCATTAACTTACGTGCATCCAGTAACTGGACTACTAAATCTACACTCAAAAGTTGTTCTCTAACTAAATTATCTTGTTCTTCCCTATCATTAGTTCCCGGTAAATCGATAAATTCTACACCAGTTGCTAAGAAAGGATGAGGACAAAAAACTTCTACAGATGCCACATCTTTTCGCATCTGTCTATTACCATCAAGAATAGCAAATTGTTGTAAAACTTCTGTACCACTGCGATATATTTCTGTACCATCTACCAACATGATCCGAGTCCGCACATCAGAACCATACTTTACAGTAATCGCTGCGCCTGTTGTAGGAATCAAATCAATTGGTAATGTACGATTTCCCAACATGGCATTTAATAAAGTAGATTTGCCATGATTAAAAGGGCCAAAAACCGCAATACGAAAACTGGGATTAACCAAATGATTGCAGACAGTAAGAATATCTTGATGCAGTGGTGATTGACGTTCTAACTCCAGTAATGTAGATACAGATTTGAGAGAATTTGCTAAATCCCTGTAACTTTCATTCTGTTGTTGCATATTTCCCTTGTTTGAAATTGGAAAAACTCAGATTCCCGACTTCTTCAGATTCCCGACTTCTTCAAGAAGTCGGGAATCTTGTTATTTATTAGCTATAATAAGCCAATAAATTACTATATGCTGCCTCAATTTTCTGGATTTGAGTTATGACATCTTCCTGTAATTTTTTTAATCGCTGTAACTCACTTTCACGATTGATTTCACGGGTTTGTTTTTGCTTCACCAGATTATCTAACTCAGATTTGCGAGAAGCAATATCATCATTAATTCGTTGACTAACTTCTCTTTCGTAACTATCAAAACACTCTTTCACTGCATCATACACAGTTTGGGATTGCTCATGCGCTATTTGTGGTAAGTGTTTGACTAACTCCTTCTTCGCAGTTTTGACTAACTCCTTACGCGCTTGGTCTGCTTGCAAAAATCCTACTCCCAAACCTAGCAAAGCAAATCCAATAGGGCCAAGAAAAATACCTGTAACTGCTGTTAATATCCCACCAATTCCAATCACAGTAAAGTAGTTTAACAAAATATTTTTCCAATCAAAGCCAGCACCAGCTAAAGCTACACCTGCTAAGTTTCCCCTAGACAAAGATAACAATCCCATTGCCCATTTTGCCCATCCAGGAGATTGATCTTCTTCTGACGTGCTGGTAGTATTGACATTAACTTTTTGTCCGGTGAGCTTTTCTGTAATTTGGTCTGTTACTTGGCTGTAAGACGCGCCATACTGTGCAGCACTCTGAGAAAGTTCTCGAAAAGCTGCATTGATATCTTTTTCAGCTGTTAAAGTCCAAGCCGCAGCTTTATCAGCTATATATTGTTCAAAGGCTTTTTGTAGCGCTTGGTTAAATGCTTCTCGTTTACCACTACTGAGAAAATCTAAGACATTTAACTCGGGTTGATAGCGTAAGAAATCGGTTTCAAAAGTATTACCTAAATTTAAAACGTAGCCACGAAAAGATTCGGAAATTTTTCTTGCTTGGGTATCTCTTGTATTGAGAATTTCCTTTTGAAATTGATCTCGAATCCCTGTAAGTTTATTAAACTCTGGTTCTACAGAATCGATGCGTTTTTTCAATTCATCGACATCTTGGTCGAGTAAAGGTAAACGCCTAGCCACTGCTTCGCGGGTATGATTGCAAGCTTGTCTCGCCAATGTTCTGACTTGACGCAGTTCCGCGATCGCCCGTTCTCTGGTAAGAAATGTATTTAGAGAACCCATAAACTCTGGAAAGCCAGTTCCGGCTAAATCAGCTTGGGGATTCTTCAGTCGTCGCCTTAGCGCTTGAATTGATGAAAGTTCAAATACGCGTTCGTCGTAAATATCCTGACCATCTACATAACAATAATCTGCTAAATTGGCTTTGAAGACTTGCCGTAATCTGACTTCAGATGCTTGTAATTCTTCTACATCGTCAGGATCAATTAAAGATTCCCTCACTTGATCCCAAGCGTTGACTAAGAAAAATACACTCAAACCGCGACCTTTAATATAGTTTTCCAGATAGCGACGTTCTCCCAATGTACAAGGTTGGGAAGCTCGCATCACAAACAAAATTGCATGGCAATTATTGACATATCCTAAAGATAATTCGTTGCGTGCTTCCGTATCATTTAACCCTGGACTATCAACAATTTCAATCCCTTTTTCTAGTAGTGGTAAGGGATACTCCACAACAGCATAATCAACATCAGGAAAAGCTTGCTTTTTCTCTTGTTCTAATTTTTTTGCTTCTGCTGGGTCAATCGTATATTTATATTTAAAACTTTGAAAATCTAGCTTTTGAGGACTTTTACCATCATTAAAATGAATGGTGACTGTTTTTTCCGAACCATAACGTAAAATCGTTAATACAGCAGTACAGGGATTAACATCACTTGGCAGTAAATTTTCTCCAATTAAGGCATTGAGAAACGTACTTTTTCCCCGTTTCATATCACCTAAAACCAAAAGACGAAATACACCTTTTTTGAGGTTTTTACTAGCTGCTTTAATATCTTCTATATCTCGTTCTAAGCTGAGTTTGCCTGATGAAGATTCCCCTGCTAACTCTGCTTGATCTATGGTATCAGCGATCTTACTCAGACATACAGAAATTTCTGAGCGTACTTGAGCAACTCGTTCTAAGTCGTTGATGAATCTGTCAGTTCCGACTTGATAAGTCATCACAATTTCCTCGTAATTAACGACGATTATTTTTTGATTCCCAGAATAATTTGTAAGATATCCACGCCAACGCAGCGATAATCATAATCCCCGCAACTGCTGAGGCTATTCTCACCGCTACCAGCGCCGCAACGCCGAAAGCAAACAACTTTCCACCGAGAATCAGTTTCTTCATCCAGGGTTTTTGGGAGTTTTCTGGCTGATGCTTGACAGTTTGATGAAAAGATGCATTGGGTGCATGGATGTCAGCTTCCATTTCTCGAAGTCGCAATTCAACTTCTCGTTCTCGCAGTATGCGTTCCCGTTGCTCTAGTTCTTTTTGGCGGTCATCTTGAGATGTCATCGGTCTGTACTCCATCTAAAGACAATGAAATGATAACAGTACTCACAACCCAAACTCATTGTATATTAGCTTACATATAAATTTGCTAACCTCAGTAATATCCTGTTGTGGGTTGCTTAACCTGAACCGAAAATTAGTTTCTAAAAGCTGCGGTTACTTTCCAGAAATCTTTATATTAATTTTTCTAGCGTTGCAAAATAGAAATATGAATTAATCTCACGCAAAGACAAGGCAGCGCGCCCTGCGGGTTCCCCGACTTGTAGCGACTACCGCGCAGAGGCGCAGAGAGGGAGCGATCGCGTATTAGTATTTTGAAAATCTGTAAATCTGACCACCGCTATAAGCCAAAATTTTTATAGACAAGAACTCAGGTAAAGTCAAAATGGATATCAAAAATGGATTTGTCGGCACCGTTGGCAACACACCGCTAATTCGCTTAAACAGCTTTAGTGAAGAAACAGGTTGCGAAATCCTTGGTAAAGCAGAATTTCTTAATCCTGGGGGTTCCGTCAAAGACCGCGCTGCACTTTACATTGTCGAAGATGCAGAACAAAAGGGACTACTCAAACCCGGTGGCACTGTTGTTGAAGGAACCGCCGGCAATACTGGCATTGGATTGGCACATATTTGCAACGCCAAAGGCTATAAATGCCTGATTATTATTCCCGATACCCAATCCCAAGAAAAAATTGATGCACTGACGACTTTGGGTGCAGAAGTGCGTCCTGTGCCGGCTGTCCCCTACAAAGACCCCAATAACTACGTCAAATTATCTGGGAGAATTGCCGCCGAGTTAGATAACGCAATTTGGGCGAATCAGTTTGATAATTTAGCTAACCGCCGCGCTCACTACGAAACCACAGGGCCGGAAATTTGGACACAGACAAACGGTAAAATTGACGCTTGGACGGCTGCAACTGGTACTGGAGGTACTTTTGCAGGTGTAGCCTTGTATCTGAAATCACAAAATCCGGCTGTTAAATGCGTAGTTGCCGACCCTCTAGGTAGTGGACTTTATAGCTACATCAAAACTGGTGAAATCAAAATGGAGGGCAATTCCATCACCGAAGGCATTGGTAACAGTCGTGTCACTGCAAATATGGAAGGCGCACCCACTGATGATGCCATCCAGATAGATGACACAGAAGCTTTGCGGGTTGTTTATCAACTCCTGCGGAAAGACGGGCTATTAATGGGCGGTTCTACGGGTATTAATGTTGGGGCGGCTGTTGCCTTAGCGAAGCAGTTGGGGCCAGGACATACCATTGTTACCATTTTATGTGATAGCGGTTCCCGGTATCAGTCACGAATCTTCAACCGCGAATGGCTAGCCTCAAAAGGGTTGTCAGTAGATTAATCATTAGTCATTGGGCATTGGGCATTGGGAGATAGGAAGGTAGAAATAATTTTTCGGCGTTGCATAATTGCGGGATGATTTATCTCACGCAGAGGCGCAAAGACGCAGAGAGAATCAAGAGTTTAAGATTTTGATACATCAAATTTCATCCCATGATTCAGCAACGCCAATTTTTCTTGTCCCCTTGTCCCCCATCTCCTTGTCCCTCCATCCTCTTGTCCACTCATTCACAAATGACAAATATAAATCAATCATCACAACTATCAAAAACAGATTCATCCTCTGCTTCTAAATGCGTGCGAGTATGTCAAAATCGCACCTGTAAAAAGCAAGGTGCAGCAAAGGTATTAGCAGCTTTTGCCGCTTTACCAGTCCCTGATGTGACCGTAACGGCTAGCAGTTGTTTAGGACAATGTGGTAACGGGCCGATGGTACTGGTATTACCAGACATGGTTTGGTATAGCGGCGTTCGACCCCATGAAGTGCCTCTAGTTGTAGAACAACATTTGCTAAGTGGTAAAAGTGTCCAACAGATGCTTTATTATCGGTTTCATCCCCAGGGATAAAGCAAATTGCAAATACAAAAAACTGCACAATTGTTGACTGAAGCGAGGCATCAAATGAATATTCAGCAGCTACGTCAATCTTTAAAAATGAAGTGGCTGGGTTACTACAAGCAAAATCGTCCTTGGCTAGTCAAAATAAGAGTTTGGGGCACCTACAATGGTCTGCGTCGTCCTTCATCTGGGTTTATTTTGGCTACTTTGTCGGTTTTAGAGCCACAGCTTGATGAAATACTTCCTTTTCTCCTGGATCTGAATGACAATCCCGATAAGATAGTCGCAGCTTTAGGGCTTAACTTCAATCCTGATGAAGAGTTACGTTTAATCAAATTAGAGCATTCTCCGGCTGCTAATCCGGTTGACAGCAAGTCTGTACAGGATAAATGTGTCGAGAGTAAACCTATACCATTGGTGGCAATTGCTACTAAGATTACTGCTCATTCTCCAGTCAACACCCTACATTCCGAAAAGCTGACCTCTGATTTGCCACGGGCACATAAACCCGTGTCATATTTTACAGCTACTACTGAAGTGATTCGTACACAAAAACTTGTGTCATCGGTTGCTGTTGCGACTAAGATTGCTCCCCCATCTCCTGCCAAGCCACCTTCCGGCTTACTACGTCAACATAATCCAGTGCGATCGCCTTTAGCAATTACTACCGAGGTTCCCAGCAAAGCTAAAACTCTACCTTCCCTAGAAAACGGCAACTATGTAAAGATACAACCACAAGATATTCACCGTAAGGTTAATCTATCACCCAGTACTAATGCTCGTAGTCTGGCTTCTTGGGTAGATGAGTTTTGTCAGGGTAGAAAATACGACCCAGAGGAAGCTATTTCCATCCGATTTTGAGTCAAGATTTCCACTGATAAGTAAAATAATTCTTAGTTATAAGCACTACAGGGGCGAATGGTCATTCGCTCCTACAGTCGATTTATTTGTCACCAAGCGATCGCCCTACCGAAGTAATATATCAATTGTGTAAATCAATACTTTCGCCAATTTAAGAAGAGTTGAAACGGATGGGAACGCGATCGGGAATAATAATTGTAATGCTCAGTAAGTTGGTGGGAATAAATCAAACTATATTAAGTAACGTCACATTATGGAAATAGTTCTTAGTAAGGGCTTTACACTACAAACCTTCAATTATTTACGCCGTTTTACTTAAAGCCAGTCAATTGGTCTTTCGAGAGCAGTAAAGCTTTGAAAGCCGATCCAATCTACCCGTCCAGATAGATAATCTATGCCCAAAACTGCCACTAAAGCTAAGACTAGTAAAGCGCAAACTCCAGTTAGTCTCAATTCATATCTGCAAAATGAAATGGCTCGGCTTGCAAAAATGCATGGAGTGAGAATATCTGTTTTTGAGGAATTTGCTCATTTTGTCATCGAGAATTACAAAAAGAAAGAGCCAACTATCAGTAAACCAAAGCCATTAAGTCTAACTCAACTCAAGGCGGCAATCTATCAGCATTTTTCAGTTAAAAACACGACAGAACTCAAGAAATCCGGGGCTTTCAAAATGGCAACGGATGGTATGGATACTCTTAATCTAAGTCTGAAAGACGGATGGGAAAAGCTTTACCGCAAATTTATTGGCATTCTCCCAGGTGAAGAAAACCAACAGGGTTATGGCTGCATTAACGGCATCAACATCTTTAACTATTTCAAGCCGTGGCAGGTTTTTGACCTCGATCCCCAAACTGCAACTAATCAAGACATCAAAAACGCCTATCACAGATTAAGTAAAATTTACCATCCTGATATTCCTGAGACAGGTGATGCCGCTATCTTTGATAGTCTCACTGTCATGTACAAGAGCATTAGTGCAGAGGCGTAGTCATGGCTAAAAAAACGTCGGGTTTTACAATTCGTGAAGCAGATCTTGCAAAAGCGTTGGAAATTAGTCATCAACAATTAGCGCAAATAATTGTTTTCTTTGACTCTGATCCGAATGATCAATGGGAATTGCGTGAGAACGACCATTTCATCTACCTAAATAAGAGTTTAAATGAAAGACTCTTTTCTGAACAAGGAGCTTATGCGATCGCCAAGTACATGGATGAAAAAGCAACAAAAAGTATTTGGTCACGCATCACAGAGTTCATTACTAGACATAAAGAGAAGATTCGTAATGCCTTTATTAGTCGAAAAATTCAGGAGAATTGTAGTTCACTGACGGTGAAAAATAACCGTCATTTCCTTTCCAAAAAAGATGTTGTCAATATTTTCTGTACTAGTCCTGCACGATTAAATACAGCTTTTAATGAGATTCAAAAGTCACATGAGCCGATGAAAATCTATGAGGATTTTGATGAAATTGATGGCGTGCGTTATTATTCTCTGTCTGGTTTCTACAAATTATCACAACATCTAGGTAAAGCATTGACCGTTAAAGACCGTCGCGGTTGGTGTGCGGCACTTGAGGTTGTGGGTAAGAAAACTTTTAAACTTATTATTGATGAACAAACTGCATGGCAAAAGAAAATTGAATATGCAATGTATGCTGCGAAAAAACGTGACCACAGCCAATGTCAAGTTACAGGTCAAAAATATGACAAATTCAATAAGTCAGTAAATGTTGTCGTTCATCACATCTATTCAAAAAAACATTATTCTCATCTAGCCGCTTGCCAAGATAACCTCATTACCTTGACTCAGGAAGTTCACAATGAATTTCATGCTTGGAATGGCGGTTTTCAAAAGCCTTGCACGGTTGAACATCTCATTCAATTTGTGAACGAACTTTATCCTGATAATTACGAAGTTATTTTGAGACTCAATAACATCAAGAAGATGCTGATGCATGACAGCCTGAGCCAAAAGTAGCTTGCGCTTTGATGTGATCGCTAATATCTCTCTCTTTATTTTGGCGAAGTATTTGTAAAACAACAGCGATCGCTCTATGCGAATGAGGGTCATTGCTCATACATTAAAAAAGAGCCTTTTGCATAGGTGAACCCCACCATGAAACGAACCAGGAAGTCTTTGCTGCTAGCCTTGAACTGGGTGTTGCTTTCATTTGGCACATCACTGTTGATTATTCTGACGCAACCAATAGCACCTGTTCCCGCACAAGAACCTGCTGAATCTGTAATTATTGAGACGACGAAAGAATCCCCATCAGCGCCTCAAGTACAAACAATACCCACTCCTGAAACTAGCGATTCCCAGCCGCCAGAAGCCCAAACTGAAGAAACCCCACAATCAGAGTCGGTGGAGGAAGAACCTGCACCCAGCCCTGAGGAAATTGCTCGTCAGCAAAAACTCATAGAAGCGGATAAGCTTTATTTGGCAGGACAAATCGCCGCCGCAGAAAAACTTTATCGAGAAGTAAAAGAACCTTTTAACAAAACAGTTACAGACCAAGAACGTAAAGCAGCAATACTTGACCCCACCCAACTTTCCCCAGCAGGTAAGGTATACTGGCGGGAATCAGAGGCGGGAATTGCCAATAAGTTGCAAACCAGAACGATGGTTCCACTGCAACTATTAGTTGAGCAGTATCCAGAATTTATCCCTGGTCATATTCGATTTGCCGAAGTACTCAAACAATACGATCGCTCCAAAGAAGCATTAGATGTCTTAGAACGTGCAGCTTCGCTTTATCCCAATCAACCAACGCTAATTAAAGCCAGAATCAGCGCTCTTACTGAGCAAAAAAAATGGATGGAAGCATCTTTGGCGGCGCGTCAGTTTGCTCTTCTCAACCCAAATGACCCCCAAGCACCTGAATTCGCAAATTTAGCAGAAGTTAATCTTAAACGCTTCAAATCTCACATCCGTTCTGAGATTAGAGGTAATACTCTGGCAAATATTATCACAGGTGCATTGGGTTACGCCGTCACTGGCAGTCTTCTCGGCCCGTTTTCTGCCCTGGACTCGACAATCCTGCTGTTACAAGGTGAAGAGGCTATCGGTGAGTCGGTAGCAAAACAGGCAAAAAGACAGTTGAATTTAATGGAAGACGAAACTGTTACAGCCTACGTCAATGAAATCGGTCAAAAACTTGTCAAAGTAGCAGGACGCGAAGAATTTAAATATGAATTCTTTGTAATTCCTCAAGAAAGTCTCAACGCTTTTGCTTTACCTGGAGGCAAAATCTTTATTAATGCAGGTGCGATCGCTAAAACAAATTCAGAAGCAGAATTAGCTGGATTAGTTGGTCATGAATTAGCTCATACAGTTCTCTCTCATGGTTTTCAATTAGTTACCCAAGGAAACCTCATTGCTAATGTTACCCAATATCTCCCTTTAGGTGGCACTATTGGTCAACTGTTTGCACTCAGTTACAGCCGTGATATGGAACGTCAGGCGGATAATCTCGGTACGCGTTTGATTGTGGCTAGCGGCTACGCTGCTGACGGTTTGCGTAACTTAATGGTGACATTAGAAAAACAACAAAAAACCGCTATTCCCCGTTGGTTATCTTCACACCCAGGCGGTAGCGAAAGAGTTAGTTATTTAGAAAACTTGATTACTCGTGGTAGCTACAACCGCTACACCTATGAAGGAGTCGAGCGACATACACAAGTACAAGCACGAGTGAAACAGTTACTGAAAGAGAAAAAAGCACAAGAGCAAAAAAAGCAGGGTTCTGAATGAATCAAAACAACAAAATTATTCGTCACTTAAACTATCAATTCTTTACCTTCTTTTTGCTGGAGCATAATTTATGTCCTCACAACCCCTAAAGTTTTTATGTTTGAGCAGTCTGGGCTTATCCTTATTCTTGGGAAATTCTGTGGCCTTGGCTCAATTTGATGACTCTACTACTGGTGATGTTGTCGTACCAACAATCCCATCAGGTGGTACATCAACCTCACCATTCCCCACAGACACATCAACTGGCACACCCACTTCACCTACTGTCACTAGTGGTACTCGGTTTACCTGTCAGTTTTACAACGGTCAGTATACTGTCATGTATCAGCCACAAAATATACCAGGTCAATTTTTTCCCTGGGCAGCTCCTGCGACTTTAGGTGGTGGTTGGACTCCCCAAAGACGTTGTGAAGCGATCGCTAGTCGCTTAGAATTATATCGCCCAGATGGTTTACAAGAACTTCAGACAGGCAGAGAAAATAATGAGAACATTGTCTGCGTCACGACTGAAGCTAACTCCTCGTGTCGCATTATCCTGACAGTACCACGTGGTAAAGACCCCTTTGTTGTCCGCAATGACGTTTTCCAAAACTTGGTTACTGCTGACAACGGACAGCAGACTGTAGCTGTCAATACTTATGGCGATCGCAATCGGGGAAGTGTCAACGAATTATACAACTTAGGTCGCACACTTCTAGGTGGTGGCAACAATCGAGTTTCATCATCTCGCAGTGGAATTAACTTGAAACCTTACCTTGCTCCTCAAGATGGCGGTACTCTGCGAAATGGTGGTACAAATAACCAGTCTCAGCCCCAAACCCCTACCCGTCTCAACCCTGGTAATTTCCGTTAATTAATGGTTTCAAAGCAATGAATCAGCTTTTCATTATCTGCAAACATTGTTTACGGGTCTATTGTAATTGTTCTAGCACCTCTTGCACTTAAATAAGTTAGGGTAGCGATCACAAAACCTCTGTATTTGCTTCAAGCAGTTCCATAATCTCATCTTGCTGCTTGATCAAGACATTATTTTGCTTTTTCATCTCTTCTAGATGAGTCACTGCTTGTTCCAAAATCATTACGATGTGATTAACTCTAAGTACCCATCTCACCAAAGCAACTTGAATTATAAAAAACAGGAAAACCATGATCAAAACGCCGATTACACTTTCCATGCTGTCTTACTAACCAGATTTCGGTAAAATACTGAATAATTTGTTGAATGGGATAAACGCAAAGTAATTTTATCAGTAACTCACCCTGAATATTTACAGGGAAGCATGGATCTACTTTTCCGCTAGCCCCCATACATTGTATTAATGATGGCAGTCAATCTCAGTAATTTCTGCACAGTCTGTTTGATCACTTATTAAACCCGGAAACCTTCCAAATCGATGCTTTATCTCCCCTCTCCGCAAGCGGAGAGGGGTTGGAGGTGTAATGTAATGATTCTGGTAATCCTAACTAAATTAACTGGACTTGATATCATTTCCATATAGCAATCCTATTTGATTTGCAAACAGCGAGAGGCTTAGATCCCCGACTTCTTCAAGAAGTCGGGGATCTTTTTGTTCGTGACTCATTTAAGATTCCCATACAGAGTACAACTGTTAAAAATTACGAAAAAGCCTGAATTAATGCCTTTGCTTTCAGAAAAGCCTCTTCAAATTCCGCTTGCGGATCGGATAGCGCGACAATACCACCGCCAATCCCAATGGAAGTTTCATTGGGAGTCAGCAGTGCAGTCCGAATGACAATATTTAAATCTGCCGCACCGTTGAGTGCCAAAAACCCAATTGCACCTGAATAAACTCCACGTGCTTCTTGTTCTAGATTGTCAATAATTTTCATAGTTCTGATTTTAGGCGCACCTGTCATAGAGCCGCCGGGAAATGCCATTTTGATGCAGTCAGTAGCCCTCATATCTGGACGCAAACAACCCCGAATAGTACTGACAAGTTGATGCACTGTGGCATAAGTTTCTACGTCCATCAATTTAGGAACGTGGATGCTGCCTACTTCACAGACTAACCCTAAATCGTTACGTAACAAATCCACAATCATCAAGTTCTCAGCACGGTCTTTTTCGCTGTTACGTAATTGTTCACGCAGTATCTCATCTTCTTCAGGAGTCTGACCACGCCTTAAAGTCCCTTTAATTGGCTTAGTTTCCACCCACCCTGTACAATCAATCTTCAAGAATCGTTCCGGGGACGAACAGGCAATAGCAATGTCACCAAAGCGCAGAAATGCTGCATGAGGGGCTGGATTAACTCGGCGTAAGGTGCGATAAAACGTCAGTGGATCAGGGGTAGTGTCTGTATAAAGTTTATTAGTCAGACAAACTTGATAACTTTCCCCCTCCTTAATTTCATGCAGGCACTTTTGAATATTATCTATGTAAGTTTGGTGAGAACGGCTGAAACGGAAAAGAATGGGGTCTTTGCTATCCTTAGGCGTAATAGGAGGAAGAGGAGCTAATGTGCAAAGTTGTTTCTCGATTGACTCAAACCAAGCTTGTGCTTGTGTAGTTTGATGCTTGTTAATGAGGCATACCAAATAAGTAGCCTGTTCTTGGTGGTCGAAGACAATTATTTGATCAGCTAAGATAAACATTGCATCAGGAAGCGATGCCAGATGCACTAGCTCAGATCCGCACTCTGCCTTGAGTTCATAACCGAAGTAGCCAACAAACCCACAGTTAAAATCGCAAGGTAATTCATCAGACTGGCAGCGTCGGTGATTAAGTTCACGTTTGAGATAGTCAAAAATACTTTCTGTGCAGCGTGTAACTGTACCTGACTGAGTGATAGTCAGTTCTCTAGTTTGAGTACGATACTGAACCAGTAAACTATTTAAACCACCACTTCCTCCCATAAAAGAGAAGCGAGAAAGACCAGGCTCAACTAAGCTACTGTCTAGCCAAAAGGCGTTGGTTTCTGACCCAAACAGATGGACAAACACTTGTTCTGCATCAGGATAGATATGCAGTTTTTTACTGCAAATTTGGTATTGGGGATGAGAATAGGCA
>JADEXK010000091.1 GCA_015207155.1 Nostocales cyanobacterium LEGE 11386 | reverse complement strand
CCGTTGCAAATAATAATGAGTCTGTTTGCAATTAATGTGAGCCGAAATCCTTTTCTGTTTGCAACTAATGTGAGCCAAGAATTTTCTTGTTTGCAAGCCGGAGCGTTTATGTTTGCGAGCCGCAACAGGTAAGCGCAATTATGCCATCTTTCTGGTGCTGTGGGGTTTGGCTTTGCGTCGCCAAGAAATATGTCAGTTAAATGTGGGTGACTTTGATTTTTATGGTCGCAAGTTGAGAGTTTTGGGGAAGGGTAAGGGAACGAATGAAGAATATTTGGATATGTCCAAAGATGTGGCGGCGGCGATAGCTGATTGGTTGATTGCCAGGGGTGATTTGAATGCTAATTTACCAATTTTTACGGCGTTGGATTTTCATAATACTGGGCATAGATTGACTACGGATGCTATCTATAAAATAGTGTCGGTGGCTTTTAAGAAAGCGGGGGTGAAGAAACCGATGTCACCGCACAGGGTCAGGCATTCAGCGATTACGGCAGCATTGGATGCGACGGATGGGAATATTAGAAAGGTGCAGAAGTTGAGCCGCCATGCTGACCCCAGGACGTTGATGATTTATGACGATAATCGCAATAAAGATTTGTGGGAGATGTCGGAGTTGTTGACGGGAATGTTGAAAAAGGATGATTGATAAAATGTTCTTAGTTAACTGATTTAAATAGAAGCAATTCTATGCTGAATTTCTAGTGCTAGCGTGTTTTGAAAATCAGCAAGTTTCTTTAGAAGATTTTTAAATGCATTAAAGGAATCATGATGCTGGCGTAGCTTTGATTCGTGATATCGCCAACAAACGTCAAGCAGAGATGCTAACTTTTCTTGAATGTTGTACTCAGTCCAAAACTGCTCATTAGATTGACTAGCTGCATAAAGCCAGGGGAGGCTATCAATGCGGACTTCCTCAGCAGCTGGCTTCAATAGAAATGCAACAAACTGCAAGGCACATCCTGGTTTGTTCAAGTGTTGTGTAGCCCATTGTTGGTAGATTATATACATTCGCTTGATAGTCGGCTTATGAGCTATTGTCCACATATTGTTAATGCTGGAGTTTAAGCCCACCAAATAACACCACAATTCCTCTAAACCGTACTGACGGAGTTTTGGTTCAAACTCCCAATTGGGTGAAGAGAATGCGAACTCTACCATTGCATGGCATTCTTGAACAAATCTGTCATAAATAGGTTCAGAACTAAGACCATTAACAAACCAATGTATCAGAAATTTTTCAATCCAGTGTTTCTCTTCCATTCCTAGACTAAGGATTGGCTTCCAAAAATCTTCCGGCTTTTCTGTAGGCGGCAATTGCATAATTAAGGAGGCAATATGCTGAGAAAGCCACTCATTCCAAGTACTAAGTGTTCCGTCTTTCTCAGAAAATTGAAGAGAATATTTGAGCGCTTCTTTCCAAAACGTAATCCATTCTTGACGCTCAGTTCTGCTGATTGCCTGATCTAGTGAAGGTAGCCAAGCATAGGCGGCTTGAATTAGTCTAAAATTGAGGCTAGGAAATTGGCTAGGTGTGATAGATCCAAAGAGACCAGGTTGGTTGTAATTTTGGTGAGGTTTCTTGTCTGCTAGTTCTTCCCAAACTTGGGTTGCTACTTCTTCCCAAGTTGGTAGGTTGGGCGAAATAATCTTGTCCAAAAAAGCTTTTATTTCTCGATTTCGTTCAACTTCAATATCAAATGAGGATTCCAAACCATAGCGAGTGCTATCCCACTTCCACCTTACTGCTGCCCAACGAAAAAGTAGATGTTGCAGTCGCTTAAAGTCTTCATAAAAAGAAATCCTAAATTTAGCAGCATGGGCAAAGACGGTATTGACAACTGCATAGCGCGAGCTTGTAACCAACAACGCTACACATTCTCGCCATTTATTAGAGTCTGAAAACTTAGACCAAATAAGCGGGATTATTTTGGCACAGAAAATGTCCCACTCCCATCCTAAATTGCTTTCTTCATTACCAAATTTGTTCGCTTTGGGCGGTTCGTGGATAATCTTGATGAGTTGCTCAATGCACCATTGTTCTCTCTCTGGATATTGTTGAAGCCAATTCCAATGAAACTGAATAAGAACAGCTATGCCTCCACAAATGCTGTTCTCAATGTCATATAATCCAGTGTCATCCTCAACACTTGGAAATCCTGCAAGTTGCTGAAGAAAATTCCAAGACTGCTCAAGTTGCTCATCTGGTAGTGGTTGACCTGCATTGAGGATTTCATGACAACGAAAAGGAAAAGACAAAAATTGTAGCCTAAGCTCAGAGGCTTGTCTAAGAGCTTTTTCCTTCTCGTCTGTTTTTTTAGGAGATTCAAATACCCAAAAATCTCCATACCCAGAGTGATTCTGAATTCGGTAATTCTCAATGTTGTAATTGTCAACAAGTTCCTCTAAAAAACATTTAAGTCCGTCTTCTTTAGAATTTCCCTGAAGGCGATTGAGCCAGTGTAAACGGGCCTCTTCAAAAAAACTCTGCATTTCTGGAGTATTTAGGAAAAGGGATAGTGCCCATTGATGCAATCCGTGCTTTCGGTGAGGCAGTTCGTACCACTCGCGAACTAACTCGACAGTCTCCTCGCTTTGCCCTAAGTAACGTCTCGTCCCAGTTATATATGGCACAGATAAAGGTCGATGTTGGGATTCCCAAAGATAAAATTCAGGAACTGTAAGCAGTGGTCGTAGAACTCCTTGAAAAAGAAAATGAGCTTTGCGAGCTAATGCACTCAGTAATCCTGCAAATGCTACAGAATTGGAGCGTTGCAGGATTAACTGAAGTACATCATTCATCAGTTTATTTGCATCAATTTCGTCATAAAGCCATTTTTCTAATGCCATTAAGGCTACGGCTATCGGATATGGGCATAAATGGTGGTTACAGTACCAGTAGTAAACTTCTTGATTACCAATCCATTTATATTCATTATTTTCTACATTTATTAATACTTCTGGAATTTTTTGGTTTTCACGTCGCCAACTATCTGACCATCTTTCCGTTGCAAAATTAACTAAATGTAGGATTAATTCTAGTCCTTCTTGAGGCTGATTTTTTAGGAAAAAGAAGAACGTCCCTTGATTATAGAGAGGAAAACCCCACTCTTGAATATAGACAATTTCTAATCGTTGTCTATGAATACCAGATTCTCTGCGATGGATACGAGGTTCTTCTATCAACAGGGCAAGAAGGACTTCGCGTGCAACGCTTGGATTGGCAATAATTAGTGGATAGATAGCATCTGTTGTTAAGCAGACCTGGCGAAATGCAGAGTGTACTTTCTGACTAGGGCCATCCGTCCAAGCAACGGGTTCCTCTTCCTCCTCATCTCCGAATTCCCAGCTAAAGTTTCTGAAGATTATTGGATCTATTTCCTGCTCATCTATCCTTGACCAGGAGGATTCATCAAGTTCTAATTCATAGGTTCCATATTCTGGATCATCAATAACTCTTTTAATAAGAGGCTCAGATTGAGTTTCTGTTTCAGTCTTTTGTGTTATGAATTCTTTCCTAGCACTAGCTTTTAGTGCAAAATTGGCTACACGGTCAGGAAGTTCATAAACTCCTGCAAGTGCAGCATGATAAATTTTTTTACTTAGATCATCTTTCTCATAGAAAAATCTGCCAGATTTTGTGGACTCTAAAAGTCGTTCAGCAGTGGCTAAAGCTAGCTCGGCAGCTTCCCGGCGCAGTGGCCATTTTGTATCCAATCGTCGTAGCCATGTGTTTGCTATCTCTGCAATATATCCAGGTGCTAGTTCAATGACATCTGTTAAATGTCGGTGGAGAAACTGAAGTATTGGTACCCAGTAAGGAAAGTATGGAATCCGCTGTATTGTAGCGGCCGTGGTTTCCAAGTCTGAATCAAGTTGGGAAGCAATGGCCAAAATCGCAGGATTGGGTAATGTGGCAATGAAAAGGAACTTGGCTAGTAACCGACGTAACAACAAACCATCGTTTGCAGCTAAATCAGCCCAGATACGCTCTAAAAGTGGAAGTGGGTTGGCAGCGAAAACAACGGCTTCCAAGAGTAAGTCCGAAGTTAAATCAGGAGTATTATCGTCTCCGCATAAAGAAACCAGTGCAGAGCGCCATTGTGCCGTATCTTCATTTTTCTCCAGAAGATGAAGTCCGTAAAGCCTTACAGCGCGATGCCAAAGAGGAGAAGAGACTCGATGTTTAATATAGTCCCGCAGGTTGTTTTTTTGTCCTAAGAGAACTCGCTGCCTTGCCCAATCACCATAGAGGTCATGACAAAAAGATAGGCGCTCCTCTCGTTCTTGACAGAGGCGATCTCTAATTAAACTGTCTACTTGCGCTAAGTCAGAAATAGAAAATGCGTCCGTTGCCGTTTCAGATTCCAAATTATCTGCCTGCTTTTCACCCAATGATTTTAGTAGACCAGCTCGCATTCTAGCATTGGGCTGTTTACAAACTTCTGTCTCCCAAAACCATTCAATCAAGTTAGATTCTCCAACCCACTGAGTAGTATCCACAGAGCCGCCAGTAGACAATTTTGTTGCTAGTAAGTCAAGGACTTTTGGCTTGAACAATAGGGACTGTAGTTGAGGTTGAAAATTTAAACGTTTCAAAGCAGGAAATGTTTCCCAAACTGGTTCAAAGTCATTAATAGAAGGAGCGCCAACTTGAAGCATTTTCCAGTCTTCAGTCAAGACATTGGCGCGTGCCAAAAGCATTTGAACTCTGTTCCACTCTTCTAACTGGCAAGGAATAAGGAGTCGCCAAGGGCTGTCCTCCACATTTAGTCGAAGTGTATGAATTAGCACAGATAAATTCTGAAATGCAGCTTCCGAGAAGATGCGATCTAGTCCATCAATTACCACATAGACGCGAGGAGCAGAAACAGCAGCTAGAACATCTCGAAGCGGAGAAGATAACCCTAAACGATTCTGAAAAGATGAAAAGTCTGAAACATCAAAGCTGCTAGCCTTCCACCAGATGGTTTTGTTAGCATTCTGTTCTTTTTCAGCCCAAGATTTAGAAATTACAGTTTTTCCACAGCCTGAAGCCCCCAAAAGAACAACTACCTTGTTGTTCTCAAAAGCTGTTTCTATTGCTTCTAATTCTACTAGACGAGAAATAAAAATTTTATTACCAATTCTGTCTGGGATTATTGTGAGATTTTCTCTTGTTTGTTCTATAAGTTTTATCCAATCGTTTTGATAATTTGGAGAACTATTAGGATGAAAAATAAATTGAATCTGGAAATTACCATCACCGATTGCAGCCTGCATTCCACCACCTAATATGGAACTATCAGCCTGCTGCTTAATATTTGGCTCAGACGAGGGTAGTGGACTAGATTCAGGTTGCTCTGACTGATTCATTAGCTTATCTCACTAGAATCCAAAGAAACTTTTAGCGACACCCAGCCAGCCGGGTAGTTCCAACAAAATTGGTTTAACATTCTCCCAAAGGTTTTTAGTTGATGCTACAGTTTCGCTTGTAGTTTTCAGTGTTTCTGCCATCCGTTTGAGATTCCCAGATGCCAACTGTTTATCAGGTTCAGGAACTTGAGCTTCTTCTTTAGCGGCTCCTAGATATTTGAGTGACTTTTCTTTAACTGCTTCTGGTAGTTCTGGGTTTGCCCCTACTAATTGTTCTATTTGCGCTAACATCCGAATTACATCTTCCTGGGTTAGCTGTTTTTCACCAGATGCGACTACATTAGTCTCCATTGTTTGCTGGTTGTTGTCGCCCTGCGCCGCTTGCATACCACCGTACACATTACCGCCGCTTACATTTTGGGAAATTCCACCAGGATTATTAGTCATTATATTTATCTTGTCTACTTAGATGCTTGAATAAAAATTGAGTATAGCTCACTAAGACAAATCCAGTGACGGTATCAGCTACATCAAAGCGCAGATTTTCACGGCTCAAGCCTTCGATAAATTTAAAGGCGACGGGATTGGCGATCGCCCTGTGTGAGTTGGTAGTATCTGCTTAATTCCGTTTGAACTCAATTTGAGCGAAGTGGTCTTGCAGCAGTTTGTGGATGAAGCGGTAGCGACCACCAACACGCTGAAGAAATAATCGCTCGGTGCAGTAGTCGAGGAATCGGGCGTAGTTCCAGGGGATGTAGCCGTTGCGGTAGAGGATTAGGCGTAGAATGAAGTGTTGAATACAAACTTGACCGCCAAAATATAGACCTAAGATTAATCCAGCAGTCAATACAACACCAAGCCCCAATTTTAATCCGAAACCAAAACCATTAATCAAACCGCTCCCTAGTCCTAGAAAAAAGCCAAAAATTGTTCCACCCATCACTCCAAAAATGATTGCATACATTGCTGATTTTTTAATTCCTTGGTTAGGAAACTTTTTCTCTTCCACATCTGGAGCATAAAATCCAACACATAATCCAGCAATTAGAACAAAAAGTAATGTAGATATCAGCGTTATAATTAATTTGTCAGTTTTTTTTAAAAATACACAAAGCGTTATGATAATTATACTAGTCTTTAACCAATCAAGTAGCAACTTAAAAAGTTTATTTTTTGATTTTAACCACGACCATTTTAGATTGGATATAGGACTAATTGGCAGGATAGATTGATTACTTGTTATACCAATAATTGTTCCCCATATCAATCCGTTGAGCAAACCATTGATTTGAGTTATAACTGCTCCCGTTGTTAAACCAATAATTAACTTAATAATTATTTGAATAGCCAGGAAGAAAATTTTCTTTTGTCTGTCAAGTGGTAACCAAAATGGGTTTATTTCCTCAATCAAAAATTCGGTCTTAAATTCTCTTTGTAACTGTTGAGCCAACCATCTGAGCCATATTTGAGTTTGTTTATCTGTCGGGAATTTTTCATTAATATATGTATTAGTTTTAATCTGGCGTGCCAACATTCTTAGGATATAAGCACTTAGTAAGTATTTCAGGCGCGATTCTCCAGGTGTTTGATTCTGCCATTCTTCAACAGATATTTCTTGAGACGTTAGAACAGTAATGCTAAGTAGTAAGGGAGTTTTAACTAACTCTAGTAAGTCTAAGTCGTTACTGATAGTTGACCACAGTTCTACATAATTAATAGACGTTAGATAATCACAAATTTGATTGTTGGTTAAAGGTTGCAAGAAAATAGCAACGTTAAGTTGTAATTGAGTAGCGTAGTTACTATATTCCTCAATCCGACTACAAATAACTAGAGAAAGCGGTCTAGTTTCGCCTGCTAACAACTGATTAATTGCATGGACACACAGTTCTTGACGTTGTGGTTCAAGTTCATCTAAACCATCAAGCAATGGTAGTAATTGGTGATTGTTTACCCACTCTTGACCAAGCTTTTTTGAGACACCATACTTAGATTTAAGTTCTGCCACTAACCAATCAGTTATAGATTGGCGGTCATCTTTCCAAGTAGACAAGTTCAATAAAACGGGAACGGGATAATCAGGCTGTTCTTCCGCACGTCTTATTAAAACTTGTGCCAGTTCTAATTGTGTCGTGGTCTTACCCGACCCTGGCGCACCCAATATTAACAGTTTACCTGCAATTTCTTTCGAGTCAAAAACTTCAAAAATAGTTGTGGTATTTGGGAGAGGTTCAGCAGGCTTTAAACCAATTTTTATCTCTGCATCCCAAGGGCGTTTTACTTGTTGAGGTTGCGACTCTTTACCCAAATTAATCAGTACGGCATTGTGTAGAGACTGCTTTAGTCGGGATGCAACTTCCTGCTTTGCTTGTGCAAGTAATAGCCTTTGATTATGTTCGCGTTGTGAATTGCCGACTGGTACTAACTGCTGACCAAAGAAAACATTTAAGGTATTACCTAGCCAGTTATTGTCACCCTGAATTTGGATATTATCATTACCAATTGCAGCCTGCTGTCCACTACCGAATGTTGAATTATCAGCCTCCTGTCTTATCCCTGGTTCGTGCAAAGATGCTTGATTATCGTCAGGAAACTTCGGCTGATTCATAGTAAAAATTTGATAGCAATAAATAAAATACTTTTTCACACCAAACCAATCTTGGGTTATTTTAAATTGGTCTGGTGTTCCTAATTCAAGTTAATAATTTATTGATTGTTTTTATTCCAATCATCTAAAGCAGCAATGACAAAACTGGCTGCGGGATGGCTGAGGGCTTGTTCTAGAGCCGCCGTACCACCAGCCCTCAACGCGCTGATTGTTTTCTGCATTAAAGTTGGGTTATTTTCGATGCGTTGCGTGGCTTCTGCTGCCAGTGCCATTTTTCCTGACATTGTTTCAGTAGGATAAGACTGGCTCAATTGCTCTAGCAATGCCTGAATTTCTGCTGCGGCTTCTGCAAGGTTTTGTTTTTGTTCTGATGAAGAATAAGTGGTTGATGTTTGCACGTTATTATTACCCTGTGCTGCTTGCATCCCACCATACACATTACCACCACTTACATTTTGAGAAATTCCACCAGGATTATTAGTCATTGTATTTACCTTTTCTATTTGGGTGTTTGAATAAAAACTAGGACGCTCAAGTGCCGTCATTACCATAGTTTCTAAACTACGAATTCTGCTATCTTTTTCCTCTAGAAGTAATTTAATATCACGCTCTGGTAAAGCTTTAAGCTGATTATAACTATCAAAATATTCTGCACTGAGTTCAGACTTGTCAGCCGTAGCTGCGGTTTTGGCACGAAGTAAAAACTTATCCTGTCCCCGTTTCTCCATTGCCACAATTTCAAGTTCAGCTTCCGGGTGATTCTCTGCTAACTGCTTAAAAGAAATTGCGATCGCCCTTGGATCAACGCCTTGGTTATGGTAAAGGTCGAGTGTATCAAAAATTGGCTTGATAAAATCACCAAACTCGCCATCTGCAAACACCTCTTTATGATTATCTGGTTTGCGGAGAGGTTCAGGATTTTCTTTTGTGGGGAGTCGCATATAAACGTATTCGCAGCGCACGCCATCAAATTTTGTGTCGATGGTAATACCCCAATCTTGAATGTATGCTCCGGTGAGCGTCGCGCCTGTGAAATCTGTGCCGTTAAGTTGTGTTTGGACTAATTTCGCTCTGGATAAATTTGCATCTTTTAAATTAGCGTGGCTCAAACCTACACCAATAAAACTAGCGTCTACTAAATTCGCTCCTTGAAAATTTACGCCCCGCAAATCTTCTCGGTCAAAGTTTTTTTCTTGTTCCTTTTCTGGTGACACCAAAACTTGACGCACTTGTGATTTTTGCAGGTAAGTTGTACCAGGGCGAACCAGGTCAAGTTTTTTAGTTTTATTGAAACAGGTACGAGTTAAATTAGCTTTTCTAAAATCTGTACTTTTAAGTATGGCAGCAGTGAAATTAGCATCTGTTAAGTTGGCGTTGCGAAAGCTTATACCACCAAGGGCTGCAAAAGCAACAGCGATGTTCCGAATCAAAGAATATTTTTCATCTCCCTTCATGGCTCTCCAAGCAATGTAAGAACTAAATAAGGCTCCAGCGATGGTTCCGGTGATGGCTCCGGTGATGGCGAAGGCGAAAGCTCCGGCGATGCTGATGGCGATGGTGATCTTACATTTTGCACCAAGAAAAATTGATATAATTTTATGACTCAGTAAAAAGCTAAAACCATTGATTTAGCGATAAAAACCTATAAAAATGAAGTAGCTTTATCGCACATCTTTTTACTTTACTGGGGTTGTACTTAGAGGTGCAAGATGTGAGTGATGGAGATGACGATGCCGAAGGCTCTGGCTCCGGCTCCGACTCCGGCCAAGGCTCCGGCGAAGGCGATGGCGAAGGCGAAAGCTCCGGCGATGGCGAAGGCGATGACAAAGTTTAATCCTTGGCGAAGGATAGCTATAAAAACAACAATTACGACTATTAAGACAGTCCAGCCACCAATCTGATTTTCTAGGCTTGAACTGTCAAAGATAAAAGCTATCAAGGCTCCAGTAAAGGCTGAGAGAAATCCAGAAACTCCAGACAGCAACCATGAAACACAGATTAAAAAAATAGCCCAACGCCTTTGCAATCCAGCAGTAGCATGACTGAAGTTTGCAGCTGTTAGGTTAGCTCCAGTAAAATTTGCACCTCGAATATCTGCATAGCTAAAATTTGCCCCCTCAAGGTTTTGTCCTTTGAAGGAGCGCCCACGAAGATTTTGACCGGAGAAGTCCTGGGGCATGGTTGGGTGCAGCATCCAAATTTGTTTTTTGGATACAGATATACTACGACAAATTCCGTAATTACAACGCTTTAAAGCGATTTTCTTTTCTTCACGCCAGTTTTCACTACTGAAAGGCAGTCTGTGCGCTCTGTGTTGGCGTAGCCTTCCAAACAAAAGCCTTTCTCTTTCGGTAATGCAGCATACAATAACAGTATGATAGGCGATGGTCTACGAACGACCGTAGGCTACTCTGACTCATCAAAGTTTATTGCTGTGCCGTTGAAGTGCTTGTAAATGCGCTCAGGGTGTATCCAGCTAGGTAAAGTCCTTTCCTCATCCTCTAAATTATTGCCGTTCTCATCAACTAGACCATAACGGACAACTACCCTAGATAGTGGTGTTTCACCATTGGCGCTAAACTTCTCCAGTAAAATTGTCCCTGCCTTCCGTGAGGCGGCTGTACCATCTGGGAATGATTCATTTGTGGCATTATGGGTGATTCCTAGCAGGTATTCTTTGGCTTTGCGAGTGTCGGTGAGGGACATTTTGAAGAAAGCGATCGCCGTATCACCACATAATGATTTTAAATTGGTAAATTCATCACAAATCACCTGCTGCTTTTTAGTCGGTTTCTCCTTAATCCGTTGCAACCACCTATCACAGCAATCTTCAAATGCTGTGCTGATTTCCGACTCTGATTCGGCTGTGACAGTTGTTTCTAATAGTTTCCAGACATCGGCATTCTCCCCAGTAGCGTGTCTATCAATTAACTGATAAATTGGGGCATCTAAACAGTATTTTCTAATTAATGCGATGGCACCAGCAGTATAAGTCTTCCCTGACCCTTGATTACCAATCAGCCACAATGGTTTGAGTGAATTGATGATTTTCCACAGATAACCATCCTCATGATTTTTCAGGGCATTGATGAGGGCATCTTTTAGCTGTTCACTTGGGGACTGGGTAATGGAAGAGTGGTCATCCTGGGGAGAGCTAGACAACTTACTCAGCTTTTTATTTGTTTCCGCTACGTGTAACTTATTGTCAGCAATAACCTTGTCCATCTCTGACAACTGCAACTCATGATTTTTCAAGGACAATTCACCCTGTAAAGTTCCGTTAAGGTGGTCTAGTTGTTGTTCTCCTGGGGATTTCATAGCCTCAATTGTTTCTGCGGTTTGTCGGGCGATCGCTTGCTTGGTGATCTCAGATTGCTGTTGTTTACTAAACTGGGTTAGGTCGATGTGATTACTAACAATAATGTCATTCTCCAATGCTTTGATTTTGAGCAGGGCGAATTGGCTATGAATCGCTTTCTCTTGTTTATTGGTGAGTGATTTACTGGTAGCATAAGCAACGAGTAGGGCAATACTCCCACCAATTCCAAATAGATAAGCGGTGCTGTCTTCTGGTGGCAGTACCCTTAGTACCCTGATATTAATATCAAATAGTTGATTACGTCTTTCATTATCAATAATGTGAGCAATTCCCCGGCGCACACTTGACCCTCTACAATCACTGTTTACTCTACAGAATAAAACCTCACTATGCTTAATTGAGTCGGTGAACAGTGGCACAGTTGCAGCTAGTCCACCAACTAACAATGCACCTACTAACAAAGTAGATGCTTTGCGCTCACGCCTGAGATTTTCGTTGAATTGTTCTATCTCTTGCATTGGTTTCTTACCCAAAGTAATAGATAAATGCCAGCAATTAAATAGAGCCAATATCCTTGGAAGAATAGTCTGGTTTTTGTTATAAAACTGTCAACTGTGGCAAGGGTATTAGAGGTGATTAACCAATTCACCAGTGCATCAACATTGAAAACAAAATCTACAAAACCAGTGGCTAAATAGTTGAGCGTGACAATTGTAGTTAAGGAGCTAATTAAGATTCCCCAAAAACTATTTATCCTGTACATTTGGATTAACCAGAGATTTAAAGTAAATAACTACTGCCATGAAAATTAGAGCAATCAATAGTGAAATGTTCATGCTGGGTAACTGCCAAGTTAAACCATTGTTGGCTCTAATTTCTTTGTAGGTTTCAGCAATTACGTCATGGGTAAGTATTACTTCTTTAGTAATCCTGCTAGTCCCAGAAAATGACACAGCGCCACCAATCAACAGTTTGGCAATTCCTATGAGTGGCTTTTCTCCAAAGCCTATTCGCCAACTTTCGCTAGATGCTTCAAAATTGAAACCATCTCCTATATGAATTAATCCAGGTATTAACGCTACGCAAGCGCTGAATACCTGAATAATCACCAGTGTTACTCTCAGTTCAAACAACAACCATGACAGGCTACATGACCCTATCTGACAAACTAGAAAGAGTATCCCGCTATCAATTCGTTTACGAGCTTCAATGTCTGCATATAGTCGGTTTTCGATGTGTTGTAAGTATCTCAAAGTATCTTCATTAGGGGAAGATTCTTGACTGTCTAGCAGTTCTTCTAGCTCTGTTGGTTGCATGAGAGTAAAATCGAATTGGAAAAATTTACTCAATCTTTGTTCCCCAGGATGCTATTACCTGGGGAATTTTATTGCTTAAAAACCTAAAGCAGTTTTGAGTTGGAGTAACTTAGCTTTTAATCCTGGTGTTTGGTAGTCTTTCTCTGGTATGAGGTCATAACGAGCGCGATCTCCTTTACTCAATCCCTCGTTTAATTCCCGCATCTCATACACTTCATTTGCGGCTATCTGCTTTAATTCTGGTCTGTACGACTGCTCTAATAACGTGGTTTTTTGGTCTATACCTGCTAAGTGAGCATCAAGATAACCTTTGATTTGGGTATAGTTCATCTGGTATTGATGACGCTGGTTTTCTCCCGTTTTAGATGCGATAAATTCGGCTGCTAGTTCACTTCGCTGGTGTCCATATTTGGAGTTGGCTAAAGTTGCGTTCATGACGGATTTATCAATGGCGATCGCTGACTTGCCAGCTTGAACCAAAATATCAGCAGTGGCTTTGTTGTACGCTTCTGAACCGTTGATAATTTCGATGTAAGCTTGTGCAAGTTTTGGCGCTAGTTCGGCTGATAATCGTCCTTGTCTTGCTAGTTCTCCAATTTTTTGGGCAGATGCTACGTCTCCGGCTAATGCAGCATCAAAGTCAGCCAGATTTACACCAAATTTAGGCTTTAAAACATTGCCAATTCTTCTAGCTTTGGATGCAACGTGGTTTTTTAATGTCGCTTTGGTGGTAGTAGTTGAGTCAGTTAGTTTTTTAGTCATTATTTTTGGTTGGTAATTATGAATATGTGCTTAACTGGTAAATCCTTCTAACGCAAATATATTTATTGGCTCTCCTTGGGGATTACATAATTCTGATTGCAATTCGATTAATGCTTGCTGTGCATCGACCAAAGTTAAATCCGGGCTATACTCTACTAGCTTGAACTGAGGATGACTTTTGATTTTTTCAATCAGTGTTAATGATTGATTGATTAGTTTTGATAGTTCTCTGGTTTGTGTCATCTGTTGAACCATTGGGGAAGCTCCAAGTAAATATTAGGGTCGTGAAATTCTCGATATTCAGGTGTGGTGACTTTATGCCTATTGAAGCGGTAATTATCAAAGGCTATGAGAGCCAGTAATAAGGATGAAATCAACAAAATGGTGTAGCCTAATTTCTGAGGATTAACGGCAATTATTAAGCCTCTATCACCCTGTTTTGCTAGGTGGGAGCGCAAAGGCTTTGAGTGCTGTTCTGACGCTACTTTTAAACTTCTGGGAACCTCTTTTGATGTCGTTGTTTATCTCCCGTAGTCCATCATTCAATAGTTGGGAGTTTTCATTATCCAATCGCGTTACAGTCTCTTTAACACCTTGCACCATGTTTGTTATCTTTTGCTTAGTAACCTGCGCTTTATGTTGTACAAATGCTGTAATTGCTGATTCTATTTCTGCTATCTCGTAATCAGAATTAACACTTGCATAATCAAAGTTTTCAGCAATCGCGGTGACTTCCTCAATTGATAAAGTAATCCCCATATCATTTGCAGTGCTGGCGACTAATTCTGATTTCTCTTGTAGTGCAATAGCTGTTTCTTCTGGTTCATCTTCAGAGGCGATCGCTGGCATTTCAGATTGTTCTATGCTTGGTTTTAGTTGGAGTTCATTGGCTTCATGGACTATCGCCTCTAAGTCCTTTTCACAATCAAGTGCGGTGGCTTCTGAAGTGATGTTCGCGGTTTCTTCTGATTGCTCTAGTTTTGATACTTTCTCAGTGTGGGTATTACCTGAATCTTTAGCGGGTGCAGTTGCTAATTCAGATGGTTGCAAATCTTTAATTAGGCTATTAATTACTTCAGAACGGATATCAGAACACCAATCATCTGGAAAATCTGGGCAAAGGTCTAAGATTTTAGCTTCAATTTGTGCTGCTGTTACTTCAGCAATGCCTTTGGCTTTGAGAGTGCGGCGAATCGAATCTACTTTATTCTTAAGTTCTTTCATTTGTCATGCTCCTATTTGTTTCGAGTAATCGCTGTGAAAAAGACAATTTTGCAAGCTTGCGAATAGTTGTATACAGAATGTTTACCAAACTGTAACCCTGCTTTGTACCAAGAATTTATCAGCATTCTTTCTGTTACATTCGGCTTGATTTCACGAAGTATTGAAAGTATCAATTCTCCTGTAAATTCCTGATAATCGGAATACTTGTTTTGAAAGTTTTCATAAGTCTTGATTGCCTGCTTAGTAATTGGTGTTCTGGGAAATTGTGTTTTGAATCTTGCATACATTCGCAAAGTTTTGACTGTAACAACCATTCCCGAATGCTCTAACTCACTACGCAGATTTCGCCACCTACGATTAGAAACTTCGCCAGCTACCGATTCATAAGTTTGTCGGTAGTAAGTTTCTGTTGTTTGTTGCATAGGCATACAAGTACAGATGAATTACTATTGGACTATTGTACACTTTCTGTAGACAGTTAACAACTATATGTAGACAAAATACAATAGAATTACCCATTGGGTAATGGCTATGATTTAGATGCAAGTAAAACGAACAATTACAGTAGTTAAAGACTTCCCTGGCTTAGGGGAACGTATCAAAAAAATTAGAGAGGGAGATTCGCGTTCTTTATCCCAGATATGTAGAGATTCAGGGATATCGCGCTCATACTGGCATCAGATTGAGAATGAAGACTTACGCGCAGCCGTGACGGAAGATATTATCAGAAAAATAGAAGCGATACTGAATACCGACTTAGGAGTAAGTTTTGATTAGTTTGAAATATTTCTGTATGAAGAGTGAATGCCTGGGCGTTAACGCTGGCAACGATAGAATCAGCATTCCAGGCAGGTGATCGCTTACAGAACACTAAAAATTCTGTCGCCAATTGATAAAACCTACATTGGCAGATACGCTTCAAACACCACTGCGACGCTTACCATATACAGAATGAAACACTTCTGCCAATGGCAAATTACCTCAAAATCCCCGGTATTTTTAGTCCTTTGAAATTTTCAATGATATTTGGTGATAAATTCCGTTTCGAGCATTATCATCAAATGACTAAACCTAAGCAGGATAATCGTTAAAAGCCTAATTTCCGACTATGCAGCTATATCGGCTCAATTCTCAATAGTTTATACTGCGATCGCACTATCTAATCCTGGGTTATGATTACCCGAAATAGGCTTATTTTGCCTCATTTTCTTCCATTTACGTCCAATAGCTAAGAAAGCTGCTTCCATTTCTTCTTCATCAGCAGCTTCAATCATTTTTATCAAGCTTTTACTGCTATTTTCCGTATCTCCTAGTTGTTCCCCAGCTAAAAGCTCACAGAAATAGTGCTTAGAACCAGGCGCAAGCTGATCCATTCCTTCCAATAAAGCTGTGAAAGTCTCCTGGCTAACCCATTTTTTCCCATTGCGGAATTCTGATAGGTGAGTAGGACTAATTCCTACGATACCAGCCAACTCCTTGCCTTGAACACCGTAGCGATCCATTGCCCTTTTAAATAGCTGGTAAATCTGAGCCATAAAGTTTTGTAGCTGTTTAATTTAGCTGTGAGTATATTTTATATGTTAATTTAGCTAGGAGTTAAATAGAATCGAGCTAAGAGTTTGATTCAAATTTTATCCAAAACAAACAGCCCCGACAAGTAACTTGTCAGGGCCATTCAAACCTACAAACATAATATGGCAATTCAGCGACTTTCACAAACGCCAAAAGACGGAATTTTGGCGACTCAACGTGTTGCAGTTGTAACCAGAAGGGGGCAACTGTGAAAATTGACGGTAAATTTTACCCATTACAAAATTCCGAATGGGTCACAATCTGCAAAAGCCTTACAAAGTCTCAAATAAGCGTTCTTTATTACTTGCGCTCGCTTGATCCGTATGGCAATGGCATAAGAATAAAAGCCTCCAAAATTGCCGAGGACTTAGGAATTACTAAACGAGCCGTCAACGCAGCGATCGCAGTTCTAGAAGAAAAAGGTTATATCAACCTAGAAGATATTGACTATTCAGTAAAAGTCTCTGCAAGAGGGTGTTTTTGTGACACTTCCTCAACTGTCACAAAAGTGGGAATAAAATTTCCCGCTCAGGAAGAGAATTTCCCACCTGAGAACGGAATTTCCTACCTGAGAACAGAAATTCCCACTCAGGAAGAGAATTTCCCACCTGAGAACGGAATTTCCCACTTGCAGTCTGAAACCCTTGTCAAACAAGAATCTCAGGATTCTAATATTAATAAGACTTATTCAGACTTTATAGACTCTCTCTCAGAAGACGAGAGAGAGAGTTTTTTAGAGTTTGGTCAGAAGAAAGCAGCCCAGTTACCCAAAACGCCTGAACTTCCTCTCAAGTGGATTGAGAAGAACTTTGAAGAGTTGCGATCGCAGTGGGAAAAACTTCGAGGTGTGGTTCGCGGCTCCAAAAATTGGGAAAGTGACCCTCGCCGTCAGGAGTGGCTAGATAAAATTCGCTCCCTTGGGTTCGCGACATTCATTTATGAAAACGGCAGTTTAGATAAACAGCGAAAGGAATTTTACGAGTGGGCTAACTCTCACAACTTAATTTGGGGGGATAAGTCATGAAATTACCTGAACTCTCAAGAGAACCAATCCGCGATGAAGACCAGCCGGGATATCAAAAAGAAATTTGGCAACCGTCCTGGCGCTGCTTCTGCTGCGAAGACACGGGAATTGTCAGATCCAGACTGGCAGGTATGGTAATTCGTGGCTATAACTTCGACCGCGATCGCTTGCCAATTTGTCAGGCTCCTGGTTGTAAAGCTGGTTTCAACTGGCTACACCTAGAGGGAAATATAGACATGAGGCTGACGGCGGCAATTTGTCAGGAATTAGACCGGATCAGCCGTGAGGACTGGCGACAGTCCACACAGCAAAAGTTCATCAACCTCAAGGCGATATCTCAAAAAATGGCGATGCCTGGAAGCGGTGAGCGCACAGAGCAAGATAACTGGGAAGTGCAGCAGCGAAAGGTAGAAATTGAAGCAATCAGCCCTGAGCAATGGGCAGCTATGAGCAGTGCATATTTGGGAGTTGATAAATAATGGATGATTGTCAGTTCAGGTGTACTCGGTTAAGTATGGGATCAATTGAGGAACGGTTAAACAACTTTTGGTTGTCTGCATCTCAATAAACTCAAAAAAAATAGCCGCGAAAAGTAGTTCTCAGTATAGAAATTTTCGGTAATAAAACACATCAGTACCACTTGGTCACTTTTGTGTAATGTCTGTGTTAATTCTCAGGCAACAATAACGAAAAGCTGTGACATTTCTGTGTCAATTTTTAGATAATTCCCAGCAGTTCCAAGAACTAAATTTGTGAGACTTTTATGATGAACTTATGGAAGCTCTATGTTATTTCTGCGGCTAATTTGTGGCATTTGAAAAAATTATTGACTACGCACAGTACGCCAAAAAGTTTTGACAGAAAAAACCGCTAAAATTAGAATAAAAATATGCAGAAAAAACTCGTGTAAAGTAATATTAAATATTGAATTATTAAACACTACAGAAAGTAACATTTAAGCTTTCGTACATATAAGCGCGTCAAACGATGACGATGTGCCTGGAAAAATAATCATCCTGGAGCAGTCAGTGTTAACAGGTAAAAACTCACAACCACAGCAAGCAGTACATTATTTCCTGGAAGGTTATTACCAAGAAGGAACATCACGCTGGTCGGGAAAAGGCGCAGAAAAATTAGGACTATCAGGAGCAGTAGAGAACCAAGAAACCTTCACAAACATCGTAAATGGACTATCACCAGATGGGAACCAAAAACTATGTGCCAGAAAATTGGATTCATCACAACGTCGAGCCGCCACTGACTTCACTTTTTCAGCACCAAAAAGCGTCAGCCTACAAGCATTAGTAGGTGGAGACGAGCAATTAATTCAAGCACATATATTAGCAGTACAAAAAACCTTAGAACTAATAGAACAACGCTACAGCTACACCAGAGTCACAACAGAAATCGGCAGAGAAACCAGCACAACAGGAAACTTAGTAGTTGCCCAGTTTGATCATATTGAAACCAGAGAACTAGACCCACATCTGCATACTCACGCCTTAGTCATGAACATGACCCGGTTAGAAAACGGGCAATGGTACAGTCTGCTGAACGATGAAATCTTCAAAAACAAGAAATTTCTCGGCATGGTGTACCAAAACTACCTCGCAGTAGAAGTACAAAAACTGGGGTATGAAGTAGAAGCCAGGAATCATGGACAGTTCGAGATTAAAGGA
Organism: Nostocales cyanobacterium LEGE 11386; assembly: GCA_015207155.1. Classification (GTDB taxonomy): domain Bacteria; phylum Cyanobacteriota; class Cyanobacteriia; order Cyanobacteriales; family Nostocaceae; genus LEGE-11386. The sequence goes on along the minus strand of JADEXK010000091.1, from coordinate 2,145 downwards.
TGGAAGCCAGAAGATTTACAAGAATTCTCCAAACGCAGACAACAGATATTAGAAGCAGTAGGTGAAAACGCAACTTGGGCAGAACGAGAAAAAGCGTGGACTGCTACCAGGAGCATCAAACAAAAAATTGACCCAGAAGAGCTAAAAGCCAAGTGGAAAGAAGAAGCCGCAGCGCTGGGGATTAAATTTGTCCAGCCTGGGGAGGTGCAACCGGAACTACAGCCCAGACTAGTAAATTATGACAACTTAGAAGATGCGATCGCCCACTGTTCAGAAAGAAATGTCGCCTTCAGCCAAGAAGAATTAGAGAAATTCATCCTTAACCAAGGACTAGCCACAGACGTAAGCCAAATAGAACCACTAATTAAAGCCAATCCCGAACTACTCAGCCTATCACAAACCCGTGACTATACAACCCTAGCAGCAGTCAACCGCGAACTAGCAACCATAAAACTCATGCAGGATGGGCAATCCAAAGTTAACCCACTTGCCCATCCAGAAATAATTACCAGCCATCTAGAGCAAACCGCCTTAAACTTAGGACAACGCCGCGCCGTAGAAACAGTAGCCACCACCACAGACCAAATTATTGCTTGGCAAGGAGTAGCCGGTGCTGGGAAAACTTTCGCCCTCAAAGAACTAAAAACAATCGCCGCCGAAGCGGGGTATACCATCAAAGGCTTTGCCCCCAGTGCAATGGCAGCCAAAGTCTTGAGTCAAGAGTTGGATATTCAAGCCGAAACAGTTGCTAGACTCCTAGTTTCCGAACCACCCCAAGAAATTGAACCTCAGCAAATTTGGATTGTAGATGAAGCCGGATTACTCAGTGCCAAAGACGCAATCGCCCTGTTAGAAAGAGCCACCCAGGAACAAGCCAGAGTCCTATTAGTAGGAGACACAAAGCAGTTATCAGCAGTAGAAGCAGGCAACCCCTTTAAATCACTGCAACAGGCTGGAATCAAAACTAGCTACTTAAACGAATCCTTAAGGCAACGCGCCCCAGAGCTAAAACTAGCAGTAGATTTAATTGCTGAAGGGAGAATCCAGGACGGTTTTACACGCTTAGATGAAAACGGTTGTATTCATAGCGTTTCCTCTGAACTGAAGATTGAGGCGATCTCTCGTGATTACATAACAGCTACACCAGAACAACGAGCCAGAACCCTAGTACTAGCAGGAACCAATATTGAAAGACTAGATATTACCCAAGCCATACGGGAAAAACTCAAAGCAGAAGGAAGTTTAGGGACTGCGGTCAACATTACCCAACTCAAAGCCAAAGATTTGACAAGAGTACAAATGCGCTACACCCATAACTTTGAACTAGGGGATGTAGTCATGCCCACCCGTAATTACAAGCGCCGGGGACTAGAGAAAGGTAAACTGTACGAAGTGGTGGGTAAAGATAACGACCGACTGACCTTAAAAGCCGACGATGGTCAACAATTTCTCTTAGATACAGGCTTTGAACAAGCAGTTTACCAAAGACAGAGGATTGAAATAGCCGTAGGCGAGCGCCTGCGGTGGACAAAGAACAACCGAGACAAAGGGCATAAAAACGGGCAAGAATTTGTAGTTACCCAAATCAGAAAGCGCAGCGCTGTCATTCAATATATAGATAGCGGTAAAACGGAAACTCTCAGCTTTGATAAAGCACAGAATTTAGATTATGCGCTTGTCAGCACTACATATAGTAGTCAAGGTAAAACAGCTGACAAAGTGTTGATTGCAGCTGACAACACCATTGGACAAGAAAGTTTTTATGTAGCAGTCAGCCGTGCCAGGTATGAATTAAAACTATACACCGAAGATAAAGACAATTTACTAGCCCAAGCGCAGATGAGTAGAGCCAAAGAAAATGCCCTGGCGCTACTACGGCAGCAAGAATTAGACAAGCAGCGAAGAGAAAAAGCTCTGGAGCGGGGGAGAGGGGGAGCGGAGGAGCAACCTTACAAAGCAGAGGAACTCTGGAGCAGGGGAGCTGAGGAGCAACCTTACAAAGCAGAGGAACTCTGGAGCAGGGGAGCTGAGGAGCAATCTTACAAAGCAGAGGAGCTCTGGAGCAATGTGTCCTCGTCCTCTGTTGTGCCAACTTCTGCACCCCTAGCAAAATCTTCCCCTCCGCCCACCTCTGTAACTCTATCC
>JADEXK010000090.1 GCA_015207155.1 Nostocales cyanobacterium LEGE 11386 | reverse complement strand
GGGACACGCAGAAATCCAAGCTTGTGGAGAAGCAGTAAGACTCGTTGGTACTTGTGCCAAAAAGCGTGTTTCTGAGAAGCAAGAATCTTCCGCTACATTGCGTTAGCAATTAGCGGGGGAGTGTCAATGGTAATAGAGATTCTTGGACAGGGGTTAACAATACGGGAAATTTAACTTATAAAGGATGCGATGCCAAAGGTAATTGCATAAATTTAACAGGTGGAAAAATGTCTTGTCGGCGTGGTGAATGTGTGATGGGTTGGGTGAATGGAGATTATCGTTACATTTGGTCACAAGCTATTACAGAAGATGGAAATGCTCCGCCAATCCTGATAGTAAAAAAAGGCGACACTGAAATTTTGAAAGCTACAGGATTTAAACTTGTGCCTGCTAGTTAAATTTTCCCACCAAGCGATCGCTACTCTAAGGGCGAAATGCGCTCACCAGTTTTAGGATCAAAAACAAACAACTGACTTAAATCCAATTGCAGAGACAAGCGATCGCCTGGACGTGGCCGAACATCAGCACCAGTTTGAATATTCAGCACCGCCATTAAACCCGGTAAACTAGCACGAATCAAAGTTTCTCTCCCCAAAGGTTCCACCACCTTCACCTCAACTAATAAAAGTGCTGAGTGCTGAGTGCTGAGTGCTGAGTTTATTGTGATATGTTCAGGACGAATCCCCAAATCAAAACTTTGTCCTTGACGCAACTGCACCCGTTCCCTCACCACAGATGGAACTGTTAAGGACTGACCACTAATATCAAAAACATCATTCTTATAAATTGCCGGCAAAATATTCATGGGGGGATTACCCAAAAAAGTTGCCACCATCTGATTGGCGGGACGCGCGTAAATACTTTGAGGATCACCAATTTGCTGAATCCGTCCCCGATCTAGCACCACAATCTTATCAGCTAAAGTCATCGCTTCAACTTGATCATGGGTAACGTAGATAGTTGTAATACCTAATTGCTGATGTAACTGTTTTAATTCTGCCCTTGTATCATCTCGCAACTGGGCATCTAAATTAGACAAAGGCTCATCAAGTAAAAATACTTGCGGTTCACGAGCGATCGCTCGTCCTAATGCTACCCGTTGTTGCTGTCCTCCAGAAAGTTGTTTGGGTTTGCGATCCAGTAGGTGTTCTAAAGAAAGCGATCGCGCCACATTCACCACCCGTTCTTGAATAATCTTTGGGTCAACTTTCCGCATTTTTAAACCAAAGGCGATGTTTTGCGCCACTGTCATATGCGGATAAAGGGCGTAGTTTTGGAACACCATTGCTATATCCCTTTGTCTGGCGGGAACATTATTCATCAAGCGATCGCCAATAAACAAATTACCAGATGTGGCAGATTCCAAGCCGGCGATCGTGCGTAAAATTGTAGATTTCCCACAACCCGACGGCCCGACTAAAACCCAAAACTCACCATCGGGAATTTCAAAGGTAATGTCTTCAATAGCGGTGACGTTGTTAAATCTACGCTTAATGTCTTCTAAATGAACTTGTGCCATTATTCGATTTGGGTTCTGAAGATTTGCAAATTGGTAAAGTTAAAATTCCAGAATTGTTAACTTTTGATTTTTCACTTACTTTGTAGACCAAGCTGGGTGAGACAACAACGAAGCAAAAACCCGTACTCCCCGCAGTTGATTAGACAAAGGTAAGTGACCTCTAGGGGCGCTCAAATCCCAAGTAAACTGGTTGGGGTATCGCGTCCAGTTATTACCATCTTTCCAGCCAATTTTCGGCCAGAAATTATCCCAGTTTTTGCCTAAACTCAGCCAGATTTCTCGCTGCACTGAAAAGCCAAATTTGCCCTCAGAGTGGACTAACCACAGGTTGTTAATAGTTTGCAAGTCAATAGCTGGGGCATTTTCTACCTCAGTAAAATACAACCATTTTCTTTGGACAGCAGTTGGCCCTGCTAGTTCACACAGCTTTTGGATAGTCATGCGATCAGCTGCTTGGAAGTCCTGAACAGCAAGTAGCTGTTGCAAGGGATTGTAATTAATCCCGCACTCTGATTTTAGAGGTACAATTCCCTCAGGAAAACAGGAAAGTAGAAATTCTTTGGCTTGGGGTGCATCAGAATTATGGAGGACTTGGTAAGCTTTGCCATCAATCCAAGTTGCTGGGTTGTCACGTCGTTTTTGTAAAAATTCCATCAACACATCTAATCCCTGATTACCCAAGTTAGCTAACTGTGGGATAATCTGTTGTTGGACTTGAAGAGACCCAGCGATTAACGATTGTCGAAGGGAGTCGATGTCATTAGCAGTGCCTGATAAAATCATTGGGTCTGTCATGCCATTACTCGTGTTAGCGTTCAGTGAAAAGGCGATTGGCTATCGGTTGTTCTCCAGGGTGAAGTACTGATAGCGAAAAGTAGTTTACTATTTTTGATCGTACAAAATTGCAATGGTTTCACTGAATTCCATAGCTTAACCCCAAATACTGCACAAGGGAAATAAGGGGAAAATCTGCGCCTCATGTCTGGGTGAACAAAAGACATAGCAAAATCTGCAAGCTTGTCAAAGAAAAATTTTTTAGCTGGCGGCGTAAAGTTCAGGAGTGTTTGAAGTATGTACGACAAGATTATCCCCCCCACAACCGGAACAAAAATCACCTTTAAAAATGGTGAGCCGATTGTACCTGACAATCCAATTATCCCTTTTATTCGGGGCGATGGCACAGGTATTGATATTTGGCCTGCTACCCAAAAAGTACTAGATGCGGCGATCGCCAAGGCATATAAGGGTCAGCGTCAAATTAGTTGGTTTAAGGTTTATGCTGGGGATGAAGCATGTGATTTATACGGTACATATCAGTATTTACCCCAAGATACCTTAACGGCAATTCAAGAATATGGTGTAGCCATTAAAGGCCCTTTAACTACCCCCGTCGGTGGTGGGATTCGTTCTTTAAATGTGGCGCTACGACAAATTTTTGACCTTTATGCTTGTGTACGTCCTTGCCGTTATTATGCCGGGACACCCTCGCCCCACAAAAATCCAGAAAAGCTGGATGTGATTGTTTATCGGGAAAATACAGAAGATATTTACTTGGGTATTGAGTGGAAACAAGGAAGTGAAATAGGCGATCGCTTGATTAAAATCCTTAACGAAGAACTCATCCCCGCGACCCCAGAACATGGGAAAAAACAAATCCCCCTTGATGCGGGTATTGGCATCAAACCCATCAGCAAAACTGGTTCTCAGCGTTTAGTCAGGCGCGCCATCAAACACGCCTTGCTGCTACCCAAACACAAACAACAAGTGACTTTGGTGCATAAGGGTAACATTATGAAATACACCGAAGGCGCTTTTCGTGATTGGGGTTACGAATTAGCTACCAGTGAATTTCGCTCTGAATGCGTTACAGAAAGGGAATCGTGGATTTTAAGCAACAAGGAAAAAAATCCAGATATTTCCCTAGAAGATAACGCCAGACAAGTTGACCCTGGTTATGATGCCTTAACTCAGGAGAAAAAAGCGCAAATTGTCAAGGAAGTAGAAACAGTTCTTAACTCAATTTGGTCAACCCACGGTAACGGCCAGTGGAAAGACAAAATCATGGTCAATGACCGAATTGCTGACAGTATTTTCCAACAAATCCAAACCAGACCCGATGAGTATTCGATTCTGGCGACAATGAACTTAAACGGCGATTATTTATCTGATGCGGCTGCTGCCATTGTCGGTGGTTTAGGCATGGGGCCAGGGGCTAATATTGGCGATGCTTGTGCCATATTTGAAGCCACCCACGGCACAGCACCCAAACACGCCGGCTTAGATCGGATTAATCCTGGTTCAGTGATTTTGTCTGGTGTGATGATGCTGGAATATCTGGGTTGGCAAGAAGCCGCAGACCTAATTAAGCAAGGTTTAGCAGAGGCGATCGCTCATAGTCAAGTCACTTATGATTTAGCCCGGTTGCTAGAACCACCAGTAGAACCATTAAAATGTTCTGAATTTGCCGACGCAATTATTCAACATTTTGGTTAATTGTAGTTAATTATTAGGGCGGGTTTTCCCCGTCCTAATAGTGTTGGCATAAATGCACCTAGAGAGTGATGCTGATTTCTGGATTTAGTAACCAGGATGGAAATAAAGAAGCATCATGAGGTCCATCTAATGTTTTTGCCCCTTGGGTTTGGTGAAAAATATGTGATGACGGCACTAGGTAGAATGGTGTATTACTCTGCCGTCGGAAAACCGTGGTCTGATTTAACTATTAAGCCATCAAGCGATCGCACCTTGGTATTTTTGCACGCTTTTGGTGGTGGATCTTCTGCTTACGAGTGGTCTAAGGTCTATCCAGCCTTTACCCCAGATTATCGCATTGTTGCACCAGATTTAATTGGTTGGGGAAGGTCAGACCATCCAGCCCGCAACTATCAAATTGATGATTATATTCGGAATATCATTGAGTTTGTCGAAAAAACCTGCGATTTGCCAACAACAGCGATCGCCTCTGGATTGACAGCCGCTTTTACTATTCGCGCTGCTATTGCACGTCCAGATTTGTTCAAGTCGTTGATTTTAGTCACGCCAGCAGGCTTGGCTGACTTTGGACATGATTACAGTCGTAGTATTTCGGCTCAGGTAGTTAAAGTTCCTGTTTTAGATCGTTTGTTGTACCTGTCTGGGGTTGCTAGTGGTTTGGGGATTCGCAGTTTCTTAGAACAACGTCAATTTGCTCGTGCTGAAAGAATTTATCCGGAAATTGTCGAAGCTTACAAACAATCTGCCCAACAGTTTAATGCTGAATACGCAGCTCTAGCGTTTGTGCGTGGAGATTTAGCCTTTGATTTGTCCCAATATATTACTCAGCTGACCATACCCACGGCGATGATCTGGGGAAAAGAAGCAGAATATACTAGCCCAGAAATAGGTCGCCGTTTTGCCGAAATGAACCCACAAGCAATTCGGATTTTCTGCCATCTCGATGATGTAGGTTTTACTCCGCAATTAGAACTTCCTGGTGTCACTATTGGACTGATTCGCAAGTTTTTGCCTTTACTGGAATCAAATCAGGCTCAAGATGCTACTGCTAATGGAGCTGCGACTATTTCTATTTCTGTATAACTTTGTCCAGGTGCAACCAGGCGATCGCCTCTTGAGTGTTCTCCCTAGCTGGCATATCTACGAACGTACCATTGAATACTTTGCCCTCTCCCAAGGTTGTACTTTAATTTAACGTGAATTCGATGAACCTCACCCCAACCCCTCTCCGTGTCGGAGAGGGGCAAAAATATCCCTGGTTTTGAACTAAAAATCAAGGTTTCAAAGCCTCTAACGCCACTTGCTACAACGCGGGGAACCCGCGCAACGCAGTGGCTCCTCCTCGCAGGGGAGAGGTTTGGAGAGGGTTTTTGATATTTGTCGAACTCACGTTAATTTATACAGACCACCGCCATATCAAGCGCGATCTCAAAGTCCAAAAACCCCATTATTTTGTCTCCGTTCCCCGCTTGTTAGAATCCATTTATGAGGATGCCCAAAAGCAGTTTCGCCAGGAATCTGCTGATAAACAGCGTGTAATGAACTGGCTGTTATCTATGAGCGATCGCTATATTCAAGCCCGGCGGATTGCCAATATTCATCAAACAAAATATTGTCACAAAGGTCACTCAGAGGGGGAATTTGCCAACGATATCCGCATCCTGGCTCAATACCTAGTACTAGCTTAAACCGCTACTTTTGTCTTCGATTTCAAAAGTTTGTGGTTGATTGACTTTTTTGGTTGATTACTTTGTCATGGTGTAACATACTCGATTGCAAGATTAATGGTAGTTTATTTTTACACAAACTCTTTTATCCTCATCGCGATACAAGCTATGACACTCAATTTATATTTACTGCGACATGGAGAAACTACTTTTAGTCAAAGTGGTAATTTCTGCGGTGAAACTGATGCGGAGTTGACAAATGAAGGAATGCAGATGGCATCCGGTTTTGCCGATGTTTATCAAAAATTGAAGTGGGAAGCTGTTTATGTTAGCCCGATGAAGCGCACAATTGCCACTGCCAAGCCATTTTGTGATGCTATCGGTATGGATATGCAGTTGCGTGACGGACTTAGAGAAGGTAGTTACGGCGAATGGGAAACGAAGAGTAAATCGTTTGCTCAAGAGAATTACGCCCAAAACTATGTAAAATGGTTGACAGAACCCGCTTGGAATGCACCACTAGGTGGAGAAACTGCGGTAGATATTGCTAACCGTTCTATGCCTGTAATTGCTGAAATTCAAGAAAAACATCCCCAAGGTAATGTTTTAGTGGTTTCCCATAAAGCCACGATTCGGATTATGCTTTGCAGTTTACTGGGAATTGATTTGGGGCGCTATCGCTATCGGGTGAATATTTTGGTCGCGTCGGTAAGTATGGTTAAATTTGACGTTCATGGCCCTTTGTTAGAAATATTAGGCGATCGCCATCATATACCCGCTCATCTTCGCTCTCGTCCGGGAACATAATAGTCCCTACTAGTAGTTTGTCAAGAAACTATTGACATGATATCTGCGGTAGCGGCAACAAAATCTAACTTTTCAGCTTTAGTCAATTCGCAGTGTTAGCGGGTCTATTGTGTCTGGATCGCACAAACAAACTCACCTGCTGTAGTTGCTAACTTTCTCTCAACTCTTTGCTGATAATCCCAAATTTGTGTTTTTTACATTCTTTACTTCCATTTTTAACGCCGCAAGAATAACTGTGTTATGTAGTAAGTATTGCCAACTCGCCAAACTCCTACACCCGTTTCTGTAAAAACTGGACGGACAATATTCTCACGATGTCCGGGACTTTTCATCCAACCATCAACTGCTACTTTTACAGGTTGCGGAACGTTTGTACTTTTAAACAAATTTTCACCTACTACCCAATAGATGATACCGCCAGCACTCACTCTGTCTTGCAGAGTACTACCATCGGCACCAGTATGACTAAAAAAGTTTTGTTCTGCCATTTGTCGGCTGTAGTCACGCGCTACTTGTGCTAGCTTTTCATTGTTCTGTAAGGGTTGTAGCTCATTTTCTTGCCGTACTTGATTAATGCGTTGTCGAACTGCTACCTCTATTTGGGTAGTTGTCGCAGATTGGGGTGGGAGTGGGGGCTGTTCTGGCCTGTCAGATGGAATCTGGACTCTAGGCAACGGTGGCAAATACTCAACCGCCTGTTCACATCCAGTTAAAATAAACGCAATGCCTGCCATCGTTACGCTGACAACCCAAACCATCCGGGACAATTGACTTTTCATACCGAATCCTAAGTTATTAGTCATGAGTTGAGTAGAAACCACTGTTTTTTTATTAACAGCAGCCTCATAGAAAATTGGCATAAGTTTATAATTAGATAAAATTATCCTTTTAAAAGTAGCTAAAAATATTTATTAAAAAAGTATAACGAAGCAAACAGCAGGAACACAACCCTTTGCCTTCTGCTGTCTTCAATTATTTCTCAAATCAATGAATTAAACTTTTATAATTCATTTAACTTCTATCTTTTGATATAGTTTTTTACAAATTTTTGTTGTGAAGTATATAATTTTAGGTGTATCCTTTTTGGTACTTGGTAATAAAAAGGAATAATCCAAAAGTTGGTTTCAATATTACCTTCAATCAATTTATTCTGACTAAGTTTGCAGATAACATCGGTGTTATGGGATTTATTGATCAAAGCAGGCAAAATGTGAGGCAAAGCAATGAACATCGGCCAATTGCTGGGATTTTTCGCGCTGGCTGTCTCACTCTACATCCTTTGGCAAATTCGTCAATTATTGTTGCTGTTATTTACAGCCGTGGTATTGGCAACGGCGATTAGTTTACTGGTGCGGCGGTTTCAGAGGTCTGGGATGCAACGGATTTGGGCGGTGTGGCTCAGTTTGAGTATTGTGGTCGCTCTGTTAATTATTTGTTTCTTGCTGATTGTGCCAGCTTTTATCGAGCAGTTTCAGGAACTAGTCATGCTGTTTCCCACAGGACTGGCGAGAATTCAGCAAGGTGTAAATTGGTTAGAAGAAACTATAATAGGGCCGTACATGCCGAATATCCCAGATATTAATGGATTGATCCGGCAACTGCAACCTTTAACTCAAAATCTTCTTAACCAGGCGATCGCTTTCTTCTCTACTGGATTGACTGCGGCGTTAGAATTTTTGCTGGTGCTGGTTTTAACTTTAATGCTGCTAGTTAATCCGCAACCATACCGGAGAGTTTTTGTCCGGTGTTTTCCCTCATTTTACCGCCATCGGGTAGAAGAAATTCTCGCTCGGTGTGGGGAGGGTTTGGGAAACTGGACAATTGGGGCGTTGATTGAAATGGTATTTATTGGCTTTCTCAGTGGCTTGGGATTGTGGATTTTACAAGTGCCATTAGTTTTAGCTCATGCAGTGCTAGCAGGACTACTCAACTTTATTCCCAACATTGGCCCCACCTTGAGTGTCATTTTACCAATGGCGATCGCCTTTCTCGATACACCTTGGAAAGCGATCGCTGTTTTGATTTTATACATCGTCATCCAGAACATAGAAAGCTACTGGCTAACTCCCACAGTGATGGCCAAACAGGTAGCGCTCTTACCTGCTTTTACCCTGACGGCGCAAATCTTCTTCGCCAGCTTTTTTGGAGCCTTGGGATTACTCATGGCGCTACCTTTGGCAGTAGTTGCCAAAACTTGGATAGAAGAACTCGTCTTTAGAGATATTCTCGATAAATGGAAGCAGCCAACTGCTTGAATTTATCCTGCTTTACCATTTCCCTGCTGCCAAACATCATCAAGCATGGGAGCCAATTCTGTATTTAACCGACCAGCCTTGACAAATTCGGCATAGGTATCTGCTTCAATTGCCAGTAGTTCTTCTCGGAACTGTTCAGTTGTAAAGTTGCGAAGATTGGGATACTCATTCTGTAATTTATCAATTTTCATTTGGAGATTTTCAATCTCGCCTTTAATTAGGGTCTCTTGGTAACGGTAAAACTCTGGGTCAATACCTGGACGTTTATCGGCTTGCAGATATTGCATCACACGTTCTAGGGCAATATGACGGGTAACTAGTTCTGAATATCGCTGACGTAAAGGCGCATCACCCAAAAGATCCAACTTCTGCAACAAAGGTTTGATAGACAAACCTTGAACCAGTAGGGTAAATAAAACTACTCCAAACACCGTAGCAATGATTTTTTCGCGCTCCGGTAATCCTATGGGTACACTCAATGCTAGGGCAATAGAAACAGAACCACGCACGCCACCCCACCATAATATGGTTTGCTCAGGTAAAGGAATTGTATATTTAGTGATCACAGCACTCAAGTTGCTCAGAAGGTAAATAGCAACTGCCCTCATCAAAATCATGGCTATGATTGTGACGGCAATAATTTGGAGGTTTTCTCCCAAACTAGCAAAGCGAATTTGGTCGCCAATCAGCAAAAATACAATTGAGTTGACAAAAAACGCCAAAAATTCCCAAAACTCGGAAACAATCACCCTAGTGCGGGGATTCATGCCTATGCGAGAGCCAAAGTTCCCTAAAATTAAGCCTGTGGTGACAACCCCAATGACTCCAGAACCACCCAATTCTTCGATAATCAGGTAAGTACCGTAAGCCGAAACTAAAGTTAAAGACTGTTCCACCATTGGCAAGTCAAAGCGTTGGGTGAGGTAGGAGATACCAAAGCCAATTAATCCTCCCACCGCTACACCAAGACCGACAACAGTAAATAACTGCACTACAACTGGTTGGAAAGCCAATTGAGCACTTCCCAAAGACAGCGCTACTAAAAAACCAAAGGCCACTACTGCCATGCCATCATTAAACAAGCTTTCGCCTTCCATCATGGTAGTTAGACCTTTACCCACGCCTAGTTCGCGGAACAAAGCGGTCACAGAAACAGGATCAGTAGCAGACAAACTAGCGCCAATGAGCAAAGCTGTAGTTAGAGATATACCAGCTAGTTGATTGAGACCAATTGCGATCCCGGCAATGGAAATTACCACCCCCAACACCGCATACAGACAAATGGGGACAAAATTGCGCTTTAAATCTGACCATTTCAGATTCCATGCAGCTTCAAATAACAATGGCGGTAAAAAGATGAACAAAATCAACTCTGGAGAGAGAGTTACCAGGCGGACATCAACGAACGCCAACCCCAAGCCGACAATCACCAAAAGTAAAGTATAAGGAATATGACGAAACCAACTAAATATTTGAGGTAACGTTGCCACCCCTAAAGATACTGAAAGTACTAAGAGAAATTGCTTGAGATTAGTGGTGATAATTTCTTCACCAATTGCTGATTCAAACACCATAAGTAAAATCTTGGTATATTTTTGCACTTACATCATCTGACTCTTTTCAGATGACACCAGTTTAATGTGGCACGTTAATTGCTCAAGAATCAAGAATGGATTGAGGACTTCATCAGATGGGCAAGAGTCGCATTTGTGAACCCACGCCTTAAGATAAGAATCTATCAGCAAACCAAAATAACTTGCCAAAATCTCAGTGGATGTTACCGAATTAGTCAAGATTTCAATTATTCTTCTGTTAGTTGCTACAGGTGTAGCTCTGCTATCTCGCAGGCTACGAGTTCCTTATGTTGCAGGTTTAGTGCTGGCAGGATTAGCGATTACTGAACTGTTACCACGCCGTATTGGTTTGAATGATTCTTTAATTTTGAATCTGTTTTTACCAATTCTGGTATTTGAAGCAGCTATCAATACGGACATCAGCCGCCTCCGTAGCACCGTTAAGCCAATAGCCCTACTAGCAGGGCCAGGGGTCGTCATTTCTTCTAGTGTGACGGCAGTATTGTTGAAATGGGGGCTGGGACTAAGTTGGATACAGGCATTGTTAGCTGGAGTCATTTTAGCAATTACCGATACTGTTTCCGTGATTGCTGTGTTTAAGGAAGTGCCTGTTCCTTCACGACTTTCCACCATTGTTGAGGGAGAAAGTTTATTTAACGATGGTGTAGCACTAGTTCTATTTAGCCTAATTCTAAAATTTAATGCGGCTGGCTCACTGACAATTCTGGATGGATTCCAAGAATTTTTTGTTGTAATTGTGGGCGGTACTTTGGTAGGACTAATTATCGGCTATTTGAGTACGGGTTTATTTGTCAGGTCAGATGAGCCACTCAGTAGTATTTTACTGACAATGGCTGTAGCATTAGGTGCTTTTCAAGCTGGGCAATTACTTGGTGTTTCCGGTGTAGTGGCAGTAGTTGTGGCTGGCTTAATAGTAGGAACTAATGGGCTTTCGGGGAACGTATCGGCTTCTACTCGCTTGACATTACTGACCTTTTGGGAATCTCTCGGTTTTGGTGTCAATAGCTTAATTTTTTTATTGATTGGTCTAGAAGTTGACCTGCTCACTCTCTGGAATACTCTACCTGCGGTATTACTAGCAATTCTCGCTTACCAAATGGGACGCGTAGTTTCTGTTTATCCACTTTTAGCGATGGTGGGTTGGTTTGACCGTTCCATACCGTGGCGTTGGCAGCACGTTTTGTCTCTTGGTAATATTAAAGGCTCGCTTTCGATGGCGCTAGCACTCAGCTTACCCCTTGGACTTGTAGGGCGAGAAACAATTATTCCCATAGTCTTTGGCACAGTTTTGCTCTCTTTGGTGGGACAGGGTGTGAGTTTACCGTGGTTGGTAAAACGTTTAAATCTGTCTCACTTATCTAAATCTCGTCAGCAAGTAGAAGAAATGCAAGCCCAATTAATCACAGGTAAAGCAGCACAGGATGAATTAGATAGCCTGTTGAAATCTGGAGTATTACCGAAAGCTGTCTATGAAGAAATGCGTTCAGCCTATCAGGTGCGAATTGCCACCGCAGAAAAGACACTACGGGAATTCTATAATCGCCGTCCTCAAGAGTTTGAATCCAAAAGCGGTGATATTGGTAAACTTGATGCCATCCGCCGCCGATTACTCCTAGCTGAAAAAGGAGCGCTCAATGAGTCCATGCGTAAGCGAATTCTCTCAGAAGAAATTGTGCGTGGGCGGATAAAAACCATTGATGAACAATTGCTGCAACTAGAAGATGAGTAAGATTCAACCCTCGCTCCTTGTGTATTGCATACGAATTTTTTGAACCTCCCCACGTCTAAAGCCGGTGGATTCTTGCCCACCTGAAAAAGGCGACAACGGGACATTCAAAGAGAGAAGTTCAGTTTAGTTAGTCTGACTGCGGGTGATTTCTTCCATCTTCTTCCTGAGACTGAGTGGTCTCATATCAGTCCATACTTGCTTGATGTACTCAAGACATTCTGCCTTCAGTCCACTTTTGCCTGCATCCCGCCAGCCGAGTGCGTTTTCTCGATCAGCAGGCCAGATGGAATACTGCTCTTCGTGATTGACTACAACTTTGTAAATCGTGGTATCTTCTTTGTCGTTTTGATACATTTTTTTGCTCCTGCTTAGTTTATGTTTGGCTCTAGCTATTATTTAAGGACTAAAGTCCTTACCCTACGGGTAATGCCTCCGGCACGCTGCGCGGTAAGCGCAGCTATGCCCGTCAGGGCTTTACGTTAGTCGCTCATGGGGGAAACCCCCAAGACTGCGCTAACTCACTACAAACCTTTAATTATTTACGACGTCCTACTTATTCCTGATCTTTGTGTTAATTGTTTTTAGAATAAGATAGCTTAGATAAATCAAATGTCCAAGAAGTATCATCGATTTGCATACTTTTTAACACTTGAACAATTGCATGTGTAATTTCCTGAAATTTATTTATCTCAAGTGATGAAATAGTTTTCAAAGCTAAGTTTTCTTCTATATGTTTTATACCTTTCATTCCCACAAGAGCAGTAGCAATACCAGGAGTGCTGCGGGTGTATTGGAGTGCGCGTTGACAGTCAGTCCACAGTTTGTCACTCAAAGCAGTAGCGATGTGTTCGGGAATTTTACCAGCGATTTGTCCTTGATAAATGGAATTACTGGCTACGGGAATCATGCCTAAACGATATGCAGCTTCTAAAATGGGAACTTTTTGTCCAGCAATTTCCTGAGTAGATGAAAGAAGTGCTTCTAGCATGACCATGTTCAAGGGAAATTGGATGAACCGGAATCGGTCTTGTTTATTTCCAGCTACTTCTTGAGCAATAGACTTAATTTTTGCTAAATCTAAATGCTCGCGGGAAGTGGGAGGCACACGAAAACCTTCCCAAGTGGCTAGACCATAAGCAGCTATTTTTCCAGCATCTACGGCATCTTCCATGACCTCAAAAGCTGCGCGTAACTTACTGTAGAAAATATCAGGCGCAATTTCTAATAGCTGTCTTTCGGGATTATGGATGTAGTAAACATCGATGGTTTGGAGTCCGAGATTTGTGAGGCTGCGGTTGAGCTGATCTTGCAGGTATTCTGGGTGTATGCAGTAACGTGATGCCGCGATATCTGTCATGTTGATTCTAGAGTTACTAGGTTCAACGTAATGATGCTGAAACCAGTCGGCTAGGTTGTTCTCTGGATGCGGTAGGACTCCACCTTTGGTACAGATAATCAGTTCATCTCTGGATATCTCTCCTGATTCAAGAAGACGATAGATAGCTTCTCCTATACTACGTTCTGCTTGCTGGTAGCCATAGCTAATTGAGGTGTCAATTAAGTTTACTCCGCGCCGCACTGATTCTGCGATCGCTTGCGTCATCAGTTCGTTAATTTCCTCATCCATTTGATTAATTAGCGTCCCAATGCCGATAGAACTGGTAATCAGTTCACCAGCTGCATGAAAAAAATTGGATGCACAATACTTTTGATGTTTTTCCCTGTAACGCCGTGTTCCTGAGGCTGTAACTCGACCTGGTATAGTCATTCTGATATTTTCTTTCATTCTTCTTTGCGCTCTCTGTGCCTCTGTGGTTTGTTTATTTGTGTGATTTACGGCAAAGCTCTAAATAATTAACTGTGGAGCATTTAAAAAGCCACTGTCAATTAAGTAAGAGAAATAAGTATTTAGTAATTTGGCATTTACTGGTGGACAATTAATTGCCGTTTCTGCTAATCCAGCCAGAGTATTTTCATAATTTAATTGGGATGGTGATGACTCTTCCGTATTGCTTTTTGGTGTTTCGCTATCAGTAAAAGTGCTAATTAAAGGAGACAAAGCATTATCAGGCGATCGCTCGACTTCTTTTAGTAGTTCTAAGCGCCATTTTTCATAAGGAATTGCCTTGAGTGCATAACCAAAGTTAGCAATCATATTAATCACTTCATTCCAAGGTTGAGGCTGAGGATTAACAATATGAAACACTTTGCCTAGTGATACTTTTTGCCGAGATAAATAAATAATTGCTTGGCTAGCATAATCAATGGGAGTTAAATTCACCATTGAGTCATTGAGAGGCGCACTACCAAGTTGGATACAGCCTTTAATCATTCTGAAGGTGTGATCGTTGACGTTGCAAACACCCGTAACTGAATGTCCAGAAATGCGGCCTGGTCTGTAAATAGATATGGGAATACCGCGATCGCCTGCTATTTTGACTAATTTTTCTGCTACCCATTTACTTTGGGTATAGCCACTTTTGATGTTTTCGCTGCGATTGATTGGGGTATCTTCGCGAATTATTTCTAGTTGAGAATCAGCCGCACCAACTACACCAAGAGTGGAAATAAAATGTACTGGCTTAACTTTAACTTGAGCAGCTAATCTTAATACTTCTTGAGTCCCTAAAACGTTAGCGGCTTTGAGTTGCGAATATGGGTAAGTGAAGTTGACAAATGCACCGTTATGATAAATGACATCTATTTGGCTGGCGAAATTGCTAAACTCTGACTCTGACAATCCCAATCGAGGTTGAGATAAATTTCCCATGACGGGAATCATGCGATCGCTAAAGCTTTCATCCCAAAGTAAGTAAGATTCTAAGCTTTTTTGCAGCTTATTTTTGCCATCTTCGTTGGTTTCAGCACGTACCAGACAATAAATTTTTGCTGATGTTTGTTGTAGTAGTTCGTAAAGTAAAAATACTCCTAAAAACCCAGTTGCACCTGTTAAGAAAATGAAATTTGGCTCGCTGTCATCTACTGGACTTCCTACAGGACGAATTTCTGGGTCTAAAACAGCTTCAGCATTGAGATCAATATTGGTGCAATTAACTTCTTGTTTGTTGTCAATGCTTTGAGCTAAATCAGCAATAGTAGCTGCATTAAAAAATTCTCGTAAAGGTAGATCTACGTGAAAAGTGTTGCGGACTTTAGCAAGTAACTGAGTGATGAGGAGAGAATGTCCACCTAATTCAAAAAAGTTATCGTGAATACCAACTTGTGTCAGATTTAAGAGATTTGTCCAAATCTCAGCCAACTGCTTTTCTGTGGGGGTGCGTGGTGCTATGTAAGTCTGTTCTAGCTGAGGACGAGTGTGTTCAATGGCTAGTAAGGCTTGACGGTTTATCTTACCATTGGGTGTTAATGGCAGTGTTTTCAAGCACACAAACGCTGAAGGTAACATATACTCAGCTAGTTTTTGCAAACAGAAATTACGTAGTTCCCCTTGGAGTGCAGATTCCTGTTTTTGGTTGGTGAGTCCTGATGGAGAATTGACAACTATATACGCTACTAAACGCTGATCACCAAGTTTTTCTTCTGTTGCTAAGACTACAACTTCTTGTACATGGGGATGCTGTCTTAAAGTAGCTTCAATTTCCCCTAATTCAATGCGGAAGCCACGAATTTTCACTTGGTTGTCGCTGCGTCCGAGAAATTCTAGGTTTCCGTCTGGAAGGTAACGTACTAAGTCTCCGGTTTTGTATAATCTGGCTTCCGGTATGAAAGGATTTTGTATAAACCTCTCAGTTGTTAGTTCCGGTCGATTGAGGTAACCTCTACTGAGGGACGCGCCACTAATGTATAGTTCGCCTGGTACGCCTATAGGTACAGGACGTAGTTGGGTATCCAGTACGTAAACTTGGGTATTAGCTAAGGGTTTACCCAGAGGTACTGTGTGTGAATTATGGCTATCTTTTTGGCTATTAACTGGATAAGTTAGAACTCCTACAGTTGTTTCTGTCGGGCCATAATGGTTAAAAATCTGACATTTTGGTGCTTGTGCTTGAATTTTCTCAATTAAATCCCAACTGCTAACTTCTCCACCGAGAATTAAACATTGACGAGGTAGGATATTCTGAGCAGGAGAGGACGCTAATAAAGCAGCTAAGTGAGAGGGAACTATCTTTAAGCAGTCGATGGGATGCTGTTGGAAGTAATCTGCTAGTGCTTGGGGATCTGATGCTTGCTCTTGAGATAAGATATGCAGACATCCACCGTGACACAACGCTGCGAAGATGACTGTGTTACCCAAGTCAGCCGCAAATGTGGAAACAGTAGCGAAGCTTCCGCCTTTTGGTAAGTCGAGTCTGTCTACAACACCGTATAAGTAATTGAGGAGTTGCTGATGTTCAACGCCAACTGCTTTGGGTTTACCTGTAGAACCAGAGGTGAAAATAGCATAAACTAAATTTTCTTGTTTTACCAAAGTTTGAGGATTACTTTGATTTTCTTGGGTAATTACTTCCCAGTTTTTATCTAAGCAAATGACTTGTACAGCAGTTTCTGAAAGTTGTTGAACTAGTGAATCTTGGGTTAATAAAACTGACGCTTGAATATCTTGTAACCGAAATTCTAAAGCTGCTGGTGGTAATGCTGGATCTAGCGGTACGTAAGCTGCGCCAGCTTTGAGAATAGCTAAAATAGCAATAATGTTGAGGTGCGATCGCTCTAAGTAAATACCTACTAATGTTTCTGTATTAACTCCTAATTTTTGTAGGTAGTTAGCTAATTGATTGGCGCGGGTGTTCAGTTCACTATATGTTAGTTGTTCTTCTCCAAATACAACAGCAATGTTGTGCGGAGTTTGTTCTACCTGCGCCTCAAATAGATGATGAATACACTTATATTTTGGATAATTAATATGAGTTTGATTGAAATCAATTAATAATTGCTGTCGTTGGCGATCGCTGAGAATTTCTAACTCACTAACTGTAGACTCTATATTGTTAGCTACACTAGCTACTAACGTCAGAAATTGTTCTGCTAATCTGGCAATATCTGCTTGTACAAATAAATTGGTATCGTAATAAAATTTCGCACATAAAGAAGTTGCTGTACGTATGCATGAAAGCTTGATTTTGAATCTATCAAAACAGACATACTGCTGGTAAAGAGAAAACGAAACCCCATTGCTGTAATAATTGCTTGGATGTTCCTCAAACTCAAAGCTTATTGGCAATTTGGTGGTTGTCTCTGTTTCTTTTTCACCAATAAAATATTCCTGGTATTGATTGTGATTGCGTAGAGTTTCGCTCGTTTGCGATAAAATTTCCTTAAATTTAAAATTATCTTGAAAACTACAACGAACTGGTAGACATTTAGCTAATAGACCCATTGTTGTATGTAGTTCTTCGTAGTTTCTGCCATGAAAAACAGTACTTACAAAAATATCTGATTGTTTTAATATTCTGTAGAGTAATATTTGCCAACAAACCAGTAATAATTCACTAATTGTAGTTTTATTTATAATAGCGATCGCTTCCAGAGTTGTCACTAAACTGGAATCTATATTGATAGAGTAACAATTAGTCTCAAATGTATCGATAAACTGACTCTCGAAAGGAAGTGTATGAGGAATTTGGTTGACGAAATTTTGCCCTTGCCAATAATTTTTTCCTGTTTCTGCTTCTTCTGCTTCTATCAGTTCATTCTGCCATTCAGAAAATTGAATGTACTGTACTGCTGGCTCTGGTATTTCTTGACTATCTAAATATGCAGCATAATTATCGCTGATTTCTTTAACTAGATTTTTGATTGTCCAGCTATCTGCACACAATGACGGCAAAGTCAATATTAAAAGATACTTTTGTTCTGATAAAGTTAACAGGCAAGAACGTAATAATGGACTTTGCTCAAATTGACAAACATAAGACTTCTCTTGATGCAATAATTCTGCAATTTTATTCTGTTGTTCCTGCTCATCTAAATCCCCGAGATTGATATTGTTCCAGGATATATTACTGCTATCTGCTATTACTTGAATAGGAAATTTTATGCCAGGACGACGATGAAATGTAGTCCGGAAAATTTCATGCTGATTGATAATTTGCTGTAAGGCTGCTTGCAGAACTTCTATTTTAATTTTGCCTGCAATTAAAATGCTACATTGGGCGCGATAAACATCACTATCTTGTTGGAGTAACCACAAACGTTTTTGCTGTGGAGAGAGTCGAAAGCCCTCAATTGTTTCAGCTTGTATAGTCATCAGCTTTGATTTTTAAATTGATTTGTGGAGTTTAGGTGAGGAGTAGACAACTAACATTTGGGTATGAATGGCGACTCTTAAATGAGTTCTCAACAGAATGAATGAACCACAGAGACTCGGAGAACACGGAGAAATCAGTAATACAGAGGTTGATGACGTAAGGTTTTTGAGTGTTGTTTTCTGTGTCAGTGAGGAAGTAGGAAGGAAAAAAGATTTAATTTTCTGTTATCTACGCGGATGGAATACCCTACGGGAAGCCACAAAGTGTTTACGTTTGTATAGCCGACGATTTCTCATGGCTAGGGCTATGTACAAGATGAGTGTCATGGATTATTTGAGATATATTATCATAAATTTTGCGATAATTTCTCAAGAAAATTTTGTGCTTAGTGCATTTCGCCCATAGCTACCAAAATTTTACGTGGCCCCACATAAGAATTCCGACCATGTGCAGTCAGCATATTATCCAGCATTAAGACATCGCCTTGCTGCCAAGGAAAACTGACTTTGGCTTGTTCATAGACTGAGCAAATTTCTTCGACTACAGAATCTTCAATTGGTGAACCATCGCCATAGTAAACATTTCGTGGTAGTTTTTCTGCGCCAAAGGTTGATAACAAAGATTCTTTGACAGCTGGTTCTAGGCAAGATACATGATGCAGCTGAATTTGGTTGAAAAAGATTAACTCATTAGTTTGGGGATGCTTGGTTATAGCAGGCCGTATTTGTTTAGTCAAAAGATGATCATCTTCTTTCCACTCAAAATCAATCTGAGCTTGATGACAGTACTTTTCAATTACTGTGCGATCGCTTGTATGGAAAAATTCTTGCCAGCTGACATCCAAGCCTTGAATGTAGTTACGCACATACATTAATTGCTTTTCCTCAAAGCGCGATCGCAACTTAGGATCAAGTAACTGATATACTTTACGACAATCCACTATGGGTGTTTCACCACCAACTTGAGGACTTTGTAAGCAGAAGAACCAAATTTTTAACGGCCAGCAGTGTAGATGTGAACTTTCGTTGTGAAATAAAATAGCTTGGTCTGATGGATATGGAGTAGAACCGTAAACTTTTCCACCTACTCCCTCGCGTGGTAAATCGCCATATTCACCAAACAATTCTGGACAAATAGCTTGCGCTAAATTCTCAAATGCTGATGGCGAATTAATATTGAAATTTCTAAACAGCAAAGCACCATGAGATAACAATTTTGATTCAATGAATTCTTTGTGACTTTTAACCCAATCAATCAGATCAATCTGTTCCACAGCAGGTTTAATCACTAGGGGAAGTGTTTCACCAGGTTGTAGATATTCGGTGGTGATTAGCTGTCCCTGTGGCAATTTCATAGCCTTAGGTTTCACCTGCATAAACTTTTTCAGTTTGCTTTGTTCTTGTTTTGCTTGTTCCATCATTTGTTGTTTCTTTTCAACTTCAGTAAGCATTTCTAAAGTGTTAATTCTGGCATCAGGTTGAGCAACAATACTCTGCAATAAAATTGCAAAATGCTCTGATATACGAGTAATAGTAGCAGCATGAAATAAATCGGCATTGTATTTCCAAGTCCCCACAATTCCTGATGGTGTTTCTGCCAAAAATAAAGCTAAATCAAACTTTGCTAGACCACTATCAATCTCCATTGGTGTGAGGGTGAGGTCTGAAAGTTCTACAGTAAGCATAGGAACATTTTGCAGAACAAATAACACCTGAAATAGTGGTGTGGCACTAGAATTCCTATCTGGACGTAATTCTTCTACTAACTTGGCAAAAGGCAAATCTTGATGAGCATAAGCTCCTAAAGCTACTTCTCGCACACGCTGCAAAAGTTCGCGAAAACTAGGGTTACCTGATAAATTAGTACGTAAAACCAGCAGATTGACAAAAAACCCAATTAATCCTTCAGTTTGTGTCGAGTTGCGGTTGGCGACATCAGTACCCACAACAATATCATCTTGCCCTGTGTAACGATTTAACAACGTCTCAAAGCCAGCAAGCAAAGTCATAAATAATGTGACACCTGCTTGCAAGCTGAGTTTTTTAACATCCTCAGATAACTGTGGAGATAGCTCGAAGCAATGAACTCCACCCCTGGAAGTTGAAACTTCACTTCGTGGACGGTCAGTAGGTAATTTCAGAATGGGTAAATTGTGACCTAACTGCTGCTTCCAATAAGATAACTGTGCTTGTAAAACTTCTCCTTGTAACCATTCTCGTTGCCATATAGCAAAGTCTGCATATTGAATTGGCAAGTCTGGCAGTGGCGAACTTTGACCGATGCTAAAAGCTTTGTATAACGTGACTAATTCCTGAAACAGTATCCCCATTGACCACAAATCAGAGACAATATGATGTATTGTCAGTAATATTACGTACTCGCTTGTATTTAGTTGCAGTAAAGTAACTCGTATTAAAGGCCATTGACTTAAATCAAAAGGTCGCCCAAACTCTTCTTGGGCTAGTCGCATAGCCTCAGCTTCTCGTTCAGCTAAGGGGATTTCCCGCAGGTCTATGATCGGCATTGTGAAATCAGGGGATGGAATAATTACCTGAATTGGTTGCCCTTCTATCGCTGTGAAGATAGTGCGTAGGGCTTCGTGACGCTGGATAATTTCACTGATGCTACGAGTTAAAGCTTCTATATTAAGTACACCTGACAAACGGACAGCTGTGGAAATGTTGTATGCAGAATCTCCAGGCTGTAATTGCTCTAGGAACCAGAGACGCTGCTGTGCAAAAGAGACAATCAGTTCTTGATTTTGTTGTCTGGGGAGTATTGGCGCAACTTGTTGATGATCTTTTGTGTGACTGATTAGCTCAATATGCAATGCTAAATCAGCTACAGTCGGTGATTCAAACAGATAGCGTAAAGGCAATTCAATTTTAAAAGCTTCCCGGAGACGAGAAATAACTTGAGTAGCAAGTAGAGAATGGCCTCCTAACTCAAAGAAGTTATCATAAATTCCCACTTGTTGTTGATTGAGAACTTGACACCAGATGTTGACTAATATTTCTTCTACCGGAGTGCGGGGAGCGACAAAGTTTTTTTGCTCATTTAGTCTAGTGTTTTGAGGTGTTGGTAATGCCCGACGATTAATTTTGCCGTTAGGTGTTAAAGGCAGGGTATCTAAAATTACAAAGGCATCAGGCACCATATACTCTGGTAATTTTTCTTTTAACCAGTGACGTAGTGGCGCGATCGCCAGCGTCATATCCTCAACAGGTACAATGTAAGCGACTAGCCTCTTATTACCAGGATGATCTTCCCTAACCATGACCACAGCCTGCTGTACTCCTGAATATTGACTCAGAACAGCTTCAATTTCGCCTAATTCAATGCGGAAACCACGCAGCTTGACTTGGTAGTCAATGCGACCGAGATATTCTATTTCACCACTCGGCAAATAACGTGCTAAATCACCCGTTTGATATAGACGCTCTCCTTGTTGACTAAACGGATGAGGAA
>JADEXK010000089.1 GCA_015207155.1 Nostocales cyanobacterium LEGE 11386 | reverse complement strand
TTAATCAGAAGATTAAGCTCATTAAAAGAAGGGCTTATGGCTTAACTAACTTCAATAATTTTAGAAGAAGGATTTTACTCAATTGGTATTTTTGTTCTTAATTTAACATATTTAGTCTGGGAGAGCCACAAAGATTATTGGTATAAATTAGAATACAATGCCTACAGAATGCAATCGCTGTCTCCTATATGCCCATAACCCTCACCTCATTTGTGCTGTTCACCCAACAGGGCCAAACAGCAACAGATGCCTAGACTTCAGAGAAGACCCCAACGCTCAAGCAGAAGAACTGTGGGAACCAAAAGGGGCAAGCTATTACAATGGTGAATTGATTGTGCAGCCCCGGCAGCGCTGGACACCAGAACAACAGTTAGAACTAATTGATTGGCATCCCATGTTTACTGGTAGGTGTCCCCAGTGCCAGCATGAATTTAACCGGGATTATACAGCGCGTGTGCATTGAGACTGCCCAAACCCAGAGTGTGGCTGGATGGATGATACTGTGTAGACCAAATCGCAAGTTTCCTCTTGTGGAAATGCTATCTTCAGGCGATTACCTCCGGTGGGCGGTTATGTTATCGCTCAATTATGAAACTAAATAATATATAAGTTTTATATATGTTTTGTTAATGCAATGTTTACAGCTTTTTAATCTCCACTTATTCAAGTAGAGCTAAATTGTGATTGCCAATTTCTACTTAATTTCTGTAAAAGTTGCAAAAACAATTGTAGTTGCTGTAAACAAACAAATAAATAGTAACAAATGAAGAAGTCTAAGTTTTTCGGGACTACTCTACTTATTGCCTTACCAGCAATATTTTTCATTCTGCTTAATTATCTACAAAAACCTCTAATTGCCCAAACCTCAAATATTCATTTGACGATGGGAAATCCTACTGGTGCTAACACTAGCTTCAGTAATTTATTATTAAGCAAAGCTGAGTACGCAACCTCTCATAACTGTTTCCGAGGAACACCAAATTGGGTAAGTTGGCAGTTAAATCAATCATGGTTAGGCAGTGCGCCTCGTCAAGATGATTTTCGTGCAGATACTACCTTACCTTCCAACTGTTATCGAGTCACGTCTTCCGATTACACGGGTAGTGGATTTGATAGAGGACACATGACCCCTTCGGCTGATAGAACAAATACTATCGCCAATAATTCTGCTACATTCTTGATGACAAATATCATTCCTCAAGCCCCAGATAATAATCAAGGTATATGGGCGAATCTAGAAAATTATTCTAGAAGTTTAGTAACCGGACAGAATAAGGAACTCTACATCATTTCAGGTTCCTATGGCACTGGTGGTACAGGGTCGAATGGTTACACAACCACAATTGCTGGTGGCAAAGTTACCGTCCCAGCCCGAACTTATAAGGTGATTGTGGTTTTAGATAAACCAGGTTTGGGAGTAAGTGGTGTAACTACTAATACAAGGGTAATTACTGTTGATATACCCAATACGCAAGGCGTGAGAAATGAGAATTGGAGAGA
Organism: Nostocales cyanobacterium LEGE 11386; assembly: GCA_015207155.1. Lineage (GTDB taxonomy): Bacteria > Cyanobacteriota > Cyanobacteriia > Cyanobacteriales > Nostocaceae > LEGE-11386. The sequence continues at coordinate 20,621 of JADEXK010000089.1, read as the reverse complement.
TTATAGAATTAGCGTTGACACTTTAGAAGCGAGACTTTTGAATGCAACGGGAACTAACTATGATTTTCTTTCTAACATTTCTACCTCTATTCAAAATGTAATTGAGGCTAGAGTTGACAATTTGTAAGGTCAAAAGATAAATAGTTATATCAAGTCAAACCTAAAGCCTGTCTGTATTTACAGACAGGCTAATAATTTATGAACAGCTTAGGTTTCTATAACTTTTGTGAAAAATCCCGCTAAATCACCAGATAAAGTTTTGCCAACAATATACACATCAATCTCTATCGTACCTAAACGATAAACTTTGATATCTGTAAGATTATCCTTTAGTGTTGTAACAAGCGTTTGAAATTTCTGCACATCTTGTTTTTGGATTTCATCATGCCATTCTTTTTCTTCAGCACAGTTACGAAAGAAATAATCGAGGTCTACTTCTTCAACTAATGTTTCTGGGGGATGTCCTGTTAATTGAAGCAGTTTTTGATTGGTCAACGGTTCTTGAGCTTGATTAGACCACAAAAACACTTCAAAAGGATACTCTGACTCACTCATCATTAATAAACCATCGGAGGCTTGTTTAAGTTTCTCCGTAATCTCGTTAGTCATAAAATTTATTGATGGTTATGAGCATTGGTTTTTGAGCTTGCCAAGCAGAGAATTCAGGTTAATCTGAGTAGGCCAACCTTGAGGAAGATTTGCAGAATTATATCCTCTGTCTTTCAAACCTTGAATAAATTGGTTGCGGATATATGTGGTATCAAAAGACCCAAGCCCATCAAAATAAACATCAGTGAGATGAGCAGGGTCTAAAGCCATTTCACCTTTATAGACTGCACCATCATTGTGGTCATCCCATCCCCAAGGCGCATTCGCAGAATTGTTACTGCAAGTAGGTGTACCAGCACCACAACCACCACTAGAATCTCCCTTAAACGTTCCCCAACTAGCAAAAGTCAAGGCAGAAGAACTTGATAAAGAGGCTTCATTTAATTGATGTTGCCACATTTCATTAGTAGCAAACACATCAACCAATTTATACTGCACATACCTGTCATTCCCCGAAGCTGGAAGTTCTGCTGTGCTTCCCGAAGGATAGTAAATAATCCCATCTTCATTGCTAGCACCTTTAAAATTTCCAGCATAAGGCCAGGCTTTTAGTCCATGACCTTTAGCTTCTTGTGTTGTCAATGGGTGCAGTGAGCCACTGTAACTATTCATCGTCAGTGTGCCATCAATAGTTTCTGCACCATTGCGTAAAGGACTACCAGTTGGAGTGTAAGAGTAGAAATCTCGATGAAATACAGTAACAACGCCTTCTAATTTACCAAAAGCTGAACCGTCCTTACGGACAATTGCCAGTAAACCCTCTAAATCATTCTCGTGTTCTTGATCAAAAGGGATATCAGTCCAATCTTGGGGATGGAAAAAGGAATATGTAATAAACCAATGAGTACAAGTTTCAGCTACAGAATAGTAAGCATGAGCAAACAGAGTAAATTGAAAAAGGTTATCCCAGTTATTTGTACCTCGCCAATCGCTATCATAATCAAATCGCGCAATGTAGTCTCCACTATACTTAGTGCTATCTGTATCTTGATAATGAATAGGCGCATGATATAAAGCTAAGGCCAAATCAGTGGCAGATTGAGCAATTACTTTTGTATCTTGACAGATACCTATTACTATTGTTACTAGCAATCCGAGAGCGACGAGAAGAATTTTTCTGAAACTCATTGAGTCTACCTTTGCTCATAAACAAGGTTCAGCATAAAAGCCAATATTTAAGAATTGGTAATGACTCAGCTTATTTGGTAGCGATGACCAAGTTAAGATTTGTGTTGATACTCAATTTATTGCGTTTGCTTGCGGATTATGCTTACCTAAGCCAGAATTTCGTCGAATGAATATGTAGTTTTTTTAGTTATTTAATTTAGGTCTTCTACCAAAGTCATGAGTAATATTCTTAAAGGAAATCGTGTATTTGCTTTTAGGGGAGAATATCAAGGCAAAAGTGGTGAGGTGATTGGTTATCAAAATGTTGATTTTCAAACTCAGCAAGGATGCCTTGTCAAGTTAGATGAAAATGGCTCCCCTGTATGTATCCCCGAACGGGATTTAAATGTGGAAAATTTAAGTCCACAGGAAATAGGTACCGAAATAACAAAGCTGAAAAAGCAGGTTGAGGCAATGGCTCACCAAATACCTCAAAAACTTCTCAAAGAAATACCTGAACATTTAACATATCTTCAGGCGGCTCTGAACTCTAAAAATCAAGCAGAATCTAGAAATGAATATCAATACATATCAGGAGAGTTAGCAAGAGCAATTAACCCCGATTTTGTATCCAACAATCTTAGCTTGAAAAAATTAAAATATTGCTGCTAAAAGCTGCTCGTAACACTACCCCAATAACTTAAGCGATGCTGTTCCGTCTGCATAGGCGATTGCGCTCCGCGCACTGCCGGAGGCGATGACCTACGGTCGGCGGTTACGCCATCGCTCTCTTTTTCCTCTAATAATTTGGTCGTTCGTCCTGGTGTTCGCTTTTGCTCTACAATCAGTTTATTGCTATCAAATCTGATATCAAATGACTGACCACAAGACCCCACCGAGTCAAATGATTCGTGTGCCTACTGCCTTGATTGGGGCAGTACGCCAATTATCCAAGCTAAATAGAGAGGGGCATACAATAGCCTTGCTACAAGGCTTAAAAGAATTAATCTCTCAGTTTGATAGCGATATTGATATCAATGTTGCCCCCAGTAGTAAATCTGTATCACAGCTAGAACAGAGGCTAGAAAAACTAGAATCCCATTTAGCTGATAAAAGCTCAGGTGTAGAAACCAAACTAGAAGCAATTGCCCAGCACTTAGAAAAAATGGAACGGGCTATGGCCTCTGGGCGATATAGCAACAGCACCAGAGCGCGCAGACAAGTATATTCACACCAGCAACCGCAAGTTGAACTGCAACCCAGGACAAACACAAGTCTGGCCCAAAGACTGGGTGTGACTTCCCAAAGCCTGATTACTGAACGAGAAAAACTCAGTGCCAAAGAATTTATCAGCTATACGCGCCACCGCGACCCCATGAATACGGGATGGGAATTTTCTCAAAAAGACGGTCTTTACCACCCAATCAAATAAATATTGAGTATATGCGTCACCTAAAGCCAAAATTGCACTCCTTTTTCTGGCGTTGCGTTCTGGTCATTCTTCTAGCGTTGACTTTTTGTGGATGGAGTGTGGAATCAGCCCAGGCGCTGCTGCGACAACATCACGATTCCCCTGGCGTTTTACGCTATCACTCCCAAGTATCTGTTAAAGATAAACAAGGTTACGCTTGGCAGGTGCTACTGTTCAAACAAAATTACGAAAATCCAGTCAAGGACTTAAGGTTACGCGTAGTGGGGTTTCCTGGTGTGGTGGAAATTGCCCACCCCCAACCATTAGAAATCGAGGCAGCATCAGGAAAATTGTTAAGTGCATCCGATGCTTATGCTTTAACTGCACCAGCCCCCAATGTAGGGGAATATAACTTAACTGATGTTTTAGCCAAATTGCCAACCACCGATGCCCTTAAACTTTATGTGCCGCTTAAGAGCGATGAGCCATTGGTTCTCAATATTCCCCAATCTGTAGTCACCGAGTGGCAATGGTTAGTCACAGAAATTGATTAACCAACAAATCGTCTCCCCAATAGGGTTTAATAAAGGAGCATTCAACATAAGAATGGGCAATGTTGAAGAGTTCCTCTACTCTCACCAACGCTGAACTCATTGACCTGTGGCTGCACGGTAAAAGTGCCAATACAGTTGATGGGTATCGTCGCTATGCCGAACGCTTTTTTGCTCATACCAACAAGCCCGCTTCTGATTGCACTCTCACGGATATTCAACTGTGGGTGATGACACTTCATTGTTCTGATAATTCTAAGCGGGTGGCTGTAGGGGCGATTAAAAGCCTGTTTTCTTTTGCTAAACAGCTTGGGGTGGTATCAGCTAATTTGGGAATAATGGTTAAGTCACCCAAGGCAAAAAATAGATTGGCAGAACGAATTCTGACTCAAGAGGAAGTACAATTACTGATAAATTCCACCAATACCCCACGCGATCGCGCAATTATTCGTTTATTTTATTTTGCGGGTCTGCGGGTAAGTGAATTGTGTGGTTTGAAATGGCGCGACCTTAAAGTCCGTGGTGATGGGGGGCAAATCACAGTATTTGGTAAGGGTGATAAAACAAGAACCATGCTGGTAGGTGCGGGTATGTGGCAGGAAATTAATTCTTTAAAAGGTGACGCTAAACATGATGACCCTGTGTTTGTTTCAGCAAAGGGTGGTCATCTGTGTCGCAGTATGGTATTTCATATAGTGAAAAAAGCTGCTACTCGTGCTGGGATTGAGGGGAATGTATCACCCCACTAGCTCAGGCATAGTCACGCTTCCCACAGTTTAGATAGGGGTGCGCCAATTCATTTGCTGCAAAAAACATTAGGGCATAGTTCAGTTGCCATCACGGAAATGTACCTTCATGCTAGACCAACTGATAGTAGCGCTTTGTATTTGCCCGATGATGATAAGTGATGGAGGGCGAACACTCTCAAGAATTGCTAGAACACCGATTCAGTAATTACGATGAAGTAACAGACTGCTCAGTAGTGTGAGTAAAAATTTTGGCAAGGACATGAAGATTGTGAACAACGGCGATACGGCGAAGGTCAAAGAGATTTTTGCGAGAACCAACATAACGAGCTTGCTCCCCCTGCCATCGACCAATGTGAGATAAAGAATGCTCAACAGCAACACGTTCTCGGAGTTTTGCACGGCCAGCAGGAGTTAATTGGCGTTGTCTTAATTCTTGGAATAATGGTTCATCAGGATGAATTGAAACACTGCGTCCAGACTTAGAAGTAGTGCAGCGTTCTCTTAGTGGACAAGTTGTACAAATATTTTTGGGAAACTGAACTTTGCCACCAATGCTAAAAGGTAAAGTAACCCCATTCGGGCAGCAAATAGTCTGATTGTCCCAATCCAGGTTAAAAGCAGTTTTGGTAAACTTCTTACCGTTTCTTACTTGCCAAGCCTTACAGTAAATAGTCAGTTCATCGCTTCTGTTTTGAACCAAGGAACTACTGAGATAAGCACGGTCAATGTGTAACTCAACCAGATTTACTTGCTGGTGTTTCAAGTCAGTAGCAATTGCATCTGTCACAGATGCTTCAGGGACATTCGCTCTTGTGATTCCAACAGCGCGAACCAAACCATTGTCTAAATCACGCAAGACATGACGCTTATAACCATCAAATCGTTGGCTTTTACTTTTACGCCCATGCCTCATCTCTTCGTCTTCGATTGAGATAAGTCGTTCCTTGGCAACCCCTTTGAGTAGTTTGATTTCGCCATGAGCATCTACTTCCACATCCTGTGCTTCAATCAGCCTGGCGGTTGACAGCGCTCTGCGAACTTGAGGATGTTCAACATTTTCAGGCTGTGCTTGTGCAAAAGTTTCAACTCGTTCTAAAGCATCCAGTACAATCCCCAAGGCCAAATTTTTCTCGTCTGGGTCATCCCAATTTAAGTCTAAAGCCGCTTTCAAACTGGAACTGGCTACTATATCCACGCCAATATCGTTAGCTACCTCTACCAGCTCCCGCCCCTGCTGGCTAGCTATCACGCCAATCGCTTTTTTGAGCGCGTGACCCAATAAATTATATGTGTCTTCTACCTTTGATGCTCCCCACAATGGGCTGGAATCCAATGCTGCCCGTAACTGTCTTGAACCAAACTCCTTGCTTTGCTCGGCTAATTCTACGGTTCTCTCAATCAGCCTACGGTCAAGTCCTTGGATAATTAAGGCTGTGCGAAATCTCACCAGTGTCGCCTGCGAAAAAGGTGTTTTTTGGCAATCTATGCAATCGAGTACTAACTGCCAACGCCTATCCATAACTAACGCTTCAATTGCTTCCGCATCCGAAGCCCCTGTATATGCTTGCAAGATGGTTGCTAACGCCAACTGTGCTGGTGGTACTGGTGGTTGCCCTTTGGCAGAATCTGCATACAGCTTGCTCAGTTCTTGTTGAAATTCCTCATCAAATAATTGATGGCGATATTGCCGTAAGAACGTAAACAGCTTTGCTCGTTTAATTCGCTTGACGATACTTTGCTCTAATGCCGATAGCTCTATCGGCGGCTGCCATATCTGGGGTCGCATACGTAAATTCGCTGTTAGTAATGCACATTTATTACCTGAATTTACATCAATTTTGTTTATGCCTCTCCTTGAGACTTTATTAAATCTCCTTCAAGGCTTGTTTATTGCTATAAGTGTTGTCTAGTAAGCGTTTTCTCTATTTTCTCTTCCATTATTTACTTCATTCTGGGTCGATTTTTCTTTTCTTCTGCGATTACTGAATCGGTGTTCTAGGGAGTATCAAGATTGAGTGCGAAATCGTAGCAGGCAGCATTGAAGATATTAATTGTTGCAATTTTTCTAGCGTGTAAATGACCTCTCAACAATACGAACAAACCCGTTCATGTGCAGAATGCGGTTATGAAGAAACGCGATTTCTCGATGAACTAACCACAGCATTTGAAGAAACACGCGCCTGGTCTGATCCCTCTTTTGTTACTTTAGGAAAAGAAAAATTGACAAGAGATTCAACTAGCAACAGAGAAACTGACTGGAGAAGCGCGAAAATCATTCATAAAGTCGATTAATTTCAAAAAGCAACGCTTCATACCAGGAATGTTAAATACTGTGAGCCAAGGTTGAATCAAACAGTAAAAAATATAGGGTTGAATGAGCAATCTCAGATTATTTAAAGCACTCTTCCATGTTATACCAGATTCCCAATTAGGATGTTGACTATATTGAGAACTATTAAAGTCTATTGATGAAGGTGATTCTGAACTAGATGTTGATTGAGTTTGGGCATGAAGTTGAAAATAAGTAGCCTGAATGCTAACTAAAAGGTAAGCACTAAAAATGATTTCCCACCAGCGTTCAATACTTTCATAATCAGTCAGACGAAAATCAGCCCAACCCAGTTCATTCTTAACTTGTTTAAAACCATATTCAATCCAGTTCCTTAAACTATAAAGTTGCGCGACATTCAGTGACAAATCAGTTGATAAATTAGTCATGATGTACCAACTTTCATCTCCAGTGGGGTCGGGTGTATTAACTTTACTGATTTGGTAATATCTGATGCGGCGACGTTGACCAAAAATAATTTCTCTCAGATAACGAGTTTCTACTTGACGATGTGAAAGCTTTTGCTCATAAGCTTTCCAACGATTCTAACGTTTTCGGCTTCCTGGGGGCATTAACACTCCATGATTGGAGCGAATTGCTACGATAAACTCTAGTTCTAATTTTTCTAAACATCTAATTACATCTCCACTCTCACCATATAGACTATCTGCTAACACTAATTTAATTTTGAAACCCCATTCTTTCAACTCTTGAATAATCTCTACCGCTATTTGGGGTTTGCTCTTATATTTATCGCCTTCTTTTAAGCGATTTTTTGGTTTAAATATTTGGAATATTAAAGGATAAGTAATTCCATCTACTACACCATAAGCATTTACGGATACTATTCCATTCTCTATTTTACCTAAGTTTCCAATATATTGCCTAGTCACATAATCTGTTGATTTTCCCTTTTTTTGGCCTCCGGTTTCGTCAATACATAAAATTATTTCTCTTTCTCCAATAAACATTTTTGTTACCCATAGCCTTATTTCCCTTAATTTTTTGATATCCCACAGTGCATCTCTCAGAAAATGATGTAGTGTTTGGCTATCTTTTAGCCCCACTGTTTTAGCTATTTCTGGCAGAGTTTTTCTCTTAATTTCTGAAAGTATGCCCAAATGTAAGAATTTGAATGCTTCAAAATGCCTCACATCCTCAAATACTGAATAATAGTGCTGGCAATAGTTATCTATGAATGCCACTGTGCTTACTGGCTGTCTGCGCGCCGTAACCATTCCTCTTACTTGCTTTGTCTGCTTTCTTCCTGATTATACTCTCCCCGTAGTAACAAAAGAGGGATGAAGCCTGTTCTCAATGCGGCTCCACAGATTTTAGTAGTGCAAGTAACGCGCTTCCTGCACTCTCTCGCCAACAATTAGAAATTTGGGCTATTAACGACAAGCTTCATTTCTCACAACAAGACGAAGATTGAATTCTCGCAAGTTCAATTAATTTAGAATTGCTGCTAGAATTTCTAGATTCTCCTAACACCCATATCTGGCAAGGAAGAACTTTAGCCTCCGCGCTCTATGTACTTTGGTACGATGCTTATCCAGAAACTGGTGAAAGCTATCTCCAGGATGTCGAATTTGCCGAAGAAGTTGCTCTTGAAATTAATAAACGTGCCTCACTGTTGATTGAATTAGGAGCCTCAAAATCCGCAGAATTTGGCGAACCGCTTTGGTATATAAGCAGCTATCTTAGAGAAGAATTTGAAAAACACTAAACCCTAAACTGAAGATGAGATGGCGCGGAGCGATCGCTTGTATGAACTTAGTTAAGCTTTTGTACTGCTATTGGCATTACAATTGGTCAAGCTTGAGTTTAGTTACACTGATGACGTTCACCCATTCTCTGTACCCAGATAATTGGTCAGAAATTGCAATCGCTGTTAAACAAGAGGCTAAATGGTGTTGTCAAAAATGCGGGTTACAGTGCATCCCCCCAGGAGAAAATACAGCAAAACTTACACGCTCAAAACGGAGAGTGTACACCCTACAGGTTCATCATTGGGACAGAAATCCAGCAAATAACCACAGAGCTAACCTCATAGCTCTTTGCAGCGCGTGTCATCTATTATACCATCAAGGTGGTAAGTCTAATGTTTCGCCAGGGCAGTTATCGTTGTGGTAAGCGCGATCACTATTAAGATGAATCGCCAAGTTATAGTTTTCTACGTCTAGGAATCCGGTTGAGCAAGTGATCCATGTTTTGTTCTGCTATAGCTGCAATAGTGAACGACGGATTAGAGCAGGCTGTTGAACCGGGAATGAATGAACCATCAACCACAAATAAATTAGGATAACCAAACACCTGCCCATGACTGTTGCACACTCGCCCAACCGTAGCACCACCCAGGGGATGTGCTGTAAAACTGTAGTCAGGTGGTGCAGCGAGACTTGTACCATTAGTTTGGTTAAGCTGTTGGTAAGTATACAAGAGAGCCTGAGCATTTCTTTGACTATCGGCTGAGTTGTTAGGCCAGAACAAATCCGCTAACTGAGTAGCGCTATTGTAGGTAAGATAGCCATCCGGCTGGGAAATTCCCTGACCAAGAACAGGAAGAATACCTTGTGGTACAAAAGGAAGCCCGTGAAATGCTTCAAGTATCACTGGAGCGGTCGGGTTATCAAGATGCTCAACTGCTATTACACCTGGATTCCCTGGTGTTGGATTCGTCTCACCAGCATTAATCATTAAAGTAGTTGAATCAGAATTTGTTCCCCAAAATTTCCCTACCTGATTATTGAGTCGGCGCAAAGTACCATTAGATTTAGCCCGCAGTAATAGTTCAGTAGTGCCAATCGAACCTGCCGCCAAAAATAGATAGCGACAAACAAAGGATTTTTGGACAACTACTACTCCTTGCTCGTTGATTTGATTGCAGACAACTCGATAACGCCCACGATCTGCTTCCCCAATCGTGGTAACTATATGTAAAGGTCGAATTTCAACGTTACCAGTGGCTTCTGCCATACTTAGATAGTTGCGATCTAAGCTGTTTTTAGCACCACTGTTTGTACCGTAGTACACTTGACCATTAATAATGGAAGCAACCTTCTGACCTGCAATTTCCTGGCGAACAATATCCCAATCAAGGGCTGCGTCAATCTTGCGTGTATTCAAACCTGCCTTACCAGCTTGCTCCATGAGGATACGGCTTGCCAAGTAGTATTCGCTTTGGAGAATATCATCTGGAATTGGAGATGCTTTGAGAATGGAACGCACCCGTGGGTAATAAATCCGATCCAGTCTGGTGTAGTTAATAGTGCGTGGAAAAACTTTATAGAATAGTTCTTCCGTCGGTTGATAAGTGATAGCACCGTAAACAAGCGAACCACCCCCAACACCTGCGCCTCGATATACATTGATACCATTACCTCTTTTGATATCCAGAACGCCAGTAAATACATCAATGGGGATTTCTGGAACTGGTGGGGGTAAAACCGTAGTGGAACTCAGCCAGGTAGAACGTCCATCTGGGTTATCTGTTGTAGAGAAAATATCGCCTGCATCAGTAATTTGCCATCTTCTTCCCCGCTCAAGTACGAGTGTTTCAATTCCTGCTTCACCAAGACGCAATGATGCAACTGCACCGCCAAAACCACTACCAATCACTATCGCCTCAATATACTCGTCAACACCACCAGCCCCAGTGCGAATAGTGGATACACCTATGCTGGCCGCCGCCGCCGCCGATGCCTGAAGAAATCGACGACGATTTAGCATTTGGGACATACTTTATCTCCTAATTTTTTGCTTGTCATGTTTTGTGGTTGTAAATCGTAGGTAGTTAATCAGTGATTTGGCGATTTTTGATTCAGCAAACTCTAATTGATTTACAACAATGATTGATATGAGTATCAGATTAATACTCAGTAAGCAACAATACTTATTTAAGTAAAATTATGGGTAATTTATATGAAAGAAAAGGTTAAATTTCAGTGATGTTTTACCGCAAGCATCTGTGATATTCTTCTACCCTGAAATTAGAAGGCATTGAAATTGACCAATGGTAAACGTCAATCCAGAAAAAAGCGTTGCATATACTTGGGGGTCTACACCACAAGAGCGGTTGATATCGTTTCCATGTGACGGCTACATAGAAAGTGCTGATGAAGCTTATTTTCGAGCTATTGATGTGCAAACACCAGCGCCAGTTTTATTTCGGTGGTTATGCCAATTGAAGTTAGGTTCTTACAGTTATGACTGGCTTGACCACCTGGAGCGCATATTTTTTCGGGTGGCTGATTCAATTCCTGTTCATCCCAGTCCAGAGCAACTACTACCAGGGGTAGACAATTTAGCAGTGGGTCAAAAATTTATGGGCATTTTGCAACTGGTTGAATTTGAACCAAATCGACAGATCACAATAGTCATGGATGATGAGCAAGCCATTTCCATTTTTGGTGATATTGCTGCTAGTTATGTAATTTTCCCGGTAACGCCAAATGCTTGTCGCCTCGTACTTAAAGGCAATATTCGTTACCCCAAAAGTTTTTTTTGGTCATGGATACCTTATGTACTACCGTGGGGAGACTTATTAATGATGCGTCAGCAGTTTTTGAGATTAAAGCATTTAGCCGAAAGCTCAGTTTGATTAATTTACTTTCATCCTGGGTACAGCCTGGGCGATTGCGCGGAGCGCACCTGGAGGAGGCGATCGCGTCCAGTCCAGCACTTCGCTCCGCACAATCAGACTATTGGAGCTTATCGTAGATATGGCTTTTTCCTCTTTTGAAACTGTGTGCTGGACAAACACATAATACAAATGTAATATAGAAATTAGTTTAAATTACAAATACTACAAGCATTCAATGAGCCGCAAATTCTCTTCAATCATTAGTAGCGCGATACATTGCCAACCCAAGGGTTTAGGCAGAATATTCGCGCCGTTTGCGTTTGAGGGAATGTATCAGTTTATCGGCAGTAAATGTGTTTCCAGATGGCTGAATCGGGATCAACTTGTTCATAGCGGGAGGTGCAAGTGTTTGATAGCACCGATATAAGGCAACCCTTCGACTGCGCTCAGGGTTCATTAACCGACCCCCGCACCTGATCACCAGAGGCGGGGGTTATTTTTTAGGAGTGAATTAACGTATGCAAGCTCAACCACCTTTTGGGCAACCACACATATTACAAAATTCAGTTGTGGTTTTCTCGAAGAACTACCTACCACTAGCACGCATCAACATCAAACGCGCAATCGTGCTGTTAGTCACAGGTCAGGCAGAATCTTTGAACTTTGGTACTACAAAGCAGTGGGAAGTTCGTTCTCCCAGCATCGTACTACAAGTAAGCGAACATATCCGCTTGAGAGTTGGCAATCCCGAACGGCATTGGAAAGTACCCCCCGTGAATCGGCGTGAAGTACTCAGGCGAGACAACCACACCTGCCAATACTGCGGTAGCACCAAGCATTTAACGCTTGACCATGTAATCCCCCGCTCCAAAGGTGGGCAGCATACTTGGGACAAAGTTGTAACGGCGTGTGAGAAGTGTAATTCTACCAAGAGCGAGTGTCCTGCGGACAGGCTACGCCAACGCCTCTCACATGAAGCGGGAATGGTACTCACAACCAAGCCCAAAGCCCCAATTCACCCAGCAGTGGCATTTGCCGAACAGTTCTGGAGCGCACAACGCCTAACTGAAGCTGAGTAATTTACTCAAATCTAGCCAGAGAGGGCAATACAGCCACCACATAACCCTACCCTCTCTCCTCTCAAAAAAATTTGTAGTACACTCTTGACACTTTGTAATACATTATGTAGTATAAATATAGTGAAGCACAAGAGCCTTGCAAAAAGGCATAGAGCAAACACTTCTGAACCATGAAAACTAAATAATTGCCACCCAACGTGGGGGTGTAACTCAGTTGGTCTAGAGTGCCTGTCTGTCGAACAGGAAGCCGTGGGTACCCTGCGGGAAGCCGCTCCGCGTCTACAAATCCCATCATCCCCGCCTTGTAGCCTTGTGGACAAATAGACAAGTCGCTTTGATTCTCAGTCAAAGAGAAGCGGGTGCAACTCCCGTCGAGGCTTCCAAATGTGTCCGAGTAGCCAAGTGGGAAGGCTAGGGAAAGCAATCATCGTGGGTTCTAATCCCCACCTCGGACTCCAAGCGTTGCAGCGTCACCTAACGGCAAGGTACTCGGCTCATAACCGAGAGTATACGGGTTCAACTCCCGTCGCTGCTACCAAATGCACAGATGGTGTAATTGGCAACACTACAGTCCCCAAAACTGTTGTTCTGGGTTCAAGTCCTAGTCTGTGCGTTGCCGTGTCCTAACCGAAAAAGCTTACATACTCGCCTAATGGTAAGGCAACTGTCTCTTAAACAGTCTATGCAGGTTCAATTCCTGTGTGTGAATCAACAGCTTTTTTAACTTACATGGCATACATGGTGCAGAAGCGAAGTGGTCGAGCGGCACGTCTTTCAAGCGTGTAATTAGCGGGTGCGAGTCCCGTCTGCACTACCAAATTCATGGGTCGGCTCGCCTATTGGTGTAGGTAACGGTCTGTAAAACCGCCGCGTTCAGTGTTGCTGGTTCAATTCTAGCCCGGCCTACCAAAAATGGAAAGTAAATCGATCAGGCGATCGGCGCTGTTTGCTAAACAGATAGGATTGCATCTGTGGTTCGAGTCCACTGCTCTCCGTTTTGAGAACGTGGTGTAACTGGATAACACGTCAGTCTACGAAACTGAAAAGTGGGGGTTCAAGTCCCTCCGTTCTCGCCTTATCCCCTGGTAGCTCAGTTTTGGTAGAGAGCGCTGGTCTGAAAAATCAGAGGTCGTCAGTTCGATTCTGACCTGGGGGACTGGCACATTGCCCCATAGCTCAATGGCAGAGCAAACGGCTGTTAACCGTGAGGTTGCAAGTACCCTTCGGGAACGCTTACGCGAACGACTCTTGCTGGGGCAGCCATTTATTGCCGAGTGGACGAATTGGTAGAGTCACCTGTCTCTGAAACAGGAGTGTGTAGGTTCAAACCCTACCTCGGCAGCCAATTATTGCCCTGTGGTGTAACTGGCAACATCCCTACCTTTGAAGTAGGAGATTCCAGGTTCAAATCCTGGCGGGGCAACCAAATTACGCTCCTGTAACCCAATTGGAAGAGGCGGCTGTCTCAAAAACAGTCTGTGTGTGGGTTCAAATCCCACCGGGTGTACCAAATTATGCTACTGTAACCCAACTGGAAGAGGTGCTGGTCTTAGAAACCAGAGGTTGTGGGTTCAACTCCCACCAGCAGTATTATCCGGGTGTGGTGTAGCTTGGCCGCACTCCTGTTTTGGGAACAGGCGGTCGTAGGTACCCTTCTCCTTCGGAGACGCTAACGCGAACGGGAAGCAAGCTACGATTTCTCCATCTTCCGCCTTCCACCTGAAGCCGAAAAGTGAGGCACTGTGCTGATAACACAGTCATAGGAGGGGCAGTACCTCCCTGGTGGATTACTTAATTTTCCCAAAGAATCGCCTTTATGGGTCTAGAACCGGACATTAACGCTAAAACTGTCTATGAAGCAGTGGTGGCTGAAGAACCATTACCAATTCATCCTGAACTGATTCACAGCATGGGTTTGGTGCCAGCCAACATCAACCTAAGTGCCGCAGAACTAGAACTGGTTGCCGCACTCATGCGGGAGATGCGACTAAAAAATGCGATCGCCCCCATCTTGGACAAATACGACTACATCCTGATTGACTGTCCCCCATCGCTGGGTATCCTCAGCGTTATTAGCTTAGTAGCAGCCACCCATGTCTTAGTACCTATTCAGTGCCAGTTCAAATCATTTCAAGGAACTGACTTACTATTAAGAACTGTAGCCACACTCCGCAAAGGTGCTAATAAAACACTTGCCATTGCTGGTTTCATACCTACAATGTATGATGCTCGGACTGCGCGACCTACTACAACGGCGAACTAATTTTGCAGCCCAAACAGCAGTGGACACCAGAGGAACAATTAGAACTGATTGATTGGCATCCTTTATTTACTGGCAAGTGTCCCCAGTGCGGATTTACGTTTGACCGCAACTGGTTAGCACGAGTACATTGGGATTGCCCAAACTCAGAATGCGGCTGGATGGATGATACTGTGTAGAGAAATACCACACTATTTCAACTAGTCAAACATAAATCAATCCAGAACTGACCTTTTTTGAATTCAAAATGCAAAAAAGTCATGTCCAAATCACCACCTCCACTTAAAGTCCCTTTCTTAGAACGTCGAGAGCGCGAGTTCCTTTACTTGCATGAAGTTGACGCTCTCATTGCTGCAATGGATAAGACGCGCTCTCCCATCCGTAATTCCTTGCTTGCCATCCTGCTGTTTTGCCAAGCCTTGCAACCAATTGAACTATGTTGGTTACGTTGGTGTGACCTCGACTTGAGCAACAACACTTTAATTGTGCTACGCAATCGCCAAAAAACTAGCCGTTGTCAACCCCAACTTGTAGTTAATCTGCAACCACTATCTGCGATTGAAATTGATTTTCTCCAACAACTGGAAGTAGAGCGTACCACGGACTGGCTATTCGCCTCCGAACGAAAACAACGTCTCTCAGAACGCTCACTACACCACATAATTCAACAAGCTGCAAAAGTGGCTGATTTGCCGTTTTTGGCACATCCTTATATGTTACGTCGCTCTGGGCTATATTACCGTGCTGCACTTTTGCTACAACCACTCGGTTTATCATTAGGACAGTGTTGTTTACTTTGGAACTGGCACCAAACTAACTCTACTTTTTCTGCCCAAGAACAACAGGAATATTATGCCATTAAACGCAAAACCGAAGAAAATTTTTGGCTGGCTTTAGAAAAAATCAAAGCTTTTAGTGGCATCACAGCCAATTTCAACGTCATTGATTACCTCTTGGGAGCCTTCATGCTGTTTCCGGGTCTGGCAAAAATTCCCTCTAAGTACTGGCTGGCTCCTGCAAAATGGCATCAGGTAACTGTTAAGCAAACTTTGCCGAAAAGATTAGAAGCAATTAAATCTCATCGGAGAAATTACTAACTAACTTCGTCTCTAAATATCTTGTATTACGTAATTACTTTGCAATATAGCAGTATTGATAATGTCTTTTTAGTCAGTAATTTCTATATACTACAGGCATATTCTCAGAAATTCATTGTTGTGCTGGGTTGACTCACAATGCCTATATTGAGAGACAATAAAAATCAGACATTATAAAATCAGACAAAACTTAGATTATGTCTGATTATTATGGCAGTATAAAATGGCTCTCTCTGTAGTCCAGGTAAATAAGTACCGTCAGGCGATCGCTTCTCTCCCCAATGCCCAGGCAGAGGCAAAGTTAATTACGTTATGGTTGGATGGAAAAGCCCCTTCATCTGTCCAGTCCTATCAGCGCTATATTAAACGGTTCTTAGAATTCCTGGACAAACCCCTCAAGAAAGTAACTTATGAAGACTTGGTAGAATACAGTACACAATTTCAAACGACAGCAGACAGTACCCGACGAATCTACATTGCTGCTGTCAAGAGCCTGATCAGTTTCGCGCATAAAATTGGATATATCCCTTTTAATGTGGGCATGGCAATCAAACTGGGTGAAGTACCGGATGTCATCAACGCACGCTATTTAGACGAAGCAGATATTAAATTAATGGTGCGGGCAGCACAAAAACATCTAGAACTTGCCAAAACTCCTAAGCGACAATACACAGCTCAAAGAAATTTGCTGATCATCAAGCTGCTGTACCAAGCAGGGCTACGGGCCAACGAAATCTGTCATTTAACTTGGGCAGATTTGACTCCCAGACATGAAAGTGGTCAGGTGTATGTACGAAAAACCAAGGGCAACAAAAACCGTACTATCCTCATCAAACCGAAGTTATGGGCTGAACTGATGGAGTTCAAGGGCAATGCTAGTGCCACAGATGCAGTTTTCTCCAGTCAAAAGGGTGGACACCTGGAGCGCCAAAACTTACACCCAATCGTGAAGGCGATCGCTGTTGAAGCTGGACTCAGCGATAAAGTATCAGCTCACTGGTTGCGTCATGCTCACGGGTCACACGCCATTGAAAGGGGGACTAACCCTATACTGGTAAAAGATACTTTGGGTCACTCCAATCTAGCGATTACTGATCGCTACCTTAAAGCTAGACCTCATGACAGCAGTGCTTTAAACTTAATTGACCTGTGAATTGTTGTGACGGCACGGCTAACGCTTACCGTCAGCAACACAGCAATCCTCCGACGGGCGCTTCGTACAATCGCTATGAAGATTTAGTACTGCATTCAAGCTCAATCAAACTCAACATTTTTTCTTCCAAATCGGTCAAGTAAGGGCGATTGACTGACCCCAGGTGTTTGAGGACAGCATCAGCCGCTTTTTCTAAGTTGTCACTTTGACGCAATTTGTTGATACGCGTACTAAGTGATTGCATATCCTGGCATTCCGAATCTGTGTAGTTCATTGGCTTTAAATGGTCAATTCTCAAGGTATATTCTCCATCCCAAGTTATCACTGTACAACTAAACTCATTCACAGCACTGACAATACACCAACAACCACCCTTACCCCGTAAATCAGGGTTATCTTTAGCTAGAATTTGGCAGACTTCACCAATTTGGTAAGTGTTGGGGACTTTGGTTCGTTCCATGATGCGTTGTACCACATCTTTGACAACCCTACCACTTGGCACTTTACCACCAGCTTCCTCTACTGCGGCTTGCCATACGAATTGCTGTTGTTGGGGTTCAAGCTTTGTCAGGGGTCTAACTTGTCCTTCACTGGTAGGCAAGATTTGTAAACCATTTGTTGTCAAATCTGCCTCCGACAAATTTTGACAACAATTTGTTGTCAAATTGTCGAAAACATCAGCTGCTGCAATCAAATAATTGGACTTCTGCCGACTATGCCCAAAGCGATCGCGGCAATATTCTTCAAAGGTTTTGTGAGTCGAGCGATAAAGTCGGCGATCGCGCAATTCCATCAATGCCTTCCCCGCTTCATAAAACGCCCGTTCCACCCGGCGCTCCAAGTATAGGCGGTCGCTTTGTTCAGATGGGGTCAACTCATCATCAACCAGTTGATCCGCAATTTCTACTGAAACCATTTCCTGAAGCATAATATAGGCTCCAATTAGGGATTTAAAATTTGTGGTCAAATCAATTCCAAGTGCATGAGTTCACTTCCAGGAATTGGGCATAAGAAATGTCTCAATTTGGAATCAATATCTTCCAAAAGCACAACAGCCTTTTTGAACCCACGGTCATTAAGTAACTTCGTGACAATGCCTTCTTTTTCATGCCTCTGACTACCAGGGAAGCAAACGCGCACCTTTGCACCAAGGGTAATTTGTGGTGTGGGTTGAGATTGTTCAGATTTACTTGGTTCTACAACACTCGCGCCCCCGTCGGTTTCTACTGCTGGTAAATCATCCTCTTGGCTGACAGCCATTGAATTAATTTGTGTTGTTTCAAACAGTACATCATCATTACTGAGACAATTACCATTATTGGGATTTGTCACCGGTGACACTGCCGTTGGTGGTGACGGTTCAGTTGCTTGTATTTCATGGTTTTGGGGAATTGTCATACTGTCACTCGACTGGGCAGAGGGACAAGAGGACAAGGAGCAGGGGGCGGGGGGAAACGGGGAGAGACTTATTGTGAGATTCTCCCTTACTCCCTGCTCCCTGTTCCCCATCCCATTCGTCCCTGCTAAGAGCTCCCCTGCTCCCCTGTCTGCCATGTTGGGGGCTAAACTGGCCACAAATTTAATCTGCCTACCCAACTTAACAACTTGACCTTTGCCCATCTGCTCCAGCCTGCCAAATAGTTCAGTGGTGTAAGCACAAACATCTCGCAGTGCATTTTTAGCACGGGTTTGGATGGCTTTAATACTTCTGTAAGCATCTCTGGTACTGATACCATCTTGATGTTTGGTAATGGCTGCATCCCATATTTTTAGTAGGATTGAGCTAATATCATCGCTTTGGGTGGTTGTTTCTTGCAGTACGTTAAATGAACTACGGTAATACTGGGCAAACAATACGGCTCGTTCTAAAGTATCTTTTTGTAAACTCCAGTAATCGCGGTTGCTGTCGTGGTAACACTCAATTAGATGTAGAGCTAGGGCTATCCTTAATAATTGGGTTGGCAATTTAAACATCCAAGCTCTGATTGCTGGTTGTGTTGTTGACCAAGCTTGTTGGCCAATAATTTCACAAAGCTTTGTATAGTAGGTATCTGCCGTTGATGAAAGTTTGATGATCCCGGTGTGGCAATGTTCTAACCAATCGTAAAGTTGGGGCAACTTCTCACTCAGGTGGCAATAGCCTTTAACGCGCTTTGGCATTAAGGCTTGGGGATTAGCAACCAAGAATCGGGCTAACATCCCTTGTGAATCTTCAGGGTCTTGAAAAATCTTGCGAAATATCCCCGGCTGGATACCGCCAGTCAAACTTAAAGCTGTTTCCTCGACGATAAAACCGTCCCCTTGGGAAACTCGATCTACCTGTGCCGGGGAGCCATCCCATAGTTTCAGCAAACATTCCAATCCTTCGTTTTCGCCACCTTTACCAAATTGCCCGAAGGATTTGAATAGTCCAGCTAGTTCATCTCTAGCCCACAGAACGCCATTCTCTTTTTGTTCAGAGAGGCGTTTGATCACTGCTTGGATGGTGGCCACTTCAAATGTATATTTTCGTTCAACTGGTTTAGCGGGCGCTTCATCTGATTCCCCCCCTTGCCAGTTTTGATAGGATTCCATCTCCTGCTCAAACTGCTTTCGGGCTTCAATTTGCTTTTGTTTGAGTGGAGCTAAAACTAAATTATCCGCCCGACTTTTACCACCACCTGATTCTAAGACTGTCGCTGTCCAGGCGATCGCGGGGATGTTGTGGGACTCGACATTTAATTTCACCCGCTTTCCTGCCAGTGACATGACCGCAGCCAAAAGTGGTTGCCAAATCACAATGGGTTCAATATTGAGTATTGCGGCATCATGTTTGAGGTCTGCGGCCATGCTGGGAAGGGCGCGGTCAAAATCCAGTTGGGCGTTATGCCAATTAATTAAATTGTCCAGCCGGATTTCATCTTCTGGCTGGACATCATGGATTTGGCTTCTAACCGAGGAGACTAATTGTTTAAACGCAGGTTTTGATATCCCTGGAATACTGGCAACTTCTTCGAGTTTTTGTGTTTCCTCGTAATCAATTAACCCCGCTTGCAAAATCTTGGTGACAGTGGGGACAATCTCTTTAATCCCCACCAAGTCTGGGTTATAGCTGTCACCAACAACTGTACTGTCACCAGTGACACTTGGTTTTTTACTGTCAATAACCTGTTGTTTTTGAGAATTAGCCGACTGCTGACGAAGCCACGATTTTATACAATTCTCTAAAGCTTCATCCGTAAGTGTGGCAGTGGGGGTATCTTTTTGGGCTGATTTCCAAATCGAGTCAGCTTCCCTAGCATCAAGTGGTGGCGAACAGCGACAGATGTAATTATCAAATAAACTTCTGGGGTCGCCAGAATATCTGTGTCCCAGGTAGGTGAGTCTATTTGCTGTGCCAATCAGGTTCCGGGCCAGCTTTGCCCCTTGGTTGTTTCTCTCACCCTGACCTGCACCACTGTCGATTAGTTGGCGATCTCCTTTGCTCAGGCATTGGTACAGTGGTACGTCGTCAGATGGTAATTCTAGTGTTCTGGTTGAGGTGGTTACTGGTTTGGTTGATGGAATTATTTCTCTGAGTTCGCTGTAGCTATAGCGTTTGCCAGTATTGAGGATGATTTGGGTTTGTCCATTGGGCACGTTATTGGGCCCAAAGTGCCAACATCCAGCCAACCGCATCACTCGTGAAGGATTTTTTAAGGCGCGATCGCCA
>JADEXK010000088.1 GCA_015207155.1 Nostocales cyanobacterium LEGE 11386 | reverse complement strand
GGGAGTGAGGGAGTGAGGGAGTGAGGGAGTGAGGGAGTGAGGGAGTGAGGGAGTGAGGGAGTGAGGGAGTGAGGGAGTATTTTCCCCTTATCACCTTGTCCCCGTTCTCAAGCATTTTTGTATTTCGCTATACAATAATGATTATTTTTAAATTAAGATATTATTTACTAACTCCACTAATGAAAAAAAATCATCAGCGTCATGATCATGAGTCATGGTGACTGACAACATAATTGGTTATACCTAATGGAGATTTTCCTGTTCCCTTTTAACAATGTCTGCCACTGAGTATCTGGGAATGTTATTGTTTATTAGTTATACGATTATTCAAAACTTCGAGATTTTGGAATTTAAGGGGAATGGGCAATATTATAGTCAAGCCACACCGTCAAGTTGATCAAACAATCTGTATAAAATTAGTTGATTTTACCAGTAGGCTAAAACCTGTATGAGTTAGAAAAAATACTTGTAGTGGCAAATTGTCCAGGTGGAAATGAAAATCTCCGGACACAAGTCTAAAATTTGATTAAGAAATATCAAGGTTTTGGCAAACTATATTTATATGCCCAATCAATTTTCTACTCAAACTTTGTCTACTCAAACTTCTAGCTCGTTATTGACGCTGACGGTTGCCCCAGGCAAAATAATTCGTGGATCTGGCGTGTTGCAGGCAGCATCAGCAGAGATTGCCCGTTTGGGAAGTCGGCCGTTAATTGTGGCGGGTAATTCTACGCTTGCCATGTGCCAAAAGAGTTTGCAACCAATTTTAGCTAAACAAAATTTGTCAACTGCTCAAGCTTCCTATGGTGTGGATTGTTGTGAAGCCAGCTTAAAAACTTTACGAAAAGCAGCCAAGGAACATCAAACCGATGTGATTATTGGTATTGGTGGTGGCAAAGCATTAGATACAGCTAAATTAGTTGCTCATCAGTTGCAGTTGCCAGTAGTAACAATTCCCACATCGGCGGCTACTTGTGCAGCATGGACTGCCCTCTCGAATGTCTATTCTGAGTCAGGTGCATTTCTCTACGATGTAGCACTGTCACGCTGTCCTGATTTATTGATCCTTGATTATGATTTAATTCAAACTGCACCACAACATACATTAGTAGCAGGAATTGGGGATGCGATCGCCAAGTGGTACGAAGCCTCAGTCAGTAGTGGTAATTCTCAACAAACTTTAATTATTGCCGCAGTGCAACAGGCACGAGTTTTGCGGGATATTTTATTACAAAAGGCAGCGATCGCCCTACAAGAACCAGGTAGTGAGGTTTGGCAAGAAGTTGTTGATGCTACTGTCCTGCTGGCTGGGGTAATTGGTGGACTGGGCGGGGCGCAGTGTCGCACCGTTGCTGCCCATGCCGTACATAACGGTTTAACTCACATTTCCGGACATGGCAGTATACATGGCGAAAAAGTCGCTTATGGTATTTTAGTCCAACTGCGTTTAGAAGAAATGTTACAAGGCAATCAACTAGCCGCCTCCGCGCGGCAACAGTTGTTAAAGTTCTACGCAGAGATTGGACTGCCACAAAAATTAGAGCATTTGGGATTGGGCAACATTACACTAGGCGAGTTGCAAACATCTGCGGAAATTGCTCTAGATCCTAATTCTGACATCCATCGACTGCCGTTTAAAGTGGCACTAGAACAGTTGATGGCGGCGATGGTTTCTACAACTGCACCAACAGATAGTAGAGAGGTGACAAATCGTGTCTCCACTAGGGGAATAAGTGATGAGGTTTTAGAATGAGCTTGAATTGGATTACCCCCGCAGAACGCATACAGAAGCTACCGCCTTATGTATTTGCCCGTCTGGACGAACTCAAGGCTAAGGCGCGAGAACAAGGACTGGATTTAATTGATTTGGGCATGGGTAACCCCGATGGTGCTACACCACAGCCTGTGGTAGAAGCCGCGATCGCCGCGTTGCAAAATCCTGCCAATCACGGTTATCCGCCTTTTGAAGGCACTGCTAGTTTCCGCCGTGCCATCACCAATTGGTACAATCGCCGCTATGGTGTAGATCTTGATCCTGACAGTGAAGCCTTACCCCTACTTGGTTCTAAAGAAGGATTAACCCATCTAGCGATCGCCTATATTAACCCTGGTGATGTAGTTCTGGTTCCTTCTCCCGCCTATCCTGCCCATTTTCGTGGCCCGTTAATTGCTGGGGGGAAAATTCATAGCCTCATTCTCAAACCAGAAAACGACTGGTTAATAGATTTAGCTGCTATTCCCGATGCAGTGGCCGAACAAGCCAAAATCCTCTATTTCAACTATCCCAGTAATCCCACAGCTGCCACCGCCCCCCGCGAGTTTTTTGAAGAAATCGTGGCTTTTGCCCGTAAATACGAAATTCTGCTGGTGCATGATTTATGTTACGCCGAGTTAGCGTTTGATGGATATCAACCCACAAGCTTGTTAGAAATTCCCGGTGCTAAAGAAATTGGTGTAGAATTTCACACCTTATCGAAAACCTACAATATGGCTGGTTGGCGCGTGGGTTTTGTAGTGGGGAATCGCCATGTGATTCAAGGTTTGCGAACTTTAAAAACTAACTTGGATTATGGGATTTTTGCCGCCTTACAAACCGCCGCCGAAACAGCTTTGCAACTACCAGATGTGTATTTACATGAAGTACAGCAACGCTACCGTACCCGACGCGATTTCTTAATTCAAGGTTTAGGAAAATTGGGTTGGGATATTCCCAAAACCAAAGCCACTATGTATCTGTGGGTGAAATGTCCTGTGGGTATGGGTTCTACGGATTTTGCCCTGGATGTCTTACAGCAAACTGGCGTTGTTGTTACTCCTGGTAACGCCTTTGGGGTTGCGGGTGAAGGTTATGTGCGGATAAGTTTGATTGCAGAGTGCGATCGCTTGGGTGAAGCTTTGCACAGATTTAAACAAGCTGGTATCCGCTATCAACCCGAAGCCGTAGTCTCTGCTTCACAATAGAGATAGATACTATATCTGAGAAAAATGTCACTGATGCCAACCCCCTCTGCTACCACTCATCATTTAATTGCTGCGGGCTTTCATGCTCTTTCTGATCCATTGAGGATTAGTGTGTTAGAACTGCTACGAAAACAGGAACAGTGTGTGTGCGATTTGTGCGATGCTTTGGGGGTGAGTCAGTCAAAACTGTCTTTTCACCTCAAAACTCTCAAAGAAGCTGGCTTAGTTAACGCCCGCCAAGAAGGACGCTGGATTTATTACAGTCTCCATGTGTCTCAATTTGCCGTTTTAGAACAATATTTAGCCGATTATCGCCGCATTAGCCAAATCTCTCCCGCCCGTTGTTGTGATATGAAAGGGAATAGAGAACAGGGGTGAAGAGGCAGAGAGAGGGCAGTAGGTAGGTTGAATTAAACGTAGTATGGGTTACGCTACGCTAACCCATGCTGGTCAAGGGTTCAATGCTTTAGTAAGTTATTATCCGGACATAATATAACTTCGTTAAGCTGCGCGATGCTCCTTGAGGAATTGCCAAGGGCGATCGCATTTATAATTGACCTACATATTTGTATTCAGTTATGAATATCTATGAAATTTTGGCAGCCAAACGGGAAGAAATTTTGCAAATTGCGACAAAATACGGAGCATATAATATCAGAATTTTTGGCTCAGTAGCCCGTGGTGAAGCTGATGTTAACAGTGATGTTGATTTTTTAGTTGAAATGGAGACAGGACGCAGCCTTTTTGATTTGGGTGGATTATTGATGGAGTTACAAGAAATACTGGGTTGTGAAGTCGATATCGTCACAGAGAAGGGATTGCGATCGCGCATTCGAGAGCGAGTATTAAGTGAGGCAGTTCCGTTGTGAGGGACAATAGTGAAAAGTTGCGCGATATTTTAGAAGCTATCGAACGGATCGACAAATATGCAGTTCAAGGTCGGAAAGCTTTTGAAGAAAACGAACTAATTCAAACTTGGTTTATTCAACACCTACAAATTATTGGAGAAGCATCACGTGTATTATCTGCCGATATTCGTGAGGCAAATCCAGATGTTCCTTGGTCACAAATGATAGGGATGCGAAACATTTTAACTCATAACTATTTTGAAATAGATTTAGATGTTGTTTGGTTGGTGATTGAACGAGAATTACCAAACCCTAAACCTCAAATTGCAGCAATTTTAAAAACATTATCTTGAATATTAAATTTGCGATCGCACATCCACAAAACTAAAAGGCGATTCCCATTGAGCGTAAGTAAGTTGGTGAAAATAAACCTAACTATGTAACAAAATGTAAAATCGTCAAAACTGTTGTGATTACTTCATTTCACTATGGCTAACGCCACGCTCCGCGAACGTTCCATTCGCGGCGGACATACATTGAAATTTTCACACCGACCTACTTACAATATAGAAAACTAAGTTATCTGTAATCTCTATGGAAAAGCTCAATATTAAAGAAGAAGCTCGAAAGCTAATTGATAAGCTACCTGCTAACTCAACATGGGATGACCTCATGTATGAGATTTATGTTAGGCAAGTTGTGGAAGCTGGACTTGCTGACAGTCAAGCTGGTAAAGTAATTTCCGCACAGGAAGTTAGGGCAAAATTTGGGCTACCAGAGTGAAAGTTTTTTGGACAGAAACAGCCGTAGAAAACCTATCTGCAATTTATACTTACATTGCCCAGAATTCACCTCAGTACGCAACCAGGATTGTTGACCGTATAACCAAACGTTCACAACAGCTTGCGAATTTCCCTCTATCTGGTCGAATTGTACCAGAGTTTGAAACCGAGCAAATTCGGGAAGTCATTGAAGGTTCATATCGAATTATTTATTACATCAAACCCGAACAAATTGATGTACTTGCTGTTATACATGGCGCACAGGAAATTCCATCGATGTAGAATAATCTTTAAAATAAGTTGCTGCGTTAACGCTCTACACAAAGTCCAACCCAAACGCGTAGACGCAACGCGGCTTGTCGGTAGACATCGCATTTATAATTTAATTACTCTCTTAGTTATAATTTTTGTTTAGAACAAGAAAGACAAATTATGAAAAGTGAACAGGAACGTGAACAACTAATTAAAGAGATTAACGTACTATTAAATCACGCTTATGACAGTACTTTAGATGAAATTTACGCACTACTTCAAGCAGTCGAAAAAGAAGAGGAAGAAGAAGATTTAACAGCCTACGACAAAGCTAAAAAACAAACTAATCTTGATGATTCAGTATCATGGGAAGAAGCTACAAAAGAACTAAAAACAGGAATAAACAAGGAAGTTGCGTGAGTTATAAGGTTGTAATATTGAGGAGTGCATTGAAGCAACTTAAAAAATTACCGTCAGAACTTCAAGAACGTATACAAATTAAGATTGATGATTTGGCTACAGAACCACGTCCAAATGGGTTTAAAAAGATAAACCCCAGGCTTTATCTTGATGGGTTTTGTAAATGCTACTACCAATAATGTATCAATAAAGATTTTATTTATCAACCTCATCCCCAGCTAGATAAGAATCAAGATTACTAGCAAAATCCTCTGGAACATTTATCTTGATTTGTTTCAATTTTGACATGAAACTCTGTTTTTTCGGATGTTGTTTAGATTGGGCAAAATCTTTGATTAAAAGATATAGTTCATCTAGATATTCTTCGTTAAGGCTATCAATTTCAGCATGAATTTTGTCTTTTACAGTCATTTCTGCCTTTCCTGTAAATACCATACTCATTGTAACTTTTAAGGATAACCGGAGAGCGATCGCACCTCCACAAAACCCAAAAAAACCAAATGTGACTTTATCATCGAGTTGTGAATTATATCGGAAAGTTGAAGCCAACGTTGGCGGCCATTACGAATTTTGAATTATAAGCCTTCCTGATACATCAACTTTTTTTGATAAATTTTTGTGTATAGTGACCCTATTGGGATTGACATATCAATTTTTTTTGAAATGATATAAACATACTTTTGCATATCACCCCAATAAGTCAATGACAGTTCGTGTAGGCATCAATGGATTCGGTCGCATTGGACGGTTAGCCTTGCGCGCTGCGTGGGGTTGGCCAGAATTAGAGTTTGTCCATATCAACGAAATTAAAGGTGGGGCTGTCACAGCTGCACACTTGTTGAAGTTTGATTCTGTTCACGGACGTTGGACGCCAGAAGTAGAGGCCGCAGGGGAACGTGTCTTGATTAACGGTAAACCTGTCAGCTTCAGTGAATATGGCAAACCAGGTGAAGTGCCTTGGGAAGAATTTGGTGTTGACTTAGTACTGGAATGCTCCGGTAAATTCCGAACACCTGCCACCCTCGATCCTTATTTCAAAAGAGGGGTACAAAAGGTAATTGTGGCCGCTCCTGTTAAGGAAGAAGCCTTAAATATTGTCATGGGGGTGAATGACCATCTCTATGAGCCAGACAAGCATCATCTTCTGACTTCAGCCTCATGTACAACCAACTGTTTAGCCCCTGTAGTCAAGGTAATTCATGAAGGTTTGGGGATTAAGCATGGAATTATTACCACTATCCATGACAACACCAATACTCAAACCATTGTCGATGCGCCCCATAAAGATTTGCGTCGGGCGCGGGCTACCAGCTTATCTTTAATTCCTACAACTACAGGATCAGCAACAGCGATTGGGCTAATTTATCCCGAACTTAACGGCAAACTCAACGGTTTAGCTGTACGAGTGCCATTACTCAACGCTTCTTTAACAGACTGTGTGTTTGAAGTCGTGCGATCCACCACAGTAGAAGAAATAAATAGCTTATTAAAAGCCGCTTCTGAACAAGAACCACTTCAAGGAATCTTAGGCTACGAAGAGCGTCCTTTAGTATCTATCGATTATAAAGACGACCCGCGTTCCTCCATCATTGATGCCCTCTCCACAATGGTGGTGAACGAAACCCAAGTCAAAATACTTGCCTGGTATGACAACGAATGGGGCTACGCCAACCGCATGGTTGAACTCGCCCGTAAAGTTTCGTTGAGTCATTAATCATTGGTCATTGGTCATTAGTCATTGTTTAGGTTTTTGGATTTTACTCAGCACTCAGCACTTAGAAAGGCACTCAGCACTCTAAACCATGATTTCTTCTACAGCTTCTCGCGCTAATCTCAAGAACTATACTCTTGTCACTCTAGCCTACTGGGGTTTTACTATCACTGATGGTGCTTTGCGAATGCTGGTACTGCTGTACTTCGACAGTATTGGCTACACACCATTGCAAATCGCGTCTTTATTTCTGTTTTATGAAGTATTTGGCGTTGTTACTAACTTTTTAGGCGGTTGGATTGGTTCGCAATTCGGATTAAAAATAACTCTTTACGCAGGTATCGGGCTACAAGTTTTCTCGATGGTGATGCTGTCATGGCTGAATCCAGATTGGGCAGAGTGGATGGCTGTTGGTTATGTGATGGTGGCACAGGCCTTTTCTGGCGTTGCCAAAGACTTAACCAAAATGAGTTCTAAGAGCGCCATTCGGTTGGTTGTCCCCCAAGAAGCTCAATCCTCTTTGTTTAAATGGGTGGCAGTTTTAACCGGTTCTAAGAATGCCCTTAAAGGAGTTGGCTTCTTTGTCGGTAGCGTGCTTTTGGCTGCTGTTGGCTTTATCAATGCCCTGTGGATTATGGCTGGAGGATTGTTCTTGATTATGTTCACTGGGTTCATGTTGCCTAAAGGCATGGGCAAAATCAAGACGAAAGTCAAGTTTAGCCAACTGTTTTCTAAGAGCCAAGAAATTAATATTCTCTCAGCTGCGCGATTCTTTCTCTTTGGTTCGCGAGATGTTTGGTTTGTTGTGGGATTGCCGGTGTTCTTGCGTGGGACTTTGGGCTGGTCGTTTTATCAAGTTGGTGGTTTTTTGGCTTGTTGGGTAATTGGTTATGGCATCATTCAGTTCTTAGCGCCAATGTTGATCCAGCGATTTGGTTCTGGCCAACCGCCCAAATCCCAAACAATCCAGTTTTGGACATTTACCCTGACAATCGTTCCCGCCGCGATCGCCTTGGCTTTGCAATTGGGTGTACCTGGCAATATTGCGATCGTTGGCGGACTAATGTTATTTGGTGTAGTCTTCGCCTTCAATTCAGCAGTTCACTCTTATCTAGTGTTAGCCTTCACCGATGACGATAAGGTAGCACTGAATGTCGGTTTCTACTACATGGCTAATTCTGGTGGTCGTTTAGCTGGCACAGTCCTATCAGGATTAGTCTTTCAGTTTTTTGGCTTAGTTGGTTGTCTGTGGACATCCATGTTTTTAGTACTAGCAGCCGGATTAATTTCTGTGAAACTACCTGACCCCAAACCCGCTAAAGCTATTGCGTGGAAAGGTGGAGGAGGAGAGTAAAGGGATAAGAGGAGACACGCCACACCCAATCCCCAATTTAAGGTATATCAATGAGTACAAATGCCAATACAACACCAATACAAGCGGGAAGTAATTTAAGTTTTTTTGAAAGATACCTCACAGTTTGGGTGTTTTTGTGCATCTTAGCGGGCATTGCACTGGGGAGACTATTTCCAGGAATAGCGGTGACACTAGATGCAATGAGTGTTTATCAAGTGTCAATTCCTATTGCGGTATGCCTGTTTTTCATGATGTACCCCATCATGGTGAAGATTGACTTCACTCAAGCTGTCAATGCTGTGCGTGCCCCCAAACCTGTAATTCTCACTTTGGTGGTGAATTGGTTGATTAAACCTTTCACGATGGTGGTATTTGCGCAGTTTTTCTTGGGTTGGTTATTTCGTCCGTTGATTACAGGTACAGAATTAATTCGTGGTGGTGAAGTAGCGATCGCTAATTCCTACATTGCTGGGACAATTTTATTAGGAATCGCTCCTTGTACTGCCATGGTACTGCTGTGGGGATATCTTTCCTATGGTAATCAAGGTCACACTCTGGTAATGGTGGCTGTGAATTCTCTGATGATGTTGTTCCTTTATGCACCCTTAGGAAGGTGGTTACTAGCAGCCAATGATTTAACAGTACCGTGGCAAACGATTGTTTTATCAGTGCTAATTTATGTTGGATTGCCCTTGGTGGCAGGAATGTATAGCCGTTACTGGATTTTCCAACACAAAGGTAAAGAGTGGTTTGAAAGGAGATTTTTAAAGTATCTCAGTCCAGTTGCAATTACTGCGCTGTTAATTACTTTAGTTTTGCTGTTTGCGTTTAAGGGTGAATTGATTGTTAACAATCCCTTACACATTTTGTTAATTGCTGTACCACTATTCATTCAAACTAATTTCATTTTTTTGATTAGTTATGTGGCAGCATTAAAGCTGAATATATCTTATGAAGATGCCGCACCCGCAGCATTAATTGGAGCCAGTAATCATTTTGAAGTGGCGATCGCTACGGCTGTGATGTTGTTCGGTTTAAATTCGGGTGCAGCGCTGGCTACAGTGGTAGGCGTTTTAATCGAAGTACCAGTAATGTTGATGCTGGTTGAATTTTGTAAACGCACAGCTGCTTGGTTCCCACGACAACCGCAAAAGGCTACATTACGAGATCCACGCTGTAGTTCGTAATTAGAAATTGGGAATTTTCATTGAGTTTTGTTTGGTAGTGCTAAGGCCTTTTGCAAAGCTTCAATTTGCTCAGGCACAAATTGATAGTATATCCATGTGCCGCGTCGTTCTTTTTTCAGTAACCCAGCTTCGTACAGCACCTTGAGATGATGGCTAACTGTCGGTTGGGATAGTCCTAAAGGTTCTGTTAACTCACAGACACAGGCTTCACCTTTTGGTTGATTGGCGATAAAACTCAGCAATTGTAATCTAGCTGGTTCTCCCAATACTCGGAAAATACCTGCCATTTGCAAAGCGTCATCAGGTTTGATGAAGCTTGATAGCATTGGCTGACAACAATTGGAAATGTGTTGAGGAAAGTTCATATTTTTATATTGACATTCATCAATATATTCTGGCAATATATTGATATACATAAATATTGATAGTTATCGATATTTAATGATTTTACCAGGAGTGTAAATTATGGCAGTGTTAAAAACTCATGTGGCTTTGAATGTAACTGACATTAAGAAGTCTGTAGCTTTTTATCGAGCAATGTTTGGTGTAGAACCAGTGAAATATAAGGCTGACTACGCCAAGTTTGATATTCCCAATCCTGCATTAAACTTGACGCTGAACCTAACTACTAGCGTCCAGTCTGGTGGTGCATTGTCTCATTTGGGTGTACAAGTTGAAAGTACAGAGCAAGTGCAATCAGCTATACAACGTTTTACCGATTCAGGACTAGCATTATTTACTGAAGAAAATACCGAATGTTGCTATGCTGTACAAGACAAGGTATGGGTAACAGATCCAGATAGCAATCGTTGGGAAGTTTTTGTGGTGAAGGTAGGAGATACTGCACCCGATAAAAATTTGCAGCAGACATGTTGTGCTTGATAAGATCTGTGGTATTGGACAAAATTTGAGGATTTCTACTTTTTTGTCTTAGTGTCTTTGTGGTTCA
This sequence comes from Nostocales cyanobacterium LEGE 11386, assembly GCA_015207155.1. Classification (GTDB taxonomy): domain Bacteria; phylum Cyanobacteriota; class Cyanobacteriia; order Cyanobacteriales; family Nostocaceae; genus LEGE-11386. Next base: position 11,894 of record JADEXK010000088.1, on the reverse strand, counting down.
AAAGTTATTTTTTACTACTAAGACACCAAGAAGAATACATTACACCTTTCTTTTTCAATGAGTTACTGATAAATATTTGGATGAATACGCGAATTAATATCAATTTATAAGGCTAAATACGGAGGAGAGTCTACTATCAAATCTAGTTGTTTATTGCCACTTATTTTGGATTAATTTGTGATATAAAAACACTGATCTGGTTCTATGCCTGGAGCCAATAATTCATTTTTGCAAGTGGTAGAACCAAGGCTAATAAACTCATTATCCAATTCTTCCAGTAGCGCCTTAACTAAATTACTAATAATTTCTTTGTTATATTCATTAGGACTTACGCACAAGTTAGGGAAGAATCAAACCGCAGAGGCACAGAGAACACGGAGGCATGAGAGTTAGAGAAGTATTTTGCGTAAGTCCTATTCGTGTTCCGGCAATGGAGCCATAATTTTTAGGATTCTCCCATCATAAGCAATGCGGGCTGCGCGATGTTCTCCTAAATATTCGAGAATTGTTGCCATTAAAATCTAAAATTAATAAAAATAAAGTAATAATTTTTACGTCTTGAGTCAGATACACGTTATAGAGTTGTCAGGCTAGGATATTTACTGAGTCAAAGCCACTGCTATCGTTACATACAAACTACTTTTTCTTATTCTCCAAGAATTGTTATGTCTCAGATAAGTAGTTGTATTGTACCAGCTTCTTTGGCTTGCTTACATTCTCACCCATGACGGGATGAGGTTTTACGCTCATTTAATAGAACCATCATCTTATCTACTCAGTAGTTGTGATTAATCAATGCTCTAAAAGCCTGATACATACCCAATTAGAAACACCATCCAGGCAACCATATCGATTTAGCTGGTTTGACTGGTTTTGCTTATGGTATCCTCCTGGTTGGTTGATTTTATTCAATCGCCATTGGCAGCATTACCACGCTGATCCAGATGGTTGGAATTGGCTGGAATATGGTTTATTTTTAATTCCTGGGGGATTTTATTTAGCGTTGCTGAGTCGTTGGTTGCGTTTGGGATGTCGCTCACCACGACAGGAAGTTGATGAATTTAATCCTAATTACCAAAAAGCTTTTCGTGAAGAAATTCTGGCTCCCATAGTTGAATATTATTTTCGTGGGGAATTGCAACAACTGGATAATTTGCCATCCACAGGGCCGATGATTGTAGCCATGAATCATGCGGGAATGTGTTTTCCTTGGGACTTTATCACCTTGGGTTATTTATTAGGAAAAGCACGAGATTGGGTAGTGCAACCCATAGCAGAAGTCTCATTATTTGAGCATCCTTGGGTGATTTGGTGGTTACCCCCAAAATGGTCTCAAGTTTTAGGTGCTGTGCGAGCAGATAAAGCTAATTTTGAAGCAGCAATTTCCCAGGGTAAAACTCTGCTATATGCACCGGAAGGATTACGCGGCCCTCTTAAAGGTTGGGGTAACCGCTATCAACTACAAAAGTTTGATGTGAGTTTTATGCAGTTGAGCGATCGCTATCATATTCCGATTGTGCCAGTTGTTTGCATCGGTAGCGAATCATTACATCCTTGGAGTATCAATATTAAGAAATCACAACAACTATTCAATTTACCATTCTTGCCTGTATCTTTGTTAATGTTTGTTTTAATCATATTTCCCTCAATGGGTGTTTGGGCAATGAAAACTCGCTTGCGTTACTTTATCCAGCCTATGGAAAAAGTACATTCAAGCAAAAGTCGGACAGCAGTTTATCAACAGGCACAAAAGTTACGAGAAAAACTGCAAATGCAAATTAATCACTTATTGAATAATACAGGGACAAAGCAATAAGCAGCATTGAATCTGACTTGAAAAAGTGCCGAGTGAAAATCAATGAGTTAGCAAAGTAAATTTTCCTTAGTCCTAGTGTATGCAGTTTCTGATGACTACACACCATTTATCCTGGAAATTTACATCCCTCAAAAGCTTACCTTATACAAATCAAATAATTCTCCTGATCGCTGCTTGACTACTTTTGCACCTGTAGTTTTAATCATTTTTTCCCACTCAACGACAGGTTCTAAAAATACCTCAGTACCTAAATATGTTTCCAGAACTGCCCAATCTTCTGCTAGAGGTTGTTCTGGGTTCAGGATGTCAAACACAAAATGTCCGCCTGGTTTCAACACCCGTTTGACTTCTAGCAGTACAGCACTCCAATATTTGAGAGGAAAATAGCAACTGAATCCTGTTGCGATCGCTAAATCAAACTGGTCTGCTAAATAGTTTAATTGATGCGCTGGCCCCAACTCCACACCTTTGAACAGCTTGGAATTTAACTGCGGCCCACGAGAAATTAGGGTATCCCGGGCCACAGTGCTGATTTCTTGCCCATAAAAATATGCTTGCCAATCCCGCCAAGGATAAATTAACAAGCTGACACCACAGCCAATGTCCAAACAGTGCTGGTTTTTTTGAGGTTGAGCAATTTCCCAGAAAGGAGAAACAACTTTACCAGATAAAATACCAGTAACCCACTCTTGATATATTGGCATCGCCTGTACTTCTGCTGGTAGTTCCCATTCTTGATTTTGATACTGTCGATTAAAGCGATAACCTACCTGCGCTACTCTCTCTTGCCAGTTCTCTGAGTGGAGGGGGGTGTGCGTAGGAAAGAGATCACTGGGGATGGGCGAATTACGCTTTTTAGACATTCTGTCTTATTGCTCCTGGGTACTTCAATCAAGTTCTAGTGTATACAAATAGTCAGAAATAGAAGAAAATTCAAAATTAGCTAGCTTTTACTTGTGCACAGACCAGACTTATTTTTGTAGTTATGAGACTGTTTGTTAACAAAAATCAAGCTCACAAAAACGGGGTTTCTTTTATTTAGAATTAAGATACCCATTCGATAATTCTTAAAAGCAGGGGAAAGATAAATGATGAATGTGGGATTTTTTAACAGGATTCCTGTAATGCCCCTGGTATTGCTCTGGTTAGCTTATGCTCTCTTGGGGTGGTATCTTGCTGCTCACCACATCATTTGGCTAGCAGGGGCTTTTGTAGCTGTTGTGGCGATCGCTATAGTCCGCAAGAGTATTGCTTGGTTGGAGCGGTTGGTGGCATTTGGCTCTAGAATCTTAGTTGTCATCTTATTTTTAAGTATATCAGTTGCCTTAGTAGAAACTTGGTCGCTATTTTTCAGTCTCTTTCTCATACCCATAGCAACTACATTTTTAGCTGACTTAGAAATGCGTTTTGCTGGCTTCAACAGACTTGATTCGTTTTGGATTTTAACGATCCTCGCGGTGTTTGGTTTAGTAGCAGGAGAATTGATAGATATTTTACTTTTGCCCAGTAGTAGATTTTAGAATCAAAAGACTTAATCATTTATTTGATAACGTACCAGTTTCCTCACTTCCTCAATTGACATGCCTAACTCTCTGGCGATCGCATTCTCTAGCTGGCTGATATCCGTCACAGGAAACTGAAATTTCACATTTTCCTGTGTAGGGTCTATAGCTTTAACCACAACTTCACTCACACCCAATTTTTTATTAACCTCCGCTTGCACGGATAATAAATATATCGGCAGATAGAATTCTGGTGGAGCATCAGTCTGGAGTTTATTGACAGTGCCATAAGGTCGGCTCAAAACCTTCTCTGCTAATAAATTACCACTAGACCAAAAGACAATCCCCAAAAGAGGTAGAGGTAGCCAGAATTCCCACCCTAAAAAATGTAATAATTTCAAGCAACGGCGTAAGAACATAAGGGAATAGGTGACAGGTGACAGGGGACAGGGGACAGGAAAAAACTGAGTAACCACAGTAGGACTTACGCAATAACTCTCTGAAACCCTCTTGACTTCGTGTCCTACCCTGCGGGAAGCCGCTAGCGCGTCTATGTGTCCTTTGCGGTATGCGCTGCGCGCACGCTTCGCGTAAAGCCTACGGCATAGCTGCGCTTAGAGTGGAGCTTATGCCTCCGGCACACTTCGTGAACGCTTTAGCGATACGTTTTTTCATAATTTTGCGTAAGTCCTGCACAGTTTTTAGTCTGTTAAAAATCCTACTAGTGGAAGACGCTTTTTTGTGTAAGTTTTTCTACTCTTGGATGATGAACAACATAGACACAAGCATGTGGCGATGCGAATACTTCTCGTAGAAGATGATGTAGAACAATTAGAACCCCTGCAAACAGCGTTGTCACAGGCTGGACATATTGTAGACGGAGTTGAAGATGGGGAAGTCGCTCAGTGGGTAATTTCTCAAAGAGATTATGACCTCTTAATTTTAGACTGGATGTTGCCGGAAATTAGTGGATTAGAACTGTGCCGTCAGTATCGACAAGCAGGTAAAAAAGCACCCATATTGATGCTGACTGCAAAAGATACCACTGTTGATAAAGTCACAGGCCTGGATGCTGGAGCCGATGATTATCTTGTCAAACCTACAGATGTGTTTGAGTTATTAGCACGGGTACGAGCATTAGGCAGGCGATCGCCTGTGTGGCAAGGAGAAAGTCTCCAGCTTGCTGACTTGCAATTGCACATTTCTACCCTGACAGTAGAACGAGAACAAACATCTGTAGAGTTATCTACCCGTGAATTTCAATTACTAGAGTACCTAATGCACCACCCGCGTCAGATTCTCAGCCGTAACCAAATAGAACAGGCATTATGGGAATGGGGTAGTGAACCGGAAAGCAACGCTACAACAACTCTAGTCCGCCGTCTACGACAGCGCTTACAAGTAGTAGGTGCAGCTGACTGGATTGAAACAGTTTATGGCACGGGTTATCGAATTAATCCCAGGGAGTAAGGAGCAGGGGAGATTACTAATATAAGTTCTTTCCCCTCTGCTCCCCATTTCCTCTGCCTCTCTGCCTGTTTTAACCCACTCCCTGGTTACTGAGCGCAGTCGAAGTACACTCCCCATTCCCCCTAACAAGGCAAAATTAAAAAAAGAACTCTGCTGTTTTGCCTTTTCCAACACATGTTCAACCGTAGCCGTCGCAATTTGGCCCGTTGGTTTACCCTTTCAATGGGCGGTATTCTCATAGTATTTGCCGGCACGCTCTACTACCAAGAAGTACTTCAACAGTTAGAGGTCATAGATTTACTGCTGTACAAAAAAGCTAGGGTAATTGCCGGAAATGTCAAGTATAAACTGCGTCAAGGTCAAGAGCAAGTATTTCTTAACAATGTGCCTCTGTTGGGAAATAACCCCCCACCCCTAGATAGTGAAGTCGTCTACGCCCGTTGGTATGATGCTAAAGGTCAGCTCCAGCGATTTTTTGGTACCCCTCCCAAAGAAAAGTTGAGCAAGACATTAGAATTTCAGACGATTAAGATTACCGAAGAGTTTGATGCATCGTCATTACAAGTTATTTGGTTACGTCAAATTACACTTCCAGTTCAGCACAATGGTCAGTTAATCGGCTATTTGCAAATGGCACTCCCGATGACTCGCGCCCAAGAGTCTTTACGCCAGTTTCTGCTGTTATTAGTGTTGATGGTGTTAATTGCCTTAGGCGTAACGAGCCTGACAGGTTGGTTTCTAGGAGGACTGGCGATGTTGCCGATTCGCTACAGTTACCAACAACTCCAGCGCTTCACGGCTAATGCTTCCCATGAATTACGTGCCCCTTTGGCAGCAATACTCAGTAATGCTCAGGTGGGTTTGCTAGCTCCTATTGAAGATAGTTCTACCAAGCATCTGCGTTTACAAAAGACTGTAGAAGTTGCCAAATCGATGAATACCCTAATTGGCAACTTGCTCTTTTTGGCGCGTCGGGCTGGGCGTTTACTTCCGGAATCTCTGCGAGAAGTTGATTTGAGTGATTTACTAGGGGAATTATTGGACTCCCAAACCCTCAAGGCTGCTGCTCAACATTTGCAACTCAAGAGTGATTTACCATCACATCCAATTGTGCTAAATGCAGATCCTGATCTCTTGTGTCAAGCAGTAATGAATTTACTTAATAACGCCTGTAAATATACTCCATCTGGCGGGTTGGTAATATTGCGCTTATTTACTGAGTATGGTCAGGCAATAATTCAAGTTGAAGACAATGGTATGGGCATTCCACCAGAAGACTTATCCCACATTTTCGAGCGATTTTATCGCGTGGATAAGCAACGGACACGTTCTGCTGGCGGCTTTGGCTTAGGATTAGCGATCGCTCAACAAATTGTTGTAGCTCATGATGGTCATCTCAGTGTCAAGAGTGAACTGGGACAGGGTTCTTTGTTTCAGATTGAGTTGCCATTGCCGTAAAAATATCGGCTTGTCATCTGATAGTTACATTTGTTGTTTATACTTATTCATACAATTAAACATTAAAAAACAAATTAGCTTAGAAAAGCTGCCTTAGTTCAATCACCCTCCGGTTCGCCTATGGAAAGCAGATCCCGACAAGACCTACAGGAGCTAGTCCGCGAACAGCTTCAGGTATTACTCGAACAAAAGAACTTTCAGGGTGCTAAAGCTTTATTAGTTCCTGTTCAAGTTGCAGATATCGCCGAAGCAATTGAAGGATTGCCAGAGGCGACGCAAGCGATCGCTTTTCGGTTGCTTTCTAAGGAAGAGGCGATCGAGGTTTTTGAATACCTTGATCCCAGTGTGCAACAGACTTTATTGGAGGATTTTAAGCGGCAGGATGTGCAGGAAATCGTCGATCACATGTCGCCTGATGACCGCGCTCGCCTATTTGACGAACTACCCGCCAAAGTTGTCCGGCGACTATTACCACAGTTGAGTCCTGAAGAACGCGCTGCAACTGCCTTGCTTTTAGGTTATGCGCCTAATACTGCTGGGCGGATTATGACTCCTGAGTATCTGTCGCTGAAAGAAAATCTCACGGTGACTCAGGCATTAGAGCAAATTCGTTCTCTAGCTAACTTAAGAGAGACTATTTATTACATTTATGTTACTGATGATGCGCGGCGCTTAACGGGAATTCTCTCACTGCGGGATTTAATTGTGGCGCAACCGGAGCAAACTATTGGCAGCATCATGACCCGTGATGTAGTGTTTGTGAACACAAATACTGACCAAGAAGAAGTTGCCCGGACGATTCAACACTACGACTTTGTGGCCATACCTGTAGTGGATACAGAACAACGGCTTGTAGGTATTGTAACTGTAGATGATGTCCTTGATATCTTAGAACAAGAAACAACTGAAGATATTTACACTTTGGGTGGACTAGAAGCCGGGGCTGAAAATTATTTTCAAACGAACTTATTTACAGTTGCCCGTAGGCGTGTAGTCTGGCTGTTAATTCTGTTGGTAACCAATAGCGCCACGGCTGCGGTGATTACCAACCAAGAAGATATCTTAGAAAAGGTAGTTGCTTTAACTGCCTTTATACCCTTGTTGATTGACACAGGCGGAAATGTGGGAGCGCAGTCTTCAACCGTTGTCATTCGGGGTTTGAATACAGAAGATGTCCGTCCTAAAGAAGCTTTAGGTGTAGTCAGACGAGAGGCGATCGCCGGCATCTTGCTAGGAACAATGTTAGGTATAGTAGTAGTAGTCTGGGCATTCTTCTTGCAAGGAAGTTGGTTAGTAGCGATCGCTGTAGGTATCAGTCTATTTTCTATCTGCGTTTTAGCCTCAGTTTCTGGCTCTGCTTTGCCGTTTCTGTTTCGCGCTCTCGGGTTAGATCCGGCTTTGATGTCAGCTCCTTTTATTACTACTGCCGTTGACGTGTTGGGAGTTTTGATTTACCTCAACGTAGCAAGATGGATTTTACAGTTTTCTTAATATTTTCTTGGCTATCAAGTTGGCTTTTTAGATTGGACATGGAAAATCGCTTGCTATATCTAGATTTTATTAATCCATCTGTAGCAGCCCTTTTAAGGTTGGTAAAAATTACCTAAAATTAGACAAAATTTAGGCTTTCTACCTTTGTGGTTCAAAGGTCATTTTTTTAACTACTAAGACACTAAGACACCAAGAAAAGTATATTACACCTTGAAAAAGCTAATCCATCTGTAGCCATTATTTTTTCAATTAAACATCTCCGACAAAGAAAGAGAAGTTCTATGATTTCTCTACAAGGGTTTTGGAAAAAGCATATTTAAATTCGGTCGATATCTATTCTTCTTACTGAAGAAGCATCAAATTTCATGGGGATTACTAGAGTAAGTATATTTAACCTAATTTTTCATAATCGTATATTGTACCAATACTAGTACTCCAAAAGAAATAAATTTTGGAATTAAAAATACTGCATAAGATAGATTTATCAGCTTATATATTAATTAAATTAATACTGTTTGGCGTTTAATCTTGTATTCCTCCTTGTCACTTTTGGGTCACATTTATTGTTAACAATGAATATATGGGATTACTAAGTGAATTCCATGTAGACCACGCTCGGAAAACTTGTGCCAACTTTCAGTTTTAGACCAACGACTTACTAGAATTCATCATGACTATCAATCTTGTCAATAAAACTGTTTCCTGCTTCGGTCTGACAACTGCAATAGTTGGTTTGAGTATATTCCCAGCTCATGCGGAAAAACCAAGCGAAACAGTTTCTAGGGACTCACAAACAATATCGTTTCCTAGTACAAATGAGACTACTTCATCTGTTGATTTGCAAGTAGACCCAAACACCCAAACTGCCCCCCAAAATAACCCAACTGTTGAACAACCAGCACCGGCTACTCTAACAGCGCAAGAAATTACGCCTGGTACAGCTACCCGTTCAGGGCCCAGCTATATCGGAGTTGGTGGCAATATTGGGTTTGGTGGTAACACTACACTCAGTCAAGGTTCCTTCGCTGTATTTAGCAAAATTGGTTTGACCAATAACTTCTCTGCTCGTCCTGCGGCTTTTCTGGGCGACGATCAAGTTTTTCTCATTCCCTTAACGGTTGACTTTCCAGTTCAATCAGTTACGGAAACTGGAGAACAACAAATTAATGTCGCTCCCTATCTAGGTGGCGGGGCTGCCATTTCCACTGGTCGGGATAGCTCTGTGGGTGTTTTACTGACTGGTGGTGTTGATGTTCCCGTATCACCTCAATTTACAGCAACGGCTGGCGTAAACGTTGGTTTTGTTGATGAAACTGAGGTGGGGCTACTGCTAGGTGTTGGTTACAACTTCTAGGCTAAATGCAGGTATTAAATTATGAACCCTTGGAGGTTTCATCTATGAATCAGCGATTTTTAGTCAAACTGGCGATCGCCCCCATAGCAACTATAATACCTATGCTGTTGTCAATTCCCGAATTGGCATTAGCACAAACAACTAGAATTGTTGACTTACAGCGCCCTAGAGGCGTAACCATCACTGGACAAGTAGAAAGTATTGTCGGCAATGATTTCATCCTGAATGATGGCTCAGGAAAAATTATTGTCGATGCCGGCCCCCGTTGGTGGCATAGCATTGACCTTTCACAGGGAGAGCGAGTCACCATCGTTGGCGAATTGGGGAGCAGGGGCGACGAATTTGATGCTTTTACCATCACTCGTGCTGATGGCTCAGTAATTCAAATTCGCCCTGCTGAAGGGCCACCACCTTGGGCTGGTGGTCCAAGGCGAAGCCCAAAACCTAAAAAGTAGTGCTGAGTGCTGAGTAGTAAATCCAACTACACCGTTGATCAAGATTTTTTTATGCTCTTCTTACTCAGCACGGGCTATAAGTGCAGCTATGCCCGCTTTACAGCACTCAGCACTGAGTATGGTGAATTTTCATGTTTTGAGTATACCGAGGAAGATTCTTCGCTCAACACTCAACACTAATGAGGTATCAATGTGAGCAGCCAAGAACACTACAGTTTAGTTGAGTTAGGAGCGACAGATGAAACAGCAGCGCCCAAGCAATTACTGACATTACCAGACGCAGTAGCTCTAATTGTTGGCATTGTGATCGGGGCAGGAATTTTCCAAACCCCTGCTCTAGTGGCGGCTCAAGCAGGCGGTGATATGGCTGTACTGCTGTTGTGGCTGGCTGGTGGCGCAGTGTCTTTTGTAGGAGCATTGTGCTATGCAGAGTTAGCGACAACTTATCCCAATGTGGGAGGTGTCTACTATTACTTAAAGCGTGCATTCGGGCGAGGGGTTGCGTTTTTATTTGCCTGGGCCCGGATGACCGTGATTCAAACAGGTTCGCTGGTGCTACTGGCATTCGTCTTTGGTGACTATGCCTCTCAGATATGGCGCATAGGTAATTTTTCATCTTCTATTTATGCAACAGGTGCGATCGCGCTTTTAACGGCTTTGAATATCCTTGGTTTGCAACAAAGTAAGTGGACACAAAACTTACTGACTGCGGCAAAAGTGTTGGGTTTATTACTAGTAGTAATTTTGGGACTAGTTGCTATGCCAAATTCTACTGTCCCAACAGAACCGGCATCATCAGGCACTTGGGGCTTGGCGATGGTGTTTGTGTTGCTGTCTTACGGTGGCTGGAACGAGGCGGCGTATATCTCAGCAGAAATACACAACAGACAACGCAACATTTTGCGATCGCTACTCTGGAGCATTGGCATTATCACTGCTATTTATTTGCTAATTAATCTTGCTTATCTGCGAGGACTGGGATTAGCAAACATGGCCAACTCAGAAGCAGTAGCCGCAGATTTAATGCGCTCTCTTTGGGGTGAACCAGGAGCCTGGTTTGTCAGCCTGCTGATTGCAGTTTCTACCCTAGGAGCAATCAACGCGACGATTTTTACCGGGGCACGTACTAACTACGCTCTAGGTCAAGATTTTTCACTGTTTAGATTTATGGGACGTTGGCAGCAACGTCACAGCACTCCTACCCAAGCCTTACTGTTACAAGTAGCGATCGCCCTAGCACTAGTGTTTTTAGGTACTATTACCCGTAGAGGGTTTGAAACCATGGTGGATTACACCGCCCCCGTGTTTTGGTTTTTCTTCTTACTTTCGGGTGTATCACTGCTAGTTCTACGCATACGCGAGCCTTACATGCTGCGACCGTTTCGCGTGCCGTTTTATCCTGTGACACCGTTGCTTTTTTGTGCCGTCTGTGGCTACCTGCTTTACTCCAGTTTGGTTTATACCAATGTGGGGGCAATTGTAGGTGTTTTAGTTGTGGCAGCAGGAATTCCACTGCTGCTCTGGAATCGCTATCGTCAACAGAGAATGTGAGGGATAGGGAGGATATTAGTATAATTTCTTTCCCTATTCCCCAATACCTGACCACTGATTACTATTGACAAGGAGAAAACTCATGAGCTTCAAAAAAATCCTGTTTTTACTGGCTACAGGAGCTAGTCTTACCAGCCTGGGAATTGTTGGATGCACGCCTCAACAACGGGACTTTGAAGCAGGTACACAACCGTCTACTTTGACTGGACAAACTGAAACATCAACCCCTGCACCGACAACTCAACCCCAAGAACGTCCTGGTGATGTGCCTTTTGTCCCAACACCACAATCAGTAGTGGATGCCATGTTGGAAGTGGCAAAAGTTGGCAAAGATGATGTGCTTTATGATCTGGGAAGTGGTGACGGACGAATAGTGAATACAGCCGCCCAAAAGTATGGCACACGCGGAGTAGGGATAGATATAAATCCAGAGCTTGTCCAAGAGGCTAGAGAGAATGCCGAAAAGGCAGGCGTTGCAGATCGTGTGCAATTTGTGCAGCAAGACTTGTTCAAATCTGACTTTAGTGAAGCCACAGTAGTCACACTCTACCTACTACCTGATATCAACCTTAAGCTCCGTCCTCAGCTATTGCAGCAACTCAAACCTGGGACTCGAATTGTTTCCCATGCTTTCACTATGGGCGATTGGGAACCAGAGCAGACGCTCCAAGTGGATGGAAGAACAATTTATTATTGGGTAGTTCCTGAAGAAGTACCAGCTAATTTGCGATAAAACAAAGGGGGAAGGAGGCAGAGGGGACAAGGGGAGAAGAACAAAGATACTCCCTCCCTCCCTC
>JADEXK010000087.1 GCA_015207155.1 Nostocales cyanobacterium LEGE 11386 | reverse complement strand
CCAGTTGCTCTTTCTCCAACTGCTTTAGGGTTTCAATGTCTAGTTTTGGTGGCAGGTCTTTTTCCATAATTGCTATATTCTGCTTCCCCTACCACACTTGTCAATACCCCAGCACCTGAATCCTTACATTTTTTAGAGTTCTCTTATTAGTAAATACTTTGATAGCTCTAGCTATGGGTCAAAACTCCCACACTATCACTTATTCACGGGTCATACACCTTAGTCATGTAATTGACATGAATATCCCCCAATCAATGGCCTAGTGATTGCTACCGTTGCCAATATTCCACAAGACGGCTATTCCTTACGGCGTTTCACCTTAGGCGAACACAGTGCTACTCATATCAATGCTCCTAAGAGTTTTCACAGTGATGGTGTGGGAATTGACCAATATCCTGCTCAGTCGCTGGTATTACCTGGGGTGGTCATAGATATTTGCGAAGCCGCCGCAGGTAATCCTGACTACGCCCTCACAGTTGCTGATGTTCTGGCTTGGGAGAAAAAACACGGTGAAATTGCTGCTGGTAGCCTAGTGCTACTTAATACTGGCTAGTAAAATAAATGGTTAGACAAAAATGCGTTTTTTAACCAAGATGCTCAAGGAGTTATGCACTTTCCAGGATAAGGTTCGTAGTAAGGGCTTTAGCCCTTATTTAAGGACTAAAGTCCTTACTACGAACTGAATTACAATTATTTTACATTGCAAAACACATAGTTTGATTTATTCCCGCCGACTTACTTAATCACTCATGAACGGAATCCCAAAAGGTAGCTAATAGCTTGAATAACGCTCAGATAAAAATTACCTTCTCTTTCACGAAACAGTTGAAATGTAGAATCAGGCGCACCAAAAAAAGGCCTGAGAGTCCATCCTAGCTGACTGCCTACGAAAGCATACAGAAATAGCCAAAATTGTAAGATTTTTTTACGAGTTTTGCTACCTTCATTTTCTTGTTCTAAAACCAAATTCATTGCCTGATACAAAGAAGATATGCCAATAAATCCTGTTATAGAAAAAATTACTACATTTAATAAAATTAAAAATTGATAATTATTGGTAGTAATTAAGAAAAATAGTGTAATTGGTGCAAAACTAAATAAGAGTACGCTAGTAACGGAAACGGCAGTTAAAACTAGTGAGAAGTGCTGACCAAAAGTCCGTTTGGAACCAAAAATGATATTAGAAAAGTACAATGTTGGGAGACAAATTAGCAGTGTAATTAAATAAAGCGCTGGTAATTTGATGGCGGAAGATAAAGCTTGCATCCAGCTATGGTATGCACCAATAATGCCGCCATAAATAGCCAGAAAGATGGAACTACAAACCAACAAAGAAATGATTTTACTTGGTAATCTCGCGCCTTGACGAATTTCGTCAAGAAAACCCTGGCGATCGCGTAGTAAGCCAATCAGTACTGTGAAGTATTTTATGCTTAAAGATTTTCGCTCAATCATGTTATTCTCACACACCTAATTTTCAAGTTTTTCGCAATCATTGATCAAAATAGTCAGCACCAGAACCGTATTTCCAGGCATCAATTAAACGATGCCAATAATATTGTTGTTCGCTTGATTGATTATTTATCCATGTTTCTAGCATTGGATTGAGTTTAAATAAGGCAGTGTAAATACCTAAATTACCATAATGCAGCATCCAATCAAGCAAACTTCCTAAACCCACTTGCGGAATGATTTTGGCAATTAATCCTGGATGGGATAAGCCAGTTTTTAATAATGTTTGTGTCAGTCCTCCAAACTGGACTACATCTTGTAAAAATGGTTTAAGTACTGGTGTACCCAGTTGTTGCATTTCCTGAAATACCGCCGTGAGTAGTTGGTTAATTTGATCTGGGGGAATTTGCTGATTTACACCCACACTCATAGCTTTTTGAAACAACCAAGTAACTGTCATATTTGGCTGATAAGGTTGCAGCAATTGCAGCGCATTTGCTGATAATTGATTCGTTTGCAATGCTTCATCAATACCAAATGTTAAACGCTTGAGATGACGCACCATCGCCCCAAAACCACCAAAACTCAAGGGAGATTGATTACCACTGCTATCTCCCACAGTTAAAATGCGATTCCAAGGAGTTTTTAATGGGCTTTGGCGGTAGGTAGGAAAGAAGCCAAACAGTGCGCGTTGAAATTGCAATTGACTTAATTTTACACCTTGATATTCTGGTAGCAGACGCAGATATTCTGCAAACAAAGCTTCTAAACTCAAGCGTTGTGGATGTGCATCCATGTAGGTAAATAAGTAAGTGGTTCTGCCATCCCTAGCTGGAAAAGCTTCCCAGAAGTACTGGCATTGATTTTGTAAAGTTGTGAATGATAATAACAAGTCGCCGGAGTTATTTTCCGGAAAACCTTGGGCACAACTTCCCACTACCAAACACAAAGCATCTGGTGCTTGGCCTTGGCGTGCTTGGCGGGTAATGGGAGAAAAATGCCCCATCGCGTCGATTAATAACCTTGTTTTCAACTGGGTGTTTACCATCACTCCATCTGGATGAATTACCGCTTCAATAAAGGGTGTATTTTCCAATAAATGCCCACCGACAGCTAAAAAGTTTGTTTTTAATGTAGCCAGTAAATAAACTGGATCTACACCAATATTAAGAACGTCCTCTACCCAAATTTCTCCACCACCTTGAAAGCTAACTCTAGCTGGGTTATATTGGGTAGCGATAGCTTGCTCTAATTCTGCATCTGCCAGCAAGTTTAATTCCAAAAACACTGCTAACTCTTTACGGGAGATGTTCCATTCTTGCTCTCTCCCACGCAAAATTCCCTTCTCTATTAACGCTACTTTCAATCCTTTTACCGCCAAAGCGCAACCAATTAAAATCCCTAATGTGCCACCGCAAACAATTACATCCCAGTCTACAGCACCTAAAATCTGCTGACTTTCTTTAACTACTGTTGGCACTGGTGCTGTGTTTTCTCTGATAGATGTAAGGATGCGATCGCCTTGACGCAAACCTGCCAAAACATCACCTGGTAATTGGGAGAGAATTTCTTCAGTTAAGGATCGGGACATAGTAGTTAATTCCAACAAAGTTAACTTTCTTAATCAACTCTTTGCTAAATTTGCCGTCGTGATTTATGAGACTAAAATTTAGCATCTTCATCAAAAATTCATACTTGTAGTATATGCTTAAGTACACTTATGTGTTAAATTTACATTTGGAAAATTAAAATATTTTTTGATTAGTACGCAAAGCGATTTTTTGATTACTAAAAGTCGTGATAAAGCTGATATATAACTCTTACAATACTTACTGTGTTATGGCGATATAATTCATTAAATTAAAATATAAATATGTCCAAGGAAGGATGTTTAATTCAATTTAAATTTGATAAAAATTTCAGTAGCATGAAACAAGGTTGATAATAAGTAAAAACTTTTAGGAGTCTAATGATGTAATCTGCTTTGAATAATTGATATCCTCCTGATTTGATTCAGATTGTGATGCATAATTTAAAATCAAGTTTGAGTTTAATTTTTGTGGTTAAATCAAGCCTGAATACATATAGCTACAGTTACTTTATCAGTGCTACTGGGAAATCTTAATTTGTGCTTGTCTCAAAATCATTTGTTAGGAAAACGGTGAAAGGCTGACCAATCAGTTCAAGCACTGAAAAATTATCACAGCAGCACAGAATAAAATAGCCAATTAGAGTCAAATGATATGTTGAGAATAGCAATCATCGCCGGACGATTTCCCGTAATATCGGAAACATTCATTTTGAATCAAATTACAGGTTTGATTGCACGGGGGCATGAAGTTCATATCTACGCTAAAGAATCGGAAGATGTTTCTAAAGTGCATCCGAATGTAGACAAATATCAGTTATTGCAGAAAACGCATTACATACCTCCAGTTCCTCAAAATCACCTCTGGCGCTTTCTCAAAGCACTAGCAATATTATTAGTTAATTTTCCTAAATATCCGTTAGTGTTGCTGAGGTCTCTCAACTTTTTCAAATATGGTAGAAGAGCTGCTTCCTTGAGGTTGCTGTATTTAGTAGCACCATTTTTGCAATCTCAACCCTATGATATTATTCACTGTCAATTTGGGGTATTTGGTCTCGATGCTATGGTACTTCGAGATCTAGGTGCTATCCAAGGAAAAATAATCACATCATTTCGGGGATTTGATATTAGTAAATATCTTCAAGAAAAGGGCGAAGATGTTTATAATCCACTATTTGTTAAAGGAGATTTTTTTCTCACTAACTGCGAGTTTTTCAGGCAACGAGCAATTAAACTAGGTTGCGATGAAAATAAAATTGTTGTCCATGGTTCAGGTATAGATTGCAGTCAATTTCCTTTTAAAGCAAGGCAATTGTCTTCAGATGGCAAAATTCGGATTGCCACAACAGGTCGCCTCGTAGAAAAAAAAGGCATAGAATATGGTATTCGTGCTATTGCTAAATTAGCAAAAATTTATGCAAATATCGAATACAACATTATTGGTGATGGAGCTTTAAAAGCACAATTTCAGCAGCTAATTGAGGAATTAGATGTTGCTGACAAAGTAAGGCTTCTCGGTTGGCAGAATCAGCCGGAAATTATTGCAATTCTTGACCATACTCATATCTTCATTGCTCCTAGCGTAACTGCTGTTAATGGCAACCAGGATGCTCCTGTCAACACGTTAAAAGAAGCAATGGCGATGGGTCTGCCAGTCATTGGTACTCGTCATGGTGGCATTCCTGAATTAATACAAGATGGTATTTCTGGATTTCTAGTTGCAGAACGAGATGCTGATGCCATAGCCGAAAAATTAAGCTATTTCATTGAGCATCCAGAAATTTGGGAACAAATGGGCAAATCAGGTCGTGCTTATGTAGAAAAGCACTACGATATGAACACGTTAAATGATGAATTAGTGGCAATTTATCAGCAAGTATTGTTGAATAGTTCACAACCGTGTCCAGAATTTTCTGATACTTCAGTTAATCCTGAATATGTCAGTTAAAAAAAGTGTAAGGTGCTACCATAACCAAAATAGGTGCCTTCAATCAATGTTATTTGCAACCACTTGAAATCGTTTGATATTAGCAGAGGATTTAGCTCATGAATTCGCCAGTCACCGCAGAACCACAAGTTACGATTATTGTTGTTCCACGGGAGCGTTTTAGCTGTACTCGTGAATCACTTGAAAGTATCTACGAGAATACAAATTATCCGTTCAACTTAGTTTATGTAGATGGTAATTCTCCACCTCACATCCAGCGTTATCTAGAAGAACAAGCACAAGAGAAAGGATTTGAACTGATTCGTACAGATTACTATCTCTCTCCCAACCAAGCTAGAAATATAGGCTTGCGTCACGTCAACACCAAGTATCTAGTTTTCTACGATAACGATGTGATAGTTACACCAGGCTGGTTGCAACGATTGGTAGAAACTGCTGAAGAGACAGAAGCCGCAGTAGTTGGCCCGCTCATCTGTATTAATCAGCCTGTGCATGAACTAATTCACAATGCTGGTGGACAAACTCACATTGCGGAGGAGAAGACAGAGGATGGGATCAGACGGCGTATTTATCAAAAAAGCCAGTTGTGTCACAGGCGAGTTGCTGATGTGCCCGATCAACTTCAGCTGGTGCAGTGTGATTATGTAGAATTTCACTGTATATTAATTCGCACGGATATATTTGAGCGCACCGGGCCAGTTGATGAAGGGCTACTAGCTACTAGAGAACACCTGGACTTTTGTATGGTAGTGTCACGGGTTGGAGGCAGTATTTACTGCGATCGCCGCTCTGTTGTCACCTACGTTCAAGGGCCGCCGTTTGAATTGCCTGATTTAGCCTTCTTCATGCTGCGCTGGAGCGATGCGTGGGAACTAGCAAGCCTGAAGCACTTCCGTGAAAAGTGGGATTTGACCGAAGATAAGTATTTTGAAAGACGGTATGAGAAATTGGGACATCGCCGATATAAGGCCTTTATTAAACCCATGATTCGCAGTCTACCTGTGCCACGGGGTAAGAAGCGAATAGAAAAAATGATCGTAGCGATGGAGAAACGGCTAAATACTATTATTAGCGATCGCTTCGCCCACAAACATCCTGAGCGTGTCCAGTCTCCAGTGTCCGAACAGCAGAAGATTGAGGTATCTGCTTGAGTACTTATCATTGAAAAACTATAAGCAGGCACAAAGACATTAGCATATGACAGATCCACAAGTAACAATTATTGTTGCTCCCAGAGAGCGATTTAGCCACACTCGTAATTCCCTAGAAAGCATTTACCAGTATACGGAATATCCTTTTCAGCTAATTTATGTAGATGGTAATTCGCCATCTCATATCCAGCGCTACCTACAAGAGCAAGCACAGGAAAAAGGATTTGAACTGATTCGTACCAATCACTACCTCTGTCCAAACCACGCCAGAAATTTGGGATTGCGTCAAGTCAACACTAAATATGTTGTCTTTATTGATAACGATGTGGAAGTCACTTCTGGTTGGTTAAAGGCTTTGGTCGATTGTGCTGAACAAACAGGAGCCACCATAGTTAGTCCCTTAATTTGTCAGCACCAGCCACTGCACACAGAAATACATTGTGCAGGTGGCGAATCCGGGGTGAAAGTCGAAACCAAAGGTGAGACTACCAAACGCCGCATCATAGAAAAAATTTATCAGCAAGGACGGCAGGTAGCTGATGTCCGTCCCCAACTGCAACGGCAAAAAACCGGACTCGCGGAGTTCCATTGTATGATTGTCCGCACAGAGATATTTGAGCAATTAGGTCTGCTGGATGAAGCACTGCTCAACACAAAAGAACACGTTGATTTGTGTATGCTTGTTACCGAAGCTGGCGGTTCCATCTACATCGAACCCGAATCTATTGTGACTTATGTGCCAGGGCCACCTGTTAAATGGTCAGACCTACATTTCTATATGCTGCGTTGGAGCGATGAATGGGAGATGGCTAGCCTCAAACGTTTAAGCGAAAAGTGGAATTTGACTGAAGACGAGTACTTTGAAAAGAAATACAACAGTTTGGGAAGAAGACGCCACTATACAATCATCTCGCCTTTAATTAAAAGTATTTTTGGCCGGAAAGTTCACCGCATAGAAAAATTTATGAAAAAAATGGATCATGCGCTGAATAATTACCTGACTAATTCTTATGCCCGCAAATATTTACAAGGCAAACAAAATCCAGTCCAGACGCAGCCTGCAAAGCCTGCAATGACAGCATCATCGCAAAGTTGAGTTCATTTAAACTCATCAGGTAGGGTAGAAAATCCACACCCTACCCAAAGTTTTACAAATTTGCCACAAGAATGCGGCAAATTACCAATTAATTACGAATTACATCTATAAACTTTGCTGCAAAGGGTGGAAAATTTTTGAAGCGAAATAAAAGTTTAAAATCTCAGCCGTCTGGGGTCAAGATTTACACACCTGAAAGTATGCTTAGGCATCCGGTGGATTTGTTGAAGCAAATGTGGCGAGACTTACTAGCCTCTCGCGAACTGGCTTGGCGATTGATGGTAAGGGATATTAGCGCTCAATATCGTCAATCATTTTTAGGCATAGCCTGGGCTTTTTTACCGCCTATTGTTATGGCTACTAGTTTTACCATTGCCAGTAACGCTAAAGTCATTAACGTTGGTGTTACAGATATACCCTATCCTGCTTATGTTATGTTTAGCACTGCATTGTGGCAGACATTTGTCGAAGCTTTAAATGCGCCAGTGCAAGCAGTGACAAGTGCAAAACCAATGTTAGCTAGAGTAAACTTTCCCCGGGAAGCACTGATTTTGGCTAAGATGGGCGAAGTATTTTTTAACTTTGCCGTTAAGCTAATTTTAATAGTGGCATTGTTTATCTGGTTTCGCATTCCTGTAGGTTGGACGGTAATTTTAACTCCAGTGCCATTAATTCATTTAATTTTACTGGGAACATTTATCGGTATTTTATTAGCTCCCTTAGGAGTGCTGTATCAAGATGTATCTAAAGGATTAACTCTCATTACAGGCTTTTGGCTGTTCCTAACTCCTGTAGTTTATCCAGTTCCCAAAGATGGCACATTTGGTTTTTTAGTACAAATGAATCCCGTCACTCCTTTATTGGTAACAACGCGAGAGTTAGCTACAACAGGAGTAGTATCAGAACCTTACGGTTTTTGGGTGGTTAGTACACTTACTTTAGTAGGATTAGTATTAACCTGGGTTGTATTCCGTCTTGCTATGCCTTTTGTGGTTGAGAGAGTCAGTTCCTAATGATGACTAATTTAATAGAGCAAAAAATTTCGGTTCAGCCTGAAGATACTGAAGTCGTTATTTCGGTAGACAACGTTTCTAAAAAATTCTGTAGAGACTTAAAACGGTCTTTATTTTATGGTGTTCAAGATATTTCTACAGAGTTAGTAGGTGGAAATAGAAAAAGCGATACTCTCCGTTCAAAAGAGTTTTGGGCGTTACAAGATATCAGCTTTCAATTGCGGCGAGGAGAAGCGTTAGGCCTAGTAGGGTCAAATGGCGCGGGAAAAAGTACGCTGTTACGGATTATTAGTGGTTTGATTAAGCCGGATACTGGCAGTGTAAAAGTGAAGGGTAGGCTAGCTCCATTAATTGCACTGGGAGCAGGGTTTAATCCGATCTTAACAGGGCGAGAAAATATCTACGCCAATATGTCAATTTTGGGTTTATCAACTAAAGAAATAGAAGAAAAATTTGCCGAGGTCATAGATTTTGCTGGAATTGGGGATGCCATAGATTCACCTGTACAAACTTATAGTTCTGGTATGGCGGCTAGACTGGGATTTGCATGTGCAGTTCACATAGAACCAGATATTCTATTGATTGATGAGGTGCTGGCTGTTGGCGATATCAAATTTAAAATGAAATGTCATCATCGCCTAGCATCGCTGCGAGAAAAAGGTACAGCTTTTGTGCTAGTTTCTCATAACCAATATAATATATTAAATGTCTGTGAATCTTCCCTTTATTTATCAAAAGGAAAATTGATTTTAGCTGGTGAAACTGAAACAGTAATCCGTAAATACGAAGAAGACCTTTGCTTGAGTGGAACGGAAAAAGCTGAAGGTTTGATGACTCTACCAGAAAAACCAGAAGGCGAAAGTTTAGGCTTAGATATTCTTTCTGTATGTTTTAAAGATGCACAAGGGAATTTATTACCAAGTTTGACAACTGGTGAACCTGCTTATCTATCTGTAGAATGCAAAGCTTATAAGCACATTGAAAATGTTAATTTGGGATTTTTACTTTCCATTCTCAGCGAAGGTGAATCTCGGATGTTGACTATCACCTCAGCTAGTGACAATGAATTTCTGGAAGTCTTTCCAGGAAAAGTGGAAATTCAAATGCAGATGTCTAACTGTGGTTTAGTTCCTGGTGTGTATAGCGCCAATATATACCTTAAACAAGGTGTACGCTCTTTTGATAAAATCGAATCTTTTCGATTTACTGTGAAATCAAGCAGGAATACAAGTCGGTGTTTATTTTATCAACCCCGAACCTGGAAAGTCATCAATAACTAACTTTTGCTTTCATTTAAAGATGAGCAACCCTTTACTCAGTATCATTATTCCTACTTATAACCGCCCTCATTTATTACCACGGGCTGTTAATACTGCTCTAGCGCAAACTGTAGAAGATGTGGAAGTAATTGTTGTTGATGATGCTTCCAATCAGCCAGTGAATCTGTCCGAACACCCCCGACTTAAAATTATTCGCTTGCCACAAAACGGCGGAACTTCGGCAGCTCGTAATGTTGGGGCAAAGACAGCAAGCGGAAGATGGATTACTTACCTTGACGACGATGACGAACTGTTACCTCACATGGCTGAAGTTTCCCTCAAAGCTCTTGCCAACACGACTTTGCCAAAACCTGTGGCTGTGCTATCGGCTCTGGAGGTTGTGAATCAAGATGGTAAATTTCTGAATAAGCGCATACCGCCAACTTTACCTCGTGGCTCGCATTTTTTCCTGGAAGAAATTGCATCTGGGTTGTCGTTTTTTTCTAAGCAGACATTGGTTGTAGAGCGGGAAGTATTCCTAGAAATAGGTGGTTATGATGAATCTTTCACCTCGCGTGTACATACAGAAATGTTTTTGCGCCTGAATCCTGTTTGCTCAATTCTGGGTTTACCAACTGTGACTTACCGCCTTTATGTACACGATGGCCCAAGAATTTCCCGAGATCCCTCGCTGCGTCAGGTGAATTTTGACCGCCTCATCCAAAAGCATAAATCACTGCTTCTCCAGCACCCACAGGCTTTTGCTAAATTCTTGTATGAACATGCCGTCAGGTCATCTGAACTTGGTCAAAAGAATGCTGCTTTATCCACATTGTTGTGGGCAATGCAACTAGCTCCAAAAGAAACTTTGAGGCGTGTGACAAGACCATACAAAAACAAATTGCTTAAATATGCTAACGTCAAAAAATAATTAGTTCTGATTGTTCGTTCCCCTACTAATATTTTTAGCTATTAAATATAGCTGCTCTTATAGATATAGGTTTGGAGGCAAGTGCTAACTTCATAACTGTGTCAATACATTTTTAGACACTGAAGGAAAATTCAGATGACACAAAGAATAGTTTCAGTAATTATACCATGCTTTAATGCAGAGAAATGGTTGGCAGAAGCAATTGATAGCTGTTTAAAACAAACTTATTCCCCTATAGAAATTATTGTCATTGATGATGGTTCCACTGATAATTCTTTAGAAATTCTCAGAAGTTATGGAGATAAAATTATTTGGCAAAGTTTGCCTCATCAAGGCGGCAATTACGCGAGAAATAGAGGCTTTGAGTTAGCAAAAGGAGAGTATATTCAGTACTTAGATGCTGATGACTATATTTTACCTGAAAAAATAGCAAGACAAGTCCGATTTTTAGAGGAAACAGATGCAGATGTTGTTTATGGTGATTGGAGACATCAGCGCCATTTACCTAATGGATCTAAGTACTTAGAAAATATCGAAATTTCTGAAGCACAAACAGATATTCTGGCTTCTTTACTAGCAAATTGGTGGGTTGCTCTGGCTGCTTTACTCTATAAAAGAAGCGTAGTAGAAAATAGCGGAGGTTGGGATGAAACCTTGACTGCGGCACAGGATAGAGATTTTTTCATATCGGTAGTCATGAATAAAGCTAAAGTTGTCTATCAACCTGGCTGTTATGCAATCTATAGGCGCTACGGTTTTGTGACAGTTTCAACTTCTTCCAAAAGCCGTTGGTTAAAAAACCACTATCTAGTATTAGGTAAAGTTGAGAAAAAACTTTTGCAGACGAACCAACTGTCAATGAAGTATCGTCATGCTTTAGCTAAATCATATTTTGAACTGGCTAGAGAGGCATTATTTTTTGACTATTCACAGTATTTGATTTTCTTAGAAGAAGCTTTAATGATATTTCCCGATTTTCAAGCAAATAGTAAAAAAGCCATCTATAAAATTGTGCAAAATATTTTAGGATTTCGGCAAACTGAACGCATCGCCTGTTGTGTCTTATTTATGAAAAAGTTTGTTACTTCTAGCTTTGTTGATTCCAAAGAAAAATCTGGCATGACATCATAGTCTAGTGCCCAGTTAAAAATTATCGCCAATCGAACTGACATTTATAGGCTATTTTTGAGTGTTCAAGGTTGATCCGCCCGTGAAAAGTGCAAGATAGAAGATATACACGGGATAATTATTGACAGGGAGTACTCATGAACCGCTCGAAACTAGTTGCCATTATTACAGGGGCAATTTCTGTTCTTTTAGCGATCGCCTACCTCATCATAGTTCAATTACTGGACTATCGAGACATGAAACCAGCCCCCATTGGTCAATTGATGCCACAACAGGTTGTAGTAACCCTATGGAGTCATGGGGAATAGGAAGTAGGAAACGCCGCCGCTTCCACATCCTGTCCAGGTGAAGCGGCTGTAAGCAAGATCGCCATCTTCAGACCTTGGCTTTCAAAGCCCAAGCTAAAAAACGCTCAGTATGGTACAGTGCTAACTGATTACTCGGCCCGTTAAAAATGTAATCAAAAGCATGTTCTGCCCAAGGAATTTCTAGGAGAATTGCTTGATTACCAGATGTTTGCAAAGCTTGGAACATCTGCCTAGCAAAGAATATTTGCACGATATGATCACGATTGCCATGAATTAATAAAGTTGGTGGCAGTGGGCGATTAGCATAACTGATGGGTGAAGCTTTGGTATATTGCTCTGGAAGTTGGTCTGGTGTACCACCTAAAAAGTCTTCAAGTACAGAGCGGACATTCAAAGGATCGGGAGTGGGTGGTTCTCGGTATCCTTGGGTGAGGTTGAATGGCCCATAGTAACTAATGACAGCGCGGATGGGTAAAATATCTTGCTGATAAGCTGCTAACATTGCCAAATGCCCACCGGCAGAACGTCCGAGTAAGACAATACGGTCAATGTCTGTTTCATACTCGGCGGCGTGTTCCTGGATAAAAGTTAGGGCGCTGTAAATATCATCAAGTTGGGCGGGAAATTTGTAAGTGGGTGCATAGCGATAAGCGATCGCCAAAACAGTATAACCTCTAGCCGCCAGATAACGGCTGAATTCGGCGTTATTTGCGGGACTACCACTTTGCCAACCGCCACCGTGAATCACAATTACTCCTGGGTATTTTCCGACTTGGGGAGGACGGTAGATATTGAGGCGCAACGGTACACCATCAGGAGAGGCAAATTCTATGTTAGGAGTGTAGCGAATTTCATCAGTATGAATGCCTTGAAACGCATCTAGTAAACTAAAAGGATGCGATCGCCCAAATTTTTCTGAACTTGATGTGAGGTAGTCTTTACCCAATTCATTCTGCATTGCCGATTGCATCTGCTGTTGCACAGAAGATATTTGCAGTAATGGCAGCATACTTAAAGAAATTCCCACTGCACTCATACCCAAAGCTACATATTGTAGCCAATTGCCACGCATTCCCAAAAACGATACTGCCAACGCTAAGGCATTTAACAACAGTAGCCAATGGCAGACTTCTGGCGCTCCCACTCCCAAAGGTAACAAAGAGTAAATGGGCGCGGGAATCACAATCCAGCTAGTCAAGAAAAGACCAACAACACTTAAAAATATTCCTAGCCAGATGAAAACTTCTTTAATCAGCAGGAGCATCGCCTGAACTCATAATTGAACAAATTGTGCGGACTTGTTGATAATTGGCTACACACCCCAAAAGTATAGTGCTTTTTCCTGATTCAGGAAGGAAGCGTTTTTTGGTGATTATCCATATCATCTATGATTGGTATGTACTCCCAGGAATTTACAATTGGGTGACACTGAGCGTAGAACTATGGATCAACAACCGATACAAGTAATTGGAGGTGGACTAGCTGGGACAGAAGCAGCTTGGCAAATAGCTCAGGCTGGAGTGCCGGTAATTCTGCATGAAATGCGTCCACAACGCTTCAGCCCTGCTCATCATACAGAACATGTGGCGGAATTAGTATGTAGTAATTCCTTTGGAGCAATGGCAAGCGATCGCGCTACAGGATTGTTGCATGAAGAATTACGTCAACTTAGTTCGATTGTCATCGCTAAAGCTGATGAACATGCTGTTCCCGCCGGTGGGGCTTTAGCTGTAGATAGAGGGCAATTTAGTCAAGATTTGACGGCAACTTTATCTCTTCATCCTTTAATTGAATTCCGGCGAGGCGAAGTATCGGCTATACCTGAAGGAATCGTGGTTTTGGCAACCGGGCCTTTAACTAGTCCAGACTTAGCCGCAGATTTACACCGCTTTACGGGGATGGAATACCTCAGCTTTTTTGATGCCGCTAGTCCCATTGTCGTGGGAGAATCGATTAACTATGATGTTGCTTTTCTGGCATCGCGCTATGACAAAGGTGAAGCCGCTTACCTCAACTGTCCGATGAATAAAGAGCAATATCTGCGGTTTTGGGAAGAACTTCGTCAAGCTGAACAAACAGAACTCAAGGATTTTGAACGAGAAACGGCGAAGTTTTTTGAGGCTTGTTTGCCCATCGAAGAACAAGCACATCGGGGAGAAGACACAATGCGCTATGGCCCCCTCAAACCTGTGGGATTATCTGATAGTCGCACAGGCGAACGTCCCTATGCTGTAGTGCAGCTCAGACAAGAAGATAAAGCCGGTCAACTATGGAACATGGTAGGATTCCAAACAAACCTGCGTTGGGGTGAGCAAAGACGAGTCTTCCGGCTGATTCCCGGCTTAGAAAATGCTGAATTTGTGCGTTTGGGCGTCATGCACCGCAATACGTTTATCAATGCACCTCAGCTCATGTACCCTACCTTACAATTTAAGCAACGTCCGACTTTATTAGCAGCTGGACAGTTGATTGGTACAGAAGGTTATACCGCAGCAGCAGCAGACGGATGGTTAGCAGGAACAAATGCAGCGCGGCTGGCTTTGGGTAAAGCACCATTGACAGCACCACCAACCACCATGATGGGGGCGCTATTAGAATTTATTAGTTCTGCTTCGCCTAAACATTTCCAACCAATGCCACCTAATTTTGGGATTTTGCCAGATTTAGGCGTAAAAATCAAAAGCAAACCAGAGCGTTATGGACGTTACCGCGATCGCTCTTTAGCTGATTTGGCAAATTGGAAAAATCAGTTTTGAGTTAAAAGTGCTGACCGCAGGGTGGAGGAGGCAGTACGGTCTTGGGGTCTCTCGCCACTCCCTACAAGTCGGGAAACCCACCCAACGGGGTGGCTTCCCAATTCGTTTATCTGATAACAACTTAAACAAAAACTGGAATTGAACACACATAGCCAATTTTGTCACTGCGTAAGTTCTATTTAAAAAGAAAAAATTTGACCAATAACTAAAATAAAACTGCCATGCTATTAACTTTTAAACATGACAGTAATATATTTACTATTGATAATTGTGGTTACTAAATTTAGGCTTTAGCTGTCTTTGTTCGTTTCAGCAGTGAAGTAGTGCCAACAGCACTGATAAACAAAATACCTAACATAGCATTAGGTTCTGGAACTGGGGTAATAGCAGTAACACTAACAGCATCTAAATATGTGCCTAAACCGTTAAGTGCCTCTAGCCTGTTGTCGAAGCTTAGACGAGTAATAGCACTTGTAGCCATTAGTTCATAAGTAAATACTTGCCATTGTGTATCTAATAGTCCTACTCCACTCGCGGAAATAGGGTCTAATAAAACATCTCCCCATCTAACACTAAGGATATTTTCTGGTACTCCAGGACGTGGTGAAAATGCAAATTGTAAATTATACGTTTGACCAATTATTGTTTGTAAATCTTGAAAAATCCGAGGCTGACCGATAGCGTCCAATTCTGTAAATTGGTTACCATCAAATGGACTCCCAGCTACGTTATTTTGAATCTCAATCCTACCAACAGATGGATTAATATATTCAACACCCCATCCAGGAATTGATGGGAGAAGAATAAAACTACCTGTGGCAATATCTGGTTCTTCAAAGCTTCCATTAGCAACAAGATTTGCAGCTGCGGCTGGTTTAGCATTAAAAGTCAGAGGTAACAGACAAGAAACCAATGCTGTCCCTAGTATTGTGCGGATCTTTTGATTGAATTTGATCATTGTTTCCACATCAAGTTAATTTTAAAGAGCTTGTTACTCTTAAATGTCTCATGTTCGTCAAAAGTATAGTACAAGTACGCAGATAGTGCAACTTTTTTTACCATCCAGGTATTGCTCGGGATGTGTGTAATTCCTAACAAGATGGTCTGAAAATCCTAAACTGAGTCTGGATCTATTGGATTCTTTAGTTTTTGTGAGGAAAGAAGGTGGATTCACCCTGCTGACCCCCTTGTCTCCTTATTCCTACTCCCTGCTCACCGCTCCCTCTTTCAGCGATCGCCTGGCTAGTTTGGTATAAGTCTTGACGGTAGAAACAGGCATTTCTAAATCTTGGGCGATTGCTTGTAATGATTCGCCCATTTCCCGCCGTGCCAAAATTGTCGCCCAGGTAGCGGCAATTTTATCAGTGCGATCGCCTCCTGTGCGTTTGCGTTGTGCGGTGAAGATTGCCGTTAATTCCTCAATTCGTTCTCCCAGCATATTTGTTAGTATCTGCGTCGATGTGCTGGCTTCTGGTTGCACCCAATCTAAACGAGTTTGTCCTAGTCCAAAAGTGGTTTTGTGTCCTGTGCCACAATAGGGTGCAAGTTTTACCAAGGCATAAAACAACTGGGTAAACTCGGTATTAGCTAAAGCCGCTTTACTCAAACCACAAGCAATCGCCCCGGTGAAACCAGTTACAGAACCCCGTTTACCAGCCGCCACCTTGACTGATTCCAAGCAGTGTTGATGAATAATCACACCTTCGTCTATCCAGTCGAGAAAAGATTCTTGTGGTACAGGAATTGCAGAAAAGTCATTCCAGCGACGCAGGTAGCTATGAAAGAGATTCACTGGTACGGGGAGGGGAAAATGATGACCTTTTCGGCGAAAGCTAGTAGGTGAGATAAAGCTGAGATTGACGTTAGAGTATTTTTCTGGTGGCTGTAATAATTGCGTGTAAGTAGTGGGTGAATGAGCAATTTTCACCTGTTTTATCTGTAGGGTTGCACCTCTTAAATCTAGGGTTTGTGGCAGTTGAGTTAACCATTGTTGGAGAAACTGTGCCACTTTTGCAGATAAAGCATTGACATGCCAGCGATAAATTTGGTTTGCTTCCAATTGTAATTGTCTACCAGTGGGAAGCAGTTGACCTTCCAGTGCTGAGATATTGAAGGGTTTTTCTGACTCGCCATCATGGAGATAAGCAGAAAGTTCTGGGTCAAATTGCCGCACTTGGTCAAGAAACCAAGCATGGAGGGCAATAGTGTATTGTGCGTAAAGAGAACTAGACGTAAGTGGTTCTAGGTCAAATACTAATCCTACCAATTCCGTTTCATTTGCCCATGTGGGCAGAGATGAGGAAGGCTGTAACTTAAACTTTGGTTGACGAGTGGTAGGTCTAGCTGCCATTGTTGGGTGCTATGAAAGGGGTGTTGAATATTGTAATCAACTTCCGTCCCCTCAGGGGGAAATTTTACTTGCAGGCTAAATTTATTGTTATTTCCTGGTAATTAGCCGTAGTCCAACTCAATCATCTGAGTGCGCCAGTGCTGCACCACCGTCTGTAACTCCCCAGATAACCAATGATCAAGATGCGGATATATGGGTAACCGTGGGACTAAATCCCAGCCCGCAGGTTGTAAAATTTCTCTCAATGTCTGCTCTTGAAGATGAGGATAATCAGGGTTTACTTCATCTTTGGGGCTAATTCCCCCTAAATCTCTTGCACCAGCTTTTATACAAGCGAGTAACCATCGCTCATCTTTAACTAAATTGGGGGGAATTTGAATCGTAATATCTAACGGTAAAATCTGACGTGCTTTAGCAATAACGTCTGGTAGTTGATAAGGGTCAAATGGTTCTGCATTAAAGGTTTGCTGATTCCCCGGACTGTGGGGTTGCAGAATTACTTCTTGGATATGATGGTAACGCTGATGTAAGTCAGATATGGCAGCTAAAGTTTCCCACCAATCATGCTCAGTTTCCCCAATTCCTAAGAGTAACCCCGTTGTAAAGGGAATCTGCAACTCTCCCGCCCATTGTAATTGTTGCAACCTGACTTGAGGTAATTTACTCGGTGCGTGGCGATGTACAGTGTTCAACAATGCTGGGGTTAGCTGTTCCAGCATCAAACCCATGGAAACATTAACATTTTTCAGCTTTTGCATTTCCTCAAAACTCAATAGACCCGCATTTGTATGTGGTAAAAATCCCATTGCTAGTGCTAATGCACACAAATCATAAATTCGCTCAAACCACGCCTGACGCTTTGATGAATGGGGATGCACTTCACCACTGAGGATGAGGATTTCACAGGTTTTCTGGTTTTGCAGTTGTAGCAAAATGCTTTCTGCTGCCGATAAAGTCATCCAGGGACTTTGACCGGGTTCGGTGCGAAAGTTGCAGTAGGTGCAGCGATTAAAGCACTCATAAGTAGGAACAATTGTATAAGCAGGACTATATGTAACACTGCGAGTATGAGAGATGAGCATAAAACACCTTAAATAGGGGTACTACATTGTTAATATCCCAGAGGTGCTTTCTCCTAGCACATATATATGATTGTTACGCCAAGCGATCGCGATCGCACTTGATAAATTTTATCCCCTGAGGCTCCATTTACCTTAAAAAAAGGTCGTTTCAGAGTTTTCTACAGGGTTATTCAAAAATTTTTTCTCAAATTACTTTACAAAACGCAATAAACTTCGTAACATAAGTTCACAGGCAAAAACAAAAGCGCCTGATTTATACACAAACAACGCAATCATAAAAACATGACCGCAACCTTACAACAGCGCACCAGCGCCAACGTATGGGATCGCTTTTGCGAGTGGATCACCAGCACCAACAACCGCCTATACATCGGTTGGTTCGGCGTATTAATGATCCCCACCCTCCTAGCAGCAACCACCTGCTTCATCATCGCCTTCATCGCCGCACCTCCAGTAGACATCGATGGTATCCGTGAACCAGTAGCAGGTTCATTACTGTACGGAAACAACATCATCTCCGGTGCAGTAGTACCTTCCTCCAACGCTATCGGCTTACACTTCTACCCCATCTGGGAAGCAGCATCCTTAGATGAGTGGCTGTACAACGGTGGACCTTACCAACTAGTCATCTTCCACTTCTTAACTGGCGTATTCTGCTACTTAGGACGTGAATGGGAACTATCCTACCGCTTAGGAATGCGTCCTTGGATTTGCCTAGCATTCTCCGCACCAGTAGCAGCAGCAACCGCAGTCTTCTTGGTATACCCCATCGGACAAGGTTCATTCTCTGACGGTATGCCCTTGGGTATTTCCGGTACCTTCAACTTCATGATCGTCTTCCAAGCAGAACACAACATCTTGATGCACCCCTTCCACATGTTGGGTGTGGCTGGTGTCTTCGGTGGTTCTTTGTTCTCTGCCATGCACGGAAGCTTGGTAACTTCTTCCTTAGTTCGTGAAACCACCGAAAGCGAATCACAAAACTACGGTTACAAATTCGGACAAGAAGAAGAAACCTACAACATCGTAGCGGCACACGGTTACTTCGGTCGCTTAATCTTCCAATACGCATCATTCAACAACAGCCGTTCACTGCACTTCTTCCTAGCTGCATGGCCTGTCATCGGTATCTGGTTTACTGCACTGGGTGTCAGCACCATGGCGTTCAACTTGAACGGTTTCAACTTCAACCAGTCTGTGATTGATTCTCAAGGTCGCGTTATCGCTACCTGGGCTGATGTGATCAACCGCGCTAACTTGGGTATGGAAGTGATGCACGAGCGTAATGCTCACAACTTCCCCTTGGATTTGGCTGCTGGTGACAGCGCTCCTGTTGCAATCAGCGCTCCTGCTATCAATGGTTAATCGCAAAGCTTAATTAAATAAAAAACGCCTCTCAGAAAATGAGAGGCGTTTTTTATTTTGAAAGATTTATACCAATGCTTTGAGCAAAGCTTGAAGCTTAAGCTGTACCTCCGCAAATTCTTTATCAGGATCAGAACCAGCAACGATACCAGCACCAGCATACAACCTGGCGCGATCGCCATCTATCAAAGCTGAACGAATGCCGACAATAAACTCACAATTCCCCTCAGAGTTTATCCAACCCAGAGGTGCAGCATATAAACCCCTCTCAAAGCTTTCATAACGACGAATTTCTGCACAAGCAAAATCTCTCGCTGCACCGGCTACGGCTGGTGTAGGATGCAGTTGGGAGACAATCTTTAAAGGGTGTATATTAGCTGGAACTATAGCGCTGATTGGTGTCCATAGATGCTGGATGTTAGATAATTGTCTGAGGCGCGGTGCTAATACTTGGGGTAACAAATTTAACTGAGATAGGCGTTGAGTAATGAAATCAATCACTAGGGAATGTTCGTGTCTTTCTTTTTCACTATTTAATAGGCGATTGGCATTAGCTGCATCTTCAGCAGGTGTTTTTCCTCTAGGTGCAGAACCAGCTAAAGCATCAGTAATTAATTGTTGATTATGAATGCTAATTAATCGTTCTGGGCTTGCTCCTATAAAGTTTTGTCCCTTGCCGTTGCTGGTGGAAAAAATATAACAATTAGGATGTATTTGTCGGAGATTATTTAATGATTTAAATAAATTAAAATAATTATTTGATTTCACATCTAAGGCATTTGCTAAAACAATTTTACTTAAATGACTAGACCGAATTTTTTCTAAAGCAGACACTACCGAACGTTTAAATTCTGTAGAATTAGTGACGGACTTTTTGCTAAATTTTGTGGGAAAACCATCCAGATTTGGAGAAGAATATTCTAAAGATTGAATCAATGCAATTTTGCTCTGTAAATTCTGCAATATCTTTTCTACATTGACGCTGGCGTTGATAACTATATTCTTTACTAATGTGCAGCGCTGGTTTTTTACAGCTATTTGCCAACTAGGTAGAAAAATGGTAGCAGAAGGAAATGGATAATCTGCTTGAGTATTTTGGTCAAAAAAACTAAAGTAGCAAAAAAAGTGAGCACCAGCAAAAGGTTGATTAGTACTACCAAAATTAATTATATTTTTTAGACAAGATTTGATAAAATACTCAGCTTGAGTAAAACGCTCTTTGCCATCAATTTGTAGTTTTGCTACAGTATCAATGGCCGCGATCGCTTCTCCTTTACCTTTATTCTCAAAGTAAAAATTTATTTCATTTGCTTGCGTAAGTTTATCTAGTACAACTAAGGGATCTACCCAGTCAAGAGTCAGCGAAATACTCACAATTTGCCTACAATTATTTTGGAGACAATTTTCCTGCACGGTTAACAAAAATTGATATAGGTCTTTATTTTTGACCAAGGAGTTGCTGCGACATGGTGAGACTGTCATGGATCTAGCAATAGTAAACTTTTTTTAAGTTAACTTCCTAAAGTGTAATTAAACGTGGTCGTATTTCTACAGGTAACATATTCAGTTGCCACTTCACCAGAGTATGGTTTGCTTTATTTATGGTGTTCATCAACGCTGATCAGCCATACCCAGTTTTGGGTTGCAGCCAAAAAGTGAGTGTTACTAAGAGGAGGTTAACCAACCACGGCAAAAGCTATAGATTTTGGCACATAAGCAGCATCTGGTGTCTCGAAAAACCATAAAATTTCACATATGAGTAAGGTTCTAGTAATCTAATTAATCACGGCTGATGACTAGAAAGCAGGTTTCACATCCTCAAATTAAATTATGGATGGCGGCAATTAAACCGCCGATGTACAGCGTTGCTATTATGCCTATTTGGGTAGGGACAGCAATCGCTTTTGCGGAAACTAAAATTTTAAATTTAGTAATATTTTCTACTTTTGTAGCTGCGGCAATTTTAATTTTGGCATGGGAAAATATTAGTAATGATGTCTTTGATTCAGAAACAGGAATTGATCAAAATAAACACCATTCTTTAGTTAACATAACTGGCAATAAGCTATTAATATTCTGGCTAGGAAACTTGTGTTTAGTTTCAGGTTTGTTGGGAATACTAGCGATCGCAACTTGGCAAAAAGACCTAACTATCATCGGCATAATTCTGCTGTGCTGTGCCTTGGGCTATACGTACCAAGGGCCTCCCTTTCGCTTAGGATACCAGGGTTTAGGTGAAATTCTTTGCTTTTTTGCCTTTGGGCCTTTAGCAGTCGCAGCAGCATACTATAGCCAAACACAAACTTGGTCAATCACCAGTTTAGCAGCCTCGGTGATTGTGGGAATTGCCACCAGCTTAATTTTGTTTTGCTCACACTTTCACCAAGTTAAAGATGACATAGCCGCAGGCAAGCGATCGCCTGTGGTGCGTCTGGGTACGGCAAAAGCTGCCCAATTACTATATTGGTTTACAGGGAGTATTTATCCCCTGACTTTGCTATTTGTCCTATGGGGAATGTTCCCAGTATGGACGCTGTTGAGTTGGTTAAGTTTACCCTACGCCTGGAAGTTATGCCATCACGTCCAGCAAAATCATCACCTACCGGAAAAAGTCAGTAACTGTAAATTCATCGCCGTCAACATGCACTTTTGGTGTTGCTTGCTGTTCGGTATAGGATTCATGCTGGCAGGCCGTTAATGGTTTATCAGTGGGGATTTAGTCCTTATCGGCAAAGATTTTTGCAACCGCTAGCTACCAGTCACGGTATCTGGGAAATCCGCGAGGGTATTATTCTCCATTTGCATGATGAAACAGGTATCGGCTGGGGGGAAATTGCCCCCATTAGCTGGTTTGGT
The DNA here is from genome assembly GCA_015207155.1 of Nostocales cyanobacterium LEGE 11386. Classification (GTDB taxonomy): domain Bacteria; phylum Cyanobacteriota; class Cyanobacteriia; order Cyanobacteriales; family Nostocaceae; genus LEGE-11386. The sequence continues at coordinate 197 of JADEXK010000087.1, read as the reverse complement.
TCCGAAACCCTAGAACAAGCTTTAGATTTTTGCCGCCAACTACCACAAGAAATTACAGCAGAGATAATTTACTCTATCCCAGATGAATTACCTGCTTGTCAATTTGGTTTTGAATCAGCGTTAGAGGCAGTGGGGGACAAGGGCACAAGGGCACAAGGGGACAAGGGAATGGGGGAATGGGGGAATAACCAATGCCC
>JADEXK010000002.1 GCA_015207155.1 Nostocales cyanobacterium LEGE 11386 | reverse complement strand
CAGGCTCAACACACTATTGTGGGTTCGGTCTTAACTGTCAGGATCATTATTAATGTACCCGTTGATTAGTCGCCTCAAAATAGTTTCTTTCATTCATAGCGGGTGGTGTGCCCCCAGTGCGTCTGCTCCTAAGAAATAGTGCTGAGTGCGCTTGCCCTGAGCGAAGTCGAAGGGGAGTGCTGAGTGAGGAATAAAAAGTACGGAGGATTATATTTCTTTCGCTCTTCCCGCAACTTCGCCTCCGTTGGAGACTCACGTTAAATTTACTTAGAACTCAGGGAGGAAGCACTCAGCACTCCTCAAAGGTTGGGGAAAAACCCCCATCAATAGCCCCATGAGGCTGAGGTACAATGCAAAGAAATATTTAAATTATGAGCACCGATCCCCATGATCTCATCAGAAAATAACACAAAATCCACCGATAAAAGCCTAGAGGCAATGCGGCACTTTTCCGAACAATACGCCAAGCGGACAGGAACCTACTTCTGTTCTGAACCTTCTGTGACCGCAGTGGTAATTGAAGGACTAGCCAAACATAAAGACGAACTAGGTGCGCCTTTGTGTCCCTGTCGCCACTATGAAGACAAAGAAGCTGAAGTCAATGCTACATATTGGAACTGTCCCTGTGTGCCTATGAGAGAACGCAAAGAATGTCACTGTATGCTGTTCCTCACGCCGGATAACGAGTTTGCTGGAGACAAACAAGATATCTCTTTAGAAACAATCAAAGAAGTGCGAGACAGCATGGCATGAGCGAAATTATGCCCCAAGAGTTTTGGCAAGGTGTAGAACAGTTTAATTCTGGACAGTTCTACGCCTGTCATGACACTTTAGAGGCTTTGTGGATCGAAGCAAGCGAACCAGAAAAAACCTTTTATCAAGGCATTTTACAAATTGCCGTGGCATTGTATCATCTGGGTAATCGCAACTGGCGAGGTGCAGTTATTTTACTGGGAGAAGGCAGCAATCGCCTGCGACGTTATCCATCTATTTACGGCGGTATTGATGTGGACGAGTTCTTGAGCCAAAGTGCCGCATTGTTGACGGCGTTACAACAAACAGGTGCAGACAAAATAAGCGCTGGTAATTTGGGTGATCATCAGGTTTCGCCTTTGCCTCGGATTATGCTGATTAACGATTAGTAGAGACGTTACAGGGAACGTCTCTACAAGGGTTTTCGGCTCACGAATTTGCTTAACCGAGCAGTATTGAGGTAATCCAGGATATTAAGTTGGGGAATGGGAAGCTCTTTCTTATTTCCCAATATTATTGATACAGAATAAAATCATTGCCATCAAAAATGGAAGAAAATATTTTGGCATTTACCACTGAGCATTTGGATGAATGTGCTCAGTTAGCTGTGGAAGTATTCAACGGTGAACCGATGAATCAGCAATGGACTATGGAAACAGCGAGAATCCGGTTGCAAGAAATCCTCAACACACCCGGATTTGTCGGGTTTATATGGAGAAAAAAAGCGCTCCTGGGATTTGTTGTTGGCAATTGTGAGCAATGGGAAAACACTCTTCGCTTCGAGTTGAAAACAATCTGTGTCCGGCCTGACAAACAAGCTCAAGGAATAGGAACCAACCTACTCCACCAATTAGTAGACACACTGTTAACCATGCACGTTAACTCGATTTATCTTTTGACCTTAAAAGATGGACTGGCTGAGGCTTTCTATACCAAGAATGGCTTCCACAAGAGTCCACAAGTATTATTTATGACAAGGAATACAAGCGTAAGGAGGTGATTAAGTTGCTAGTTCTAGAGTACAAAGTTAAAGCTAAAAAATTTCAATGTTTAGCGATTGAGGAAGCTATCAAAATTGCCCAATTCATCAGAAATAAATGTCTGAGATATTGGATGGACGCACCAAGAGAAGCAAAGATTGACAGATTTGCTTTAAACAAATATTCAACAGAACTACGTAACGAATTTAAGTTTGTAGCTAACCTAAATTCAATGGCTGTACAATCGTCAGCAGAAAGAGCGTGGTTAGCAATATCAAGATTTTACGAAAACTGTAAAAAGAAAATATCAGGCAAAAAAGGATATCCACGTTTTCAGAAAGATAACCGTTCAGTCGAATACAAGACTAGCGAATGGAAACTAAACCCAATTAAACGACGTATTACCATTACTGATAAAAAAGGTATTGGTGAATTGAAATTGTTGGGTAAATGGGATATTCAAACGTATCCTGTTAAGTCAATTAAACGTGTTAGATTAATACGTCGTGCTGATGGCTATTACTGCCAATTCTGTATTGATGTTGAAGTGAAAGACATTCAACCAAAAACAGGAAATGAAATGGGATTAGACGTTGGGATTGAAAGTTTTTACACTGATTCAAACGGACATCAAGAAGCTAATCCTCAATTCTTGAAAAAAGCCGATAAAGCTATCAAACACGCTCAAAGACTCATTTACAAAACGAAAAAAGGTTCTTCTGGACGTAAAAAAGCTAGAGCTATATTTGCTAGAAAGCACTTAAGAATAAGTAGGCAAAGGAATAAACACGCTAAGAGAATAGCGCGTAACTTGTGCAAGTCTAACGACTTAGTAGCCTATGAAAACTTACAAGTGCGTAATCTACTCAAGAACTATTGTTTAGCTAGGTCAATTGCTGATGCTAGCTGGTATTTGTTTCGGCAATGGATTGAGTATTTTGCTAGTAAATTTGGTAAATTAGCAATTGCTGTGGCTCCGCATTACACGAGTCAAAAATGTAGTAATTGTGGGGCAATTGTGAAAAAATCTCTATCAACTCGCACCCATATTTGTAGATGTGGATGCAATTTGCATAGAGATAAAAACGCAGCAATTAACATTTTGAATCTTGCAAGACAAGCTAGGGGAGGGCATCCCCAAAGTAACGCTGTAGGACTAGTAACCTCTACTCTTTTAGGTGAAAACCTATTGGAGCAAGTAGCTAGGAAGATTACAGAATTCCCTCGGCTTTAGCCAGGGGAGTGTCAAGTCAAATCAACTTGTTGATTCACTAGCGAAACCTTGAGGTTTGGCAAAGCGTCAATATTTCAGCCAGCAGTTATCCCAAGTTACTCCAGATAGCAGATTTTATCTCTAGACAAAGTAATTGAGATAATTAGTATACAAGCTGATATCCTAAATTCGTAATTAATTATGCAGCCCTACTATCAATTGCCAGTATCACAGATGCGTCGCTTCGGATTTGCCTTGATGCTACCAGCAGCACTCTTGGGTGCATTGGCATTTCCTACCCAAGTACAAACTGCTACTGCACAAACATCTGGGGAAAATCGCCCCCTCACCATCCGCTCTGATGTGCAAGAATATAACGCGAATACTCAAGTAATTACTGCTCGCGGTAACGTGCAAATGTTGTATCCTGCCCGTCAATTGCAAGCAACAGCAGCTCAGGCACAGTATTTCAACAGAGAACGTCGGATTGATTTCAGTGGCAACGTTTATATTTTACAACAGGGGGTCAATAGTATCCGTGCGGAGAAAGTGACTTATCTGATTGATGAAGGACGATTTGTCGCTTTACCCCAAGCCAACCGACAGGTAGAGTCTACCTATATGGTGAACGATGCGGAAATTGGCAGTCAAGCCCCTACACGTGCCCCAGCGACACCAAGTTTAAATCGTTCTAACTAGCATCAACCACTAAGAAAGGACGCGAATAGTGAAAATTGTTTTAGAAAATATTCACAAATCTTACGGTAAAAAAAATATCGTCAATCGCGTCAATCTTTCCATTGCCCAAGGTGAAGTCGTCGGCTTACTAGGCCCCAATGGTGCGGGTAAAACGACGACCTTTTACATTGCTACAGGCTTAGAAAAACCTAATCAGGGAAGAGTTTGGCTGGATAATTTGGAAATAACCGGAATGCCCATGCACAAAAGAGCGCGATTAGGCATTGGCTATTTAGCCCAGGAAGCAAGTGTTTTTCGCCAACTCTCGGTACAGGATAATATTCTTTTGGTGTTAGAGCAAACCAATGTGCCAAGATGGGAGTGGTCAAGGCGAATACAAGCTTTACTGCGGGAATTTCGCTTGGAAAAAGTAGCTAATAGCAAAGGAATTCAACTTTCTGGTGGTGAACGCCGCCGGACAGAATTAGCTAGAGCTTTGGCTGCGGGACGAGAAGGCCCAAAATTTTTGCTTTTGGATGAACCATTTGCCGGAGTTGATCCAATTGCGGTTTCCGAGATTCAGCAAATTGTGGCACGACTACGCGATCGCGGCATGGGTATCTTAATCACAGACCACAATGTCCGCGAAACCCTCGCCATTACTGACCGCGCCTATATTATGCGTGAAGGACAAATTCTCGCTTTTGGTAATGCTGACGAACTTTATAGTAATCCCCTTGTCCGGCAATACTATTTAGGGGATAACTTTCAAGCATAAATTAATCATTAGTAATTGCATTTTTTATTTTTACCTATTAAAACCTAATTAATTCGTTTCATTTTCTGAGTTCCTGAAAATTAGTTGGTGATAATTATGTAATTTTAAAGAGAATATTCGTGCTTTGCTTCGCCTGGGGTGCCCATACTTAATCTTGATAGTTCCTTATGTTATCAAAGAAGCTCAAGTCTTTTTACAGCCTCAATTCACTACTGCCTTTTACGATCATGGATCGCTACCTCACCAATGAATTGGTGGCACCATTTTTATTTGGTGTGGGAGCTTTTTCATCACTTGGCGTGACTATTGATGCTGTGTTTGACCTAGTGAGGAGAATTGTCGAGTCTGGACTGCCAATCAACATCGCTATTCAGGTTTTTTTGTTAAAGCTGCCAAATTTTATTGTTTTAGCTTTTCCCATGTCCACACTGCTGGCTACTTTGATGACCTATAGTCGTCTTTCTAGCGAGAGTGAATTAATTGCCCTGCGTGGCTGTGGTGTAAGTGTCTATCGCATGGTGTTAACTGCTGTGATGTTAAGTCTTGTTGTCACAGGCATGACATTTGTCTTTAACGAGCAAATAGCACCAGCCGCCAATTATCAAGCAACTCTTACCCTTCAGCAAGCCCTCAAATCAGATAAGCCTACTTTTAAACAGGAAAATATTTTTTATCCTGAATATCGGGACATCCCACAGCCAGATGGTAGCAAAAGTAGAATACTGACACGCTTATTTTATGCCGACCAGTTTGATGGTAAGCGCATGAAAGGTTTAACAATTATTGATCGCTCCACAGAAGGTCTCAATCAAATTGTGGTATCCGAATCTGCCCAGTGGAACGCCTCTCAAAATGTTTGGGATTTCTACAACGGCACGGTCTATTTAGTAGCACCCGATCGCTCCTATCGCAACATCTTACGATTTGAACACCAACAACTGCAACTGCCTCGCACACCTTTAAATTTGGCAGAAAAAAGCCGGGACTACGGCGAAATGAATATTACCGAATCCCTAGAACAATTAGCAGTAGAACGGATCGGTGGCGATCGGCAAAAAATTCGTAAACTTCAAGTACGTATCCAACAAAAAATTTCTTTGCCCTTTGTCTGCGTAGTCTTTGGCTTAGTAGGTGCAGCCATGGGAAGCATACCCCAACGTACTGGGCGAGGGACAAGTTTTGCTGTAAGTGTCATCGTAATTTTTACGTATTACTTAATTTTCTTTATTAGTGGTGCCATGGGACAAGCAGGTATCCTTTCCCCCTTTATGGGAGCTTGGTTACCTAACTTTCTGTTTTTGGCAATAGGTGTATTCTTATTGATGCGGGTTGCTCAACGGTGAAGCAGATAAGGAGTGGGGAGTGGTGAATAATCTTTCTTCCTTGTCCCCTATTCCCTATCCCCTATCACCTATCACCTATCTCCTGTCCCCTGCTATAATTTCGACACTCAGGTGCATCAGTATTATCCTTACAATATTCCTCAAAAGAAACTTTAGCTGATACCATGCCTTCAGCTTTGTGATGAGCAACTTCGGCCTGGAGTTCTTCTACTTCATCCCAGGCAGCAGCACAGGCTTTAGAATAAGCACCATGCTCAGTACAAATAGCACGAGCTTCTGCGATCGCTTGTTGAATTTTCTCTTCCAGCATGAGCGCTTTTGGCGCTTCCACAAAATTACTCTTGGTCAAAATGTCGGTTGTCGAGATAATGCCCAATAATTTACCTTGAATTACAGGTGCCCTACGAATACCAGTACTAGCAAACAATCGTGCTACATATTCCACACTCAAATCAGGATTGACAACAATGCAGGGCTTGCTCATAACTTCGTAAACCCGCACTTGCTTGGGGTCTTTACCGTAGGCTATTACCTTGTAGACAATATCTGTTTCAGTGACAATACCATAGGCATCATTATCATGGCGACAATCCACAACCAACGCCCGCAATCCTTTTTCCTTCAACAGATCCACAGCTTCAGCGACTGTAGCCGAACCACGAATGGTAACTACGTCCTTGGTCATGATATCTTCAGCTTTCATCATTACTGTAGTCTCCTGGTAAATAATAAATACAGTGCGATGTGTCCATCGCCTAAAGTGCCGTACCCTCATCCCATTGTTCAAATGTTTGCTATGAGCAAATGGGCATCACAAGCGGATTGAGACATTGCTAGAGAGTGGATAAGTGGAAATATTGCCAGCCACAACAATAAATTAGTGCAGCTTTGAATTTGTGATGATATCCAAAATGACCAAAGCCGCAAATCTGAGCATTAATCATCCCAGTCAGTCTAGAAAGTTTCGCCAGAACAACCGATAAGGCGAATAGTAAATTTTTAATTACCATATAATTTATTTCTAATGACTAAAAAATCTTGAAAGGCTAGGATAAAGTCATCATCTAACTGCGATTGAAGCATTTACCCAAAAAACGCCAAAAAATCTGACAGTCGTTGTTTTAAGCTTTGATCAAGTTTTGACACCTACCAATAACTTTCAGCAGCTATGCCACATCGCCATTATCCCCCCGCCTACTTACGCTATCTCAAAGCCAGGTTATTAAATTTAGGCAAACCTAGTTTTTGGGGAACAGCAATTTTTTTATCCGTGCTAGGGTTGGTAATTCAGGAATACTGGTCTAATCCAAATGTGTTTACTGACCAGCCAAACCAAGAATTCACTTCTGTTCAGCCTAATAACTCCTTATCAGCAGAAGATAAAGCCATTGCGGCAGATATTGATAACTTACCAGCCTTGTTTAATGACTTTGATCAGGTAAGTCTACCGATACCACCTAGTAACCCTAAGGAAAAATCTCAGGCAAATCAGAGTAATAACTTACTCCAGGAAATTAGCAAACAACAGTCTGCTAACAGCACAGCATCCAATGCTGTACCAGGAATGGTTAATAACACGCCTGCACCTCAGCCGAGAAATCCTTTTGTCTTAGAAGCAGAAAATTTATTGCGCTTGGGGACGTTTGATAGTGGTAATCAGTCGTTAGGTATCAGATCTTTACCAGTATCATCTGAACCAACAGTAACAGCCGCAACATCTGCCATCTCGGGAATTGGCAGTAATCAAACCGAAAATAGTCCAAATACTTACTCAATCATCCCCTTACGAACCCCACTTAACCAACCCACAAACCAAGCCTTGTCTGGCATAAATGGTGAGACTTCAACTCAAATCAATTCTTTAGGGCAAACCTCCGTTGGTGGAGTCATGCAGACTCCGAGTACCAATAGTTCACCCAACCAAGCTTTTTCATCTAGCACTGGGTTAAATACTGGGACTGGTTACATTCAACCAACTGTACCAAACAATTTACCACCAAATTCCTACAATAACTTCAATAGCAGCCCAACACTGCCTAGCCAAGTACCACCGACAACAGTAACATCACCTGTTAACGTTACTTCTGGTGTACAAACTAATATTGCCCCCTACGCTGTCCAGCCTCCTAGTCCAGATATTGTCGCACCAACAACCCCAGTGGTGGCTGACAGGAATGGTAATTTAATCTGGCAGCAGCCTACTCAACAGCCGCAGTCTAATTTCTCGGTTCCTGGCCAGACACCAGGACAGGATCAAGGTAGAATTCAGATTGATAGCACCAATTTTAGATTCTAGATTTTGGTGTACATTGACTATCCGCAATTTCCGCTTCATTTTCCTCAATAAAAACCTCAAGTTCAGCAATTTTATCTTTATTGAATAAAGTTGCTTTATTGCAATATTGAGTTACTTCTTCAGGTATTTAATCAAATTGTTTAAATACTTGAGTTCTGTCTCTAAATCCTTTTCTATAAAAGTTTTAGTTTGGGAACGGTCAGTAATTGTAGAAATAAAATCAAGATAATCAGTCATCTATGCAAAAATCTGCTCTAAATTTAAAACAAAACCAGGAAGAACATCTTCACCCGATAAACTTGTGGGAGATTGTAAAAGTTCCGGTGCTTGATTAGGGCGATAAATTATTACTTGTTTATCTTTGGGATTAATTAACCAACCGAGTTGTAAGCCATTTGCTAAATATTCTTCCATTTTGGCTTTAGTATCTTCCACATCATCAGTTTCCGAAACTAATTCCACGGCAAAATCAGGACACAAAGGGAGAAATTTCTTTCTTTGTTCTGCGGTAAGAGCGTCCCATTTTTCTATCCTTACCCAAGAAGCATCAGGTGAACGAGTTGCACCATTTGGTAATTTAAAACCAGTGGAAGAATCAAAAGCTTTTCCGAGCTTATTTTGACGGTTCCAAAACCATATTTGACCTAATAAATCAAAATTACGGTTTCCCGTTTCTCCACCAGTAGGTGACATGATAATTAATTCCCCTTCAGCAGTTAACTCTAGCCGTAATTCTTTATTCACGGCGACAATTTGTGCAAATTCCTCATCAGTAAATTGCAGATTAGGAGGTAATTGTAAAGTCAAAGCAGTCATAATTAATTGCGCTCCACAAAAATCCTAGTTGCATTAAACCCATGTGCTGCTAATAGGTTTGACTTAGCCTCTACATCTACTTTATCCTGCTGGCTATACGCTCGTGTCTGAAATTACAGGTTAGCCTGCTTTTATTTAGGTGTAGATGCCAAGCGGCTGGCCGTTAGGCATTGCTATGATTGTACATTAATTAATTGTTTGTCAATGCACCAAGTTCTCAGGTTGTAGCTTTGGCGCTTACGTCATGCAATTTTGTCCAAGCAATATGCTTCAGAATATGGACTTCACGAAGAATGGGGTACTTCTGGTTTACCACAACACTTTTATACAGACGGGGGTAAGAAGTTTCGTTCCAACCATTTTCTAAATCTTGTTCCCAAGCAATATCGGCAGATATCCAAGCGGCACTGGGGCTATCTTTGCTCAACCAAATCAGGTAGCACCAAGTCCAGCAGCAGAGATGGGGAGCAAAGCTGTAAAATCTGCCGATCGCAGTTCCCCAATCCGTATCAGAACCAACCCACGTACAAAAAGCGGGGTGTCTTTGCTGTGTTCGGAAAGTCGTCAGGTAAATCAACAGAACTCGGAGAAAATTTCTGGTTAATTAATCTTGGGAGTAAATCCTGGCGGATGCAGAGGAGCGTTCTTTGTCGCAAATGGCGGTGTTAATTCTGAAACGAGCGATTAAACAAGCGCAGGCAGAAGGAACGATTTCGCAGAATCAAGGAAAAGGGAAGTGAGGCGATCGCTCGATGGGCAAAGTTTCGGTTTAATCCCCCGCCGTCTCGCCAGCATTTGGAGGCGTTGGCTAAGGTTGTAGGGGTTGATGTTGATCAGTTAGCGCAGATATTACCACCTGCTAGGGCGAGGATGAAAATGGATCTGATTCGGTTATGTGCTGCTTGTTATGTGCAAGTCGCCCTATCACAAAACTGAATGGCAGTTTAAGGTCACGCAAAGGTGCGATCGCCACAAATTTAAGTTTGCTGTCAGAATGTCCCAACTGTGGAGCAAGGTTTAAAGTTTCTACATTGTGGATTGATGCTTGATGTTATCGGTGTTTCACGACTTTTGCGAACATGGCATTAAGCCAGAAGAAAATTGTAGGCTATAGAAAGAATCACACATAGTCGTATTAACAGCGCTCACATTTTGTGTCTATCGGTGATTCGTCATCTCCTCAATGCAGCATAGTCTATCACCACCTGCTACCCTCACTTTTAAATTGCTCAAATGTGGATAAGATGTAAAATTCTGCCATTGTGGTTTGATGACTTGTTCTACACTTATTGTTGATATTGAAGTATCAAAGAATATTTTTTGAAGGATAAAATTTTTGAATAAAATTGAATTATTCTAACAAGAATTTACTTTGTTGTATCTTTAATTAATTCTGTGATTTTTTCAATAATATTCTCAGCTAATTTCAAAGAAAACTTCACTTGTTTTTCTAAAGTATATATAGTGTCATCATAATCTGCTTTATTTCTAGATTGCCGTAGCCTACCTAAATCATTTCCTATTTCTATCATTTTCTTATTTTTTGATTTATTGCATCTGAATTCATCTGCTACATATTGATGTTCATTGGTATCACCAGTTCTGGCCTTTGACAATCTTGGATCATGTAAAATATCTCGTAAATAATTTCTAGCTGTACAAAAGGCAGCATAATAGGCTCTACTTATCGATGAACGCAGTTTTGCTTCAGATATTATTGGTTTAGAATCTGTTTCTGAATCAGTAGAAATGGTAGAAGTTATATCAGCTAGTTCTTTTGCTATATCAAGATATTCTGCCCAATTAAATTTCATCAAAACTAATATTAATTTCTAAATCATTACCAAATTTGAAATAAATATCTAACCACCAAATGTTATCTAAAATTTTTAATTTATCAAATGCTTCATCTACATCAAGATTAGTGTGAATATCAATTATTAATTTTTTCCAACCAATAATTTCTGGATCATAGGCAACCCTTAGCACAATTTTATTGTTATTAAAAATATTTTTTATTTGTTCATGAGCTTCTATCAATAAATAAATTAAATGTTTTTTCTCATTCAAATACTGCAATATGTCTACTGGATGATTCAAAATGTATAAACTTCTAATTTTATTGATAAAATTATTTACTAAAGCAAAAGAACCAGTATTAATTACTTGATTAGATATTTCTGCTGAAAAAGAAGAAACCGTTAATAAGTTAGTTTGTATTCTTTCTATGAAAGGATTTGTACGATTTTTTCCGTGATTATTTTCTTTATATAACCAATAAGCAGCCAATTCTGCTATTTCGATATTTTCTAGTTCACAATATGAATGAGATGTATTCAATTTTAATTTATTGGTTGCAGATGCACTAGATGATGCAAAACTTGGAGACTTTCTCCCTAATTCTGCTAAATTTTGTGCAATATTATCAACTTTTACAGCACTAATATCAGGCATTATTCAAAGCTCCTTAATAAATCGCCATCAACTAAAGTAAAAAACCAATTATGACAAACTGAGTGGGCGTTTTCTAGCCATTTATCCATATTTGCAGGAATTTCTGGTATGTCAGGTTCAGTGGATTGAATTGTGGTTTCCCATATTAAGGCATCACTGGCTAAATTTCTTTGATTGTCAAATTTTTGCCCCTTGACAAGTCTGAAATTTACAATACCTTTTGGATTTTCAGAATGAAATGCAAATTGCAAGTCTAATTGTATAGGATTATTTTTTACTAATGTTTTTTCAAAAAGTAAAGGATTCAAATTTAATTCTATGTTCATTTTATTTTTCAAATATTCATAAAAATTGTCTTTTAAATCTAAATCTATAGCATCAATATATTTTAAGATAAGATGACGCGGACGAAATTTATCTTTACTTGGATGAACTATATACAAATTATCTACAACTTCAATGATTCGTTTTTTAAAATCTTGCCAAATATAATTTTCTGTATCATTAACAGTTAAAATCCCGTTGCCTAGTTGTACTAAAGGCCAACCTTTCTCACTCTTAAATCTATGTTTGACAATGCCTTCTGCCATTTGTTCAGGAATAGATACAAACGGCAATTGTTCATAGATGGGATAACTAGCATTTATTCTGTCAAATAATCTGCCAAGTATTAATTGAGTATTAGGATCACCACCTATGATTGGTTGTTCTTCTATATACCATCGTATCTCAAATATTGCCTCGATAAGAGGTTTGTTTGTTAAGTTTTCTAGGGTCATTTTTAAACTATTGTTTCTTTCACTCTTTGATATTAACTCAGAAAGCTAATTATCTTGCATATTTTATTAACCATAATATATACATAACAAAATTCATCTCGTGGATAGTAATTCATGTTGCTAGCACAGTAGGCGCTCACATACCAATAGTTGTAACAGTCTAAAGTACAGTGGTGTCTGCTTTATACAGAAGGTGAATTTGGCAACCCTGAAGGAAGTAGCAGCAGAGTACAAATAATGGAAGTTCCACAGATTCAACCTTGGCTGTTTCAAATCGAACCGTTAGAGGTAGAAAGTCTGAGTCACTTTTTAGGACGCTTTCGACGGGCAAATGATTTAACGCCTACTGGTTTAGGTAAAGCAGCAGAACTTGGGGGTGCGATCGCCTACGGCGGGGCTTTGCCCATCGCTCGTTGGGAAAAGTTTCGATTTAATCCCCCACCATCTCGCCAGCAGTTGGAGGCGTTGGCTAAGGTTGTAGGGGTTGATGTTGATTCAGTTAGCGCAGATATTACCACTTGCTGGGGTAGGGATGAAGCATGAGCCGATTCGGTTATGTGCTGCTTGTTCTGTTGAGTCAACTTGTCACAAAATTGAATGGCAGTTTAAGGTCACGCAAGGGTGCGATCGCCATAAATTGAGTTTGCTGTCAGAATGTACCAATTGCGGGGCTAGGTTCAAAGTTCCGGCTTTGTGGGCAGATGACTGGTGTCATCGGTGTTTTACAATGTTTGGGGAGATGGTAGAATATCAGAAGACTATTTAGGATACTGAAAGCGTTAGCGTAGCTCATCGTAGATATCGCTTTTTGTGGTTCGAGAACAGGTAACTGGTTTTCGGCAGTTACCAATAGTCAAAGTAAGGTATAGGGTGGGAGCATCCCACTTTGGCAAATATATCTTTTCTGTATAACCGTGGAATCAGGTTCTTACGGCTTAATGAAATATGTATCTTCCAAGTTGGGATGCTCCTTATAGGGCGATCGCTTGCTCCCAAGTTTTAGTCAAAAATTGTGTAGCTAACAGTAATTCTATAACAGGATGTTATTCTAGTACGTAAGAACTACTTTTTAGGGCAAATAGTCCAAAAAGCGTTAGGGATTGGATAAAAAAGAACTATAATTAAGCGATCTAAACTTATGAAAACTCTATTGAGGGTTTTTCAAAGAATGATTATTTATACAGTAAATTAATTAGAGCATCTTATGTTAGACAGGAGAGAAGAGTTATGTTGGATAAACTTATAAAATATTTTGTCTACGCGACAAAAGGGTATATTACAAAAACACAGCTTATTAAGTTTTTGTATTTAGCTGATCTTTACTCCATTAAGTGGACAGAAAGGCAACTGACTGATCTAGATTGGTGTTATTATCAATTTGGCCCTTGGAATGAGGGTATAGATGTTGCTTTAAATCAAATGAATGGGAAAGAGATTATTCAAGAATCTCAGTATAATGCAACATATATTAGACCTGTCAATCAAGCTGCTCAGGCAGATGATTTGGAAATACCTCTCAGTGTTAAGTTCATGCTGGATAATATTCGGAGAGAATGGGCTGGCCCAGATAAACTGAACCAGTTACTAGAGTATGTATATAGTACTGCTCCAATGGTGGAAGCAAAAAATACCCATCGACCAGAGGAAAAAGTTAAACTTAACTTACAAGCAGAAAGAGAAAAATTAGTCAGTGAATTAGGATTGTAAAGTGGCTGGACAAAGACCTAGACAAGGTTGGATCTATTCCATGAATCCCTATAGGGTATCTCTTCGTTGCAAACTGGGTCATGTCCATATTTACAATTTAGATGAGCCAGGTGAAGTAGAATGTCAAACTTGCACTGAGAATATTAATTCAAGTAGGGTTTTTAGAGGTTTACATCCTTATATCATCTGGACAAGCGATCAATTCCAAGATGAATCTGGATATATAGCAACGTTTTCTGTTATTCCTCTGACTTCAAAAACTACATTTAACGGTTTACCAACCACATATCCGATTAACTCTACAAGTAGAAATGGTCTTGATAAAAGTTCTTATGCTTTAGTTCATCAAATATGTACTGTTGATGCTAATTGCTTTAAAGACTCATCAGCCAATTGGTTAGATAGAATTGGACAATTAGATAAACAAGATAAAGAAGCTATAGAAGAACGTTTAAAGTATTTTTTGAATATTCAAAAGAATCCTAGTGAAGACTGGTTTGCTCAAAATGCTTCTCCAGAACTTTTAAAAAAAGTGTTTGATTATCTACCTGAAGAAACCAAGGATTTAGCAATAGAAGAATTAATCAATAATTTAGGCTCATAATAAATCAGGATATTTAAAACTGATAACTATTTTATATAGAAATTTTCACGATACTGTGAATCTATGCTGTAATTTATGCCTTCCTGATGCTGGATCAAACTCACGCTGAATATCATCCCTATCCTTACGTCCTAATCTAGTCCATGTAGTCATTGGATGAGGAGTATCAGGATCACTAATACCAAATCCATGAGGTAAATTAATACCAATTAGATTACTAATCAAATACCGATCATGAAAATTATCCCAAATAAAAACTTCTACAGTAAGTCCTGCTTTATTAATGACAGTAGATAATTTATTACGAAAATCTGCTTCATATTGACTTTTTGTTATAGATTTTGCTAAATGACACAGATGAATTTCAATAACTGGGGGTAAATCATTTTTTTTAATTGCAGCCAGTAATTTATTAAATTCGATATATCCATCATTCAATGGATCTATATATGGATCAATAAACATAATTGAATTAGCATGGCAAAAAACCAACTGGAGATGACGAAGATAATCGTTTGTTGTTCTGTACAGCCGAACTGAGGGACTCCTATTTTGCCACCAAACTGCACCAGAAAGTTTATCAATTGATACTACTAAATCAGGTTTGGAAACTGCTGTAGCTACTGATTGAGTGGTGATTACTCCGTTTAAAGGTTCTTGTTCATGAGAAATAATTGCCTCATGACACCATTCTATATAGTTAGATGGAATAGCTTCTTGAATAGCAGGAACTCGACGCAATCGGTTTTGCTTAATCAATTTTTTGATAATTTCTTTGGAACGTTGTGGCCAAGAATCTCCATTCTTTTTGAGATAAGTTTGGAAATATTTACACCACTCGCCATTTCTCAAGTCACGAACTAATGCTTCTTCCAGAAGTGCATCTTTGATATATTCAATGCGAGAGCTACATAATTCAGGGTAATCGTAGCAGTTAGCGTCAAAAATATCAGGAATTAAAGCGTATTCAACTAACATAGGTTATTAAAATATCTCATCTAATTCTTCTTCAAAAAATCCTCCTGGCCATGCTTTGACAAGTTCACCTCTCTTGTTCAAAGGCATTTCGCGTACTATACTACCCTCACTGTCTGCTTCTACAAACAATACAGAAACATCTTCTGGTCGCACAGGTAGACAACCTTCTGGCAGTTCGTTATTAAAAGTTTCTCTCATCCGTCGCATAATTCGCAGAAGTAAATGCTCACTGTGAGTTTCCAGGATAAAAGTATTTTTTTGTCCTCCAAGTGCAGATTCAATGAACACATCCCCTAGTTCAGCCTGGAGTCTAGGATGTAGATGAATTTCAGGCTGTTCAATAGCAACCAAAGCATCAGATAAACCATAGCAGGAAACCAAAATAGGAATAACTTGACTAATACCAATTCCTACATCGCGGTGACTGACTGGTGTTTTAGTTCTCTTGTCAATTAGGACTAAATCAGAAATGCGATCGCCTCCTGAAGTCATCTCCTGTACCCAAGTTTCTGATAAGCTATCAGTATCAGTGAGCATGGAAACTAGTTGTTCAACTTCGGGTAGAACATTATCAGAATTCAGGTCAATACCCGCAGCTTCAAAATCACCTTTTAGCCGTTCAATCTCTTCTTGGATATCACTCCCAAATCCAGCCGCATGGACAATCAGCTTAGTGGTTAAATCGTGTAAAGTTTTGGCAAGTCGGGGGTAAAGTTCAGCAGCAAGTTGAGAATCTGGCAAAAGACTACGCACCACTAGCTCATAAGGGGATTTCATCCTGTCGCTATCTCCCAGCCAAGCATTCACCTTTTGGCGTACCTCAGCGTTATTTAGGAGGATGTCCCAAGCATAACCACCGCCAGCATACCAGTTAGCATCTTGCTGCCGAGAAAACGCAAAATGTCGAGGTGGGTAGGTACGAAATGGCCCTAAATATCTTAGTTTTCTAATATCTCGTTCTACAGTCTCGGTAATTACTCCGATCAATTCGCTGAGTCTGTAAGGAAGTATCAGACGCACCGTGTCAGCTAAATCCTCTTGTTGTCCTGGCTTAGGATTCAGTTTGGGAATTGATATGTCTCCGTCATCTCCAACTTGAATTTTTGTTGGTAGTAAGCGAGTAACTCGTGCTGTAATTTCGGGAACAAGTTTATTTATCGCTTGCTCAATTTCCTCCCGATCCTCTGGATTTACTTTCAGGGTAAATGTATTCGCTTCTAAGATTGCTTGAATCAAGTTACTGAGTATTGGGTGTTGGTAATCGAGGCGATCTAACTGAAGTTTTCCTTTAGGGCGAGAACTCATACTTAGAACTCGTTTTTCATCGGCTTCAATGAAGAAAGACCGTACTCTTACCCTTCCTTTTCCTAAACGAGTACCAATCCCAACACCTACAGTCAACTTTTTGATTGGTTGTAATAGGTCAACTAAACCCTGATCTACTGTATTTAACTGTTTAGGGTCAATATCTACTGACCACTCTACCTGACTACGGCGATCGCGTTTATGAACATATTGCCCAAAACCTCCCAAATCAACAGAATCACCCCCGGTTTCGGTGCGGTAGATGTCTAATTCTCCATTTTTAATAGCGTGATGTGCTAGTAAAAGGCTGTGAATAATGCTGGATTTTCCTGAACTGTTAGCTCCAAAAATCAAGGTGAGGGGACGAAGCGGAATGTATTGTTGATCGGCGAAAGCTTTGAAGTTACCAACTCGTAGAGCAGTTAAGGCGTTGGATGTTAATAATTTTCTTTTTGGTAATTTTGTGGTATAAGAATTAGCAACCAGTTCTAGACGGGCATGAGTAACTGTTTTGAGAGACACAGGGCTATTGACTTGCAGAGAAACGCCATGCTCTAGTGATGCTAAAGCTAAACCTAAAGACATCATTTTAGTTCCACCCGTGTAGTCTGCGTAAAGGTTAGTATCTGGTTGTAACTGTTTTAACCTAATAATGCTTGCTACTGCCACTTCATAGCATTCAGTTAAGTCATCGGGGTTTTGAATAATCTTTAAATCGCGCTCTGGCTGAAAGCGATCGCCTAACTCCACTAACTTAGGAATATTTGGGTATCTTTTAACACTATTTCCATGAATAATTTCACAAGGAAGCCCTTCGCCTATAATTTGGGACTGGAAGTTTTCGCTACATAAAAATACAACCTGATCCGGTTGTATATGCTGAATTGCTTTAACAATAGGTGCGGGGGATTTTCCAACTGTTACTAAGAGAATTTTTTTAGACATATAAATATTACTGAGCCAGTATTATCACAATAGGGAAAGCTGCTGAAAATCTGCGTTATCTCTCAAATTGAGGGCTTTTGCTTGTTCTTCCATTTCTGCAAGCAGTTCTTTCATGTGTGCTTCTCGCCATTTGGCTGTGAGTTCACCAGAAAAAGCACGTTGGAGAATACAGGAAAATAGTTTGTCTATTTTCTCTCTTTGTTTGTCAACTTGACGCTGAATATCTTTTGCCGCTTGCACTTGTAAGGCATAACTTTTTTGAAGTGTTAAAGGTGGTAGAGGAATTATAGTATTTCTAACATTAGATACACTAATTGTGTTTAAACCAGAAGTTGTTTTTCCAAATCTAAATAGCTGTTCTCTACCACCCGATGAATTTATAAAAGCACTAATATAAATTGGTTCTGCTTTTGTCTTGTCTACTCTGACACGAATTAAATGATTTTGATGAAGGCATGGTTGAATTGAAGCATCCCAGATAGCACAACGACCTATTTCTTGTCTATTACCATGACCTTCAACCATTAATATATCGTCAGATTGTAAGGCAATCCGCTCTAATTCGTTTTTTGTTACTTTAATATATTTTATTTCATCAAGAGCCAGCTTATCTCTATAAATATTAGCAACTCTTAAATAAGGCATTGTAATTGGATAATTTTCTCTTTTTGGTGTAAGTTGCAATCCTCCTTGTACTTGTGCTAAATCAGATATAGGCAACATTTCCCACCCCATTGGATTGGTTGCCGGATCGCCAAACATCTTGATGAATAGCGCAGGCAAAATGCGCTCTGCTTTTGCATAAGCCTCAGCCCGCATTCTTCGCAGTGCATCAGCTTGATCTAGAATCTCGACTATGCGGCGTTGTTCGGATAGAGGAGGAAGTGGTATGGTAATTTTTTCAAAATTACTTTTGTTGAGAATAGAAATTACAGCTTGCCGTGCTTCTGATTTAAAAATAGGCAGAATGTGGCAACAGTAATAGTATCCAAATTTAGGCTCAATTTCTGGCTTAAAAATCAAAGAATTTATTTGCTGATTGGTAGCTAATTTTGTACCTGCAATACCTACTTTACCAATAGAACCAATACAACAAACCATCACAGATCCTGGAGGAATAAGCCTTGATTTTTTCTGACCAATCTCAGAGAGATTTTCCTCTGTTTTTGTAATTGGTTGCCAAGTGTCTAAATCATGAGGTTTGACCCAAGGAATCCCATATCCATAGTTTTCAGGTTCTTTTTTAGAAGGTGTATTGCCAGTGATTACTTCTGCAACTTTTGCGAAAGGAAGCATTTTCCACTTCATGACACTTCCTCCACATCATGAAGCAGCTTTTCTAACCCAGAGGCAATTTCTCGCTCAAGTTCCAAAACTTCTCGAATCAACTCAACCGGATCATCATCAGAAACAGCCTCAGTTACCTGTGGCTTAT
Source organism: Nostocales cyanobacterium LEGE 11386 (assembly GCA_015207155.1). Lineage (GTDB taxonomy): Bacteria > Cyanobacteriota > Cyanobacteriia > Cyanobacteriales > Nostocaceae > LEGE-11386. The sequence continues at coordinate 175,550 of JADEXK010000002.1, read as the reverse complement.
AACGCCCAGCAGCTAAATTGTAATCATTTTCGGCAATAGTATCCAAAGATGCCCACCAGCATCGGGGTTCATCACTTCCTGGCTTCAACAACTCTCCCTTTTCCACACCTGGAGGTTGCAAAAAACCCGACTCCCGATAAACCTTCCACCGCTTTAATAAATTGGGAATATCGTTAAGTTCTGGCGTTTCCGGTCTACCCCCGCCAGAAATTTTATCAGGATCGTAACCATCATTTTTAACTTCATAGAACCAAACTTGATTCACCTGACGCACCGCAGATTCCATTGGATTACGAATTACCAGCACCGCCGTCTTCACTCCTGTATATGGCTTAAACACCCCCGCAGGTAAAGAAACCACCGCCAATAAATCAAATTCTGTCACCAGTTTTTTCCGCAAATCCACATGAGCGCCCGTAGAACCAAATAGTAACCCTTCTGGGACAACTACCGCACACATTCCACCTGCTACCAAAGACTTCATAATTGCAGCCAAAAACAGCAATTCACTTTTTTTGGAATTTGTCGGTAAATCAGCACGAATAGAATCTTTCGGTAACGTTCCCGCAAAAGGGGGATTATCAAACATCACCTTATAGCGACGGCGCAAATCATCTTCTGTCAGTCCCCCCATATCTGACAATACATTTGCTACTTTCAGCTTGGCGTTGCGAATTCCATGCAGCACCAAGTTCATCATCGAAATTCGCATCATCTGGCGGGAGACATCAAAGCCATAAATCGACTCTTCCAACAGTTTCCAGTCAGGTAATCTATCCCCATTTCCTTTGCGATAAGTTTGGAGATTGGGGATTTGCTGTTTTGCTTGTGCCAAGGTTAGCCCCCGTTTTTCCAGCCAATCTTCACCATAAATCGGTACTTCTATAGGATTTTCGCTGTACTTAGCCAAAATATACTCAATACTATCAATCAAAAATCCTCCTGTTCCACAAGCTAAATCGCAGATAGTATCCCCCAAATCAGGGTCAACCATCTCTACCATAAACGCCCGTATCTGTCGGGGAGTACGGAATTGACCATTAAGCGCAGATTGACCTAAATGGGTTAACAGGTACTCAAAAATATCACCTTTGACATCCTGACCCATTTTGAGGAAATCCAAGGTATCAAGTTCATCAACTACCAACTTGAGAACATTCGGGTCATTAATTTCTAAAACCGCATCCCGGAAATACTCTGCCACTTTTGGCTCATCTTTCAGCAAAGAATTCGCCATGTAGGGGAAAACTTCATCCCGCAGAAAGTCTCGTAGTTCAGTACCACTCTTAAAACGCCATTTTGACCAGCGATAACGTTCTGCTTGCTGGGGAAATAGTAATTTAGCATTACCATTATTACCCATGAGGCGATCGCGTAACTCCCGATTTGCTTCCTCTTCATCCAACAGCTTCAGGTATATCAGGTAAGAAATCTGCTCAATGTAGGTGACAGGATTTGTTACCCCACCAGCCCATAACGTATCAGTAATATGCTTGAGTTTGCGACGAATTTCTGAATCCATATTGTTCTCTTAACCCTCTGTACCTGTAGCATCCACCGTAAACACAGAGCGGTTTAATTCATCAAAAATATCCCGCAATCGCTGCTCACCAAACAGTTCTATACCTAAACCAGCAGCATTGAGAACTGAGAGGGGTGGCAAGAATAAATCATCTATGGTTAGCTGACCTTTAGCAATACCCCGATTTTTTAATAATGAGAGATACTGAGCTTGGGCGGGTGCGAAAGAGTGAGAAACTAACCAAGCTCTAAAGTTTTCTTCTAGTAATTCTTCATGGCTTTTAATCTTTAATGTTCCCAATGCAGCCCGAATAAAATCAATCAGGCTACCATTATAATTTCGGTAAGCTCGTCGCAAGTTTTCTTCATTAAAGTAATATCGGGGCGTATTCAAACGTCGCACCAGTTCCGTTTCTTCGGTTTCCGTCAACAACTCTCCATCTCGGATTTTCTGGAGTATTGGATCATTAGTTACAGCAGATTGAATAGTTTGCTCCCAGTTAGTGACATAATCCCGCTTATCAACCCGCTCCCCTTCTGTTCCTACTTCTACATAACTGACATATTGCTGCCATCTATCCCTAAGTCCTAATTCAATTAATTCTGACCGAGGACGGGATTGTTGCTGGTTGCTTCTAGTTGATACATGACCTCTACCAGTTTCAGCATAAATATCAGTATCACTATCATTGAAATATTGGTGATTTCCAAAGAAATCATAAATAACAAACTTGCGTTTATCAATATGTGGCGCAGTCCTTGTCCCACGTCCACGAATCTGCTGATAAAGAATTGGACTCCGCACTGTTCGACACATAACTAAATGCAAAACTTCCCGGCAATCAAAGCCAGTATTGAGCATATCCACACTGACTGCAACTTGTGGGTAATCCTCATATTTGAATTGGCGAATTAAGTCATCAGCATTAGCAACATCACTGGTAATTACTTCAGCGTAACGCCCCTTACATTCTGGATGTAATTCGTTAAGATATCTGGTTAATCTTGCTGCATGATTTTTGGTCAAAGCAAATACTATTGACTTACCAGGCCCAATCTTTTGTCCTGGTGCTAATTCTTGATAATTATCCCAAGCCAGTCTATCAAATTCCTGCATCATTAGGCGGTTACTCGCCTCATTAGTCCACTTGCGTTCAAAGGCTGCTGGGTCATAATAAACCTCATCAACTTCAGCACCTTCAGCAATAATTTCAGTTATCCCAGTAGCGAACCGATAGGGAACAAGATACTTTTGTTCAAATGCTGTTTGAATAGAGTAAGTAAAATCTGGCTGTTCATTTCGGCAGTTGTAGAAATCAAAAGTATTACGTTCAATGTAAGCTGCTGGCGTAGCAGTTAAACCAATATGGAAAGCATCAAAATGAGTAAGTGCTGTCTGCCAAATTCCATAAATTGAACGGTGACATTCATCAGCCACAACAATATCAAAATAGCCGCTAGTAAACTCCCGATAACGGCTAATCATTGTTTGGAGTAAGCAAACTGTAATTTGCTGCTCTTGCCGGATCACACTCGGCTTGAGCCAGTAGCTACCATACTGATTCAAAACATCTTGAATTGCTTCTAATGCCTGTTTTGCTAACTGTTCCCTATCCACTAAAAACAGGATTTTTTCTGCATATCCCGATTGAATTAAGCGTTTTAATTGCAGACAAATTAAATCTGTTTTCCCTGTTCCTGTTGGTAGTTCCAGTAAAAATCGCCGCTTCCCCAATTCAACCGCATGGTCAATGGCTTGCATAGTTTCCCTTTGATAGGGACGGACTAAGCGAATTTCTCCCTGTCGAGTGTAATACTCAGGAATTTCAATAGTAGCTAGGGGTTGACGAGTTGAGCGCATTTCCAGCAATCGCTCTAAATCCCGCCGTGAGAAAAAAGAATTAACAATCCGGGCATCATCGTTTTGATAGTCCCAGAAATAAATTAGTTCGCCATTACTGAGGAAAATAAACGGTGCTTGAAGTTGCTGGGCGTAGGGAAGTGCTTGATTCTTAGCAACATAAGGCTCAATTGCACGCTTCTTAGCTTCAATCACCGCCAAAAGACGACCTCTTTGGTCAAGCAGTACATAATCGGCTCTTCCTCTCCTACCATCTGCCATTTGAGCCGAAACCTCAGTCATTACCTGAGATTTATCAGCCGGATTCCATCCAGCTTGGCGGAGAAGATCATCAATATTAATCCGTGCGTCTGTCTCTTTGCTAAAGTCGCTCATCAATTCACTCCTGTCTTACCAAAGTTAGCATGAAGCTCTCAGCTTAAATGGGTTTTCGGCTTTACCCTGAAAGATTTTTTAGCTAGTTTCCAACTTCAGCACCAACTGTTGATAGATTACGTCCAGCCAAACGGGAATTACAGGCTTACCTTCATCTAAGGATGCGATCGCTTTCTCCCTATCAAATTCTATTAAAGAAAGCGAATTATCCTGTGCTTCCGGCAACAACATAAAGCGTCTACCTGTACCTGAACTAAACAACTCCGGTTCTTGTTCCTTAAGCTTTTTCAGGGTTTCGCAAGCAATATCAAAACTCAAACCCACAGACAGCCAATATACCATTGCTGCCAACTCTACTAAATTGGTTTTTGAGTAATAAATACTACGTCCTGTACTAGGGCAGTATGTAGACAGATTACTAGCTAAAGAAATTGTAGCGATCGCACAAACATATAAAGCTGGAAGTATTGTCATACCTAAGTTGGATGATATGCGAGAACAAGTTCAGAGTGAAATTCAAGCCAAAGCTGAACAAAAATCAGACGTTATAGAAGTCCAACAAAAGTATGCCAAAGATTACCGAGTTAGTGTCCATCAATGGAGCTACGGTAGATTGATTACAAATCTTCACTCGTCAGCTGCGAAAGTTGGAATTGTGATAGAGGAGTCAAAACAGCCAATTCGAGGTAGTCCTCAAGAGAAAGCAAAAGAATTAGCGATCGCAGCTTACCATTCTCGCAAAATAAACTGATTGACAAAACACCGAACCTTGAAAATAAAATAATAATCAGCAACAGCGCCGCAGTTCATGCTTTTTTCAAGCCTCTGTACTGTGAAAATGTGGGTTAGTTTGACTGTTGTCAAACAGTCTTGCTTTCTGACCCTGGTAGCTGCCCACCTTGATGCTGCTGTCCCTGGAGGATAGGAATAAGGTGCGCCCCCAGTAATAGAGGTGCGGGTTTACCGCAGTGGTGGCTACTGAATCACCTCCGACCAAGGAGGAACCCACCTTAATTATTTTTTTGGCGAATCGAAGCGGGGTCAATTTCCCTAGAGTTCTGCCAAAAATTTAAATCGCTTATTGAATAAGGTTTATAACCTTTAAGGTGTCAGTTGATTTAATTTTTTGATTGTTAACGGACATGATCAAAAGCGGGTGATGGGACTCGAACCCACGACGTTCACCTTGGGAAGGTGACATTCTACCACTGAATTACACCCGCAACTAATGATTAGTTTAAATAAAACCACTTAAAATATTAACACTATATTGGCAAATCAAAATTCACAAACCAGACTGATTCCCTCACCTCATCACCCATCTTCTTTATTGTGGTCACACATCTGATGTATTCAGATCACCGCCATTGAGTAAATGAATGTGAAACACTAATTTAGGATGGGTAAACCCCTATTTCTAGCTATTTGCCTCATGCACATCTATTGCTACCTCTATAAATTAGGTAAGCATGGCCTATCATTGTGAGCAAGGCATAAAGGTGGCTAGCACCTACACCGATACCTAAGCTACATAAGTATAAATCTGCATTGTCTGCAATTCCAGTAAAGGCAAATCTGATGATGCAATTGTGACGACATTACATAAATAACTCTTATCTATCTGAGCAAACAATATGTTCAATGCCACTGAAATTTTAATTGATGCTTTTGTTAAACAAATTCGCGAAGGCTACCGTCGCACATACGGCTGCTTAAAAAATGATTATCAAGATATTATTGCTTGGGCTGGTAATATGGCACTGGAAAACATTGCCAATAGCGATGCCCTGTATCACAATGTGGAACACTCTGTCTTAGTTACCCTTGTCGGCCAGGAAATTTTACGAGGTAAACACATCCGGGAAGGTGGTGTCTCTAGTGAAGACTGGTTGCATTTTATTATTTCCTTAGTATGTCATGATATTGGCTATGTGAAAGGAGTTTGCCGACAAGACCAAGAGGCAGCAGGTTTATATGCCACTGGTAAAAATGGCAGAATGATTTCTCTGCATCCTGGGGCTTCTGATGCTAGTCTTACTCCCTATCATGTTGATCGAGCCAAACTTTTCATTGATGAGCGTTTTGGTGGTCACAAGTTGATAGATGCTGATGTCATCAAAAGTAATATTGAGTTAACTCGGTTCCCTGTGCCCGCAGCAGAAGACCATCAAGATAGCGTTAGCTTTGCTGGCTTAGTCCGCGCGGCTGATTTGATTGGGCAATTAAGCGACCCACGTTATTTAAAAAAAATTACGTCTTTATTCTACGAGTTTGAAGAAACTGGGATGAATAAAGTTTTGGGTTATGAAACACCTGCCGATTTACGCAAAAATTACGCTAAATTTTATTGGCATGGTGTTCATCCCTATATCAAAGAAGGGCTGCATTACTTGTCTTTGACACAGCAGGGTAAACAAATTCTGGCTAATCTCTACTCAAATGTTTTTGTTGTAGAACATGAAAAAAACCAAGAAGAACATCTATATTTAGTTGAGCAAAGACATGCTTAGATATTAGTCATTAGCCATTTATCTCAAACTAATGACAAATGACTAATGACAAATGACTAATGACAAAGGACAAATAACTATGAATTGGTGGCAAAGACTGCAAAAAAATCCTTTGGCGCGATTTGGGGCAATTGTGCTGTTAATTTTCTATGTGGCGGTAATTGCGGCTGATTTCGTTGCCCCGTATAACCCTCTTGCCTCACAGCCAAATGGTTCACTGCTGCCACCAACGCGGATTTATTGGGTGTCTCAAAAATCAGGGCAATTTATCGGGCCGCATATTTATCCTACGACTCAGGGAGATACTGATCTAGAAACAGGCGATCGCCAACTTATTGTAGACTTCCAAAAGCCCTCGCCTCTACGTTTATTTGTCTCTGGGCCTCAGTACCGCCTATTACAGTTGCGGTTACCCCTACCCCCCAAGTGGGACGAAGTAACTATCTTTCCCGGTATCCCTTTAGATTGGCATTTGTTTGGCACAACTGGTGAAGCCAAGTTTAACATCTTAGGTACTGACGACCAAAGCCGCGACCAATTTAGTCGTCTGGTGCATGGTGGTCGCATTAGTATGTTTATTGGCATTATTGGGGTGCTGATTACCTTTCCCCTGGGTTTAATCATTGGTGGCATTTCTGGCTATTTCGGAGGTTGGATTGATAGCGTGATTATGCGCTTTGCTGAAGTGCTAATGACTTTCCCTGGTATTTATCTTTTGGTGACCTTAGGTGCCGTCTTACCACCTGGTCTAACCAGTACCCAGCGCTTTTTACTGATTGTGGTGATTACTTCGGTGATTAGTTGGGCTGGGTTAGCACGGGTAATTCGGGGACAGGTACTATCAATTAAAGAGCGAGAATTTGTGCAAGCAGCAAGAGCAATGGGTGGTAAGCCAATTTACATTATTCTCCGCCACGTTTTGCCTCAAACTGCTACTTATGTCATTATCTCTGCTACCTTAGCAGTTCCCGGCTTTATCGGTGCGGAAGCTGTATTAAGTCTGATTGGTTTGGGAATTCAACAACCTGATCCTTCTTGGGGCAATATGCTTTCTTTGGCTACCAATGCTTCTATTTTGGTGCTGCAACCTTGGTTAATTTGGCCACCAGCTGCGTTAATTATCCTGACTGTGTTGGCCTTTAATTTACTAGGTGATGGTCTGAGAGATGCGCTCGACCCCCGGAGTTTGCGAAGATAGGTAGAACTTGATTGTAATGGGAGGCAAAGCCTCCCAACAGGCATTTCCATACTCAGGCTAGAAACGAGATAAAAAAGGTAAACAAATAGCCGACTGTTGATTATCCCTCCAAAGCAGCTTGAAAAACTTGTTCAGCAATCAAATTTAGCTCCGGGAAAGTGGGTGATTGAATGCGGTCATTTCCACGAAATTGAGTGATTTGATACTCTCCTTCAACTAAATAATGAACTGATATTGTTGGTTGTTTAGGGTTGCCAATAAACCGCTTTCCACCAAGAGCAGCATAGTCTACAATCCAATATTCAGGAATCCCAATTTCTTCATACTCACCAAATTTGAGAAAATAGTCATCACGCCAGTTAGTACTGACAACCTCTACTATTAATGGAATTGATTCTGCTTGAACAACAGTAGATGATTTTTTCCAAATAGGTTCATTAACTAAGTTAGGAAGATTTAATATTAATACATCTGGAATATAACCAGATTTTTTATCTACTGCTTTAACTAATACTTGTCCAGGAATTGAATAAGCAAGATTTAATCTGCGAATTTCAAAGTTTAGTTCTCTAATTAGAAATGCTCTCACCAATTCATGGTCTCCTGTTGGCTGCATTTCTACTATGATTCCTTGATGTAATTCATATCTGCCATTTTCTGGTTTCCACTCCAGAAATTCTGCAAAAGTTATTGGCTCAACTAAAGGTTGAAACATGATATTGTTTCCGCAATTCCTCGTTTGATAACAATTTTGGCATTGCTAAATCAAAGTATAAATAGGTAGGTACAAATAAAGTTCATTGGCGAGGGTATTCATTGGTGATTAGTCATTGGTAAGAGTTTCAGGTATATTTACATTTTGTGACTTAGTTCTGTTTATTGCCGCCCACTTAATTTATAGCGTTTCTCATGGCAAAAATTTAGAGGAGACAAGGCATAAACTAATCAATTTACGCCCCATCTCCTCTCAAGGTTTACTCTAATTTATGCTGTGCTTAGGGTGCTAAAGCGTTACCGCGAATCAAGCTACCAAGAGTTTTGGCAGTAATTTTTAGTTGGGTGATAGGGTTGGCGGGGACAACTGTCTTATATAGATAGCTATCGAATGTTAGCTTTTGGACATCGAGGTCACCACACATTTCCACAAACGCTTCGCGGGTGGCGTCGGAACGGTAGAACACGCTTTGCAGAATGTCCAACACCTTGTAGGTGAGTCCGTATTTTTTATCCCAGCGCTTCAGGTAAATCTTCAGTTCGTTTTCTGTGGGAATGCGCACACCACTGTTAGACATTTCAACAATGGTTTCGGCACACATCCGCCCAGACTTAGCTGCAAAATAAATACCTTCGCCAGAAGACTTGGTAACGTAGCCAGCCGCATCTCCCACCAAAGCAATCCGACCGACAACACGACGAGGACGGGGATGTTCGGGAATTGGGTGAGCTTCTACTTTAATGATTTTACCGCCCGCCAGCTTTTGGGCAGCACGGGAGCGGATACCAGCTTGCAACTGTTTGATACTGGCTTTATTGACATGCATGGTGCCAGTACCTACGGCTACGTGGTCATATTTGGGGAAAACCCAAGCGTAGAAGTCGGTAGAAACGTCATCGCCGACATACATTTCCGCTAGGTTATTGTAATATGCCATTTTGTCCTGGGGTAGGCGAATCCGCTCTTGGAAAGCGATCGCATAGTTATAATCCCCAGCATCCATTTCTTTGGCAATCCGGGAATTAGCCCCATCCGCCCCGATAATTAAATCCACTTTTAGGGTTTTAGTAATACCCTGTGCGCCGCCTTCTGTATGGTCAACGTAGTGAATTGTATAAGGGTCAGTATTGTTTGTGGGTATATCGAGTTTATGAACAGTGGCATTAATTAAATTTGCGCCTAGTTTTGCCGCGCGATCGCGCAGGAACCCATCCAGCACTTCACGGCGGCACATTCCTATATATTCATCTTCTTTTATCAGATTGATATCAACCTCACGATTGGAAGGTGAAATCATTTTCATCTTCCGGACTTGGCGGTCAATAATCTCTGGTGGTAGGTCAAATTCACCCACCATACACAGGGGAATAGCACCCCCACAGGGCTTCGCATTGTCTAGTTTCCGCTCAAACAAGTAGGTTTCAATTCCAGCCTTTGCCAGTGTTTCAGCGGCAGATGAACCAGCAGGGCCTGACCCAACAACAGCAACCCGTAGTGTCAAAGGTCTTCTCCCAATTTTTGATAAAAACATTTACCGAAAGCATCGTATCACGGAGTTTTGTCTGATTTTGCGCTCTCCCTTCAGGTTTTGACTGAAATGCAATATTCCTTAATGTTTCGATACAAAAGCTGAGGGTAAAGATACTTAATTAACGTGAATTCGATGAACCTCACCCCAACCCCTCTCCGACGCCCAGAGGGCAGGGTGGTTTCATACAAAGAGAGAAAAAACTAGATCGAGTAGATTAGACAAAGCACGTTGAGCTTGGGGAATAGTACGGAAACCAAAAAACGAGCGCTCGTAATGAAAAAAGTATGTAAGATAGCCCAATTCACAGGAGCAAAACCACCACGACGAGGAGGAAAATCCTCAGAAAACGTCACATCTTTGAACGGCAGTTGCCTCAAGTCGGGGAAACCGCCCACGGCACTGCCTCCCCAATGTAAACGATTTTCAATTCCCCAATGCCCAATTGTGTCAGCTAATAAAAGTTGTTTAGGAAAGTCTTTTGGGAATGACTTTTATTTGCGAATCAACTTCACCCCGCAGCCGTTTTTCCAGCAGTGCGAGCTGAGCAGGTGAAAGCTTTGAGCGTCGTTGCAACAGTTTATCTTTTGTGTTGTCCATAATGCCCCTATCAAACTAGAAGCACTTTTGATGCTTTTTAATTGAGAATGTTGACCTTGACATATTCAGGCAAGGGTTGAATGCGTGTGAGTTCATTTTCTAAAATTTGCACATCTCCATGTTTAGCAATTTCCTGGAACCCTGCAAACTTGTAAGACACGTACATCATTCTATTGCGATCATTAGGAACGAACTCAGAACGCAAACGCACATTATTACTTTTAGCCAATGTCATAATATGATTCAGCATGATTGTGCCAACGCCTCTAGACATAACACGACAAGACATTAGCAAAAGTTTGATAGTCCATATTAATTCTTGGCATTCCACAAGAGCTAAACCAATTTTGCCGTAACTACCGTACTTATCATCCAAACTGGCAATTAATAATTTATGCTGATTTGATTGTCGAAAATGATTTAATTCATCATAGGAATAAGTATAACCTGTTGTATTTAATTGATGAGTTCTAATTGTTAATTCTTCAGCTCTTTGTAAATCTTCTTCCTGAGCAGAAAAAATAGTAAAAGTCATATTAAGTGTAGCTAAAAATTCTTCTTGAGTACCAATAAATTGTTTCTCGGAATTATTTCTAACTATATCACTAATATACATTAATCGTCTCTGTTTTGAATCTTTCGTAATAAAACGAGGATTCATGGCTGGCATGTCTAACAAATGTGTAATCTGCGCTGCATCAATACATAGCACTTCAGGTAATGAAAAATTAACTTCTTTTAATTCAAATAATTGGTCATCTATAAAAGCAAATGTATCAATTCCTAGATTCAGAAATTGAGCTATTTCCTGAATAGAACTAGATTTAGAATTCCAGTTAATTTGGGGATAAAGAAAATATTCGTGCAATTCAAACTCTTGGAGTTTAGCCATTGCTTTGGCAGCATCATTTTTACTAGCAATAGATTGTAAAATGCCGCGACTATCCAAGGTTTTGATAATCTCAACTACCTGATTTCGTAAATAAACGCAGTCATCTTCCAACAACACGCCATCCCAGACTGTGTTATCTAAATCCCAAACTACACATTTAATAGATGTTTTCGCAGCTTGCTGATGATTGAAAACTCCACCTTTTATACTAACCATGTTTTCACATCCTTGCCAATAATTTTTCAGGCATAGTGAGAGTAGATTGTGACATATACTCTTGATAACCGTAATCAGCAATGGTTATTTGTTGTATTTGTGTGCTACCTTCGATGATTTCCATGATTTTGGCATCTCGCAAATATCTAGCGACAGAATATTCATTTGTACAACCATTAGCTCCGTGAATTTGTACAGCATCATTAGCGATTTTGGTTGCGGTTGTAGAGGCAAAATACTTAGCAATTGAAGTCTCACTTATCGAAGTGCGATCGCCTATTTCTTTAAGATAGCCAGCTTGATAGCACAATAATCGTGCAGCTTTCACATTAGCTATCATTTCTGTGATCATTTGTCGGATCAATTGATGTTCTTTGAGATACACACCAAACTGTTGGCGTTCACTCGTATATTGAATACAAGCTTCTAAACAAGCTTGAGCAATTCCCACAGCACCCCATGCTACGCTGTATCTTCCATAATCTAGTGCAGAAGCAGCAACATAAGCAAAACCAAAACCTAACTTACCTACTAAATTTTCTTGGGGAATCCGACAATCCTGAAAATGTAGCTCGGCTAACATGGAAGCTTTAACGCCTAACATCCCAGAAATAGTTTTGATAACAAGTCCTGGGCTATTTTTTTCTACTAAAAAAGCAGAGGGTTTACCCGCACATTGAGCAAATACTAAAAAAACATCCGCAATTTGTCCGTAGGTAATCCATTTTTTCTGACCATTTAAGATATAAGCATCACCAGAAACTGTCGCCGTGGTTTCTATACTTTTAGCATCACTACCCACATTAGGTTCACTTAAGGCGAAAACCGCTATTACTTCACCAGATGCTAATTTAGGCAGCCAATACTCTTTTTGAGACTTATTGCCCCATTTACCCAAAGCATAAGCAACCATGCTATGCACGGTGAGCAAACTGCGTAGCGAAGAACATCCCCGTCCTATTTCTTCATTCAGAAGACCATAGGTGATGATATCTATATTTTTACCACCAAAATCTTTGGGTAATATAGCACCTAAATATCCTTGATGAGCGAACTTTTCAATGAGTTGGGGAGGAGTACACTCTTCTTGGTCGTAGTGATTCGCGTGAGGAACAATCTCTTCGTTGACGAAAGCTCTAAATTCAGCTTGAGCGTCTTTCTGTTGAGCAGTCAACTCAATTCTCATGTTTTGACTTCCATATAAAAATTTTTACAAATGTCAAAAACTTATGTTTGCGGAACTAAATTTATTTTGCTTTCTATCAGACAAGTCATAGCATTGATTGTTTTAAAGTTGGCAAAATCTAAGTCTTCGTTTTCAATAGTAATCTGAAATTCTTGTTCAATAAATAAGACAAGTTGCATGGCAAACATAGAGTTGACAAAACCAAGAGCGAAGATATCCTCATCTAGCTGTAAGTCATGATTACGAAAAAAACGGGATAGGAATTCTTTAATCTTTGCAGGAATTTCTGGCATTATTTAACTCACTTATTTTTAATACAATTATATTTGATTTTTTGGCTTCAAATTGCTTCGCTATAAGCATAGAAACCTTGTCCAGTTTTACGACCATGCAATCCTGCATCTACCATTTTTTTTAGCATTGGGCAAGGTCTATATTTACTATCATTGAAACTTTCATACAAAACTTCTATGGAGAAAAGAATTGTATCTAATCCAATTAAGTCGGCAGTTTCCAATGGTCCCATCTTGTGACCAAAACAAGTTTTAAAAATTCGATCTACTTCTTCTACTGATGCCACTTGGTCTTGTAGTAAAAAAATGGCTTCATTTATCGTCAACATGAGAACTCTATTGGAAACAAAACCAGGAGAATCATTGACGAGAATGCATTCTTTACCCATCTGTGATAACAATTCTTTTGCTGTTGAGATGGTTTCATCAGATGTATGATATCCCCGAATCATTTCCACCATTGGCTTCATTGGTACTGGGTTCATGAAGTGCATTCCAATAACTTTGTCAGCACGTTTAGTGACTGAAGCAATACGAGTAATGGAAATGGCAGAAGTATTGGCTGCAAATACAGTGTTTTTGGGACAGATTTCATCAAGCTGTGTGTATATCCCTTTCTTAATATCCCACTTTTCGGTAGCATTTTCAATCACAAATTCGGCTTTTTCAAAAAAATTATAATTTTGAGAAAACTTGATTTTATGTAGAATATATTCTGGATTTTCTAATTTTTCATTTTTATTGAAAAACCCTTGAAAACGAATGTTTTTTTTGATTTTTGCCTGGGCACGTTCCAAAATTTCTGCGGAAATATCTACTAGAATTACTTGATGACCAGTTTGGGCGAGGTTTTGGGCTAACCCAATTCCCATCACACCTGCTCCAACTACACCTACAACTTGAATTTTCATGATTTTTATCCTGAACTAACCTAATTTGACAACTGCATATCAAAAGTTTTACCTGTTTCCGCATTGACAGATAATTGTTCTATTTCTTCTATAAGAATTTCTTCAATTACCAAAGCTAACTCAGATACAGTAGGTGCTTCAAAGAGAGAACGTACAGGTAGTTCTACCTGGAAATGTTTGCGAACCTGGGAAATAAGTACAGTTCCTGTCAGCGAGTCACCACCTAATGCAAAGAAGTTGTCATGAATACCAATTAGCTCAATACCTAATAACTCTTGAAAAATATCAGCTAGCTTGTGCTCTAAATCATTACTAGGAGTAATATAAGCATTTTTTAAATTCGGTCTTGAGTGACGAGAAGATAATTTAACTTTTTGGGTAAAACTTTTCTCTTGTGAAGATTCTAGCTTAATCCATTGGTCAATTCTAGATTGTAAATTACCAGTCGAAATAACTATTGTCAGCCACTGTTCCCACTCCTGATTACGAGGAAAGTCCTCTGCTTCTAAAATCAGTAGTTTGGCCTGGACTGTCTTAGCTAGATATTCGGCTATTACCAGTCCCATATCTTCTAGTCCACCAGTAATTAAGTAGACGCCTTTTTCCCTTCTGAGGATTGGGTTGCTCAAAATTCAAGCTGGGTGGTATTTGCTTGTGTTTGAGGGCTAAAACTGTTTTAATTAATCCGGCAATCCCGGCGGCGGCATCCAAATGACCAATATTTGTCTTGACGGAACCAATAGCACAAAAGCATTTTTGGTTAGTACTACGAAAGACTTGAGAGAGTGCGGCAATTTCAATCAGATCGCCTAAAGTTGTACCAGTACCGTGAGCTTGAATATAGTTGATTGTCTCAGGCTCAACTCCCGCCAGCATCATCGCTTCGGCAATAACTTCCGCTTGACCATTCACGCTAGGGGCTGTGTAGCCTACTTTACCAGAACCATCATTATTGATCGCTGCACCTTTAATTACAGCATGAATGCAATCACCATCTGCTAAAGCGCCGCTTAAACGCTTGAGGACGACAACTCCCACACCATTACCAATGGTTGTTCCTTGGGCTTTGGCATCAAAAGCACGACAACGACCATCAGGAGAAAGTGTTCCTCCTTGTTCGTACAAATAACCTGATTTTTGGGGTACATGGATAGAAACCCCACCAGCCAAAGCCATATCGCATTGATAATTCAATAAACTTTGGCAGGCAAGTGTGGTTGCAACTAATGAAGTAGAGCAAGCTGTTTGGACTGTAATGCTTGGGCCGGTAAGATTTAATTTATAAGAAACACGAGTTGTCAGGAAATCTTTATCGTTACCAATTAGCGTTTGATAGCATTGGGCTGAACCCAGGCGATCGCGCAGAATATCAACTATGGTTGCATAGTCATGGGAAATATCTGGGAAGTTATTGAGAACTTGGGTCATTATGATGCCTCAGTGAATCAGATACAGGCAAACAATAGTGGCAAAATTATTTTCATACTCTCTCCCGACTAAATCAGGATATGAGTCAACTTTGATGAGTGTCTAATTGAAAAACTTACTCAATACAACAAAGATAAAATTTAGACATACCTCGTTATGAATCACATTGCTGCTATTACAGAATCATTTAATAATTTAATAGGAAGAAATCTTGAATAGCCCTAAATTTTGGTTCAGGTAATACTAACTCTCTAAAACTAACCAACAGATGTAAACCTTAAAACCCAGATAGCATCGGACTTTCTGAATTTTAAATTGGTATAAGATAGGTTAGGGTGAAATCAGTAACTTAGCTTTGCAAGTTTAGTGTGTTGAGAGTTCTTTTCAACTAGATATTAATCACCTTACTAGGCATTATGGCATTTAGCAATCCTGTATTAATAGCTAATCTTTATCAATATTCTAACTATGTGTCGTTTTATTCTATATAACACAACAATCTATTACTTTAGATAGATGTCGAATGTTAGAAGTTTTAATTCCTGCTGCGGCTGGGTTTTGGTTAATTGGTAATATAGTTCCCACATCTGTGCCAAAATCCCAAGTTATTTTCCTTCTACAACCTTGCGATCATAAGCATAAGTCTTTCACCAGACACGATATTAGATATTATTGGATGGTGGATTTGTGCAAAATTTGCGCATTTACCCTACTCTACATAAAACTTAATTAACTTGTATACAGAAATTCAGTAATCTATACGTAGTCTAATGGTTCAAGTCTTAATCCTGACTGAGCGATCGCCTGACGACAACGTTCAATACTAGGGTCTCCCGCAAAAACTCGCCTGTTCAACTGATGGGCAGTTTTGACTATATCGCCACTTGGTAGCCAAGGAAAAATTACTATATCTTGAGGTACCGAAAACATTTTGATTAGCTGTTCAATCAGATTCTCCTTTAAATCTGATTCAGGAAAGATAATCACAGTCTTGGCCCGTTCCACCAACCAATCATGATCCCAGTCATCAGAGGTAATTGCAATGGCAAGGGACGCAAAGGGTATACGTTCTATAAATTGCGGTGAAGCTGTATCACCACAAAACAGCAAATGTTGTTTTTCCAGTAAAAAGAAACTTGGCTGGACTATATGAGAAATCGCAACCCTAGGTGAATCTGGAGATGTCTTGCCTACAGTAACTTCTGATAGTGGCGTTTCAACTTTAACCTCTTCCTTCGGAATAATAGCGACAATCTTTGGCTTGTTAGAAGTAATTGTCTGTGGCGATTCAGGGGAGCTTACAACAGAGGTAGACTGTGATTTTTCTTCCTCAATTACCTGACGAAGACTCTTATGAGTTAGGGTTTTACCTTCATGAGCACGTTGCAGAATTTCCTCACGGACATTTTGTGGAGTTGAAGGTGCTGCCAAGAGGTAGAGTGCAGATGTGGCAATATTGATTTGTGCAAGATTTGCACGTTCAGAAAATGCTTCATAAACGTTAATAAAATTGTAAGCAGTTCGTCGGCTCCAACCAAACTCTACTTTCAACCAAGTCTCGAATTGTCCATGCTTGAGATGAGAACGCACATCAGCCAACTTTTGACCAATTTCCCAAATATCCTGTGCTGAACGCCGTAAGCGCTCCTTAATTTCCCCAGTTCGCTGTTGAACAACAATACGTTGTTCAGAATCCAAATTTTCATAGTCGAAGCCAGTGACTACTTGACTCTGTTTTTCTAACTTGCTCACAATCTATTTAGACTATCTTCCACACAAAATTTATCATAGCCAATTATCCAATTATATGGTGATTGCGAATAGCATCTAGCAAAGTTTTTTCTAAAAAAGATTTCAACCGTAGAAAAATTATGAGGTAAGTAGCTTGATATTGTCTAAAATTAATGATAATCTTTGTACTTAAGTAATATCCTAACCCAACGATGAAAAAAGAAAAAAGCTGGCTTTTAATCCCGAAATAGGGTAGATTTAATTGCATAAAATTCTTAATTGACAGCAGATTATCTGTAAGATTCAGTTACAGTATTAACCTTGGAATGAGAACTATAATCATTTTAGTGTGAGTAAATAGAAGCTCAATCAAGACTACGCCTTCACTTTCCATACATAAGTTACTGAGTCAGAAACCCCACGGATGGTGTGATTCGTTGATTAGTGAATCACGGTACCCAGTCCGTACATAACTAATCCAACCTCAACCCAATGATGAAACAGGTTGAAGTCTCGGTCAAATGTAGGTGAAAGCCCTACCAATCAGACTCAGATTTGACTCCTTACCCCCATACATAAATGTAGGGGTTTCCACTACGCGAGGACTTTGAGGAAATAAATCTCTTTGGCTAGAGTCTAGAGTTCAGCAAGAAAAACCAAAGCTGATAATTGCTTGCCATGCAAACAACGTCACCCGACATAAGTGCAGATGATTTTTGTCTAGAGGTAGATCACATTTTTATCTGCACGACACAAGGTGCTGAAAGTGTCTCGATTCTCCAAGAACTTGGTCTCTACTGCTCTAATCAACTAGTGCAGCACGTCAAACAAGGAACAGCCTCAAAAATATTTTTTTTTGAGAATATTTACCTTGAGTTGATTTGGATAGAAGATAAGTATATAGTAGAGCAACAGCAATCTGAGCTAATAGACCTTCATCAGCTAACGCGTATTCGTGGGCAATACACAGGAGCATCACCCTTTGGTATCGGTCTACGCAGGAAGTCTGATCAGAGCAATTTGGTACTTCCTTCTAGTTTATACTGGGCTGAGTGGATGCGAACACAGATGTCTATTAATTTTGCCGCAGAAAATCTTGCTAATCAAGAAGAGCCTTTTTGCTTTATAATTCCTGACTGTATTGCTCTCACAACTTGGCTTAATCCCTCATTAACAGCACATCAGCAATTAATTTCTCATCCTTTAGGCATAAAAAAGCTAACGAATGTCAAAATTACAATTAATAGCGACAAAGATTTAACTAATGCTATCTCTCTACTTTGCATAAATAATGCTGTCACTATTGAACGTGGGGAATCTCCATTACTAGAGCTAACTTTTGACCAGGGTATTAGAGAAAAAAATCTTGATGCCAGACCAATTTTACCAATTTTGTTGAAATATTAAAATTAGGTCGTAATGACAACCATACCAACCTATAAATCTTTGGTTACTTGTCCTCAACCAAATCCTCAAGCTTCAGTGCGTTTATTCTGCTTCCCCTACGCAGGTGGTAGTTCTCTGATTTTCCGTACGTGGTCAGACAGTCTCCCGAAAACTGTCGAAGTTTGTCCTATCGAACTACCCGGACGAGGAACTCAAATGAGAACAGCCTTATTTTCGCAGTTAGAACCTCTAGTCAATGCAATCGCCTCTGCTCTTTTTCCACACTTAAACAAACCATTTGCCTTCTTTGGTCACAGCATGGGAGCGCTAGTGAGCTTTGAACTTGCCCGTCTACTCCGCAAACTCTATAGTGTAGAACCAGTACATTTGTTTGTTTCCGGTCGCCGCGCTCCACAAATTCCTCATCCAGATCCACCCATACATGCACTTGACGAACCTGCTTTCAAAGAAGAATTACGCCGTCTTAATGGTACTCCTGAGGCGGTACTAGAAAACGCTGAACTGATGCAATTTCTCATCCCCATTCTCCGAGCAGATTTTACGGTTTTAGAAACTTATATCTATACTGCTGAACTAGCACTTAATTGCCCCATCACGGCCTTTGGTGGTTTACAAGATCAAGAGGTTAATTGTGATGAACTTCAAGCATGGCAGGAGCAAACAAATTCTACATTTTCACTCCAGATGTTCAGGGGCGATCATTTCTTTTTACACTCAGATCAATCACTTCTGTTACAGTCTCTTTCTCGAGAACTGCAACAAGTTACCAATAAACTCAAACATTTGTATTAAATTTATATTTGACTTTTGTTAATTGTATTAGCCAACTTGTGGTTGATTAAAAATATATTGAGAAAATAAAACTAGCAAGATTTTTTGCTTAATAGTTATACATGTCAGATATTTTTTAGTGTAATAATTTTGTCAAATTAGGGTAAATATGGATGCTTATTCTTTACTGGGAATAGATTCTGAAACTCTTAAGGGCTTTCAAAAACAACAAAAATATTTTCCTTATCGATATGCTCTAGCCCGCAGTTATTTACCTAGATTTGTTCATGAATATCAAAAAATATGAGGATACATTGAAGGCTGTCCCAGAGATTGGGAGGAATTGCCCCGACCTGATTTACCTTTGGTACTGGGAATGGATGGTGGATATGTTCGTTCCTACGATTTAAAATCGCGCTCCAAAGGTAACGTGGCATCTCTGCGGTGGGAGCAAATAGATTGGAATGGTGGTACAATTTACGTGAGGCGAGTCAAAAAAGGTACGCCCTCGGTTTAACTACTTTCCGGTCTGGAGATTCGTTCTCTCCGTCAGCTGCAACGAGATTATCCTGTTAGTCTCTATATTTTCCAGTCTTCTCGACATGGCCCGTTGGCACATGATACGATCGCTGGCATTGTTGAACGGGCTGGTGAATTAGCTGGTTTACCTTTCAGAGTTCATGCTCATATGCTGCGGCATGGAACAGGTTATTATCTGGCGAGTCGAGGCATTGATACCCGAACAATTCAGAGTTATTTGGGGCATAAAAATATTCAGCATACTGTTTGTTACACCGAACTTGCATCTACCAAATTTCACTTTCTTTGGGATGATTAATGTTTAAACCCCTTGGCTCATTCTTGCCCATCTCCCCGAAAAAAATCGCTCTCGTATTTTAGATGCAACTGGCAAATTTAATTAAAAATAATTTTCATTAATTTTATTACCTTACAATATTTGACTGGTCACCTAAATCCATGCTCAAGTTCATAAAATAATTGAAGCTAATGAAAATATCTATCATATTAACTTGGGTTGTGGCAAGTAATTTAAAAAACAATGTTAACCAGCTAATTTTCTTGGAAGGTTAACTAGATACAGTACACTATTTCTGTAAAAAACCTCTCAAAATAAGGATTTTGAATCCTATCACAAGCATTTCATGTATTCAATGTATAATTTGACATACTGAAATTCAAAGTAAAATATATTCTTGAAAAAAAGTACACATCTATCTAAAGACATAAAAAATAATGAGATTGAAACTTAATAATTATTTGTAAGAATAATAATCATTTTCAATATTTTGGGGATTGTCAGGTGAACTAAATTGTATTAAACTGACAAAGTTATTAAAAATAAATTTCATTAAGTAGGGCAATATTTTGTGGTGAAGGTTCTTGTTTAACCACCTCACACCGGACACCACACCTCCCAAACTTATTTGATTTGAACAAATGTATAAGCAACAAAGTCTGTTGACTAGTTGTTGTGCGCTCAAAGAGCACCTCTGGAGGTACTTGCTTCATGGATACCGATGAGACAATGAATACTCTCAAAGCGATACTTAATGATTTAGGTATTCCAGAAGATTTACTTCATCCAAGCTCTTTACTGCACAAAGATTTACAGATTGATTCTACCGAGACAGTGGAAATTTCATTAGCATTAAAACGAAAACTGGGGATTAACATGAAACTCGAAACTCGTACAGATAAGACACTAATCGAAGTCTGCCAGATGATTGAAGCTGCTATGTCTGCAAATTCTCCAGGTGTCCCTTAAAGCAAGAGAAGCTCTCAGAATTCAGGGAATAGGTATAGATATCATACCCGTCAATAGAATTACCAGATTAATTGAGCGCAGCGATCGCCAAACATTAAACTTTCTGTTTACTCCTAGCGAAATAGATTTTTGTCAATTATCTAAAAACCCTGACCAATCTTACGCCATTTGTTTTGCGACTAAAGAAGCTGTGGGAAAGGCTTTAGGTATCGGATTAGTTGGGATTGACTGGAATGAGATTGAAGCAAATATCACTCATGAGAAGTTGCTCGTTCGTTTATCCGGAAAAGCCAGTATCCAAGCAAAAAAACTGGGGATAAAAAATTGGTTAGCTACTTGGTCTGCTTGGGATCAACACGTACTGGTTCACGTATTGGCTGTGTCAATTACCAGATACAAGGGAGAATTCGATGACAAGTATTTCGGAACAGCTACCTGAGATTTTTAATGTTGCAAAGTACTTCTGGGAAAGTAATTTGGTGCAAGAACGTCAGGAAGCAGTAGCTTTTTACCATCAAGATGAGACATATACTTATGCTCAAGCCAGCAGCTTTATTCGACGCACTGCTAGATTCTTATCTGATTTAGGCCTAGATAGAGAAAATCGTATAGCTATTCTTTTGCCAGATTCACCAGAGTTTGTATTTGCTTTTTGGGGTGCTATCTGGATGGGATATGTACCAGTTCCAATTAATTCTGCTTGTTCTCAGAATGAAATTGACTACATCCTCCAAGATTCACGAGCTAAGGTTTTGCTAACTAATCAAGAGTGGGAAGACAAACTAACTCTTTTCCAGT
This sequence comes from Nostocales cyanobacterium LEGE 11386, assembly GCA_015207155.1. Lineage (GTDB taxonomy): Bacteria > Cyanobacteriota > Cyanobacteriia > Cyanobacteriales > Nostocaceae > LEGE-11386. Next base: position 153,823 of record JADEXK010000002.1, on the reverse strand, counting down.
CTTGTTTTTTGCGTCATGTTCTACTTACAGATGGTGAAAACGCTTTTGCATCCCTGTTAAATCAACAAACTGATAAACCTTTACCTAGTGCTGCTGCTACCTCTCGTGACGAAGCAGCTTTTTGGCTATATACGTCTGGTAGTACAGGATTACCTAAAGGCGTCGTTCACGTACATCAAAGTATGGTGGTTTGTGCAGAGCAATATGCTAAAGCCACCTTAAACTTATGCAAAGACGACATTACCTATTCGGTGGCGAAAATCCCTTTCGCCTATGGTTTGGGGAATACCTTATATATGCCTTTAGCAGTGGGTGCAGCTACTGTTCTCTCTGATGCTAGCAACGCTTTTGACATTATCAATGATATCCATCGCTACCACCCAACGGTTTTTTTTGGCATACCTAGCGTTTATGCAAACCTTCTAGCAATACAAGATATCTCTCCTTTGGAAGTATCCTCCTTACGTTTATGTGTATCTGCTGCTGAACAGTTACCTAAAAGTATTTGGCACAATTGGTTGGTAACTCATAATCAAGAAATTTGCGAAGGAATTGGTACAACTGAATTTTTACATATTTTCCTTTCTAACCGCATCGGAGATTGTAAACCTGGTACTTCTGGTCGTCCTGTTCCTGGTTATGATGTTCAGATTATTGACGAAAAAGGCTTTCCTTGTCCTCCTGGCGAGATTGGTGACCTCCGAGTTAAAGGCGACAGTCTGATGTTGGGTTACTGGAATAGACTCCAAAAAACGCGAGAAGCTATTGATGGGTACACTATGCGAACAGGTGATAAATATGTGTGTGATCCCGATGGCTATTTCCGGTTCATGGGTCGTAAAGATGAGCTATTCAAAGTTAATGGTCAATGGATATCACCTCTAGAAATAGAGGATATCTTACATCAGCATTCCCAAATTTTAGAAGTGGCAGTCGTTCCAGAGTCGAATCAGGGTGAGCAATTAACTCAAATAATTGCTTATGTCAGTCTTCAGCCAGGACAAGTACCTTCATCTCAACTAGAGAATAGCATTCGTAAATTTGCAACCCAGAAATTACCACATTTTCAAGTGCCAAAAGTTGTCAAATTTGTAGAAAAATTACCACGGACTGTAACTGATAAAATTCACCGCCAAAAATTAGTTTAAAAATCAATTACAGCAGCTTACACCAACCTTTGAAAAGATTAAGTAGGTAGGCACGAATAAAACAAAGTATGTAACAGAATATAAAAATGACAAAACCCTTGCGATTGCTGAGTCGCAAAACGACACGCTACGTGAACGTCGTACCTCCTCGCAATGACAAAAGTATAGTTACGTTTATTTACACCCACTTACTTAATTAGAGCAAAAACAATGGTCATAGCCTTAAAAAATATCATTAAATATCAAGAAATATTCATACCAGGGAAAAGAAATCCTATCGTTGTATTGCAGAATCTTCTACAATCTGGGATGTTTTCCCAATATATGATGTATGCAGGCGAAAATGAGGTACGAATCGCTGGTAATGAATTAGCCAAGATATCAGTCAGCCAAGATGCGATATCAATGAAATATGTCAATGACATATACTCTGAGTTAGTTACTGATCCCTTCAAACAAGTAGACAAATTACTAAGTTATTTACCAATTAGAAATTGGACAGCCTATGGCTATATTGGCTTTGATATAGTTCGCTTCTACTCTTCATACTCCAAAGCAATTCAACAACCATTGTTATATTTCTTCATTCCAGAAACTGAGTTGCGTTTAACAGAGGAGGGAATTTATCTTAGAAGTATCAAATCATTAGACCGTATCCAAAAAGTATTATCTATTGATAGTCAACTACCAAATTATTTACCAGTTTCCATAGAGGTTAATGATGCAGATCGAGAAATATATCAGAATCGTATTGCAACTTTAATTAAGGCAATTCAAAAATCTGAGTTGAATAAAGCCATTATTGCTCGTTCTCTAAAAATAACTGGTGATTTAGACGTGTTAGGTACTTATGTCGTCGGTAGCCAAATTAATAATTCAGCACGTTCTTATTGTTTGAATATTAAGGATGTGCAAGCAGTTGGTTTTAGTCCGGAAATTCTCATGCAAGTATGTAGAGATGGGTCAGTTGTAACTAATCCTTTAGCTGGAACTCGACCCCGTGGTGAGAATCCAGAACAAGATTTACGCCTGAATGATGAACTATTCACAGATGCTAAAGAGGTTAAAGAACACTCTTTATCTGTTTGGTTAGCACAAACAGAGATGGCCTCACTTTGTTTACCTGGAAGCATTCAGGTGTTTAATTTTATGGAAGTCAAGAAGTACCGATGTGTACAGCACTTATCATCTCGTGTGAGCGGTCAGATTAAACCAGGGAACACCTTGTGGGATGCTTTAAAAGTATTGTTTCCAGGGATTACTGTTTCTGGGATTGATAAAGAAAAAGCCTTGGAATGGATTGAGCGTCTTGAAGATGAACCAAGAGGAATTTATGCCGGTGCTATTGGTTGGGTAGATAGCAATGGTACCGCAGACTTAGCGATCGCTATTCGCTCAGTTTATCAATATGGTACCAATATATACTTAAATGCTGGAGCAGGTATAGTTGCAGAATCAGTTCCAGAAACAGAGTATATGGAGTCGGTCAACAAGATGAACACTATGTTGACCAATCTAGTTTTGAAGTCCTGAATCGATTTGAGTTGAGGAATTTATATGTTTAGACATGAAATTACTATCGTTGTCAATAGCCATATCCAACAACTGATAGAACCAGTTAACAAAAAGTGGGAAAATCAATACTTGACTGCTAATGAGTGGCGGATGTCTGAACTTAGTGGTAACTATATTCAGTACATCGCAGGTAGGTTTGCAGCCAAGAAAGCAGCACTCAAGATTTTAGGTATAAAATCTTGCTCGCCTAGTAACTGGTTAGATATAGAAATCCTACGGCTGTCAACAGGTCAACCAATAGTATTGCTGTTTGGTAAATGTCAGCAAATTGCAGTACAGCTGGGATTAAAAAACTGGCTAGTAAGTATAAGTCATGTCCAAACCTACGCAGTAGCATCTGCGATCGCACACACAGGCTATGGAACTTGTTGACAATAACTCATACCAATTTGTCATTAAAAATTTAGATGTCATCTAGGTTTCTGGGTTTATCTCTGTTGCTTGATTTTAGAGAATTTATGATTACGGCATTTTTTTTGAGTTCCATTGCATAAAAATTAACTTGTTTTCTTCATGAATCTTCCAGTTGGTATTCGCTCACTTGCAGTTAGCTTTCCCAATAACATACGTACAAACGAGTACTGGCAAAACAAGTACCCCGACTTATTTGCCCAGGTCAAAACTAGAACAGCAAGAGTCCCTGAATCTGTTAACGTCTCCATTGAGACTCATGGAGTTGACATCTGGTCGATGGAAGTAAAACCATATTTATCAGACCCTTTCCGGGGGAACGTTGAACGGCGGGTAGTTGGACGAGAAGAGTCATCGCTGACATTAGAATACCGCGCCGCTAAAGATGCTCTCGCCGCAGCAAACCTTTGTACTGATGAAGTCGAACTGATAATTGTCGCTTCGCTCTTCCCCGAATACATCGGGATTGGCAATGCAGCTTACCTCGCCCAAAAATTACAACTACGTTGTCCTGCATGGAATTTAGAATCAACTTGCTCCAGTGCCTTGATAGCTCTACAGAATGCCCATGCACTCATACAAACGGGAGCATACAGTAACGTCTTGGTAGTGGTTTCTCACATTGGATCTCGCACTGTTAACGAAAAAGATAGCCTTTCATTGTCAATGGGTGACGGTGCTGGAGCTTTTTTAGTCGATGTACTTCAACCAAATCAGGGAATTCTCGGCAGTAAAATAATTGAAACTAGGGCAACTTGTGGTGCTTACTTATACGAAATAACGACAAATGCTGTTAACCAGCCACAAATCTGCACTCGAACAGGTGACAAGGCAAGTATGCTCGCCGAAACAGCTGTAGATTTTGTCCGTACTTGCTGCCAAGGTGCTATTGCTAGTGCAGGTGTCACCCTGGAGGAAATAGACTTTTTTGCTTTTAATACACCTACGGCCTGGTATGCTAGCCTCTGTACACGGGCATTAGGTATTGACCCACAGCGCACAATTAATCTTTACCCTTGTTATGCAAACATAGGGCCAGTTCTTCCTATAGCCAATTTGTACCACGCTGCACAAACAGGCAAAATTCGTGAACATGACTTAGTTCTCGTTTATACAAATGGTGCCGCAGCTACTGCCGCAGCTACTGTAATGCGCTGGGGTGATGTGGCGCTAGGACTACCTCCTGCTCCTCCCATCAGCACCACTCAGCAACAAGAAAGCCACTATCCATTACCAGTAACAGGCTCTATCTCAGCAAAAGAAGGTTACACAACTAATCACTATCATCTCTCCAGAGAAAAATTCTGGGAAACTCTACCTAATCAGCGTCAGCAAATACTAGAAACTTATCTGATTGACATACTCAGTGATTTACTCAAACGACCCATCATGCAACTCAACACTCAAGAATCCTTTGTTTACTTAGTTGATTCATTAATTGCTTTGGAGCTAAAAAACAGAATTGAGACTGATTTACAGCTACAAGTATCAATAGCTCAATTTTTTCAATCCAGCAGTGTCACACAAATAGCTCAATTTTTGCTGGGAAAATTAGCATTATTAGAACTAAATTCAACAGAATCTTTATCTCTAGAAAAACAAGACGATCTAGAAGAAATTATCCTATAATCCTGTTTTTTAGTATGGCTGATTGGGGAGAATTTGATTCTATAGACACCAATATAAAATAACACCCAAAACATTAATGATCATACAAGACTCTTCTCAAGAATTTGACGTAATTATACTAGGCTCTGGAATCAGTGGCTCAATCTTAGCAACCATTTTAGCTAAACATCAAGCTCGAGTTTTAATGCTTGATAAAAGCACTCATCCTAGATTTGCAATTGGCGAAGCAATGACTTCTCATACAGAGTCACTGCTGTCAGTTCTTAGTCATCAATATTCAATTCCCGAACTTGATTATCTAAGTTCATTTCCTAAGATTAATCAAAATATTACTACATCTTGTGGATATAAACGAGCTTTTGGTTTTTTGTACCATCACGAAAATCAAGAACAGTCAGCCCAAGAAAGGATTCTTTGGGGAGTGACCCATAGTAGCCATTTATTTCGTCAAGATATAGATAACTACTTTGCTAATGTGGCAATTAAATACGGAGCAAACTTATTATCTCAAACTATTATTGATACAATCAATATCTATCAAGAAGGCGTTGAAGTTACAATTAAAACTGGTGAAAAATACACTGCTAATTATTTAGTAGATGCTAGTGGCTATAAATCAATGCTTGCCGAGAAATTTCAACTCCGAGAAAATCCCACTCGCTGCACATGCCATTCTAGAAGTATTTTTACTCACATGGTTGGTGTTAAAAATATAGATGATTGTTTATCAGGTATCAGTAATCAAGAAAATATTCTACCTTGGTATCAAGGAACTGTTCATCATGTCTTCGATGGAGGGTGGATGTGGATAATTCCCTTCAATAATCATGAAAATTCTACCAATCCTATCTGTAGTGTCGGACTTAATCTTGATATAAGACGCTTTCCCAAAAATGGTAAATCTCCTGAACAAGAATTCCAAGATTTAATTGCCAAATTTCCTAGTGTTGCTGCTCAGTTTGAAGACGCGCAACCCGTGCGTGATTGGGTCTCAACAGGTCGGATGCAATATTCATCTCATTCATGTACGGGGGAAAGATTTTACATCCTTCCTCATGCTACGGGATTCATTGATCCAATTTTTTCTGTGGGATTAATACAAACTTTCACTACTATTAGTCCATTAGCTGCTTTAATTCTCAAAGCAATTGCTAACAATGACTTTTCTAGTCAACAATTTACGGCACTGGCAAAGCTGCAACAAAAGATATTTGATTATTATGATCATATCGCTCATCATACATATATAGCTTTCAGTAATTTTCATCTGATGAATATCTGGCTACGGGTGTGGTTACTGCAACATACAATGAGTGTAGCAAAAATCATTTGGTCACAATTGTTAGGATTTTTGATAGTAGATAAGGATGGATATCAAGAAAAAAATATTTTACAATTTGCTGAAATTGATTACTTAAATGATATAAATCCCATGACTGAAGGATGGGGTAAAAGCTACGTATACAAGGCGATGGCAGAAATTGCCAAAGTCGAGCAAGGCTTAATTTCTGCTGACGCAGCCGCAGCGAATATTCAATCATTAATTAATTCTACTAATTGGTTATTTAGGTCTTGTGGACTGGTAAACCCTGATACTCGCTTTATGGATGTTTTTAACTCACCACGATTTAACTTTAGCTTTCTTGCCTATGCGTTTTGGGTCAAATTATTATTAAAAAAAGAGGACAGACCATTTGATTTTAAATTCAAAAATTTTATCGATGCAGTACGTCTGGGTATTAAAGTATAGGCAGCAGGAAAATTGATTATGAATTTGCACGAACTGCTAGTAAAACTGTCTGAGTGTGGTGTAAAACTATGTGTAGACAAAAATAATTCTCAACAATTACATATCCGTGCTGCCAAGGGAACTTTAACACCAGAACTACAGAAATCTCTGACTGAACATAAAGCACAAATTCTATTGTTGCTGCGCGAACTCGATACAGGTATAAATCTAGCTGAATTGCCAACCATCACTCCCTGTCCTCAAGAACGTCACCAACCGTTCCCCTTGACAGATATGCAACATGCCTTTTGGGTGGGACGTAGTGGAGTATTAGAACTTGGTAATTTATCTAATCATGGTTACTACGAAATTGAAGGGTATGACCTGAATCTAGAACGATTGAACTGGGGACTACAACAATTAATTGAACGCCATGAGATGCTGCGGGCTATAGTTCTGCCAGAAGGTCAGCAGCAGATTTTGGACAGGGTTCCTCTCTATCAAATGCCGATTGTGGATCTCAAAGGCAAAGATGAAGAAACAATTAACCAAGAACTAGCAACCATACGCGACCGCCTTTCCCATCAAGTCTTACCAGCCCATCAGTGGCCTTTGTTTGAATTTAGTGCCACCCTTTTAGATCAAAAGCGTGTCCGATTGCATGTGAGCTATGATTTGTTAGTTTTTGATGCTTGGAGTCTGTTTCGCTTATTTGAAGAGTGGTTTCAACTGTACCAAAATCCTGGTGTGGCATTACCTCCTTTAGAACTGTCTTTCCGCGATTATGTTTTGGCAGAACAACGCCTACAACAGTCATCAATATATCAGCGATCGCAAGATTATTGGTACAGTCGTTTAGATCACTTACCTCCACCCCCAGACTTACCCTTAGCGAAAAACCCCCAAGAACTCAAACAGCCCCGATGCCAGCGTTATCAAAGTCATCTGCATCCAGATGATTGGCAAAAATTACAACAAAAAGCGGCTCGCATTGGTTTAACTTCCTCTGGGGTTTTGTTGGCGGCTTTTGCCGAAATATTAACTCTTTGGAGCAAACATTCCCAATTTACCTTGAATATTGCCTTATTTAATCGCCTGCCTCTCCATCCCCAAATTCAGGATATTTTAGGAGATTTTACTTCTGCAACTTTATTAGCAATCGATAATTCCCCACCAGACACTTTTACTAACCGCGCCCTCCGCCTCCAGCAACAACTGTGGCAAGATTTAGAACACCGCTACTTTAGTGGAGTGAAAGTCACACGGGAATTAGCTCGTCAGCAAGGTATATATCCTATAGCCATGCCAATTGTCTTCACCAGTACCCTGGGCTTAAGTAAACTTAGTCAGAAGACCTTAACTTTCAGTCATTTTGGCGAATTAGTTTATGGCATCAGCCAAGCATCCCAAGTATGGATAGATGTTCAAGTTTGGGAAGAAAAAGGGGTATTAACTTTTAATTGGGATGTAGTCGAAGAACTGTTTCCTGCTGGTTTGATTGCAGATATGTTTGAAGCATATTGTCGCTTTCTCCAACAACTATTTACTACAGAAACGGCATGGGTGGAAACAACTCGACAATTGATTTCTCCCATTCAATTAGCGCAACGAGATGCCGTCAACGCTACAAACACCAACGTTGCGGACGAACTGCTGCACACTCTATTTACAACACAAATACCAATGCGAGCAGAGATACCTGCCGTGATTGCACCCCAACGTACCCTCTCTTACCGGGAATTATCCCAAAAAGCCAATCAATTAGGCCATCGACTGCGACGCTTGGGAGTTCAGCCTAATCAGCTAGTGGCGGTAGTCATGGAAAAGGGGTGGGAGCAAATTATCGCCGTCCTGGGGATTTTAATATCTGGGTCTGCTTACGTTCCTATTGATCCTCAATTGCCGCGAGAGCGACGGGAATATTTATTAGAGAATAGCGGAACTCAAATAATTATCACCCAGTCTTGGCTACGGGAAGTATTAGACTTACCGACAAATATCATCCAACTGTGTATTGAAGATCTAGCTAATGAACCTCAACAGCCGCTAGAACCAATTCAAACCTTAGATGACTTAGCCTACTTAATCTATACCTCTGGTTCTACAGGTTTTCCCAAAGGAGTCATGATTAATCATCGTGGCGTAGTCAATACTATTCTTGACATCAACCAGCGCTTTGGTGTAAATGCCACGGATCGAGTATTGGCACTTTCATCCCTGAGCTTTGATTTATCTGTTTACGATATCTTCGGCACCTTGGCGGCTGGGGGAACCATTGTTATCCCTCAAGCTGCTCGCGATCGCGAACCAACTCACTGGGCACAATTATGCCAGCAGCACCAAATTACCCTGTGGAACTCAGTACCCGCCCTGATGCAGATGATGGTAGATTATGCCATTAATCACCCTGAAGTCTTAGCGCATCTCCGACTAGTCCTGCTAAGTGGAGATTGGCTACCCCTTTCCTTACCTACTCAAATTCAAACTTTCAGCCCAGATATTCAAGTCATTAGCTTAGGTGGTGCCACCGAAGCTTCTATCTGGTCGATTCTTTATCCTATAAATGCAGTTGATCCCACTTGGAAAAGTATTCCCTATGGTTATCCGATGATTAACCAGAGTTTTCATGTTCTTAATGCCATACTAGAACCTTGTCCTGTGTGGGTTCCCGGACAACTTTACATTGGCGGCGTGGGACTGGCTCGTGGTTACTGGCAACAAGATGAAAAAACAGCAACAAATTTTTTGACTCATCCTAGTACAGGTGAGAGATTGTACAGAACAGGGGATTTAGGTCGTTACCTACCCGATGGCACTATTGAATTTTTAGGTCGAGAAGATTCCCAAGTCAAGATAGGTGGCTACCGAATTGAACTTGGTGAAATTGAAGCTGTATTGGTGCAAAACCCTGCTGTGCGCGCGGCTGTAGTCACCGTCGTCGGGGAAGCACCGAGCGATCGCCGATTGATCGCTTATGTGGTTCTACACAACATAATTCCCGCTAACGAATTGTCCCATTTGATGCGTGAGCAATTACCAGAATATATGGTACCGTCTGTTTTTATAATTCTGGATACTTTGCCCCTATCAGCCAATGGTAAAGTAGACCGCCGCAGTCTGCCGCAACCTGAGAATTTACTGCTCAACGCGGAAGAGGATTATGTAGCTCCCCAAACTGATATCGAGCAAAGAATTGCCACTGTTTGGCAAGCAGTTTTGAACTTAGAAAATGTGGGAGTAAATCATAATTTTTTTGAAATTGGTGGCAACTCATTATTAATTATAAAGATTTTCAATAAACTCACAATAATTTTGCCAGATTACGTAGAATATATATCATTAGTGGATTTGTTTAAATATCCCACAATTCAGTCTTTAGCTAAATATTGCGATCAAGCTAAACAAAGCAATGTATCACAGCAGCAAACTGTGAAATTAAAAAAGCAACTACAAGATGCTAAGAGTCGTATCCAGCAAAGATTTCACAAATCAAGGGTGGCTAATTTATAAATAGATTTAATTCTTTTTTAGGAAATTATCTAAAATATGCCCCAAATTTTAGTTGGATATAAAAATAGGTAAAAATAGTTTTACAAGAGAGATAAAAGCCTTGAAATCTCAACAAAATGGTCTAGAAGTAGCAGTAATTGGTCTTGCAGGACGTTTTCCCGGCAGCAAGAATATTGAGAGTTTTTGGCAAAACCTCAGCCAGGGATTGGAGTTTGCTTCAGTCCTCGATGTAGAGTCTTCAGCAGCCAATCAAACGATTAAAGCCGCCGCTTTACTAGAAAATATTGAACAGTTTGATGCCGCATTTTTCGGCTTTAATCCCAGAGAAGCTGAAATTATGGACCCTCAGCACCGTCTTTTTTTAGAATGTGCTTGGGAGGCGCTAGAAAACGCCGGCTATGATTCTGAACGGGAAGAAAGACTCATTGGAGTTTATGCCGGAGTGGGAACAAGTACTTACTTACTTTATAATCTTTTCCCCAACAAATTGAAGGAATCAATGGGATATTTCCCCATCCTTCTAGCCTCTGATAAAGATTATGTTCCCACCCGCGTATCCTATAAATTAAATCTCAAAGGACCCAGTGTTTGTATTGGCACAGCCTGTTCAAGTTCCTTAGTCGCCGCGCATTTTGCCTACCAAAGTTTGCTGAATGGTGAATGCGATATGGCTTTAGCAGCCGGGGTTTCGATTAAAGCACCCCAAACCGTAGATACACTGTGTCCTGAAGGCATTGCTGCTGATGGACACTGTAGAGCTTTTGATGCCCAAGCTCAGGGTACTATTGGTGGGAATGGCATCGGAGTCGTAGTTTTGAAACGACTGGCAGATGCGATCGCTGATCAAGACTATATCTATGCAGTGATCAAAGGATCAGCCATTAACAATGATGGATCTGTAAAAGTTAGCTACACCGCACCGAGCCAAGATGCACAGGCCAGGGTAATTCGCGCTGCTCAAATCATGGCAGAAGTAGAGCCAGAAACCATTACTTACATAGAAACTCATGGAACTGGCACCCCAATGGGCGATCCCATTGAAATTGCCGCCCTCACTCAAGCATTTGCTACAGACCAAAAAGGCTACTGTGCCATTGGTTCAGTCAAAACTAATATTGGGCATTTAGATGCAGCCGCAGGTATTGCAGGCTTAATCAAAACCATTCTGGCGCTAGATCATCAAACCATACCCCCCAGCCTGAATTTCACCATCCCCAACCCTCAGATCGATTTTGCTAATAGTCCGTTTTACGTTAATCATCAGTTAGCAGAATGGAAAACCAACAGTTTGCCCCGTCGTGCTGGAGTGAGTTCTTTTGGATTTGGTGGGACAAATGCTCATATAATCCTCGAAGAAGCGCCCCCCGTAGCAACGTCTGCACCATCTCGCCCTTGGCAGTTGCTGAGCATATCTACCAAAACCAACTCAGCTTTAGAGACAACAATAGCCAACTTAGTCCAGCACTTACAACAACATTCCCAACTGAATTTAGCTGATGTCGCTTACACCTTACAAATAGGGCGGAGAGAGTTTGATCATAGACAGATAGTGGTTTGCCGAGATGTAGAAGATGCCATAGTTGCCCTTGCAGATACTAAACGAGTTCTCACCAGCATCGCCACGAAGAATCATCCTTCAGTAGCATTTATGTTTACCGGACTGGGAACACAATACGTTGACATGGGGTGGGAACTCTATCAAACTGAACCGACATTTCGCGATCGCCTCGATTACTGTTGCCAATATCTGCAACCTCTCCTCAATCTTGACCTGCGAGACTTACTCTATCCTCATCGCCAGCAAAAATCTACCAACTCCAGCAAAAGTCAACCACCATCGGGTCTCAATTTGCGTCAGATGCTAGGACGTGAAGCAGAACCTGACAATGCCACCACCCAACAACTGAATCAAACTTGTTATACTCAACCGGCTATGTTTGTCATTGAGTATGCCCTCGCTCAGTTGTGGATGTCTTGGGGAATTCGTCCGGTGTCCATGATTGGCTACAGCATAGGTGAATATGTCGCCGCAACTTTAGCAGGCGTATTATCTTTAGAAGACGCTCTGACTCTGGTTGCCCAACGAGCGCAAATGATTCAAACTCTGCCAGAGGGGGCAATGCTGGCAGTTCCTCTGTCAGAAATCGAAGTACGTCCTTTATTAAAGGAAAAACTCACCTTATCAGCCATCAATGGACTCAAACTTTGTGTAATTGCCGGAGACACAGAGGCTGTAGCAGAATTGACATCGCATCTGACTGATAAGGGAGTGGTTTGTCGGTGTTTGCAGACATCCCATGCCTTTCATTCTCAGATGATGCAGCCAATATCCTCTAACTTGACCGAGTTAGTCAAAACTATCAAATTCCAGCCACCGCAAATTCCTTACATTTCAAATGTAACAGGCAATTGGATTACCGCCGCTCAAGCCACAGACCCGAACTATTGGACACAACATCTATGTCAACCCGTGCGCTTTGCAGATGGAATCAAGGAGTTATGGAAAAAACATAATCCCATTTTCTTGGAGGTAGGCGTAGGGCAGACATTGACCAGCTTAACGCTACAGTGTTTAGAGAACGAGCAAGTAACAGATCAAGTTGTACTGCCTTCTGTGCGCCACTCCTATGAACAGCAATCTGATGTGGCATTTTTACTCAACACACTTGGTCAATTATGGCTTTCAGGGGTTGAAATTAATTGGCAGAAATTTTATGCTCACGAATCCCGTCATCGTGTTCCGCTTCCTACTTATCCCTTTGAACGTCAGCGTTACTGGGTTGAACCTCCTCACACAACCGGAACATCAGACCTGTGGGTGAAAATTATAAGTGCTGCACAAAGGCAAGCCGTTGAGGGTATTGCTGGACTAGACTCGCAAGTTTATCAAGAGCAAAGACTGTGGTTAGAGCGGTTGTGTACTGCCTACATGAATCAAACACTGAGGCAGTTAGGTGCTTTTAGCCAAGCATCTGTAACCTATTCGGTCGAGGAGTTGTGCCAAGAATGTAAAATTATTCCCCGCTATCGAGAACTATTAGCTCGATGGCTAAATGTATTAGTCGAGCAGAAACAATTACAACAAGATCAAGCAGGACGTTTTCATGAGCTTCTGCCCTTGTCAGCATCTGTGGCTGACCTCATTCGAGAAGTTCGACTTAGATCAGCAGACATCCTCGATTGGATTGACATTTATCAAACCTATGGTGAAAATCTCCCAGCCATTCTCATCGGCGAAAAAGAACCTTTAGAGTTTCATTTTTCTATGAAACTTCAGGAACAAGATGCGGCAGTTCCTAACTACCCTACCCAGCACTACTACAAACCTATTCTCCGCGCGATCGCTCAACAACTAGTGGAGTCATTACCACCCCACACACCTTTGAGAATTTTGGAACTTGGTGCCGGAACTGGTACTGCCACAGAAGAATTACTGCCTGTATTGTCGAATGGCACAACTCACTATATATTCACTGATGTTAGTGGAATATTTTTAAAAGCAGCCCAGAAAAAATTTAGTCAGTATCCTTTTATTGAATATGGTGTGTTAGACATTGAGCAGTCCCCGCAAGAACAGGGATACTCGTCCCACGGTTATGATGTCATTGTGGCCTTCAATGTGCTGCATGTGGCTCGTAATATTGGGGATACCCTTGAACGTGTTCGTTCTCTATTGGCTCCCGGTGGCTTCCTTCTGTTATGGGAAATTACTCAAGCGCGATTAGAAGCTGACATCATGGACGGTGTACTCATGAATCCCATTGCGGATCAAGATGGCAACCGCAACATGGGCAATCCCTTTTTATCCCCAGATCAATGGCAAGCGGAATTGACAGATCACGGGTTTAAGCGAGTCGCCACATTCTCTGAATTTACTGTATTTGGAGAACATATTATTCTCGCTCAAACTGAATCATCGGCAGCATTATCAGCATCTCCAGCCTTGACTCCTGCTGTGGCATCAGGCAAACAACTTGATATTGCCGACTGGTTTTATATCCCATCCTGGCAACGCACCATACTCACCTCTGTGAGAATGCCAACTAGTCAGTCGGAATGCTGGTTAATCTTCATTGATCAGTGCAATTTGGGAGTCCCAATTGTTCAACAACTCCAATCTGAGGGTGAGACCGTAATTACAGTTAATGTAGGCAACCAATTTAGTTGTGAGGAGGAATCTGACCCAAGTTATACAATTAATCCTCAACAACAACAAGACTACAACACTCTATGCCAAAAACTGCGTCATCTCAATTTGACACCAAAAGCAATTGTACATTTGTGGAGTGTGACATGCTATAAATCCAGCACAACAGAACTAGGATCTTTTGACCAAACTCAAGATTTAGGCTTTTATAGCTTACTATTCTTAACTCAGGCACTCAGTCAACAGTATGGGACTGATGAGTGTCAAATTACAGTCATTGCTAACAATATGCAGTCAGTCACTGGGGAAGAAATTTTGTACCCAGAAAAATCAACAGTATTGGGACTAGTAAAAGTTATTCCCCAAGAATACCCCCACATCAAGTGTCGTAGCATTGATATTGACTTAGCCACGCCACAGCCACCAGAGAAACTGATCAAACAACTGGTAAAACAACTAACTCATCCTACAGCTGATCAAGCGATCGCCTATCGCCATCATCATAGCTGGGTGCAAAATTTTCGGCCCATCCGATTGCAGCCACAACAGAAATCCGGAATTAAATTCCGGACAGGGGGAATCTATCTCATTACTGGTGGATTGGGAAATCTGGGCTTAACATTAGCAGAATATCTCGCACAGCAAGGAAACACTAAATTAATCTTAACAGGGCGATCACGTTTACCAGAGCGAGAACAATGGGCGGAATGGCTATCTACTCACGATACAGAAAATAGAATCAGTCGCCAAATTCAAAAAGTTCTCGAACTAGAAAAACTAAGCGCTCAAGTACTAGTAATTAACGCCGACATAGCCAACCTCGAACAAATGCAAGCAGCAATTTTACAAGCTGAAGCAAAATTTGGTCAGATTAACGGTGTAATTCATGCTGCTGGTATTCCTGGACAATTATCTGCAATTGCCCAAATAAATAAAACAGATTGTGAACAGCAGTTCCACGCCAAAATTCGGGGTCTTTTAGTCTTAGAACATCTGTTACAAAACAAACCCTTAGACTTTTGCATATTAATGTCTTCGCTGGCATCAGTTTTGGGAGGACGGGGTTTAGCTGCTTACTCATCAGCAAATATTTTCATGGATGCTTTTGTGAGTAAACAACATCAAAAAGCCTCTTTCCCTTGGATTAGCATTAATTGGGATACTTGGCAAGTGGGAACAGACTATTCACAAAGTTTATTCTCAGATACCAGTTTTACTGAGTTTGCATTTACAGCACCAGAAGGTATTAATGCTTTTGCCAGAATTGCTGCGTGTGATGAATTAAACCAGGTGTTAGTTTCTACTGGCAATCTTCCAGGGCGAATTACAGCAGTTAATCAGTATCATGCTTTATCACCGAGAATCGGTAATAAAACTACTAACTTATCTTTACCGCGCTCTCGACCTAATTTAAAAAATCCCTACATTCCGCCTAAGAATGAACTAGAGTGCCAGTTAGTTGAAAGTTTTGAAAACTTTCTAGGATTTGCACAAGTAGGCATTCACGATAACTTCTTTGCTTTGGGAGGTGATTCTCTCACAGGTAGTATTTTAATCAATCAACTGCGAGATAAGTTTCAAATAGAATTACCTGTTCGTTCACTTTTTGAAGCACCGACCGTAGCCGAATTAGCTATAGTGATTGAAAAAATTCTCATAGATGAATTAAATGAATTATCAGATGAGGATGCGAATTCGATGTTGCAGTTAGACCAATCCTTTGTAGAGTAGCATAGACTAACATTTCTCAGATTTAAATCTTCAGTAAATTATGTTATTTGGAATGTAAGTAAGTTTACAAATAAAGTTTTTTAGGCAATACTATGAATCTAACATTAACAGAACAGCAAAAAGGCGAACAGGCTTCATTTCGCACCTTTGTAGAAACAGAAATTAACCCCTACGCAAATCAATGCGATGAGTATATGACTGTAGAAATTAAAAATTAATTATATGGAGTTGGGAGTCATGTCATCAGAAAAAGAAATTATATCCTTAAAATCTCAACTTTCCCCAGTCAAAAAAGCATTGCTGGAAAAACGCTTACAAGGGAAAAATGAAAAAAAATTATCTCCCTCTGCACAAGAACAACTACCGAATATA
This sequence comes from Nostocales cyanobacterium LEGE 11386, assembly GCA_015207155.1. Lineage (GTDB taxonomy): Bacteria > Cyanobacteriota > Cyanobacteriia > Cyanobacteriales > Nostocaceae > LEGE-11386. The sequence goes on along the minus strand of JADEXK010000002.1, from coordinate 137,571 downwards.
GTACCCAATATAGACGAGCGCTACCAACCTTTTCCCTTAACTGATATTCAACAAGCTTATTGGATTGGTCGCCAAGGGGATTTTGAACTAGGTAATGTATCCACTCATGGATATTTAGAAATAGAAACCGTCAATTTACACATCCCCAAATTACAAACAGCTTGGCAACGGCTGATTAATCAGCATGAAATGTTACGGGTAATTGTACAAACCAATGGACAACAACGAATTTTGTCACAAGTACCGCCTTATCAGATTCCAGTCGTGGACTTGCGCGGTAAAAAGCCTGATCTGGTGGTTGGCCAATTGGCAGCCATTCGCGATCGCCTGTCTCACCAAATCTTCTCAGCCGACCAATGGCCCTTGTTTGAATTTTGTGCTGTTCAGTTAGATGGGAACAAAGTCAGGCTTTGCATTAGCTTAGATGTATTGATTGGTGATGCTTGGAGTTTTGAGATATTTCTGGGAGAACTAGCACAACTAATCAAAAATCCCGATGTTGATTTACCTCAATATCAACTTTCTTTTCGAGATTATGTTTTAGCGGAAATTGCCTTACGAGAGACAAAACTCTACCAGCGATCGCAAGCATATTGGCGACGTCGCCTCCCTACCCTACCAGCTTCTCCCGAACTACCTTTAGTTAAAAATCTGGCGAGTATCAATTCCCCCCATTTTGTCCGTCGCACAGGTAAATTGCCTAATTCTGTGTGGAGTCGCCTAAAAAATAGAGCTCGTGAGGTTAATTTAACGCCATCAGGGTTAATTCTGGCAGCATTTGCCGAAATTATCACTCTTTGGAGTAAAAATCCCCAATTTACCATCAATCTCACTCTATTTAATCGTCTGCCGATGCACCCGGAAGTCAATCAGATTGTTGGTGACTTCACATCCTTAAACTTGCTAGCAGTAGACAATTCCGGGCAAGATTCCTTTACAGCGCGATCGCAACGTATCCAAAAACAACTATGGCATGACCTAGAACATCGTTATTACAGTGGTGTGCAAGTATTACGAGATTTAGCACGCATCCAACAGCGCCCTTTTGGGGCATTAATGCCGGTTGTCTTCACCAGTATGCTTACCCAAGAAAGCCTCAGCCGAGAAAAATTCACCGATAACTCATCCAGCGCACAATCTGCATCTATCCATCGCCTGGGGGAACTAACATACATGATTACCCAAACCCCCCAAGTTTATCTAGACCATCAGGTGTATGAAACAGCCGGAACTTTAGTATTCAGCTGGGATGCAGTCGAGGAGGTTTTTCCTCCTGGTTTGTTAGATGATATGTTTACCGCATATAGCAACTTCCTAGAAAACCTCGCGAATCATGATCAACTGTGGCAAACTCCCACTCGACAACTGCTACCAACCGCACACATCGCCCAACAAGCCGCAATCAATGCTACTCAGGTACAGCTTGCCGAATCAACTTTACTTCATGACTTGTTCTTAGCTCAAGTACCTTTGCACCCGCAAAAGGCAGCTATTGTCACTCCTCATTGCAATCTAACTTATCAAGAGTTAAGTTTACGTGTTTACCAACTTGCTCACCAACTCCGGCAACTAGGTACTCGCCCCAACCAACTAGTTGCAATTGTCATGACCAAAGGATGGGAGCAAATCCTCGCCTCATTAAGTATCCTCGTTGCGGGTGCTGCATACGTACCCATTGACCCCAACCTCCCCCAAGAAAGGTGTTGGCATCTATTGCAACAGTCAGAAGTAAAAGTAGTACTTACTCAATCTCTACTCGACACCTCTTTAGAATGGCCACAATACATCACACGCCTGTGTATAGATCATCTCCCACCCCCCAGCCAGATTGAACTGCTCGAATCTGTGCAGCAACCTGATGATTTAGCCTACGTCATCTACACTTCTGGTTCTACTGGCTTACCTAAAGGGGTAATGATTAACCATCAAGGTGCCGTCAATACTATCCTTGACATTAACCAGCGTTTTCAAGTGACCGCAGAAGACAAAGTATTTGCCCTGTCATCCCTCAGTTTCGATTTGTCAGTATACGACATCTTCGGCACTCTCGCCGCAGGAGGAACCCTGGTAATCCCCGATGCAGAGTCCACTAAAAATCCGGCTGATTGGGTGCAGTTAATCACTCAACAGCAGATAACTATTTGGAATTCGGTACCAGCATTAATGCAGATGCTAGTTGAGTATGTAGGCGATGAACATTCATCCTTACCTCAATCACTACGGTTAGTCATGTTAAGCGGGGATTGGTTGCCTGTAAGTTTACCTGAACGAATTCGTACTTTGTTTAAAAATGCCCAAGTGATCAGTTTAGGAGGCGCGACAGAAGCCTCGATTTGGTCAATTTTCTACACCATTGACCAAATTGATCCCACCTGGAAAAGTATCCCTTACGGTCGTCCTTTAACAAACCAACACTTTTACGTCCTGAATACCGCACTAGAACCTTGTCCTACCTGGGTTTCTGGACAGCTTTACATTGGCGGGGTCGGACTAGCATTAGGCTACTGGCACAATCCCGAAAAAACTAATAGTAGCTTCTTCATTCATCCTCAAACTCAAGAGCGATTATATAAAACTGGTGATTTAGGCAGGTATTTACCAGATGGCAATATTGAATTCCTCGGACGAGAAGATTATCAAGTGAAAGTTAATGGCTATCGCATCGAATTGGGTGAGATTGAAGCAACTCTAGAACAACATTCTGCCGTCAAAGAGGGAGTAGTAACTGCTGTAGGAGAGTTCAAAGATAATCAGCAATTAATAGCCTATATAGTGCCGAACGAGAATGCCTCTAGTCTTTTTCAAACCGAATCTACGGACTTTTTCCACATCCAACAACTTTGGCCTTCTCTAGTCAAAACTGGATACCAACAAGCACAGCAGAACTTTTGGGATATCGACCTGCAAACCTTTTCGCAATTGTGGCAACACCAAAACTATTTATATGTGATTTCCGTATGTCGTGCCCTGAGAAAACTGGGTGTTTATCATACAGTAGGAGAAAAATATAAAATTGATGATTTGCTTTGTCAATGTCAGATTGCCCCTCGTTACCGCAAATGGTTAGAGAGAGCATTAAAAGAACTAGTAAAAGAAGGGTTATTACAGCAAAATGGTGAAGTGTTTACCAGCCTCAGGGAATTCCCCAATTTTGTTGCTCAAAATCTCCCAGCAGACGTGGCAGCAATACTGTCACAAAGTAATGAATTTACTAAAGTTTGGTTAGAAATTTTAACACCAGATAATACAGAAAACTTGGCAGATATTATTACTGAAAATGTACATTCTGCCCAATTTTATGTTGATGAAAAGATTACAGATTTCTATCAAAAAATGTTTGGCTATTGCCATGCTATTTTTCGGGAAATTATCAAAACTGTAGTGCAAAATTTGCAGCCAGACCAATACCTACGGATTTTAGAAGTCGGCGGTGGTTATGGTTCTAGTACAATGCATTTATTGCCACTTTTACCACCAGAGAAAACTTCTTATGTTTTCACTGATATTTCTCAATTTTTTCTTCAGAATGCTCAGGAAAAGTTCGGTAATTATCCCTTCGTTAGTTATGATCTCTTAGACTTTGACCAAAATCCTCAAGAACAAGGTTATCAAGCCCATAGTTTTGATGTAATTATTGCCTCCAGTGCCCTGCACGACACTCGTAACATAGAGAAAACATTGCAGTATCTTAACTCTTTGCTGACTGCCAATGGTTTACTATTCATCATTGAAGAAACTAAATTTCACCGTTCTTTTGATTTGCACATGGGCATTCAGCAGGGATTTGATCGATTTGCAGATGAACCCTTAAGGTCTAATCATCCCCTGCTATCTAGAAAACAATGGCAACAAATTCTCTCCCATCAAGGATTTGTAGAAAGTGTGGTTTTTAATCACCCAGGTTACATTGCTGATTTTATCGGCATCGATGTTTTAGTTGCTCGCAGTTCATCCACAGTCAGTCGCTTTTATCCCCAACAATTGCGAGATTTTCTTGCCAAAAAGCTGCCTGAGTATATGATACCCGCCGATTTTATTCTCCTGGATGCTCTGCCCTTGACCGCCAACGGAAAATTAAATCGCCTCGCTTTACCAACTCTCAAAGGTCGTCGTCCAACTTTGCCAACGACTTATGTGATGCCGCAAACCAAGACAGAAAAAGCTATTGCCTCAGTTTGGCAAGAAGTACTACAAGTTAAACAAGTGGGAATTCAAGATAATTTCTTTGATTTGGGAGGCGATTCATTATTACTAGTAAAAATGCAAGTCAAATTGACAGAAATATTAAACACAGAGTTACCAATTATAGAAATGCTGAAATATCCAACCATAGCATCTCTGACTGAATATTTCAGCCAACAAAAAAGTAGAGAGATGGCATCTCAACAAGGTCGCGATCGCGCTCACTATCGTCATGCTAGAAATCAACAACGCAAATCCGCTATAAGTGACAATTAATTATTTTTTATGAACAATAATTCCGAAATAGCTATTATTGGGATGTCCTGCCGTTTTCCAGGGGCAAATAGTATTGATGAATTTTGGCAAAATTTACGCGATGGTGTCGAGTCTATTTCCTTTTTTGATGAGCCAGAACTTCTGACTTCAGGTATAGATGCAACCTTGCTCAATCACCCCAATTATGTCAAAGCCAATGGAGTGATATCTGGCATTGATATGTTTGATGCTGCTTTTTTTAACTTTAGTGCTAGGGAAGCAGAAATGCTAGACCCACAACATCGTCTATTGCTGGAACACGCCTGGGAAGCCATAGAACAGGCAGGTTACGACACAGAAAGCTATACAGGTGCTATTGGTATTTATGCAGGTTCAGAAATCAGCACTTACCTACTGCATAACATTTATCCACAATTAGAACCACAAGCGCAATTTTCCGCCATCCTGGCTAACGATAAAGATTATCTCTGCACACGAGTATCCTATAAATTAAATCTGAAAGGGCCTGCGGTCACAGTTCAAACTGCCTGTTCGACTTCTTTAGTTGCGATCCACTGCGCTTGTCAAAGTTTACTTAACGGTGAATGTGATATGGCCTTGGCAGGTGGTGTTTCCGTCCGCACTCCCCCCAAATCTGGGTATTTGTATCAAAAAGACATGATATTTTCCCCAGACGGACACTGCCGCAGCTTTGATATCCAAGCACAGGGAACAGTTTTCGGTAGTGGTGTAGGTATAGTTGTCCTCAAGCGGTTAGCTGATGCGATCGCTGACAAAGATTGCATTCACGCCATCATCAAAGGTTCCGCCATTAATAACGATGGTTCTCTAAAACTTGGTTATACAGCTCCTAGTATCGACCAGCAAACGAGTGTGATTGCAGAAGCTCAATCCATTGCCGCAGTTGATCCGCAAACCATTACCTACATTGAAGCCCACGGTACAGCCACAGAACTCGGTGACCCGATTGAAATTGCCGCACTTACCCAAGCATTTCCCATTACCAATCAACGTCAAAGTTGGTGTGCCATTGGTTCAGTCAAAACTAATATTGGACATTTAGGCTCAGCTGCTGGGGTAGCTGGTCTAATTAAAACTGTCCTCGCACTCAAACATCAACAAATTCCCCCCACATTACATTTTGTCGCCCCTAATCCCAAAATTGATTTTCTCAATAGTCCCTTTTACGTCAACACTCAACTTTGTCAATGGCAACCAAGCAACACTCCTCGCCGGGCCGGTGTTAGTTCTCTTGGTGTTGGGGGAACAAATGTGCATATTGTTCTCGAAGAAGCGCCTTCGCCAATGCCATTGCCCAATTCCCCACCGTGGCAATTGCTGGTCTTATCTGCTCAAACCCCTACGGCTTTGGCAACAGCGACAACTAATTTAGCCACTCACCTGCAACAGCATCCCCAACTAAATTTGGCTGATGTTGCCCATACACTGCAAGTTGGTCGCCGTGCTTGGGATTATCGCCAAATCACCGTTTGCCAAAACCTTAAAGATGCCATCATTGCCCTATCCGATCCGCAACGAGTTATTGCCCACCTCCTCAAACCTAGTGATCACCCCGTCGTCATGATGTTTTCTGGACAGGGTACGCAGTACGTCAACATGACAAGGGAACTTTACCAGACTTATCCCAGCTTTACCAGACATATTGATCGCTGCTGTCAAATACTAGCACCGCATTTAGGTATCGACCTGCGAACAGTGCTGTACCCCAATCCAGACCAAACTGAAGTCGCATCGGCACAACTGCTACAGACCGCCATTGCCCAACCTGCACTGTTTGTAATTGAGTACGCCTTAGCCCAGTTCTATATAGAATTGGGAGTACGTCCAATTGCCGCCATTGGTCACAGCATTGGGGAATATGTCGCCGCCACCCTAGCAGGTGTATTCTCTCTGGAAGATGCTTTAGCTGTAGTTGCTGCTAGAGGACAATTAATGCAACAACTACCACCCGGTAGTATGTTAGCTGTGCCACTATCTGAGTTCCAAGTGCAACCGCTTTTAGGCACAACCCTTTCCCTTGCAGCCATTAACGGATTATCTGCCTGTGTTGTGTCCGGTGCGACAGCAGATATAGAAGCACTACAAAATCATCTCGTAGCTCAAGGTGTGAATTGTCGTCGTCTGCATACTTCCCATGCCTTTCATTCAGGGATGATGCAGCCAATTGTTAACCCTTTTACTGAACGAGTCCAACAAATTCATCTTCGACCTCCTCAAATTCCCTACATATCTAACGTCACCGGCACCTGGATTACAGAACAACAAGCCACAGATGCCCACTATTGGGCAAAGCATCTGCGGCAAACCGTGCGTTTTGCATCAGGTTTGCAAACATTGCTGAAGGAATCCTCACCAATTTTATTGGAAGTGGGGCCTGGTCGAACATTGAGTAAACTTGCCAAACAGCACCCAGATCCTACTTTTGCTGTGTTCACTTCGGTACGCCATCCCCAAGAAGACCAATCAGATGTAGCATTTTTATTAAATACAATTGGTCAGCTGTGGTTATTGGGAGTTAAACTCAATTGGTCAGGATTGTATCCTCATGAATCACGCCAACGTCTCCCCTTACCAACTTATCCCTTTGAACGTCAGCGCTATTGGATTGAACCCCCTCAACTCAGACAACATCAGCCTGTTTCTGCCTCACCAAGTCAGAAATTAGATATTGCTGACTGGTTCAATATGCCTTTGTGGAAGCAATCTGCACCACCCTCTTTACTTCCAACCAGGAACTTACTGCCCCGTCCAGACTCCTGTACACTGGTATTTCTCGATGACTGCGGTGTAGGTTCCCAATTGGTAGAACAGCTAGAACAAGCAGGCACAAATGTGGTAGTGGTTAAAATCGGTCAGGTGTTCTCACCATTGAACATACACCCCACAGTCTATACCCTCAATCCCGAACAACCCGATGACTACAAAGCTTTACTGAAGGCACTGCTAGCCAATAATCAGTATCCTCAGACAATTGTGCATTTGTGGAATATTACACCTGTAAATTCTGCAAATCCTATTTTGGCAGATTTTGAACGCTTTCAAAGCATAGGATTCTATAGCTTACTGTTTCTGGCTCAAGCACTGGCAAAACAAAACTGTCATGACGAGTGCCAAATTACAGTTATCTCCAACACCATGCAGCTAGTAACTGGAACCGAATATCTGCATCCAGAGAAAGCAACTTTACTTAGCCCGATTAAGGTCATACCGCAAGAATACCCCCATATTAGTTGTCGCAGTATTGATATTGAATTACCCAATACTCACCAACAACAAGCACAACTCATCCAACAGTTATTAGCTGAACTTCATCATCCCACTTATGATTCAAACATTGCTTACCGCCATCATCAGCGCTGGGTGCAAACCTTTGAACAAGTACAATTTGAGACAACACCAGCCACAGTACCTGTATTAACTACTCAAGGAGTATATCTAATTATCGGTGGACTAGGAAATCTGGGATTTATCCTCGCACAACATCTCGCCCAGAACTTCCAAGCCAAACTGATTCTCACAGGACGTTCGCTTTTACCCCAGCGTCATGAATGGTCTCAATGGCTATCTAATCATGACCAGGACAACAAAATTAATCGCCAAATTCGCCAAGTTTTAGAACTAGAAAAACTCGGTGCAGAAGTCTTAGTGTTCAGCGCTGATATAGCTAATTTATCACAAATGCAAAATGTAATTTCTCAAGCAGAAGCACATTTTGGGCAAATTAATGGCGTAATTCATGCGGCGGGTATTACTCAGAATTTTGCTGCTATTGGCAGTATGCAAACAACAGATTGTGAACAGCAATTTATTGCCAAAATTCAAGGGCTAGTTGTTCTAGAAAAACTCTTGCAGCAGAAACACTTAGATTTTTGCTTATTAATGTCTTCACTATCATCAGTTTTAGGAGGGGTGGGACTGATTGCTTATGCAGCAGCTAATCTCTTTATGGATGTATTTGTCCAATGGCATAATCAAAATAATTCTCTGCCTTGGATGACTGTTAACTGGGACGGTTGGGACTTAGAAAATCCCCAGCAGCCACCGCGCAAATTTGGATTAGGCAAAACGGAATTTTTAATTAAACCAGAACAAGGTATTCAGGCATTTGAGTATATTATATCCAGACATGATATCAATCAAATTGTAGTTGCCACTGGTGAATTATCAGCCAGAATTAATCAATGGATTAAACCTGGAGCTTTACGAGCTAGTAATAATATTGAAAAAACAGATGCCGCCTCACTGTATCCCAGATATAATCCATCCTCAAACTATGTTGCTCCGAGAAATGAAATTGAGCAAATACTAATTAATATCTGGCAAAAAAATCTTAAAATTCAACCAATAAGTATTCATGATAGCTTCTTTGAATTAGGTGGAGATTCATTAATAGCTGTACAAATCATGGCTCAAATGCGCGAAACATTCCAAGTTGATTTAGTTGTTAGTAATCTATTTGACAAACCTACTATTGAGGGTATAGCAGCACATATCGTGAAAATTCGTCGGGCTGTTGAACAATTATCAACTCCGAATCATGAGACGTTAAACGAAAGAGAGGAAATTAAATTTTGAACTCAATTGCAGAATTTTTATCCCATCTGAATGAATTAGACATCAAGATTTCTACTGATGGAATTAGTTTACACTGTAATGCTCCCAAGGGGAAATTAACACCTAACCTACGCACTCAGCTAGCTGAATATAAAACAGAAATTATCAAGTTTTTAAATCAGGATAATTTGACAATTAGGTATCCCGACTTCGCCCAAATAGTACCTAATTTGAAAGAACGTTACCAACCATTTCCTCTGACTGATATTCAACAGGCTTACTGGATTGGCCGCCAAGCAGATTTTCAGCTAGGTAACGTATCAACACATACCTATGTAGAAGTTGAAAAAGCCAATTTAGAGCCTGAATGTTTAGAAAAAGCCTGGCAGCGATTGATTGAACATCACGAGATGTTGCGGGCAATTGTGCAACCTGATGGACAGCAGAGAATCTTACCACAAGTCCCTGCTTATAAAATAAAAATTATGGATTTGCGGGGGAAAAATCTTGAGTTTGTCACTAGTCAATTGGCCGCAATTCGCGATCGCCTGTCTCACCAAATCCTCCCATCTGACCAATGGCCATTGTTTGAGTTGCAAGGTGTTCAGTTAGATGAAGATAAACTACGATTGTGTATTAGTTTTGACTTGCTCATTAGCGATGCTTGGAGCTTTGAGATATTTTTAAATCAACTAGCTCAATTAATTCAAAATCCTGATATTGATTTACCTACCTATCAAATATCTTTTCGAGATTACGTTTTAGCGGAAATTGGCTTACGAGAGACAAAACTCTACCAGCGATCGCAAGAGTATTGGCATAATCGTTTAGCAACTTTACCACCCTCACCGGAATTACCACTACGCCAGAATCTGACCACTATTCAACATCCCTATTTCGTCCGGCGCACGGGTCAATTACCTACAGATGCATGGCATCGCCTCAAAAAACGAGCTAGAAAGGCTAATTTAACAACTTCTGGGGTATTACTAGCAGCTTTTGCCGAAATCCTCACTATCTGGAGTCAAAACCCACGTTTTACTATTAATCTGACTTTATTTAATCGTCTACCGTTGCATCCTCAAGTTAATCAAATAGTTGGTGACTTTACTTCATTAACTTTACTAGCAATAGAAAATTCTTTTCAAGATACCTTTACTGTGCGATCGCAGCGTATTCAAAAACAACTCTGGCAAGATTTGGAACACCGTCATTATAGTGGTGTGCAAGTATTACGAGATTTAGCACGACAACAAGAGCGATCACTAGAAGCACTAATGCCTGTTGTGTTTACTAGCACTCTCACCCATGAAAATTTAACCCACGACACCTCTAAGCCGCAATATTCTTCTCACAAGCAGTTGGGCGAAATTGTTTATAGTATTAGCCAAACACCCCAAGTCTATTTAGACCATCAAGTTTATGAACAGGAAGGGAATCTCGTTTTTAATTGGGATGCCGTTGAAGAGGTTTTCCCACCGGGATTGTTGGATGATCTGTTTGCTGCTTATAGCGATTTTCTCCATCGTTTAGCCGATGAAGATGAACTATGGCAAACCACAACTAGGCAATTGCTACCAGATCACCAAATTCAGCAACGAGCTATAATTAATGCCACTGCAACACCCATTGCGGAATCAGCTTTACTCCATACTTTGTTTTTGGATCAAGTACCACGACATCCACACAAAGCAGCTGTTGTGACCACACAGCGCACCTTCACTTATCAAGAGTTAAGCGATCGCGCTCACAGTATTGCCCAGCAACTGCAACAATTAGGTACTCATCCCCAGCAACTAATAGCAATTGTGATGCAGAAAGGTTGGGAGCAAGTTGTCGCCGCACTGGGTATTTTGCTCTCAGGTGCAGCATACGTCCCCATTGATCCAGAACTGCCTAGAGAACGACGCTGGTATCTTTTGCAACAGGCAGAAGTCCGAGTCATACTCACCCAATCTCATCTTCACAGCACTCTGGATTGGCCAGAGGGTATACAGCGCTTGTGTGTGGATACTGACCAAGCAGTATGTTCTCAACCTTTAGAGTCAATCTCCACACCATTAGACCTAGCCTATGTCATCTATACCTCCGGTTCTACCGGAATGCCCAAAGGAGTCGCGATCGCTCATCAAGCAGTGGTTAACACAATTGTTGATATGAATCGGCGCTTTCATGTCAATGCCGATGACCGAGTTTTAGCCTTATCTTCTTTGAGCTTTGACTTATCTGTATATGACATTTTCGGGACTCTAGCTGCTGGAGGAACCCTAATTATCCCCGATGCAGCTAGTAATCAAGACCCATTGCACTGGGCAGAACTCATTGCCCAACATCAAGTTACCATCTGGAACTCCGTCCCGGCTCTCATGCAGATGTTAGTAGATGATCATGTCACTCATCCTCATGTCATCTGCAATAGTCTCAGACTCGTCTTACTAAGTGGTGATTGGATACCCCTCAGTTTACCTGAAGCCATTAAATCTTTATCCTTGGGGGTGGAAGTTGTCAGTCTGGGTGGTGCGACAGAAGCTGCAATTTGGTCAATTTTTTATCCCATTTCCCAAGTTGACCCCACTTGGAAGAGTATTCCCTATGGTCGCCCCCTAGCAAACCAAAGTTTTAATGTACTTACAGAAACATTAGAACCTTGTCCCACCTGGGTTGTTGGACAATTATATATCGGTGGGATAGGACTAGCTCAAGGATATTGGCGGGATGAGGTAAAAACCCAAGCCAGCTTCATAATTCACCCCTGCACCAGTGAACGATTATATAAAACTGGCGACCTTGGCTATTACTTACCTGATGGCAACATTGTTTTTGTCGGACGGTCAGACTTACAAGTAAAAGTGCAAGGTTATCGCATTGAGTTAGGAGAAATAGAAACAGCATTTGAGCAATTATCTGCGGTGAAGCAAGCAGTCGTACAAGCCATCAAAGCACGCCATGATTCTCAGCGATTAATTGCCTATATTGTCTTGTACTCGGCAACGGTAACAGAAGCAGAACTGCGCCAGCAATTACAGGAGAAGTTACCAGATTATATGGTGCCTTCTCAGTTGATATTTTTAGATAGTTTACCACTCACACCCAATGGAAAAATAGACCGTCGAGCGCTACCTTCCGTCCCAGAAATAGTGAGATTAAATTCCCAGGAAACAAGTATTAGCAATCATGCGATCGCTCTCCAAATTACACAGGTAGTACAAAGCGTACTTAATATTACCACCATCAGCACTCAGACTAATCTTTTGGCAATGGGAGCTACATCCGTGGATATTGTCAAGATAGCCAATCAGTTAGAGCAACAGTTTAGCTATCGCTTGCCTATTAAGGATTTGATGCGTTTAGCAACTATTGATGATATCGCTAAATATTACGAAGAACATTTACTTACAGCCAAGCCAGAAGTATCAAAAGACTTAACCCACACCTATCAACCCATCATTGAACTAGAAGAACGCCAACAATTTAAAAAATTGCGTTTAGGTTTGCGTCCAGTGGATAGAAATTCCCCTAAAAATCAGTTAATTATACCTGATTTAAGTGATAATTTAAAACATAATTATCTCACAAGACGCAGTTCTCGCCAATTCCAGCAACAAGCAATTTCCTGGGAAAATTTTAGTCAATTTTTAAGTTGTTGGCAACAAACTTTCATCAATGGTCAACCCAAATTTTTATATGCTTCGGCTGGGGGACTTTATCCAGTTCAAGCTTATCTTTATATTAAACCTAACCGCATTGCAGGTTTATCAGCAGGTATCTATTATTATCATCCAGTAGAACATCAGTTAATAGCGTTACAACTCCATAAAGAAATTGAACGCAACATCCACGGGTTACAAAATCAACTGATTTTTGATGAAAGTGCTTTTTCTATATTTCTTATTGGGCAACTCGCCGCTATAGCCCCGATGTACGGTGAATTGAGTCGAGATTTTTGTCTGATAGAAGCTGGATTAATGACCCAACTTCTAGAAATGTCTGCTGCTGAATCTGACATCGGACTATGCCAAATTGGTGCTTGTGATTTTGAGCGAGTACGAAATTTATTTGCATTAGAACCAAGTCATATTTATCTTTACTGCTTACTGGGAGGAAAAATTGAGCTACAAGACCAACAAATTAACCTGAAAACAGTTACTAATAGTGAGGATTGGGAGGAAGGAACATTATGATCACTACTGAGTTTTTAGCTAAAGTCCAGGACGCAGGCATAAAACTTTGGGTTGAGGAAGAAAAACTTTACTACCGCGCTCCTAAAGGTGTCATCACACCACTTTTGCGAACCGAATTACAGCAACACAAAGCAGCGATTTTAGAGCTATTAACTCAAACAAAAACCACTGCCATTTCGTCCCTACCCCAAATTGTTCCAGAGCCAGAAAAACAGCATTTGAGCTTTCCCTTAACTGATATTCAGCAAGCTTATTTAATTGGTCGTAGTGGCGCTTTTGAATTAGGAAATGTAGCAGCTCATGCCTATTTTGAAATTGAAGGTAGGAATATTGATATAGGCAGATTTAATACAGCTTTAAATCTAGTAATTGAGAGACACGGAGTTTTACGCACAATGATCTTGCCCAATGGGCAACAGCAAACTCTAGAGAAAACTCCTCCTTATGAAATTGCTGTTTTAGATTTAAGTTCGCAAACTCCTGAACAAGTTAATTCTCAATTGCAAATGCTGCGCGATCGCCTGTCGCACCAGATTCTGCCGACTAACCAATGTCCTTTATTTGAGATTTGCGCTTCTCGACTGAACAACCAAAAAATGCGACTGCATTTCAGTCTTGATCTGCTAATTGCTGACTTTTGGAGTTGCCAAATCTTTTTAAAAGAACTGCTGACACTGTATCAAAATCCCCAGGCAATTCTCCCTCAACTGGAAATATCATTTCGAGACTATGTACAAGCTGTGATCACCTTTCAGGCTTCACCCTTGTATCAACGTTGTTTGGATTATTGGCATAAATCTCTACCTACCTTACCGCCTGCACCCACATTACCACTAGCAAAGCATCCTAGTTTAATTAAGCACCCTCAATTTACTCGCCGTAGCCATAAGTTAGACAGCAAAACTTGGCTTCATCTCAAAAACCGCGCAATACAGTTAGGCTTAACTCCATCGGGGTTACTTTGTGCCGCCTTTGCAGAAGTTCTCGCACATTGGAGCGAAAATAGGGAATTTTCCCTTAACGTCACCTTATTTAATCGTTTGCCTTGCCATCCCCAAGTGCAAAACATTATGGGGGACTTCACTACAACAATTTTACTCAAGATAGACAATTGTGCAAATACCTTTAGCCAACGAGCCACAAGACTGCAAACACAACTATGGGAAGATTTAGAATACAGTCAAGTTAGCGGCATTCAAATTCTGCGGGAACTGGCCAAGCGTTGCGGTAACGTCCTGGGGGCAATCATGCCGATTGTATTTACCAGTAACCTAATTGCGGACAGCACTCAAGACCACGGCATTTTTAATCAATTGTTTTCCGAAGTATACGGGATTAGCCAAACACCCCAAGTTTGGCTAGATCATCAGGTGTTTGAAAGCAATGGAATTCTTAGTTTCAATTGGGACACTGTGGAAGAAATTTTTCCCCCAGGGCTATTAGATGATATGTTTGCTGCCTACTGCCAGGTATTAGAATTATTAGCCTGGCAAGAACAAGTGTGGCATGAGCCAAGAGCCAATCTGGTATCGCAACCGCCGCCACTAGTGAAAAGTACTACCGCCGCCACCTGTACTTCAGAACTACTCCACACCCAATTCATCAAGCGATCGCAACAGCATCCACAGCAAACGGCGATTATCACAGATCACCAGACTCTAACTTACGCCGCCTTATATCGCCATAGCAATCAGCTAGCGCATTGGCTCCGCCAAAGAGATGTGCGTTCTAACACCCTAGTTGCAGTCATCATGGAGAAGGGATGGGAACAAGTTGCAGCTGTACTAGGAATCTTGATTTCCGGCGCTGCCTATTTACCCCTTGACCCAGCTTTACCTCAAGAGCGGTTGTGGCATTTGCTAGCACAGGGCAACATTCAGCTAGTACTAACTCAATCTTGGCTAACTTTAGCATTGCCAGACTATATTGAGCGACTATGTGTAGATGATGACAAAGTAGTTAACCAAGAATCTGACCAACCTCTAGATCCCATTCAGACCCCCCAAGATTTAGCCTATGTGATTTATACTTCTGGCTCTACGGGCTTACCCAAAGGGGTGATGATACATCATCAAGCTGCCATCAATACCATTTTTGATATCAACCAGCGCTTTAGAATTAGTTCTAGCGATCGCCTGCTGGCGCTTTCTTCCCTGAGTTTTGATTTATCTGTTTACGATATCTTCGGCACCTTGGCGGCTGGGGGAACCATAGTTATACCTCCAGCCTCCGCCACCCCAGATCCTGCCCATTGGGTACAGCTAATTGCCCAACATCAGGTGACAGTTTGGAACTCGGTACCTGCTTTAATGCAAATGTTGGTGGATTACAGCACAAGTCGCCATGATGTGATGCTCAATTCACTGCGATTAATGTTATTGAGTGGTGACTGGATTCCCCTAACCTTACCCCATGCCATAAGAAATTTAACCGATGAACCCCAAATTATCAGTTTAGGGGGAGCCACAGAAGCATCCATCTGGTCGATTCTCTACCCCATCACCACAGTTGATTTAACTGGAAACAGTATTCCCTACGGTCAACCCATGCTGAACCAGCAAGTCTATGTCTTAAACGCAGCATTAACAACTTGCCCTGTTTGGGTACCAGGGTCTTTGTACATTGGAGGCGTGGGACTGGCACAAGGGTATTGGCAAGACGAAGCTAGAACTCGCGCCAGCTTTATCACTCATCCGCAAACTGGGGAAAGATTGTATCGTACAGGCGATCGCGGACGTTACCTCCCCGATGGGAATATTGAGTTAATCGGTCGAGAAGATTTCCAAGTCAAAATCCAAGGTTATCGTATTGAGTTGGGGGAAATTGAAGTTGCCTTAGAGCAGCATCCAGGGGTTCACAGGGCTGTAATTACGGCTATGGGTGAACAGCATGACCACAAAAGCCTTGTTGCTTATGTAATTACCCGCTCAGGAGCTACTCCCACCACTGATGAACTGCGGGGCTTTTTGCGAGAAAAGTTACCCAAATACATGGTACCTTCAGTTTTCATTTACCTTGATACCTTACCTTTAACAACCAACGGCAAAATAGACCGCAAAGCACTACCTGTCCCTGATTCCACCAGACCACAACTTGAGCAGACTTTTGTAGCTGCTCGTACTCCCCTAGAGGAAATACTAGCAAAAATATGGATTCAGGTTTTAGGTGTAGCTCAGGTGGGCATTGAAGATAATTTCTGGGAATTAGGCGGTAATTCTTTACAAATTACCGAACTTATGGCTTCGGTGCGAGATACCTTACAGGTGGAGTTACCTCTAGCCAGCTTTTTTGAAACACCTACGATCTCTGGACTGACTCAAGCCATTAATATTGTCCTGTCAGCTGGCTCATCCACGGTGGTGACAGCAACAACAACCGCAGATTTAAATGCTGAAGCAGTCCTTGACTCTGCTATTTGCCCTGATATCTTACCAGTCAGACAAGCAATAGCACCCAATCAGATATTACTAACAGGAGCCACTGGTTTTCTGGGAGCTTATTTACTCTTTGAACTCCTACAACAAACCTCAGCTAATATTTATTGCTTAGTGCGTGCGGCTAATATAGCCGCAGGTAAAGCCAAAATTCACAGTAAACTCAAATCCTATGGGCTGTGGTATCCAGATTTAGCATCAAGAATTATCCCGGTTTTGGGTGATTTATCTCAACCTGGTTTGGGTATTTCCCCTGAGCAATTTTGCCTTTTAGCAACTTCCATAGATGCTATTTATCACAATGGCGCATTGGTTAATTTTGTTTATCCTTACTCAGCTCTCAAAGCTACCAATGTGTCAGCAACTCAAGAAGTATTAAAGTTAGCCAGCCAAGTTAAAGTTAAGCCAGTTCACTTTATTTCCACAACAGGTGTGTTTCCTGCGGCTTCAACGTCATCGCAGGTAATTTATGAAGCCGACAGTATTGACCACAATGCAATACTTACAGGTGGTTATGTACAAAGTAAATGGGTTGCGGAAAAGCTAGTGACTTTAGCCAGCGATCGCGGTATTCCTGTTTGTATTTATCGACCGGGATTTATTACAGGAAATAGCCGCACTGGTGTCTGTAGTTTGAGTGATTTTCTTTCAACCACCATCAAAGGCTGTATTCAACTGGGTATGGCTCCAGATTTGGATGTCAAAGTCGATATGACCCCTGTGGATTTTGTCAGCCGAGGTATTGTACATCTATCTCGCCAAGAGACATCTTTGGGCCAGAAGTTTCATTTAGTGAATCCCCAACCTCTAACTTGGAATCAAATCACAACATGGATTCAATCCTGCGGTTATGAACTCCAACAAGTGGCTTATGAGCAATGGATTTTAGAGTTAATCAAGGTTCCTAAACTATCTCTAACCAGTGCCTTTCGGGCATTAATCCCGTTTTTCATCTCT
This sequence comes from Nostocales cyanobacterium LEGE 11386, assembly GCA_015207155.1. Taxonomy (GTDB): domain Bacteria; phylum Cyanobacteriota; class Cyanobacteriia; order Cyanobacteriales; family Nostocaceae; genus LEGE-11386. Next base: position 119,966 of record JADEXK010000002.1, on the reverse strand, counting down.
TCGCAAGAGCGAATTACTCATTCAGGATTGCTAGAGCTTGATTGCCAAAATACCCTGAATGGACTGGCGAATACGGATATTGTCTGTCCACCTGTTAATAACGAACTACTGTGGACTCAATTTTCTTACTTCATGCAGGAGGGTTTTCTGGAAAAGCCAGGGGTGATGTCTGCTAATTGACCAGCGATCGCCTATAATTTCCCATCTGCCTAGAGATAATGATAATCTTTTTCAAAGGTGACAAAATTACCAGCGTGTTGAGGAGTGAATGTTTGTGTTGAGTTTGTGGAAATTGAACTTATGGAATTTGTTAGTTAAGCAGGGTTTGGTTTCACTATCAATGATGCTGTTGGTGAACGCTCTGACTACTTCTGCTGTAGCGGCGGGTGATGATTTGGTCACTGATGCTAAAGCAGTGGAGAGTGATGGTACCATTTCTCGATGGAAAAAGATTACAGATACTTTCACCAAGAGGCAATTTTTCCCCCAGGCTCAACATAAAATATCACAGGCAGGTGCCAGTGAAATCCTGCAAGTAACAGGAGTGCAGGTTAATTCTACTGACAAGGGTTTAGAAGTAATTCTGGAAACCGCCGATGGTACAAAATTACAGGTTGTGAATCAAAGTCAAGGGAATAGCTTTATCGCTGATCTTCCCAACTCTCAGTTAAATTTACCTCCAAGTAATACCTTCAGCCAAGACAACCCCACCCCAGAAATTACTTCCATCACTGTCACCAACCAAGATGCGAATACTATTCGCGTGACGGTGACGGGTGAAACTGGTGTCCCAGAAGTCGAGCTATTTGATGATGATCAAGGTTTAGTATTTATTTTTCCGCCAACGGAATCTGCAAGCCAACCAGAAACAGCCGAGCCTACAGACCAGACTGACTCCAGCGAACCAACGCCAACTTCCAGAGATGAAACAATTGAAATAACGGTCACAGCCGAGAAATTTGCAGCTGATGTTCAAGATATTCCCATCAGCATCACAGCGATTCCCGAACAAGAAATTGAAGATGCTCAAATTAGGTCTTTGAGTGACATTGCTGCCAATACTCCTAACTTTACCACCTTTTCTGGTGGAGGAGGCGATCGCTCTTTTCTCAACTACAGTATTCGGGGTTTAGGTAATGTCAACTTCTTTGGCAGTGATTCCGTGGGATTTTACATTGATGATGTGCCCATAGATACGGGAAATGCCACGGCTTTTCTCAACCTTAACTTAGTAGATTTAGAACGAGTGGAAGTGTTGCGGGGTCCCCAGGGAATTCTCTATGGTAGAAACTCTCAGGCAGGTGTAGTTAATATTATTACGCGTAAACCGACTAACACCTTTGAATTTAATAGCAATATTAGTTACGGCAATTACAACGCTTTCAATGCTGGAGCTAGTATCAGTGGGCCACTTGTGGAAGATCGCTTGTTTTATCGCCTGACGGGTAACTATTCATCACGGGATGGTTTTTTAAACAATACATTCCTCAACGAGGATATAGACAACCAATCGGCGAGAAATGTCCGCTCACAATTGCTGTGGACACCCTCAGATAATTGGGAAATTGCTTTCAATGCTGGCTTTGATGATGCTCGCGATGGTGGTGCGCCTTTCGTTTTTCTCGATCAGCCAGATCCTTTTACCACAGAACGAGATTTCAAAGGCTTTAATGACCTAACATCCAATACTCAATCATTGCGAGTCGCCTATAATCACTCCGACTTTCGCTTCACTTCCATTACTTCCCGACGTAACTCTAGACAAGACTATGAAACTGAAGGTGATTTAACCACAGCCGATATCTTTCGAGTCATCCAAGAATTTGAAACTACAGTCTGGAATCAAGAATTCCGCCTCCAGTCACCAAGTAACACTGAGCAGTTGCAGTGGTTAGTGGGTAGTTATTTTGAATCTAGACAGGTCAACAATACAGATGATGGTTTACAAATTGGGCCGGATGCGTTGTCAGCATTTGGCTTTCCCCAAGGAACCGATGTAGCTAACAGTGAAGTTCAGACTAATATTTATGCTGTTTTTGGTCAAGTTAGTTATCGAGCAACTAACGCACTGACGCTAACTACAGGATTAAGATATGAATCCACCAATAGCACCCTACAACGCATAGAGCGTACCTTTACTCCTGTGGATGGTGCTACGATGACCAATTTTTCTGCCCGTGATGTGGAAAATAATAGCTCGGCATTACTACCCCGATTCGCGATTGATTATCACTTTAACCCTGATTTGATGGTATATGGCAGTGTTACCAGAGGCTTTAAACCGGGTGGTGTCAATTATCGTGCCAATAATGAAACTATTTTGACATTTGATGCTGAAAGGTCTTGGAATTATGAAGTGGGTTTAAAGTCTTCTTGGCTGGATGACAGATTAGCAGTCAATCTGGCGGTATTTCATAATCCCGTCCAAGACTATCAGGTGGTGTTTTTTGATGGCATTACGGGGTTACCTCAGAGAGTTGCCAATGCAGATGTCAGACTCACTGGAGCCGAGTTAGAGGTAAGAGCAGTACCTGTTACTGGACTAAATTTAATTGCTGGTTTTGGTTTGGTGAATTCGGAATTTACCGACTTTAGTGACCCGGCGACAGGTCAGAGCTTTACTGGTAACAGACTGAATTTTGCACCCCAGTTTACTTACAATTTAGCCGCACAATATCGTAGTCCTTCCGGTATTTTGGGCAGAGTGGAATTACAGGGATTAGGCAGAACTTTTTTTGACGAAGCCAATACCCTCAAACAAGAACCTTACGCCCTTGTTAATGCGCGTCTAGGGTATGAAGCTGAAAATTTTGGTGTTTATTTGTTTGCTAACAACATTTTCAATACCGAATATTTAAGTTTTGTCGCCCCTGCTTTTGGCGGTAGAAATTTAGCCCTCTTTGGTGCGCCAACTACTTATGGTATTCAACTGCAAACTCGATTTTAGGCAAAGTTATTAGACCAATGCCTGCAATTGAGCGAGGCAATATCCTTTCCTCTTACCGGATTTTTCTGCTTGTGATACACACTAAAAGCCTGAAAAAACTAGGATTACTCGGCAGTTTGTACGTGTCGCAGTCTATCCCTGTGATGTTTTTGTTTCAAGCATTGCCTGTTTTCATGCGTCAACAGGGAGCCTCTTTAGAAACTATTGGCTTACTTTCGCTATTGGCTCTACCCTGGATGCTGAAATTCCTTTGGTCTCCTTTGATCGACCGCTATAGCTTCACCAGACTAGGACATTATCGGTTTTGGATTATCTGCTTTCAATTGCTGTTTGCTAGTGCTACTGCTATTTGTGCCTTTCTTGACCTGCAAAATAACTTCCTACTCGGTTTTGTGTGTATATTACTCATCGGTTTCTTTTGTGCCAGTCAAGACATTGCTACTGACGCTTTGGCTGTGGGTTTGCTGGAAGCAGAGGAACGAGGGTTAGGTAACGGAGTACAACTGGCAGGTAACAATTTAGGTGCAGTTTTGGGTGGGGGAGGAATGCTACTTTTGCTCAATCATTGGGGATGGCGAGCCAGTATGTTGAGTTTAGCGGCAATTGTGGTATTGGCGTTAATTCCCTTGTTATGGCATCGAGAGCAACAGCAGGAAGTCAAGGAAAGTTTATCTTCATCTTCTCAAGGTTACTTGCAGACGTTTATTCATTTCTACCGTCGTCCGGGAATGAAGCGTTGGTTATTGGTTTTAGTGCTGTATCTGGCAGGGGGTAGCATGGCTAGCCACATGTTTCGTCCTTTGTTAGTAGATATTGGGTTGTCATTGACAGATATTGGTTTGTTGTTGGGAGTCGTGGCTTATGGTGCTGGTACCATTGGTGCCATTGTTGCTGGATTTTTCATTGTTCCCTGGGGACGCAAGCGATCGCTCATTATATTTGGCTTGCTGCAAGCTTTTTCTCTAGTTGCTTACCTATTACCAGCATCTGGAGTCACCCATTTGCCTGTTCTTTATTTAGTTGCTATCAGCGCCAACTTAACTTTCAGTATGGCTACCACAGCTACATTTACCATCATGATGGATCAGAGCAAGTTAGAAACGCCTGGTACGGATTACACAGTTCAAACTTCCGTAGTTTACTTTGGTGGCATTGTGGCCGCAGCGATGGGGGGTGGAATTGCTGCTAACGTTGGCTATCAAGGTTTATTCTCTATCAGCATCATTATTACTCTTCTCAGTCTAATTATTCTCCACAAAGTATTTGATGCAGGTCAATTAGCACCACAATCAATTGCTGAAAAAGGAAAATCGTAACTCACAATTACCAAATTGTCCTTGTTTTAAAAAACTTATACTTGAGACTATTAATAAACTTTTTCATTTAAACTGGTAAACAAGCTTCAATCTTTGACTCTACCTAACAACATTCAGCCGGGGAATTTAGTCCAAAAGTAGAATTTTCCGGAAAAAATTACTATAGAAGCCCAATGACCCATTTAAAACCACGCATAGCCAGTAATCACTAAGCCTGGCTCTGTATAAGCTAACAAAAAACTTGCATTAGCTTATTGAGAAATATTGCAAAACTTAAATATTGAAGTAAACATGACTACTAGTTCTCCACCCAGCATTTTTCCATTGATAGCACCCTACAAAGGAAAATTAATCGCCTCTAGTCTGTTGTCTTTAGTTGCCACAGCACTGAGTCTAGTTCCTTTTATTCTCGTCTATATAATCGCCATTGCTCTTTTGCAACCACCTATTGACCAGACCTATATCTGGAAATTGTTGCTAGCTGGCTTTGTTGCCATTTTTAGCCGTTGGGTACTGCTGGCGATTTCTGGCAAACTCGCTCACATTGTTGCCTTTAGCACCCTTTATGACATCAGAATTAAATTATCAGAGAAGTTTGGCAAATTACCATTAGGATACTTTCAGCACAACTCCATTGGCACTTTAAAAAAAGTGATGAATGAAGATGTAGACTATCTCGAAGTCATGATTGCTCATGGTATTCCCGAAGGAATTGGCATGATAGCTACATTTGTATTCACCACTATTTATTTATTCGTTGTTGATTGGCGCATGGCAATGGCCTCTTTATCGGGTATTCCCATTGCTATTTTGGCTCAACAATTAATGTTTAAAGATTTACAACCCATCCTCACCGCATATTACTCGGCGCAAGACAGGATGAACTCAACCATTATTGAGTATGTCCAGGGGATGCCTGTAATTAAAGCATTTACCCAGACAACAGAATCATTTGCCAAGTATCAAAATTTAGTGCGGGAATACCATGAATTAGAGGAAGACTGGTCAAAACGTTCATTATTTCCTTGGACTTTGTTTACGATTAGCATTACTGCTAATTTGGTGGTAATTCTCCCTCTCGGTCTGTGGTTATGGTATCAGGGTAGCCTGGCAATACCAACATTCATGCTGTTTTTACTCTTGGGATTGGGGATGAGTTCGCCCTTAATTAAGCTGGTAGATTCGGCAGGAATATTTATTCAAACTCAAGAAGGGTTGAAGCGGATTTTCCATATTTTGAATGAACCACCTCTACCAGAACCTGAACAAGCTAGTATCCCGGAAAATTTAACTATTGAATTGAAAAATGTAAATTTTTCTTATCAAGAAAAAGCTGTTTTGCAAAATATCAATTTAGTGATTCCTCAGGGGAGCATTACAGCCTTAGTTGGTCCGTCTGGTTCAGGCAAAACAACTATAGCTAGCTTAATCGCTCGGTTTTGGGATGTACCTGCTGGTGAAGTTTGCTTGGGTGGAGTTAATATCAAAAACCTGAAATTGGCAGATTTAATGGCAAAAATGGCGATTGTTTTTCAAAACGTGATTTTGTTTAATGACACGATTTATGAAAATATTCGCATGGGAAATCCTCAAGCAGATCAAGCGGCAGTAATTGCTGCTGCTAAAGCAGCGCGTTGTCATGATTTTATCACCGCTATGCCAGAAGGTTATCAAACAATTATTGGCGAAAAGGGCGCAAAATTAAGTGGTGGACAACAGCAGCGAATTTCTATTGCTAGGGCAATTTTAAAAGATGCGCCTATTGTCATTATGGATGAAGCGACAGCTTTTATAGATCCAGAAAATGAAGCCCAGATTCAAGAAGCGATCGCTACTTTAATTCAGGAAAAAACTTTGGTAATTATTGCCCATAGACTGTCAACTATTACGGAAGCTGACCAAATTATTCTATTAAATAAAGGTCAAATTATTGGCAAGGGTAAGCATGAAGAATTGCTGCAAACTTCAGCTTTATACCGCCAGATGTGGGATACACATATTGCTGCCCAAGGTTGGACTTTTGAGGGAAAAGATTCTGTAGTAGTTGGTAATTAGTGGAATAAACAAATGATTAAAGATATGTTTGCTTTAGCAGGGGAAAGAAAGCCCCAACTAATCCAAGGGACGATTCTTCATGTAATTTCATCAATATTTGCTGCCGCCCCATATTTCTTTGTTTATCTCATCCTCAATGATCTATTTGCAGACTCGGTAAATACACAAAAGTTCATTAAATTGTTGGCAGGAATATTTATCTGTTTGTTGTTGCAAGGAGTGTTTTTATATTGGGCTAATTTACTTACATACATCACCAGTTATCGCATGATTGGGGATTTACGTTTGCGTTTAGGTAACCATATTCGCCAACTGCCAATGGGGTTTTTTACTTCTAAACAAGTGGGAGACTTAAATGCATTGGTGACTGATGATATGAGCAAAATTGAGAATGTCCCGTCTTGGGTTTATGCTAAAATTATCAGTGCGATCGCTACACCAATATTTCTCTCGGCTATTCTCTTGTTGATTGATTGGCGATTAACCTTAGCGACTCTGGCTTGTGTACCTATTGCTATCCTGATATATATCAATAGTCAAAAACTTCTACAAAATATAACGGTAGCGCAAAAACGTTCGACAATAGAAGCCAACTCCCGGATGATTGAATATATTCAGGGGTTAGCAGTACTGAAAGCCTTCAATCAAACTGGGGCTAGATTTGAGAAATTAGCAACAGCCTTAGAAGATTACAAATGGGCTAATATCAACCTAATTAACAAACTAGTGATTCCCGCCGTAGCCTTTGCAGGGGTTTTAGAAGTAGGGTTTTTAGTCATTCTAGCTGTTGGTATGTACCTCTTGTTTGGAGGTAAATTAACAGTGCCAACTTTATTGTTATTCTTGGTTTTGGGCTTGCGATTGTATGTACCCTTATATGGATTATTTGATTTTTCTGCCCTGACGCGGATGATGGATGCAGCATTAGTGCGGGTCATAGAGACACTCAATTTGTCAACTTTTTCTGAACCTCAACAACAGCAAAAACTGAAGTCATTTGATATAGAGTTGAAGAATGTCTCATTTAGCTACGAAAATACGCCTACATTACAAGATATCAGCTTTCAAGTTCCTGAAAATAGTCTGACTGCATTAGTCGGTGCTTCCGGTTCTGGAAAAACAACTATTACCAATTTGATTGCTCGATTTTGGGATGTAGATGCAGGAGAAATTTTAGTGGGTGGGGTGAATATTAAAGACCTGAAAACTGATGAATTATTATCACATATCAGTATGGTATTTCAGGATGTTTATTTATTTAATGACACCATTTTAAATAACATTAAGTTTGGTAATCCAAATGCTACCAGAGAAGAAGTGATCGCATCTGCTAAAGCTGCCCAGTGTCATGAATTTATCCAGCAATTGCCGAACGGCTATGATACCATCATTGGTGAAGGTGGCTCAACTCTTTCCGGTGGGGAAAAACAGCGCATTTCCATTGCTCGTGCCATTTTAAAAGATGCTCCCATTGTCTTACTTGATGAAGCCACGGCATCAGTTGACCCCGAAAATGAGTTGTTAATTCAAAAAGCTATTGACTTGTTGATTGAGTCTAAAACACTAATAATTATTGCTCATCGTTTATCAACCATCACCTCCGCTCACCAAATTCTCGTGATTGATAATGGCAGAATTGTCGAACGAGGTAATCATGAACAACTCATTAGCCGTGAGGGAGTATATAGAAGACTTTGGAATTCTCGGCAAATGGCTAAAAGTTGGAAGGTTAGCCCACGAAAAATTTCTGGTGTCAGTAGTTAGTCACATCAATTCCAGGATGGAGAGATCAGGAGAATTTTCCAATGTTTGTCATTTTTCTCCAATCTCTTCTTGCCAATAAGTATATTCAGATGTAACACCATTTTCAACCAATTTAATCAACCGAGTTTTACGAAAAAACTAATAAGCATTTAAGCTTTATTATGTGCCAAAAAGCCCGGTAGGTAAACATTTTTGTCAGAACAGTTTTCAGTTACATAAATACACAACTGCCAATGAAATTTCCTCAAGGACCAAAAGCTCCTGGTTGGTCGCAAAAGCTGCAATTTATGACCAATTCTTTGGGTTATTTAGAAACTAATGCTAAACTCTATGGTGACATTTTTACTATCGAACTAGACTCTAGACCCACTGTATTTGTTAGTAACCCTCTAGGAATTCAACAGATTTTTTCTAACAAAAAAGAAATCATTGCCTCTGGCGAAGTTCACCGGATATTTGCTCCCCTGATTGGAACTAGCGGATTAATGAATCTAGATGGTTCGCCCCACCGAAAACGACGTAAGCTCTTAATGCCCCCTTTTCATGGTGAAAGAATGCGAGCCTATGGAAAATTAATTTGTCACCTTGCAGATAAATTTATCCATCAGCAGGTGATTCACAAACCCTTTTTAGCCAGTGAAGTTATGCACAACCTCTCTTTAGAGGTACTCATTGAGGCAGTGTTTGGCTTGCACGAGGGCGAGCGTGCTCAAAAACTCAGAGAAATCCTTGCTTCTTTATGGAAAGTTAAGTCTTTATACAATTTTTGTTTCTTTTTCCCGGCTTTACAACTAGATTGGGGACAACGGAGTCCGTGGGGATACTTTCTGCATCTAGTCCGGCAAATTGACGAACTACTCTATGCAGAAATTAATGAACGCCGACAACAACCCAACAACTCTCGTGTAGATATTTTATCTTTACTGATTTCGGCTCGTGATGAAACGGGTGAGTCGATGACTAATCAAGAGTTGCGTGACGAATTGCTGACGCTTTTGGTGGCAGGTCACGAGACTACCGGCACTACAATGACCTGGCTATTGTACTGGACTCATCGGGAATCTGATGTCCGAAACCGATTACTCCAAGAACTGGATAGCCTCGGAGACTCCCCAGACCCAATGAGCATTTTTCAACTACCTTACCTCACAGCTGTATGCAACGAAAGCCAACGCATAACTCCGGCTGGGTTAGCCGCAGCGCCCCGCATAGTCCAAGCACCGGTTCAAGTCATGAACTATGAATTAATTCCCGGGACAATGCTATTAGCTTGCATATATCTAACTCATCAGCGCGAAGACATCTATCCAGAACCTGGGAAATTTAAACCAGAGCGCTTTTTTGAGCAGCAATTCTCTAGTTATGAATTCTTGCCTTTTGGAGGTGGGGTTCGTCGCTGTATTGCGGAAGCTTTAGCTCAGTTTGAAATGAAACTGGTACTGGCAACTATCCTTTCACGCTATCAACTCACGTTAGTTGACCCAAAACCCGAAAAGCTTCAGTGTCGAGGTGCAACTATTACACCTAGTGGCGGTGCCAAGATGATGGTAATCGGGCGGCGTGAACGCCAAGGGCAGTTACAACAGCTTTTTGATGGCTTAGTTTAACGCTGACAGTCGATTGTTTGTATGCTAAGAGGTCAATATCACAATTAATCTGCAATTGATTGAACAATTAACAAGAATTTAGTAATTATAAAAAATGAAGGAAACCATGCAGGAAGAGATTTCATCGCTACAAGATACTGCAATTAAAAAATATCATCCAGATTTGTATTTAAATCTGATGAAGCAGTGTGTAACTGATTGGATATATTTAAACCCAGAAACAGATGGGGCAATGAGTTTTTTGACGACTGTGAAAATGTTTATATTTGCATTGAGAAAAGGGATGAATCCTATAGGGATGTTACATCACTTTCAATCGAAGCAACTTGTAGAAAAGAATCGGTTGGAAGGTTACACACCTTTTCCAGGTAGAGCTCACACTATGATTGGTTTCAAAAGACTAGAAACTTTACAATTTTGTATTGAAGATGTATTAGCCAATAAAGTACCAGGCGATTTACTGGAAGCGGGAGTTTGGCGAGGTGGTGCGTGTATTTTTATGCGGGCTATTCTCAAAGCATATGGTGACCAAGACCGTACAGTCTGGGTTGTTGACTCATTTCAGGGTGTACCTGCACCTAACCGCCAAAAATATCCTCAAGATGCGGGTTGGTGGTTTCATTTGTTTGACGAAATTGCCGTACCGATAGAAAGTGTTAAAGCTAACTTCTCTCGCTATGAACTGCTAGATGACCAGGTAAAATTCCTCAAGGGATGGTTTCGCGATACATTACCCAATAGTCGGGTGGAAAAATTGGCAGTAATTCGTGCTGATGGAGATTTGTATGAGTCTACAATGGATGTCCTGTCTAATCTCTATCCTAAGCTATCTGTTGGTGGTTATGTAATTATTGATGATTATGGCAAGATTGATGCTTGCCGACAAGCCGTTGATGATTATCGTCAAGCACACGGGATTCATGACAAGTTAATTCAGAGTGATTTTAGTGAGTTTTACTGGCAGCGATCGCAGTGATCCGAGCAGATTTAAAAAGTGATGAAACTTATAAATAACCTGAGTTCGGGATAAGGAAAAGGACAGGTAGTAAGCTGAAAATAGCGTTAAATCCAGCAACCTGTCCTATGTTTAGTTGAGATGTTTTGTTTTGCCACGTAGATGATTTCTGTCAAGCATTTGAAGCGCAATGGTACAAACAGCTCAGGACTTACGCAACTGGCACAATGCGATGCCTGCGGCGGGCTACGTCTACGCCAGTTGATAGTACATAGGTATTAGTTGAATCTGATTTCGTGCTTCTCCAGTCACTTTTCCCCTTGCTAGTTAATATTTTTCTCTCCCTAAAGTAACAAAAGAAGGATCAGATACATATTTAGGGTATTTAGAGCAGGATAATTCGTAAATTCAGAATCCAAAATCCAAAATTGTTTGACGGGCTGCTATGGCTGCATTGGTTTTGGGGTCAATGAGAATAGGATGGTGGCTTAACCTATTACTTGCAATTTGGAGTAAGGTTTCTAGGTTATCTTCTATGTTATGTAATATATGATTATCTGGCTGGCAGCATTGATTAATTATCTGACCTTCCCAATTCCATAAGTTGATGATTCCATCTTGACTACCACTAACTATATATTGCCCATCGGGACTGATAGCAACTGAAGTGACTTCATTCTGATGACCTAGCCAGGGTTTGCCTATAAGTTTGCCATTGATATCCCAGAGGCGTACTGTTTTGTCATGGGAACCTGTGACAATATACTGACCATCGGGACTGATTGCCACTGAAGTCACTGGATATTGATGTCCTATGAAGGGTTGACCGATAGCAACACCATCTACACGCCACAAGCGTATGGTCTTGTCTTCTGCGCTACTAACAACAAACCACACATCAGAATTGTCAATATTGAGTCGAGGACTAATGGTAACTGAAGTAATTACGGCTTGATGTCCTCGAAAGGGTTTGTAAATTAAGTTTCCTCTTAAATCCCAGAGGCGGATGGTTTTATCTTGGGAACCACTGATGATAAATTTACTATCAGGACTAAATTTTACTGAAGCGATCGCACTTTGATGTCCTTGATAGGGTAGTTGTTGGAGTTTACCTTGGAGATTCCACAACCATATTTTTTTGTCTTCAGTACCACTGACAAGATACTTCCCATCTGGACTAAAGGCAATTGAGGTGACAGCACCTGGAGATTTGAGGATAAACCAGCACAGTATGGCTAATAAAATAATGGGAATACCCCAGAACAGAAGTAATATTGGAACTCCGGTAATTATCACCGTAAAATCAACTAAAGACCGAGTGAACCGACTTTCTGCATATTCGTAAGCGGTGACTCCTCGGAATTTAAATATAATCATCCACGCTTGAGTTAGGTGGAAAAAATACTTGTGAATAGCCAACCGCACAACTAAAAGGATTCTTGCCCAAATCCCCATTTCTTCAGGTCTAGGGAACGATTGACCTATTAGCTGTCCCTGAATGTTCCATAACCGGACGGTTTTATCTACGGAACTACTAGCAATCAACTTGCCATCAGGACTAAAAGCAACTGAAGTTACAGCACCTTCATGTTTTGGGGACATTTGATGAATCAATTTACCGCCGTTATCCCATAGCCATAGCTGTCCCTCTTTAGTCGCACTGACAATCAATTGGCTATCTGGACTGATGGCGAGGGTATTAACTTGTGTACCCTGGGGTGTCAAGGTTTGATTTATCGGGTTCCCCACACTAGACCAAAATCTCACAGTCCCATCTTGACTACCACTAATAATAGTTTGTTGCTGGTTGGGCATAAAGGCGACTGAAGTAACAGCAGCTTCATGTCCCTGCAATGGTGCTGCGATCGCCATGCCATAATTAGACCATAATCGCACTGTACTATCATCACCACCACTGACTATTTTTTCACCGTCAGGACTAAAGGCAACTGAGGTCACAGCTCCTGCGTGGGCAGAGAAAGGCTGACCGATGGGCTGACCTTGGTAATTCCACAATTGCAATGTACCATCATGTTGACCACTAACGATTTTTTGCCCATGAGGACAAAACGCTACGGAGGTGACAGCGATTTTTGCACCTCGACAAAGCTGACGACGAATTAATTTGCGGTGTATATTCCATAATCGGATTGTTCCGTTATGTTTGCCACTGGCGATGAACTTACCATCAGTACTAAAAGCTATTGAGGTGACAGTACCACCATATAACCACACACGTATTTTTCTACTCAGTTCATCTTTATACCCCCACCAAGCACGAATATCAATTAGTTGACCTTGGCGATTCCATAATCTGACTGTGCCATCTACATGACCACTAACGATGTATCCGTCGTTGGGTCGAAATGCCACTGATGTGACTGCACTTTTACCAGGATGAACGACAGATAGCCAGAGCCAAGGAAAACACAAGCCGAAGATACCAACCAAAAATTTATATAGAATTTGAATAAAATCACCCAAAAGAAACACTAATAGCCAAACAAGAAACAAACCAATTCCTAAAAACCAGAGGTTACGCCGCAACAGTCGCCAATATCCCTGTCCTAAATTTTCCCCTTGCCAAGGTTCACCAATTAAATTACCTTGGGTGTCCCATAGACGTAAGGTGCTATCTTGGGAACCACTGATAATGTATTTGTCATCAGGACTAAAAGCGACGGAAGTGACAGCACCTTCATGTCCCGAAAACGGTAAACCTATAGATTGCCCTTGTTGATTCCATAACCGGATTGTGCCATCATCACTACCACTGGCGATTAATTTACCATCAGAACTACTAGCAATGGATGTTACCCCAGCCGTATGACCTTGCAAAAGATTTTGCTCTCTGGCGATTTCAATGGCTTTAGCACCAGCATCCTGAACGGGAGTGAGGATTTCTTCGGGTAATTTGGTCAAATTTTCACCCATTGACTGAATTGCTAAAGCTAATCCTTCTACAGGCTGGACTCGGAGCAAATTTAGTACCTTAGCAGCTTGTTCTTGTAAGGTGGCTTTAGTTAAGGCTTTTTGCAGGGCGAGAATTTGGGCTTCTTTTTCTTGAGCCAGGCGATCGCGCTCCGCTATACTCACATCTATATATTCATGTTCTTCGGGGTTCAAATCTCGCAGTTGAGCAAATACCTGTTTTTCGCGTAAAGCAAAGATTTGTTCTAAGCGAGTCCCCCGCAACAGTTCTTCTCTGGCTTTCTCTGCATCAATTTGGCGAACTTTATGCCAACGGTTAGTTTCATCAGCCAACCAATTTCTTAAGATAATTGCTTCTTCTTGATCTCGAATCCATTGTTGGAGTTTATCCCAAGAGTACAGTAATATTTCATGAGCGATCGCTATTGTGGCATTTTGCTGATTGAGGCTCAAAACATCACCGCTATCGGTGGCTTCGTGACTGCTAACTAACAAATTAGCATTAATAAATGTTGTCAGTGTCTCTACTGTCTCAGTATCTTTGGCAAACTCACGGCGATAAGCAGGACGACTAACTGGTTTACGTCCAGATTCCGACTCGGCAATATTCACTAATGCTAAGAAAATTTGCTGGGTGGCTTGTTGTTGGTTAGCTGCTAAATCGTGGTAAATTTCGTTGACTCGTTTTTGTAGCGCCCCTCTCACCCCACCAATGGCGTTATAACTAGCAATATTTAAATGTCGGTCTGCAAGATGAGGACGATTATTAGCCCCCATCAATTGGCATTCCATCGTCCACAGCAAATCTAAGGTATATTGCAACAAAGGTAAATAACCTTTTTGCCCTTGAACATCTTTAATAATGCGTTCCACTAATCCGGTTTCAAACACCACACCGTGTAAAGCCGCCGGCTGTTCAACGGCTAACCGCAACTCATCCGGGTGCATATCTGTGACTAAATGAATATTATTTTGATTAGTCAGTGCGCCTAATGTGGGATAAAAACTAAATTCCTCTAAAAAATCAGCCCGCATTGCTAAGACAATCCGCAACATGCTATCCCCAGCATTGGCAACTTGCACCAGTCCATCAATAAAACACTGACGCATTTCGGCATCACTGCCATTAGTAAATAATTCTTCAAACTGGTCTATAAAAAATAGCCAGCGTTCATGAGGTTTTTTCAGAGTGTGAATTAATTCTTGCAGGGTTTGTGAACTTACTTGTCGGGCGATCGCAGCTTGTGTTTCTGTCAATTTGTAATCTTTTTCTTCGTTTTGCAAACATTGATAAAGCGATTCAAAGGGATTTTGCCGGGGAGTGAAAATAAAATTACAAAATCGTTGTTCAACTGTTAAAGATTTTTGTAGTTCGGGGATCACTCCAGCACGGACAACAGAAGATTTCCCACTTCCTGAAGCTCCCAGAACCACACTAAAGCTGCTGTTGTTGACGGCATTTAATAACCTAGCAATCAATTTATCTCGCCCAAAAAAGTAATCGCGGTCTGTGGCGTTAAACCGCATCAATCCTTTGTAGGGTGAAGCTAGTTTCAGGGGAAGTTGGGTAACTTTTTCAGTGGAAACTTGAATAATTTGGGTAGCAATTTGCGTAACCTGCTGTACAGGGGCAAAAGTCAGGACATTTCCTTGTCCATTGATACTGACATTTTGCAGCAGATTATCTTGAGATTGGGGTGAGTCTGCTGTATTCATAGGATAGGAATCCCCCAAGCTTTAGCGACCAAAGAAGCCACAGTTAATGTCGGGCCTGCTAGAGTTTGGATACCTTCTAACCCCTGCTTGAGAGAAGCGATCGCTTGTCCAACAATACCTTGATTAGGTTCTGGTTTTTTCAGTTCTGCCTCTACTTGAGCGACTTGAGCTGTTGCGCCGGCTTTCATCAGGGGGTCGAGGGTTTCACTTTCATCAATCGCTTGCTTGAGTTGTGTTAAGGATGCTAAAGCTTGTTGTTTTTGGGGCGAAGTTTGTTGAGTAAAGCTTTGAGAAAGTGTCACATTGCCATCTCGATTCTGCACAGGAGAGAAATTCAAAGCATTATTTTCTCCTCCCATACTGATACCACTAACGGTATTAACTTGGTTTTGTCCTGCTGCTGTATCTATGGGTTGAGTAGCTAAAACCTCGGGTAGCTGCATCTGAAGTCGGGCTTTTTCTTCACATGTAAGTGCAGCAATGCTGGCGAGAACTTGTTCAACACTTAATTTAAACATAGGCAGAGTCAGAGAAATTTCTGAAAATTACGTATATTTGAGAAACATACTGAGATTATTCCCAAAATCTGACATCAATGCACAAACAGCATGACAATATTTTAGGTGCAGCCGATCGCACAAGTTTCCTCGGCTGGGGCATTAGTCACAAGTTAAGGTTGTGAGGCAGTTGCCAAGACCCAGAATGTGGTTTCAAAAATGCCTTGTTTGCAGTTTTATCGCTGGATGTTTGCAGTTCGCTACAGCTAGTGAGAAGTCCCAAAAGATTATTTGTTAACAGCAAAGGTTGGCTATTTGGGACTTGTTTGTGAGCGTTAAACGTCCTCAGAGGTGAGGGGGCGATCGCCACTCAAAATGTAAGATTCGCAAACTCAAATTTGAGCCAGGATTCCAATTACTCGTTGGCCTAAGCTAACCGACAGGATTCCACCACGGCTGATGCACAATGCGAATGTCATACCAATTGCCATGTCATTTCCTGCCCCGCCCCCAAAGGTACAAGCCCAGATTCCATAAATGGAACTTCATCAGGAACGCGCCAAGTCGTTTTGGACAAGGTAATTCGCTCGGTATTACGCGGCAGTTGATAAAAATCTGGGCCATAGAAGCTAGCGAACGCCTCCAGTTTATCCAGGGCTTTCACACTTTCAAATGCTTCGGCATACAACTCAAGGGCGTGCAGAGCCGAAAAGCATCCCGCGCAGCCACAGGAACTTTCTTTGCTGGTGCGGGTATGGGGAGCGCTATCGGTACCTAGAAAAAACTTCGGATTCCCCGATGTTGCCGCTTGCAACAAAGCCCGACGATGCTCCTCCCGTTTCAAAATGGGCAGGCAATAAAAATGGGGGCGAAGGCCGCCTTTGAACAGGGCATTACGGTTAAACAACAAATGTTGTGGCGTAATTGTTGCCGCGATGGTGTTGGCAGACAGGACATACTGCACCGCATCGGAGGTGGTGATATGCTCAAGCACCACCCGCAGGTTGGGAAATCGCTGCTTGAGGGGGATTAAATGTCGCTCGATAAACACCTTCTCGCGATCGAACGTATCAACATCGTTATCGGTCACTTCCCCGTGCAGTAATAACGGCATGTCCACCTGCTGCATCGCTTCAAAGACGCGATCGCCCTTCCGAATATCCGTCACACCGGAGTCTGAGTTAGTCGTTGCACCGGCTGGATAGTACTTGACCGCTTTGATAAACTGGGATTCTTTAGCCCGAAGAATGTCGTCGGGGCTGGTGTTGTCGGTGAGGTAGAGCGTCATTAATGGCTCAAACTGTTGCCCCTCTGGAATGGCGGCGAGGATGCGATCGCGATAGGCTGCCGCATCTGCCACCGAGCGGATAGGGGGCTTCAAGTTCGGCATGATGATCGCGCGGGCAAACTGACGCACCGTATAGGGCAGAACCGCTTTCAGTGCTGCACCGTCGCGCAGATGCAGATGCCAATCGTCAGGTTGGGTGATGGTAAGCTTTTGCATCCTTTCATTATAAAACGGCAACAAGGCCCTCATGAGAATAGGGGCGATCATCCAGATCTGGTATGGGGCGATTTGCGTTCTAGAGGCTCGCAGCGAAGATTAGTTAGGCGATGTCTGCTGCGGCTCAACTATTGTTTAACTTCCTAGCTCTCCAAACTTCGGACTCCACCACCCTTTTGCTGTACTAAAATAAGCTACATCCTTGTGTTTCTTATCCTGACGAGACTGAGGATCTGAACAACGGAGCATCGTTTTCTGCTGCCCATCTTTATTAGTATAATTGTACTCTTCCAATTTGCACTGGGATGCGATAAGCCTAACGGCATAGCTTCGCTTACCGCACGTTTCCAAATCATCACGTACAAGTTAAATTCATCAGGTGGCAATTCTTCCCGTAACTGTGCTGAAGGGCGAAAAACATCTGTGGGACGAATAGCCTCATGTGCTTCTTGTGCAGACTTGCTACTACGGTGTTTGGCTAACTGCTGCGGTACATTTGATGGATCATTTTGCTCCAACCACTGACGAGCGATCGCACAAAATTCGGGACTCAACATCACCGAATCTGTTCGCATATATGTAATCAACCCAGCCTCATACAGTTTTTGAGCCACCTGCATGGTTTTATCGGGAGAAAACCTCAGTTTGGAACCGGCTGCTTAATGTCTCCAATAGTTTTGAGCCATAACTTTTCGAGAATTTTCGATACAGCGCCGGAATCATCCACGCCTTGAGTGAAGCAGCCGAAGATGGTCATTGCTATTTACCCCAGCCGGAACTAATTGAGAAAGTTACCAAACTGCTAACAAAAGGCGACCATCAGCCGACGGAAGATGCGATCTCCGCCATCCTCAAAGACATGGGTGCAAGGGAAGAGTTGGTCACAGCCGCGCACCAGATTAATCAGGGTGATTACCCAACCCTAGAACCAATCAACGACAATCCGCAATCAGATTGTCTGTGGTACGGTGGGGGTCATCAGCCGGAGCATGGGGTACAAGCAATCTGCGAGTTGGTTACTGATTTCATCCCTCGACTGGGGTTCAATCCCGCTACTGATGTCCAGGTGCTTTGTCCAATTCAATATATTGCTCTTTCATCAGTTTGGGAAAAATGAACGCATTTTCAACGTTTCAGCCAACAAAAAATTAAAGTTTCACCCCAGAGTCATGGAAGAGAGTTAGTGGCATTCGAGTGTGATACACTGTTTCACCCACCGAAGGCTTATGGTATTCTTTGGTGGGTGAAAATCTTATAAGTAAGATTTTCAAAAAGGGCAAAATAAATCCAAGCGTAACCAATGGCAAGAGATTTGTTTAGCGTTGAAAATAAAGTTGTTTGTATAAGTGGCTCTAGTCGAGGACTGGGAAAAGCACTGGCACAGGGATTTGCACAGCGAGGTGCAAAAGTAATTATTTCATCTTGGAACAGAGAAGAATTGGCAAGTTGTCAACAAGAATTTGAGTTACAGGGGTTAACAGTTGATTCGGTTGTTGTAGATGTAAGAAATCGGGCTGATTGCAGAAATTTTGTATCGACTGCGTTCAAGTTATATGGAACCATTGATGTCATGATTTGCAACGCAGGGATTGATGTTATAAAACCTACTGAACAGTACGAAGAAGACGAGTGGGATGAAATCCTAGATATCAATCTTCGTGGTTACTACTTCTGCGCTCAATTCGCTGCACAACATATGCTAAATGCAGGACGTGGCAGTATTATGAGACGTGATGCGTAAAACCCCCGAATAGAATTCGGGGGATATAAGCGAATGTGCCAAATTTATTTGGCTGTTTTATATCTCCAGTCAGATTTTAGATGCTCAACAGTTATTAGCTGACACAATTGGGCATTGGGGAATTGAAAATCGTTTACATTGGGAGGCAGTGCCGTGGGCGGGTTCCCCGACTTGAGGCAACTGCCGTTCAAAGATGTGACGTTTTCTGAGGATTTTCCTCCTCGTCGTGGTGGTTTTGCTCCTGTGAATTGGGCTATCTTACATACTTTTTTCATTACGAGCGCTCGTTTTTTTGGTTTCCGTACTATTCCCCAAGCTCAACGTGCTTTGTCTAATCTACTCGATCTAGTTTTTTCTCTCTTTGTATGAAACCACCCTGCCCTCTGGGCGTCGGAGAGGGGTTGGGGTGAGGTTCATCGAATTCACGTTAAAATTAAAATTTTTCTACACAAAAGGCTCAAGCATTATTGCCTGAGCCTCCGCTAAATTCAATCAATTTCTTTAAACTAAATGTGCTAAGAAATAGCACTTGTTTTGTGAAACTGAGGCAGATATAAAGTATCAGAGTAATTATCTGAGTGCTGTTTATCTACCTAATTGAGTTTATTTTGCTTAGTAACGGTTACGGAAGTTGCCACCGCCTCGGTTACCACCAAAGGAACCTCTATCTTCCTTGGGTTTAGCCTTATTGACTTTTAGGTCACGTCCCATCCATTCAGCTCCATCAAGAGCATCAATGGCTGCTGTTTCTTCAGCTTCTGTACCCATTTCTACAAAAGCGAAGCCACGCACACGACCTGTTTCACGGTCAGTAGGTATTTGTACCCGTCTTACAGAACCATACTCTGTAAACACAGCAGTTAGAGCATCTTGGGTAACTTCGTAAGAAAGGTTGCCTACATAAATTGACATAAAATGTCTCCAAAATCACAAGAGTGTAGAGATTTAGATTTCGGAGAGAAGTCTGTAAATACCACAAGGAAAAAGCCTGTCAATACTAAAAACAAACGCTGTCGCCGAATTAACTCTCAACAGAGATTGTGACACATATTTTAACTAACAGGGCAAAAGCGAGAAAAACTGTAATAAAAATTTATATTATGCAGATTTTATCACCCCACCCCTAGCAAAGGGTGGGGAAAGGGTCGGTTAAATGTTTAAAACCTACAAGTCAGGAGGCAAAATTACCTGGTCAATGGCATGGATCACACCATTACTACCTTTGATATCTGCCTGAACTACCTTGGCATCATTTACCATCACACCAGCAGGGTCAACTTTGACGCTGATTGCGCCACCTTCGACGCTCTTGACTTCTCCAGATTTCAAATCAGTAGATAAGACTGTACCACTGACAACATGGTACGTTAAGAGCTTCAGCAAGATTTCTTTATTTTCTGGCTTCAATAAATCTCTGACAGCATCTTGCGGTAATTTGGCAAATGCCGCATCAGTGGGTGCAAAAACTGTTAAGTCATCTTGACCTTGCAAAGCTTCTGTCAATCCTGCTGCTTTTAAAGCCTTAGTTAAGGTTGTAAAAGAAGGGCTGGATTCTGCCAATGCTAACAAGGTTTTGTCTTGAGTTTCAGTCGTACCTGCTTCTGGAGTAGTTGTGGGAGGTGTTGTAGCTGGGGGAGTACTTGGGGTAGGTGTAACTTCAGTGGGTGAAGTGCGGCTACCACGGTTATAAGGAGGTTCGTTAAAAATACTTGGTCTGGGATTTAATGTCCCACCACCCTGTGCTACTAAATTATTACTTGCCTCATTTGCTCCAGATGGTAAAGTGACTAGGAGACTAATACCTGCTATTCCTACTACACCTACCAAATTGGTGAGCAATTTGCTGTAATTTACCTTCATAAATTTTGTTTGTCTTGCTTTTAAACAGTTACATAAAGATTTATAACACTTCGCTACGCATAATATCTAACAGAGGCACCAATATTTTTGGTTAAAAAAATAATGTACTAGCTTGAAAGTAGCGAATAGTTTACAAGTGACAGGGAATTGGAGAAGAGATCATTTTCTGTATCTCTGCGGTTAAAAAGTAATTAATTTAACCACAGAGGCGTAGAGAATACAGAGAATAGCGAATTATTGTGTCAAAATCTGACCCACCTTGAAAATTCAAACAAGGTTTGCACCCCCCAAGAAAGTGACTCGCCTACGTGTATTTCAAAAATCAGATAAAAATCCTATATATGCAGGACTTACGCAAAAATCGCCAAAAAGTTTACTTTAATGCACCGCCAAGGCGCCAAAAACGCCCGCGCGCAGCGATGCCCGTAAGGGCTGTGGAATTCGTTGAGTGTGCGTAAGTCCTAATATGGATAAATTAGGTGAAGTATTTTCTAAACAAATGCTTATCATTAAGCAGAATTGATATATCAAATCAACATACCTGCTTTTAGTTTTGAAGATAAGTTTTTACTTATATAACCAATCTAATATTTGTTTAATAATTGCTTGCTCTAAGTTCACCATTTTGACAATAAAGCTTGTAAACTAAATTTCAACACAGCGAATGAACCCAAGGGAACTTCGAGTCAAACCAAGAAATTCAACTGTTTTTATTTACTCAGTAGTCATTCCAGCTATTTCTGTCATGAAATAGTTGGAATTAACTTACTAAGTCTAGTGAAGAAAGTTTGTATATCGTGCAAGAAACATCTGTTTTACTTGCACGATATACGTGAGTTCGAGAAATATCAAAAACCCCTCTCCAAACCTCTCCCCTGCCAGGAGGAGCTACTGCGTTGCGCGGGTTCCCCGCGTTTTAGCAAGTGGCGTAGAGGCTTCAAAACCTTAATTTCTCGTTGAGCTTTCAAGATATTTAAGCCCCTCTCCGTGTCGGAGAGGGGTTGGGGTGAGGTTCATCGAATTCACGTTAATTATCGTGTTTACAAAAAGTTAAATTCGACTCAAGAGGCTATTATGACAGAGTTTTTTAATCAAATTTCTCGCCGTAAATTTATAGCGACAGCAGGAGTATCGGCAAGTGCTGTGTTCCTCAAAAGTTGTTTAGGAAATCCACCGGAAACTACTGGAGGTACGCAATCTTTGCCAACTGCTCAACCTGCGGCTAATATCAGCGCAGAACAAGCACCAGAAGTCACCACAGTTAAGTTGGGATATATTCCTATTGTGGAAGCTGCACCTTTAATTATTGCCAAAGAAAAAGGCTTTTTTGCTAAGTATGGCATGACCAATGTTGAGCTTGCTAAACAAGCTTCTTGGGGTGCGGCTAGAGATAACGTAGAAATTGGTTCGGCTGGTGGTGGAATTGATGGTGGTCAATGGCAAATGCCCATGCCACATTTAATTACTGAAGGTTTAATTACTAAAGGCAATCAGAAGATTCCCATGTATGTGTTATGTCAATTAATTACACATGGGAATGGAATTGCGATCGCCAACAAACACCAAGGTAGTGGTATAGGCTTAAACCTAGCTAGTGCTAAGTCTTTATTCTCCAAACTCAAAGCCTCACCCACGCCTTTTACAGCCGCCCAAACCTTCCCCGCCGTTAACCAAGATTTCTGGATTCGCTACTGGTTAGCAGCCGGTGGTATTGACCCCGATGCAGACGTGAAATTGCTTACAGTCCCATCAGCGCAAACCGTCGCCAATATGAAGACAGGGACAATGGATGCTTTCAGCACTGGCGACCCCTGGCCTTTCCGCATCGTCAAAGACAAAGTTGGCTTCATGGCTGCATTAACAGCAGAAATTTGGAAGAATCACCCCGAAGAATATTTTGCTATGAGGGCTGACTGGGTTGATCAACATCCCAAAGCGACAAAAGCACTATTAAAAGGCATCATGGAAGCTCAACAATGGTGCGATAACTTTGATAACCGCCAAGAAATGGCGAACATTTTGGCAGAACGGGCTTACTTTAACGTGCCAGTTGATGTTTTAATTGACCCATTTATGGGTAAATACGATATGGGTGAAGGTCGGCAAATTGATGATAAATCAATGGCAGCTTTGTATTGGAAAGATGAAAAAGGTAGCGTTTCTTATCCTTACAAGAGCCATGATTTATGGTTTATTACCGAAAGTGTGCGTTGGGGATTTTTGCCCAAAGATTACATTGATAATAACGCCGCCAAGGCTAGAGCATTAATCGATAAAGTTAACCGTGAGGACATTTGGAAAGAAGCTGCAAAAGAAGCAGGAATTGCGGCGGCTGATATTCCCACAAACACATCTCGTGGTGTAGAAGAATTTTTTGATGGTGCAAAATTTGACCCAGAAAACCCAGAAGCATATCTCAAGAGTCTGCAAATTAAAAAAGTTAGTCAGTCAATAGAGACACAATATATCGCATAAGAGAATCGGAGAACAAAATTCATGACACTCGCTCAACGAAGACCAGGCACCTCTAAATTAGATAACAGTTTCATATCTCGATTGCAAAAACAATTTCCTGAGCTTGTCCCACCATTTATCGCGATCGCAATTTTTCTAGTTATCTGGCAACTATTTTCTTGGACTCCTGGCGCGACATTACCAGGGCCAATTAAGGTTGTACAAGATACTTGGATTTTGATTTTGTATCCCTTTTATGACAAAGGCGGCATTGATAAAGGATTATTTTGGCAGATTTGGGCTAGTCTGCAACGAGTAGCTATTGGTTACTCTTTAGCTGCCGTGGTTGGTATTGCTTTAGGCATTGTCATTGGTATTAATAAAACCATGTCTAAAGCTTTAGATCCTCTGTTTCAGTTATTGCGAACTGTCCCGCCGTTAGCGTGGGTGCCTATTTCCTTAGCAGCCTTACGCCAAAACGAACCCGCCGCGCTGTTTGTCATATTTATCACCGCAATTTGGCCGATTCTCATTAACACGGCTGTAGGTGTCAAAGAAATTCCTCAAGACTATAACAATGTCGCCAAAGTGCTGCAACTTTCCCGGAAAGATTATTTCTTGAATATTCTGATTCCTGCTGCTTTACCTTACATTTTTACAGGTTTAAGAATTGCGATTGGTTTAGCTTGGTTGGCAATTATCGCTGCCGAAATCGTCATGTCAGGTATCGTAGGTATCGGTTTCTTCATCTGGGATGCCTACCAGAACAACTACATCAGCGAAATTATCTTGGCACTAGTCTACATCGGTGCAGTGGGTTTGTTACTAGACAAACTCATGGCTTGGATTCAAAACCTAATTTTACCAGCAGAACAAAAGTAGGTTACAGGCTACAGGTTATAGGTGACAGAGCAATAACCTATAACCTGTAACCTATCCCCTGTCCCTAATCCTTCATTCCATTCCTAACACTTATGTCAGTATTCGTTGCTGTTGACCAAATTGAAAAAGTTTTTGAGTTAACCGGTGGTGGTAAATATATTGCCCTCAAAGGAATTGACCTCCAGATTAAAAAAGGTGAATTTGTTTCTTTGATTGGTCACTCTGGTTGCGGTAAATCCACTTTATTAAATATGATTGCTGGGTTGGATTTACCCACTGAAGGTATAGTGACACTGGAAGGACAGAGAATCACTAAACCAGGGCCAGACCGGATGGTGGTCTTCCAAAATTATTCTTTGTTGCCTTGGCGGACGGTGAGAGAAAATATTTCCTTGGCTGTAAACTCAGTCATGAAGGGAATGCCAGAAGCTGAACGCAAAGCGATTGTAGAAAAACATCTAGATATGGTGGGTTTGCGTCCTCATGCAGATAAACAGCCGGGTATGTTATCAGGTGGACAAAAACAACGAGTTGCGATCGCCCGCGCCTTAGCCATTCGTCCTAAACTATTACTATTAGATGAACCCTTTGGGGCGTTGGATGCCCTTACTAGGGGTAATTTACAAGAACAGTTAATGCAAATCTGCGAAGAAAATGAGGTCACGGCGGTCATGGTGACTCACGACGTAGATGAAGCAGTGTTGTTGTCTGACAAAATTGTCATGCTCACCAACGGCCCCGAATCCAAAATTGGTGACATCCTCGAAGTTGATATTCCCAGACCCCGCAAACGCATGGAAGTAGTAGAACATCCCAGCTACTACAGTTTGCGCAGTGAGATGATTTACTTCCTCAACCAGCAAAAACGGGTAAAGAAAATTCGCGCCCGGAAAACCGCAGATGTCTCTCGTCATGGGTTAGAAAAAATTAACTTAGAAATTGGCTTCTTACCCTTGACTGCTTGCGCCCCCTTAGCCATTGCCAAAGAAAAAGGTTTCTTCATCAAGTATGGTTTAGATGAAGTCAACCTCGTGCGGGAAACTAGTTGGCGGGGTATCGTCGATGGCATAAGTGGCGGTTATCTCGATGCAGCTCAAATGCCTTCAGGGATGCCGATGTGGTTAACACTGGGAGGACATGACAACCGACCCCTCCCTGTTGTCACCGCCCTTACCATGACCCGCAACGGTAACGCCATCACCTTAGCAAAACGCTTTTATGATCAAGGTGTCCGCACCTTATCGGACTTCAAAAATTACCTGCTGCGTACCCGCGACCAACGCCACACAATGGGGGTAGTCCATCCCGCATCTATGCACAACTTGCTGCTGCGTTACTGGTTAGCGGCTGGTGGTATTGACCCCGATTTAGATGTGGACATGAAGACCATTCCCCCCGCCCAGATGGTAGCCGACTTGCAAAACAAAAGTATTGATGGTTATTGCGTGGGTGAACCTTGGAACTACCGCGCCGCCGTGGAAGGTGTAGGCTTTACTATTGCTACCGACTTGGAAGTGTGGTTGGGACATCCGGGTAAAGTCCTCGGTGTGCGGGAAGAATGGGCAGAAAGGTATCCTAACACCCATATTGCCTTGACTAAAGCTTTGCTGGAAGCCTGCGAATACTGTTCTAGACCAGAAAATGCCGAAGAAGTCAGAACAATTGTGGCAGGTAGAGATTACGTCAGCACTGATTTAGATTACATCCAACTGGAAGACCCCAATAACCTTACCTGTGACTTAGACCATCCATTGCAGGACTACGCCCACCACCAGTTTTTTGCCCAGTCAGCCATCAACCGCCCCAGCCGTACCGAACAAATCTGGATTATGAGTCAGTTAGCGCGTTGGGGTGACACACCTTTCCCCAGAAACTGGGTAGAAGTTGTCGAACGGGTTTGCCATGTGCGCGTCTTCAGTACCGCCGCCAGAGAATTAGGACTAGATATCAACTATACTCGCCAACCCATCCAACTTTTTGATGGAACTCCCTTTAACGCCGACGACCCCATAGCCTATCTCAACAGCTTGCAAATTAAGCGTGATTTCTCCATTGCGGAAGTTATCCTCGACTCGCCGACAAGAAGAGTTGCATGAATCATGCAGAGAAAAATTAAACACTTGTACATCTGTGAAAAATATAGTGCTTTGCAGTCTCATCCAGACCTAACCCCCAACCCCTTCCCTTGCAGGGAAGGGGAGTAAGAATCAAAGCCTTTCGCCTCGTAGTAAAAAGAGCAAAAATTTCCTTTCCCCACTCCCCACTCCCCTCAAACTTAAATACCACTGTCACCACCATGCAAAACCGCAGATTTAGTGTTACCGAAACCACCAAAAACAGACAAGAACAACTATCAGCAATTGCAATTAACAGCAGACCTTTTTTAGAAATTAAAGACGTTACCAAAGTCTATCCCACCAAGAAAGGCCCCTTCACCGTCCTTGATGGCGTTAACTTAAATGTAGAAAAGGGTGAATTTATCTGCGTCATCGGTCACTCTGGCTGTGGTAAATCGACACTGCTAAATATGGTGTCGGGTTTTAACTTTCCTACCTCCGGGCAAGTATTACTGGAAGGTCAACCAATCACCAAACCAGGGCCAGACAGAATGGTGGTGTTTCAAAACTATGCCCTGCTTCCTTGGCGAACTGCGTTTGAAAATATCTACTTAGCTGTGAACGCCGTTTATCCCCACAAGCCAGAACCAGAAAAAAGGGCGATTGTGCGGGAACATTTGGTAATGGTGGGACTAGCTGACGCTATGGAAAAAAAACCTCTGCAAATGTCCGGCGGTATGAGACAACGGGTTTCCATCGCCCGTGCTTTGGCAATTCGTCCCAAAGTCCTGATTTTAGATGAACCTTTCGGCGCATTGGATGCCATTACCAAAGAGGAATTACAAGAAGAACTGTTGAAGATTTGGAATGAAAATCGCTGCACAGTATTGATGATTACTCACGATATTGATGAAGCACTGTTTTTAGCAGACAAGCTAGTAATGATGACCAATGGCCCCCACGCCAAAATCGGTGAAGTGTTGGAAATTCCCTTTTCTCGCCCACGCGATCGCGCCCGGATCATGGAAGACCCACAATACTATAAACTACGTAATTATGCCCTAGATTTTCTCTTTAACAGGTTTGCCCATGATGATGTGGGCTGATACCTCTCACACTGAATGATTCAGTATCAGATCTCCAAGAATCACTTCTTGGCTTTCCTGGTTGCTCCCTGATGTGCGGAGCGCAAGCTCCGCAAACGGGATTTCGACACGGAAGCAATGCGATTTCGTTAAATCCCACATTCCGCACCCAGAACTGTCATATGAAAAAGGACTCTTTCCTCAACAAAAGTTTATCTATTTTTGCGTTTGCACAACTCTCTGAGCGGCGAATGCACTGGATTCGTTGGATACTGACGATCGCATGGCTGTTAATCATTGCATCGTTATTCTACGATCCTTGGACTGTGGCACTGACAAAGCCCAATCATCCTTGGAGTCCTTTACGGTTGCCAGATGAGTGTATTGCAGTACAAGGACAATGCTTAGTTGAACAGCCCTATCCTTTGGGTACTACTTTGTTTTGGGGAGCGATCGTGCCTGCGGCGATCTTCATTCTATTGGTGTTTGGACATGAATTATGGCGACGCATTTGCCCCTTATCCTTTTTGTCTCAAATTCCTCGGGCATTGGGTTGGCAACGGCAATTCAAACGGGAAAATGCCAAGACAGGTAAAGTCCGCTATGAACTAGCAAAAGTAAAGTCAGATTCCTGGTTGGGGAAAAATTATCCCTACGTCCAGTTTGGCTGGCTCTTTGTGGGATTATGCGGACGGATTTTGTTTTTTAATGCCGATCGCCTGGTTCTGGCATTGTGGTTACTATTGACGATCGCAGCTGCTATCACCGTTGGCTATCTCTACGGTGGTAAATCCTGGTGTAATTACTTTTGCCCCATGGCTCCGGTGCAGCGTATTTATAGCGAACCAGGAGGGTTATTCGGCAGTAAAGCTCATACCAGCGATCAGATGATTACTCAATCCATGTGCCGTACAGTTTTACCGGATGGCAAGGAGCAAAGCGCCTGTGTGGCCTGTCAAAATCCCTGTATTGATATCGACTCTGAGCGAGCCTACTGGGATGGTTTGAATAAACCGGAAGAATCATGGCTGCGATACGGCTATGTAGGGTTAGTAATTGGCTATTTTGTCTACTACTATCTGTATGCTGGCAATTGGAACTATTACTTTTCTGGTGCATGGGTACGGCAAACCGACCAACTAGCATCATTATTGAGTCCCGGATTCTATCTATTTGGCCAAGCGATTCAGATTCCTAAGCTGATTGCTGTTCCTCTCACATTAGGTGCTACTACCGTGGTCGGCTATCAGTTGGGTCGTTGGATGGAACAACGGGCAAAAGCTTATAGCCGGAATCACGGTCTGAAATTGAGTTCAGAAATCATCCGACATCGAATTTTTACGCTTTGTACTTTTGGGATTTTTAATTTCTTCTTTATTTTTGGTGGTCGTCCTTTAGTTCAACTGCTGCCGCTTTGGGGTCAATACATTTATGATTTGGGTCTTGTGTTGCTGAGTACGCTTTGGCTCTATCAAACCTGGCAGCGCAACCCTGAGCTGTATTCGAGAGAAAATTTAGCTAGTCGTTTCCGCAAGCAGTTAGAGAAATTGCAGCTGAATATTTCCCAGTTCTTAGAAGGACGTTCCTTGAGTGATTTGAACACACATGAAGTCTACATTTTGGCACGAGTTTTGCCAGGTTTTACCAGAGAGAAGCGGCATGAAGCGTATAAGGGCGTTGTTCGAGAAGCATTGGAAGAAGGATACATCAACTATTCCAGTAGCTTAGAAGTTTTGCAACAATTGCGGCAGGAATTAAGCATTACCGATGATGAACACCGGGAGGTGCTAGAAGAACTGGGCATTGAAGATCCAGAACTACTCAATCCCTCTCGTCAACGAAGTTTAGAAAATCAAATTCGCTTGAGTGGCTACCGCAAATCGCTGGAGCGACTAATGTTATTGCAGAAAAAACAAATTGGCAGTTTTAGCAGCAGTGCTTTGAATAAGTTGATGGGAGAAAACGCAGCCGAAATTCGTGCCTTGCGTCGCCAATATTCAATCACCGCTAAGGAAGAAGCCTGGATTTTGAGCGGCATTTCTCCTGAAGCTGGGAACCTTCGTAGAGCTGAATTTCTGCTTGCCCAATTGCCCACTTTAATTTCCTGCTATTGCGCCCTCCATCAACCGATGCTACACAAGCACAGAGCGGTTTTGATGGTATTGCGAGACAGCCTTCATCACAAGCAGCAATTGATTGTGCGAACCATTCTCGAAACGATTGCCACACTGCAAACTGACCCAGGGGCGATCGCTCTTGCCGAATCGTTAGGACAGTTAGCACCAGCAGTTTTGGCAGAGCTGTTAGAACTGGAAAACTGGCGGGATCTGCTTCATCCAGATGTGTTGCAGAGTTTAACTCCACTACGAGGACAATCCAGTACTTGCTCACTAGATGATTCTCCAGACGCAATCTTGAGGTCTTTGGCACCCCTGCTCAACGACCAGAATCCCCTGATTCAAACAGCCTGCCTTTACATCATTGCCCAACTTGACCTTGAGCAAAGTCAAGCGATCGCCCGTGATTTTGCCAATGTCCACAACTCACCTTTATTTCAAGAAACTGCCAAAATTCTTCTATCCCTATCTGATCCGGATCTACCTCTGACAACATTTCCCATGTTGGAGAAAGTAGTGCATCTATTCAATAGTGATTTCTTTCACCGAATGCACAGCGAAACCTTAATTGCTCTCGCCGAGCGCGCCGAGGTCAGAACCTACTCTACTAACGAGGTGATTACAGAAGCAGGCGACACTTGCCGAGAATTGCTGCTGTTAATTGAAGGAGATGCCAAAATTCACTTCTATTTACACAACGAAGAGGTGCGAGTAGAAAAACTTCACCCAGGACAGACGCTAGATGAGTTAGAAGTCTTGGCGCATAGCGACTCAAAAAACACCATTATTGCTGACAACAAAATCACGCGCATTTTGGCAGTTTCTGTTGATACCTTTGATGATTTTTTGGATCTTGATCGCGATTTTGCGCGGCGTGTTTTGGAGATGGAAAGTCGCCAACTCCAGAGATTTATGCACTCGTTTCAAACATTATAAAATAGCTTCACTGGCAGTCTAATAAATGTGATCTATAGAGCGATCGCTTGAATAGACTTCTTGCAAAATCGTTAATTTTACACTTTCCCTCTGCGTAATGGATTACCCTACCAGTAAGTCTGGTCAGGGGATTTTTTTATAAAAGTTGTCTATCAATCAATACGGTTCAATTAAGGACGCAATAGACCCAAAATTTCATAATATAACGAACCACAGAGACACAGTGAGTCCAGTGCTGCGGGAGGGTTTCCCTCCGCAGGCAACTGGCGAACCCGAAGGGAGTACACGGAGAAATAAGAGTTTGAGAGAGCTTGTTTGTAATTCCTGAAAGGTGTTTGGTGTTAAATGAACTGTATTGGTCTATCAATATCTGGCACAAGAATTAAACTAAAATTAGCCAAAAATTAAACTTTATTATCGATTAATTTAGAGATAGATTGCTGGATTTTCCCGGAAATTTACATAAAGTAAAGATACAATAAAAGCGTTGTTCGATTAATCAGCTAAAAGGTATAGATTATGCTGGAATTATACCAATGGGAACTATCTCATTACTCAGAAAAAGTACGGTTAATTCTAGATTATAAAGGGCTGGATTACCGAAAAATAGAGGTTACGCCTGGAATTGGACAAGTAGATTTGTTCCGGCTGACTGGTCAAAGACAAGTGCCCGTTTTGAAGGACGGTAATAGATATATTGTTGATTCCACGGAAATAGCTAAGTATTTAGACTTACAATATCCTGAGCGCCCACTGATACCCCAAGATTCTCAGAAACGGGGTTTATGCTTATTGATTGAGGAATGGGCAGATGAATCAATAGGTGTCAAAAGCAGAACTGCTCTTTTTTCTACCATTAGTCAAGACCAAACTTTCCGTAAGTCTTTATTACCTACCTCCACACCAGATATCCTGAAAAACTTGGTTGAAGGAGTACCTAGAGACTTATTGACTGTTTTGGGCTTTGGGGTGGGTTATAGTCCAGATGTGATTAAATCAGCGATCGCGGACTTAAAACAAGACTTAGAAGCGCTGACACTATTGTTAGTGGATAGTCCTTATTTAACAGGAGATGAACCTACCTTAGCTGATTTAGCAGTGGCAGGTTTGTCGATGTTGCTGAAGTTCCCCGAAGGCCCCTATTTGGATTTACCAGCAGGTATTAGAGGCAAAGGTGTGCCGGGTTTGGCAGATAATCCCAATTATGAACCATTCTTTGCTTGGCGCGATCGCCTCTATGCCCAATTTCGCAAACCATTAATCGGTTTACCTCCAACTGGAAGTGCGCCTACTTCTATTCAAATTGAATAAGTGATAGGGTGTGCGGGAGATGAGGAGGATAAGAGAGAATAAACTACAATTCAACATAAGATAAACACTCAACAGGATGAAAGTCTCTCTACTTCCACTCAGCACACAGAAAGGAAGCACTTAACATAATGAATTCGGCACAACCATTAGGTTCGGTAATACAAGGTTCTCTGACTGGGGGATTAGAAGTACGATTACACCCTGATATTTCCGTTGAAGATATGCGGGTAGGTAAGTTTTTAGTTGTGCAAGGACTGCGATCGCGTTTTTTCTGTATGCTTACAGATGTAGCTTTGGGCACTGCAAATGCGCGCATTATTGCCAATCCCCCCAGTTGGGAAGATACTTTTTTACGAGAAGTTTTAGCCGGTAGTGGAACATACGGTACTGTCAATCTCTCACCGATGTTGATGTTCACTCCCGAATCTGATGAATCTTTGTCGTCAAGCAATGGCAAAGCTGCCAATTCCTTCGCAGCATCAGCAACTAATTTAGCCTCGTTTCAGCCCCAAACCAGCACCACAATGGAATTGCTGCCGGTTAAAACAATTCCCAGCCACTTTAGCCAAGTTTACGAAGCAAGTGTTGAGGATTTTCGTAAAGTATTTGGCTGGGAAGATGATCCCCAAAGGCGCAATTTTTCTATTGGTAAACCCTTAGATATGGATGTGCCTATTTGTATTGATTTAAATCGCTTTGTTGAACGCAGTAACGGGGTTTTTGGTAAATCAGGTACTGGTAAATCTTTTTTAACACGGTTACTTTTAGCTGGGGTAATTCGCAAAAGTGCGGCGGTAAACTTAATTTTTGACATGCATTCCGAGTATGGCTGGGAAGCAGTAGCCGAAGGTAAGAATGTTAATACTGTTAAAGGCTTAAAACAATTATTTCCCGGTAAAGTCGAAGTTTACACCCTCGATCCCGAATCAACAAAACGCCGGGGTGTGCGCGATTCTCAAGAATTATATCTGAGTTATGAACAAATTGAAGTTGAAGATATCAAGTTATGTAGTCGAGATTTAGGGTTATCAGATGCAGCTTTGGATAACGCGAATATTTTGTATAGCGAGTTCGGTAAATCTTGGATTGTGCAGCTGCTGAACATGACTAATGAAGAAATCGAAATGTTCTGCGAAGAAAAGCGGGGACATAAAGGTTCGATTATGGCATTACAGCGCAAACTCCTACGCATGGATAGTTTAAAGTATATGCGAGCAGTTTGCCCCCAGAATTACATTAGTAAAATTTTGCAGTCCTTGGAAGCTGGAAAGAATGTTGTTGTAGAGTTTGGTTCCCAGTCAAATATGCTTTCTTATATGTTGGTGACTAATATGATCACCAGACGTATTCATGAACATTACGTTAAAAAAGCAGATAAATTCTTACAAAGCAAAAATCCTAGCGATCGCCCCACACCATTAATGATTACCATTGAAGAGGCGCATCGTTTCCTTGACCCAGCAGTGGTACAAAGTACCATCTTTGGCACTATTGCGCGGGAACTGCGAAAATATTTCGTCACCCTGTTAGTAGTAGACCAACGCCCATCGGGGATCGATAATGAAGTCATGTCCCAGATTGGTACTCGCATCACCGCTTTACTCAATGATGATAAAGACATTGAAGCCATTTTCACTGGCGTATCTGGTGCTGGTGGTCTGCGGTCAGTATTAGCCAAGTTAGACTCTAAGCAACAAGCCTTAATTTTAGGTCATGCCGTTCCCATGCCGGTGGTGGTGCGGACTCGTCCCTACGACGCAACTTTTTATGCAGAAATCGGTGATCCCGCCTGGGAAGAAAAGCCAGATGCAGAGGTATTCGCTGCGGCTGAATTAGCCAAAGCTGACCTGGGTTTTTAGTTTGATTTGCGTGATATCATGTCCGGTTAATCAAACTAAATAAAAAATGTTTGTTCGTAGTCAGGACTTTAGTCCTGTCTTGAGGGACTGTAGACGCGTAGCGGCTTCTCGCAGAGTAGTCCCTACTACAAACTGCCTGTAATCGGTATTAACTTATCTACAATTTAGATGTAGCCTTAGTTGAGTTGAGGTAATGATCATGACAGCCTCAGTAGAATATATCCCCGTTACTCCAATTGAGTATCCAGAAGAAGACGGAAAACCAATGGCTGAAGGTGATCTACAGCGTAAAAGTCTTGTCTATGCTACTACTGTACTGGATATCTTTTTTCAAAATCGTCCAGATGTGTATGTTGCCGGCAATCTCTTTATTTATTATGAAAAAGGTTATCCTGAGTCAGTTGTTGCACCAGATGTATTTGTGGTATTTGGTGTAGACAAACATGATAGAGGCTGTTACAAAACCTGGGAAAAAAACGATAAAACACCTGATTTTGTACTAGAAATTACCTCAAAAACTACCCGCAGCAAAGACCAAGGTGCAAAAAAAGGAATTTACGCTTTTTTAGGTGTACCTGAATACTTTCAATATGACCCCACAGGCGATTATCTTCAACCCCAACTTCAAGGTTTACGTTTGGTGGATGGTAACTATTTCCCCATAACAGCTAATATCCTTCCAGATGCTACACTTTGTTTACCTAGTGAAGTTTTAGGTTTAGAGTTACGTCTAGAAGCAGGAAAACTGCGTTTTTATCACCCCGCAACCAATAAAATTCTCCTCACCCATGAAGAGGAGGTAATAGCGCGACAAACAGCAGAAGAAAAGGCGCAAAGATTAGCGGCTAAATTACGAGAATTAAATATTGATCCTGAAAGTTGGTGAATAATATAACCAGTTGAATTACAACAAATTGTGTTGTAATTATTTCTAAATTTTGCTGTTAAATTTTTGTTGTCATGTAGTATATTAGCATACAAATTAATAGTTAATTTTACTATGTCCGATAACTTATACCGTGTTACTCCTTCTGAAACTCTTACCGACTTTGAGCGTGACATACAGGACTTAATACAAAAAATTAAGCAAGAAGTTCGTATAATTTACCAGAGATATGCAAATAATTCTTATATTGGTAAAATATTTCAAGATGAATATATATTGCTACTTGAAACATATGCCGATGAGCTAGTAATAAAATACAGTCATAACCTGACACAAAAAGAACCTAAAAGTATAGGCGAAGCTAAAGACTATCTTAAAAAAACCAAATAGTAACGCTATAAATCTTGCTGTTCAAGTCACAAAATGGATTTTTGAGACTGAATCAGTTTTACGTAGAGATATAGATGAAGATGAAGTTCTTCATCAAATAGATAGCTTAAAAACTAAAGTTAGTGATTTCAAGAATAGTAAACCTTATTAAACCTGATTATTTTAAATCAAATTAACCCGCAACCATAGAAGTAGGGTGTGTTGTCGCACAGCGCAACGCACCTCCAGCAATTCATAACTTATTCCCAGCCAAAGACTGGGAACAAAAAAAGCTAAAACTCTGCGCTTTGTGGTGTTCTGGGAAACGGAATGACATCTCTGATATTTCCCATACCCGTCATAAATTGCACAAGTCTTTCAAACCCTAAACCAAAACCAGCGTGAGGAACAGTACCATAACGGCGTAAATCCAAATACCACCACAAATCTTCTGGCTGCATTCCTTGCGCTAATATCCGGCGTTCTAGTACATCTAGGCGTTCTTCCCGTTGGGAACCACCAATAATTTCGCCAATTTTAGGTGCAAGAATATCCATGGCGCGCACGGTATTCTCATCATCATTCAACCGCATATAAAAGGCTTTGATTTGCGCTGGATAATCTGTGACAATTACAGGTTTTTTAAACAGTTGTTCTGCTAGGTAGCGTTCGTGTTCTGATTGTAAATCTAAACCCCAACTTACTGGATATTCAAACTTAATATCGGCTTTTTCTAAAAGTTTGACTGCTTCTGTATAAGTTAAGCGCTCAAATTGATTATTAATAATATTATCGGCTGTTGCTAATACAGTATTATCAATACGTTGATTGAAAAATTCCATGTCTTCTGGACATTTTTCCAACACATATTGGAACACGTGTTTGAGAAATGCTTCAGCTAAATCCATATTGCCATCTAGGTCACAAAATGCCATTTCTGGCTCGACCATCCAAAATTCTGCTAGGTGGCGGGAGGTGTTGGAATTTTCTGCACGGAAGGTGGGGCCGAAGGTATAGACGTTGCTAAACGCCATGGCCATGACTTCCGCTTCCAACTGACCGCTAACTGTTAAATATGTGGGTTTACCAAAAAAGTCTTGGGTGTAATCTATGGCTTGGTTTTCTGTGCGGGGAATATTCTTAAGATCCAAGCTAGTAACGCTAAAAAGTTCACCCGCACCTTCGCAGTCGTTAGCAGTAATTACGGGTGTATGTACCCACAAAAAGCCTCTTTCTTGAAAGAATTGGTGAATTGCTGTAGAACAAGCATTTCTGACGCGGAAAACTGCACCAAAGGAATTAGTCCGCGATCGCAAGTGTCCAATGGTGCGTAAAAATTCAAAGGAGTGACGTTTCTTTTGCAGTGGATATGTTTCGGGATCAGCTTCCCCGTAGACTTTCACTGCTTCGGCTTTTAACTCAATGCGCTGTCCCTTACCTTGAGAAGCCACCAGCACCCCACTCACCTCAACAGCCGCACCTGTATTCAGTCGTTTAATGATATCTTCATAATCTGGCAAATCCTGATTAATGACGACTTGCAAATTAGCTAGTGATGAGCCGTCATTGACTTCTAAAAAAGCAAACCCTTTTGACTCACGTTTCGTTCTTACCCAGCCTTGAACCACGAGAGACTCATCAGGTTGACCACTTTGCAATATTTCTGCAATTCGACGATTTACCATATTTACCCAACACAGGACTTTAATATCCAGCCTATAATAACGCCCATTCCACCAAAGCGGACGGCTTGCCAGAAAGGTTTTTTCAGACTACGCCAAGAAAATAACTGGCTTTCTAAGTTTATTTCTAGCACTTCCAACTGCTGTTTAATCTGTTGCAACTCGGCTTTAATTTCTGGTGTCTGGTGTTTATTTTGTTGCAATTCGTGGCGACGCTGTTGCCATTGTGCCTGTTGCTGGCGATCGCGTTGCACTTGAGTATATCTTGCTTTCAAAGATCCCAGCGATCGCTCTACATCCTCTAGTTCTTGCTCAAAATCAGGTTCCTGATTTTCCCCTGGCGACTGTGATTGTTTAGGCGGTTTCATTTTCAGGTAGTAAACTATGATTAAATGCTAACCAATGGTCAAGATTCTAACTCCTGACTCAGCACTGAGCACTTAAAATCATGTCTCAACCTACCCAACTTCCTAAAACCAATCAATTAAGTGAATTTAGCACTTTAGAACTAGCCCAAGCCCTCATGGAAAGACTCAGCATTTCTCCTAATGATTGGCATCGCCTCAAGTCTAACCGCAATTCTCGTGCTAGTGAACAAGCCGCAGCTGCTGTTTTATATCTTCTTAAGGATCAGCCACAAGAAGCGATCGCTAGATTAGAACAAGCCGTTGGTTGGTTAGATCGCTCTATTTCTGCACCTCCCTGTCCGAGTCATGGAAGTCGGGGAATAGAGGAGATGAGGGAGTAATATCCTTCTTGATCCCACTCCCTGCTTCATCTTCGCAAAGACAAACGGGGGCGATTTTCCAGTTGTTTACACAGCCTTAATTCTGTACCTTTGCGGTTCCACTCTACTTGATCAAAAATTTGATGCAAAAGACATAGACCACGACCACTTTCTGATTCATCGGGTGGTAAATAATCTATGGGATCTTCATCAGAATCAGCAGCAGACACGGGAACAAAGCCTTGACCTTGATCTGATATTACCCACCAATATTGATTATCTATTAAGGAAAAACGGACTACAACTGTTTTACTGGGATCAAGATTATTGCCGTGTTTTGCCGCATTTACTAAGGCCTCTTGGAGTCCTAACCGCAGTTCTGCTTGTAATTTTGCTGGAATTTCTGCCAGCAATAAATCTAAGATTGGGCAAAGGTAGAGAGTTGAGGCGAAACTAATTGTGCCCCAATATCGTCCAACTGGACGGAGGGAAATGGTAATCACAAGAGAAACCCCGTAGCTTTCAGTTAGCTAGACATCAGTTTGCTTTTACAGGCACCCTGATAGTAATTGAGGTGGTCATGCTGCCTTCAAACTTGCGTCTTTAGATACTAAATTTTGAAAATGCTAGGGAGCATTGACTCTGTTTATGAGCTGAGATTGCTGATACATAAAACGGCTTTAAGAAAACTGCTAGTGCAGTTAATAACTAAAATTCCTAGAAATTTGCCAGGGTATTAGGATACCTTGGGGATTGCCGATTCATACTTTAGACAATCTTATTCATGTTGTTTAGAGTTGATGCAACTTTAATGTTTGTAACAAAATCATTTTTATTTTTTGGTTAATTCAATTTTAGCATTTTTAGTATGCACTAGACTACGAATTTGAAATTTGAGTTTTTGTTAAAGACTCAGTAGCCCTATCCCAATGTCATAACACAAGAAAGGCGGCAACTTCCACATGAGCTGTTTGGGGAAAAAAATCAGCCGGTTGTATCCGAGTGATTTTATATCGCGAATCTTGGCACAACAATTTCAGATCGCGGGCGAGAGTGGCTACTTTACAACTGACGTAAACTATGCGTGGAGGTTTCGATTGCCATAAAGAATCGATAACCGCGCGATCGCATCCTTTACGTGGCGGATCAAGTAACACCACATCTGGTATTATGCCCATCTTTGGCAGCAAATTCTCTACTGCTCCTACTTGAAATGTGACGTTATTAATTTCATTGTGTTGGGCATTCAAAATTGCCTGCTGTACAGCCTCTGGTTGTAATTCTAATCCTGTAGCTTGGCGCACTTGTTTAGCAAAAGGCAAAGTTAAAGTCCCAATACCACAATAGGCATCAACTAGCAACTCATGTCCTTGAAGATTGAGTTCTGACTGAATTTCTTGTAATAATGCCTCTGCGGTTTCTGTATGCACCTGAAAAAATGTATCTGGACGGACTTGAAATACTAGTCCAGCGAATTTTTCTCGTAGGTAAGGAAATCCAGCAATGCAACGAGTTTGAGAGCCAAAGATGGCATTTGTGCGATCGCTATTGCGATTTAACGATACTCCCACTAACTGGGGATAGCGCTGCAACCATTCCTGCGCTTGGTCTTCAATCCCTGGTAAATGCCAATCCTTGACCACCAAAGTCAACAACATTTCTCCAGTGCGTCGTCCAATGCGTAAACCGAGATGGCGGATTTGCCCTTGGTGACGTTGTTCATTGTAAATTTGCCACCCGCGCTGTTGAATATCTTGTTTAACTTCAGCCAGCAAAGGATTTAATCGTGGGTCTTGAACTGGACATTGATTCAAGTTAACTAATTGATGGCTACCTTTTTGGTAATAACCAGCCTGTACCTGACCTGTGGCGGAAACACTCAAAGGATAAGTGGCTTTGTTGCGATAACCCAAAGGTGAAGCAGTGGTCAACACCGGATCTACTGGTGGATTAACAAAACCGCCAATACGTTGTAGAGCTTGAATAACTTGATTTTGCTTAGCTAAAAGCTGATATTCATAATCAATGTGTTGCCACTGACAGCCACCACACTTATCAGCCACAATGCAACTCGGTCGGATACGGTGAGGAGATGGTTGTAATAGCTGCTGGAGTTTGCCGTGAGCATATTTAGGTTTGACATGTACCAAGCGCACGATCGCGCGATCGCCTGGGACAGTATCCGGGACAAAAACCACAAGTTCCTCAAAACGTCCCACCCCATCACCCGTATCACTCAGGTCGGCGATCGTTACTTCAATTAAATCACCCTGTTGTTTAGTCATTAGTCATTAGTCATTTCCGAGGAAACCCACGAGGATACGGCTCCTCTATAAAATAGGCTACTGCCTCTACGCACAACTTTCACGTCGCGCATCTCGGCTCAATACCATTATGGCAATTATTGTCGTCAATAAAAATTTTAAGTATAAAATATATTAAGTAATAATACTTAAGTGCTTCAATACGTACATCACGGCAGCGAGGCGACTGGCAACACCAAACTTCTCATAAATGTGTTCCAAATGTTTCTTGACAGTGCGATCGCTCATTCCCAACTGCTTTGCTACCTCGTTTGTACTTTGATCCTTCGCCACCCAAAACAATACTTCTGCTTCCCGTTTGGTTAGCCCCAACATTTGCAATGCTTCAATTGAGAACTGGTTTGGTTGAGTTTCTTCTAACAACAAGTAAACCTGCCCCAATTCTGCATTGTAATTCAACCGAATTGTCAATCGTTGTTCATTTAACTCTAAGCGCAGCGAGCGAGGAGAAGTACAGATTTCCGTTGATTTGACTAAATCAAATACTTGATGATTTACCCATCGTTGCAAAAGGTCAGGCAAAAAAATTTTGACCTTCGATGGTTGAAAGTAGTGATGTAGTATTTCCTCTGCTTTCTGAGTCATCCATTTCACCGTACCATCAATAGATAGTGAAATTATTGCTGCTTGCTCAATTGCTTGTTGTTGTTCGACAAGTTGATACTGCCACTGGTTAAAAGCAACCAGATTTTCGTATGCTTGTTTCAGATGAGGACGAATTAGATTCAGAATCAGGCGATCGCGTTCTGTGAAATTGCGGCGATCGCGGCTGATTGATAAGTTTAACTGGTCTTGTCCTTGGTGAAACTGATCAGCATTCGCTATGGAGGGCAAATCAAAATGAATCATCATTTGGTCTTCTAACCCGAAGTGTTGGAAAAAACCTGTATACAACAGGTCTTGGCGATGAAATTCTGATTCACTGAAAAAGTCTGAAATTGCCAGCGCCTGCCCATCTAGGGTTTTCGCATAATGGTGTGCAACTGGATGAGCTAAAAAATTTTGACGTTGCGCTGTGAATGATTCCGCGGCCATACCTATTTCAGGATGGGGAAAAGTACATATGCGTGGCAAGCTTGTATTCCTAATGCTGAAACTGGTTATTCCCAATATTTCTGCATCAACTAACTTGGGTAAAGCCGCCAGTACGTGTGTAGGAAATTTATCAAGACTGCAAGGTATGTAAAGCGATCGCAAAAACTCAAGCATCCGTTGCCAATCAGCATTTATCAGGGTTTCCATATTTTCCTACGAGTGAATAGGTGCTGCTTCACAATTAACTACGGCGATCTACGTATTGTATCTCTACAAAAAGTTTGGCATCTTAAATACCGTACTTACTAAAAAAACAGGATTCAATTCAGGTTTCCTACATATAGGTTAAGTG
The DNA here is from genome assembly GCA_015207155.1 of Nostocales cyanobacterium LEGE 11386. Lineage (GTDB taxonomy): Bacteria > Cyanobacteriota > Cyanobacteriia > Cyanobacteriales > Nostocaceae > LEGE-11386. The sequence goes on along the minus strand of JADEXK010000002.1, from coordinate 78,997 downwards.
TTTCCCCCTATGGGAGTTACTTAAATATCTAATACTAATTCTCTCTATAAAAACATTTTGATCTCATCTATTTTTGCTTTCGTACCAAAGTCTATTAAATAGATACTACCACGGGACAAATGTGCTTTTTAGGAGACGATGCCTGTTTTTTAACGCATTATTTTCTGTTAATACGTAAGTTCTAATTGATTTCGTCAAACAATATTTTCTGTAAAAAATAATTATGAAGACCACTCAAAAAAGTTACCGCGCCTCTCAACTTTTGTTAGCAGGTATATCCGGTATTCTATTTAACGTCTGTCTGACTTCAGTTCCAGCACAGGCTCAGGTAGTACGGGCTAAAGCATGGGTATGGGCAAACCAGCCTAATACAGCATTAAATACACCATATACACCAGATTTAAACTATCAATATAATTCCACCAATGCGACTAATCAAGCTACTCGTCTTGAAGTTGGTCAGTACAGGGTAAATTTTCCCGGCTTGGGAACCGCAGGTGGCACTGTGCATGTATCTAGCTACGGCGGCAACCACCACTGCAAGGTAGTTTCCTGGGGTTCATCTGGAACTACCCAGCAGGTCAGGGTCAACTGCTTTACCCCAAATGGCGTTCTTGTGAATGGTCGGTTTACTGTCCTTTTCTACAAAGAATCCCGTAGGAGTACAACATGGACTGATGCATACCTTTGGGCTGACCAACCTACGACATCATCCTATACACCTAGTAACACTTACCAGTGGAATTCCAAGAGGACGATCAACACAGTCAGCCGTTTGGGTATAGGTCGTTACCAAGCTACTTTGACCAGTTTGAATGTTGTGGGTGGAACAGTGTTGGTAACAGCTTATGGCTCTGGCTCAGAACGTTGTAAAGCTGTCAATTGGTTTCGCTCTGGTGGCAATACGTTAGTCAATATGAACTGCTTCAATAGCAGTGGCAACCTTGTAGATACAAGATACAATTTGAGCTACATGACGGATGTTGCTATAGGCATAGATGTTTCAGAAGACACAGATTATGGTGGTTACGTCTTAGCTGACAATCCCACCGCAGGTTTCTATACTCCTCCTCCCACTTATCAATTGAATAATACTGGTGGCACTAACACCATTACTCGTAACTCACTAGGCACATATACTGTACGCTTTCCCTATCTCAAGCCATCTAACCGTACTACTGCTCAGGTAACTGCCTATGGAAGTGCTAGCGAATACTGCACGGTGAACTTTTGGAATAGTGATGGTAGTGGTGGCACTAATGTCAATGTTAAATGTTTCAACAGTTTGGGAAATCTTGTGGACACAAGATTCACATTGACCTATTTGACTAACCAGCAGATTCTTTTTTAGTTAGGACTTACGCAAGAACTCTCTGAAACTCTTATTTCTCCGTGTCCTCTGCGCCCTCTGTGGTTCATTTTTTCATGATTTTGCGTAAGTCCTGTTAGTTAAAGACCTAAGAAGTGGGGACTTTTAAAATGATTTCGTTTTAAAAGCTGAAAATTTTTGTGCCTATTTAACATTTCATCAGGAGATGGGTTATGAATCAGAATTTTTGGAAATTAACAGGGGCGCTCACTGGTACTGTTATCGGTGCTACCGTCCTAGAAATACCCGTCCTAGCTGCAACTGTCACCTACGACTTCACTGTCAAGCTTTTTCCTTCTACTATTCCTATACCCTCTGAACTTTCAGACACCTATAATGGATTCTTCAGCTACGACACTGATACGTTTATCACTACTGCGACTGGTGATAGAGTTTTTCCCTTCACAAACTTTTCGTTTTCTTTCTTGGAAGCAGATAGCTCTATCCTAACCACTTTTATTCCCAAGATTTATACTCTAAGCGATTTGGTTTCTTCTGTTTCATTCCCATCCAGCTTTGCAGTCGGAACCATTCCTACTGGAACTCCTCCTGCTACCAGTTCATTGTCTGGAGGATTTGTGTTCAATCTGAATTTTCCAAGAATATTTATAGATTCTCGGCAAGAAGTACAAGGCATCTTTGTTGCGAATTTGCCTACCCCAGGAAATTTTGTGAATAGTTTAAATTTAGTGACTATTTTTGATTGTCCTGAAGGTGTGATTGGATGTGAACCACTAATTGAGCAGCAAATTGGTGAGTTTGTTAGTGTAACGCTGCGAGAAGGAGAACCACCAGTGGCGGCTGTCTCTGAACCAACTGCAATTGCTGGTCTGTTGTTGTTTGGCTTAGGCTTTTTATGGCGAAAAAAAGCTGGAACTTCGCGCACTGTGTAGATATTCCACACACAAGCATAATCAAAATTGCTGCAAAAGTCTTCTATTGAGTAAAAAAATGGCTGTATTTAATAAATTTCTGGCAATAGCGATATCTACTGGTGTCACAATAGCTACTGGTATTCATTCTGAAATATCAGCAGCAAGTTCATTGATTGGTGACACAATTCAGTATGAATACTTGGTTCCTGATTTAAGCACAGTCTTTGAATCTACAACAAGGGTGGTTCAGCCGGGACTTTCTGATCTGATTAATCAAACTGATGGGACTTTTGATATTTTCACTTTAAACCCAGAATCGAATGGGTTTAACGTTAATTTTTCCGTTGTAATTGGATTTTCGTTTACTTCATTTAACGGATTCAGGCTTTCTAGTTTAGACTTCGACGATAGCAGCATTTTAACGGGATATACATTAGATACTAATATGGTTGGGCTAGAGGCTTCTCGCATCAGCTTTACATCTAATACTTTTAGTGTTAACTTCCAGGGATTGGAAGCTGATGCTGATACCTTTATTGATGTCAATTTCATTACATCTGCTGTTTCTACCAGTATTCCCGAACCTAGTCTGATGATAGGAATTGTGTCCATAAGTGGGTTGGGATGTGCATCTATGCTCAAGCGTAAATCACTACTTTGAGTGGCGGTACATAAATGCGAGATGAATCAGTTAAATACAAGTATTTCCCCATACTTTTAGATAGTGAAGTAACAATCGAACTGAGTATTTAAGCTTGCCAACAGCCAACAATATCCTACCAAGGTTTAAATATTTCCGCGCTGTGGTCTTCCATAACCCAAGCTTAAATCCCTTGACCAATAATCCAACGGCGCGATCGCTCATTCGCGTAGCATGAGCGACAGTGCATAATCCCATGCCATTAACATATGCTTTTAAGCAATCTTGTTTTACCTCATCTGGGTATCCTTTTGGGGGGCTTTCCACTACCCAAACGTATAAATTCAATACATCACAACTTATATCTCTTTCTTTGTGTACCTCAGAGTCGTTAAACTAGCAAATAATATTTCGCGTGATTGCCATAATCATGACTGTAATTAGCCAAGTTATTCTCCAAGCCGACGACCAACTGCGCTACCCCAGCAGTGGCGAACTCAAGAGTATCAAAGAATTTTTGCAAACCGGTGTCCAACGCACACGGATTGCCGCAACTCTAGCTGAGAACGAAAAAAAGATTGTTCAGGAAGCAACCAAACAACTTTGGCAAAAGCGGCCTGACTTTATCGCACCCGGTGGTAACGCTTACGGTGAACGTCAACGTTCTCTATGTATCCGTGATTTTGGCTGGTACTTACGCCTGATTACCTATGGCGTACTTGCTGGTGACAAAGAGCCAATTGAAAAAATTGGTTTAATCGGTGTGAGAGAAATGTACAATTCTTTGGGCGTTCCCGTGCCTGGAATGGTAGAAGCTATCAATTCCTTGAAAAAAGCCTCCCTTGACTTACTAAGTGCGGAAGATGCTGCGGAAGCTGCACCCTACTTTGATTACATCATTCAAGCGATGTCTTAATGCAAAGTAGTGCTGGTTCTCAAAGTGTAATTCCGATCTATTAGAGTGAGTGTAAGGTATTAGCACTTAACATCCATAAGATTTCTCATTTGATCATACCTTCCCCACAGTTGGTAATAGCTTTGGCAAATACTCTGTCAAGTTATTAACCAGTTGTGGGGAAATTTTATTAGCCTGTAAATCCACGCAACAAAAAACCGACAGGCTTTATTTTATAAAGACTGTCGGCAATTAGTGTGTTCCCTATTAATGACTCGGCTAGAGTTCAGTAATAAGCTATTCTGGCAAATTGGCAATTAAAGGGAAACGATCTTAATCATTGCTCTAAGTGATTTTCATCACTACGATTGCTGCCAAAAAGCTGTACTTGCTCAAGTAATATAGGAATCCGGTTTGAATTTTGAATAAAATTACGTACTTCTAGTAGCGTGACCAGTCTAAAATGTTGCATGAACAAATAATTGTGGGGTGGGCATCTTGCCCGCCCAGAACAGGCAAGATACCTGTTCCACGAGAAAATTTTATTGACCTATTTTAGCTTTGCCACGCCAGTAGGGTGCGTTATGACTTTAGTCTAACGTACTAAAGCCTTGGTAACGGTGCGTGGTAACACACCCTACGTGTCGTTCAGAAATCAAATGGTAATCCTATATATCTGTTTAGTATAGATACACATCTTTAAAGCATAACGTGACAAAGTGCATGATACCCAGTATGTGGTTCACTCAGGAACACAGATATAAACTTATAGGCAGTGGGAAAAAACCGAGGTGTGGATATGGAACAGAAAATTTATTGTCATTGTTTTCACTGCGTAGCTGGGATCATTCTCTTGGGAGTATCCTATGGTTGTACGATGCCACAACCAAATCAAGTTACTCAAAGCAACAGCGTCACAACTACGCCTACTTCTATCCAGACTAACAACTCTCAAAGCAACAAACCGGATACCAAAACCGCCACGATTAGCATAGAAGGGGAAGACACGCCCATCACTTTAAGGTTTTACAAGCAATACAGCAGCGTATTTACCACTTACTATCCCGACGCAGAATTTCTCAGCCAAGGCGTGAGTTCCGGTGAAGGAACAGGAGTGAAATTTATTGCCAATTTCGACGGGAGCAAAAATGAAGACGCTTATGTCAACCTTTCCTTTCTCAACAGTTTTAACTCTCTAGAACAGCTAAGAAGCTTTGTCAATGGAGAATCTGGCCCAATCGTGTCTAATGGATGGCAAGTTGTCAGTCGCACTCAAAAGACCCCTTATCCCTGGGCCCAAGAACAGATTGTTTTCCGCAAAGGGCAAGACATAACAGGTGTTGTATATCTTGGTCAACAAAATGGCAAAGTTTTTTATACAGTTACCCATTACCCAGTTGAATATGGAGATGGATTTTCACCAAGAGCAGATTTAATTTTAAAAAACCTGCAAGTTGGCGGGTGAAAGTTGGAGTCTGGTTCTTCAGTTTTGCTCAGTAAGCAAGCGGATATAATATAACTCAACAAGATCAGCAAAATTTATCAGCAGAACTTAATTTATAGCGTTTTGCAGAAAAACTAGCCGGGGGTAATGGTGGCGGCAAAACAAAAGCACAGCAATTTATTTGAGGAAGCAGAAAGCCGTTTACGTCAGCTTTCTCTTGAACAGTTGGAAGTAGTGGTTGCCTTTTTGGCTTACCTACAAGCAACAAAACAAAGTGAAGTAACTCAGGAACTATTGAGAATTCCTAATTTTGCAATAGCCTTGTGCGAAACTGAGAACAGTAAAAACCAATTAGAGGACACTACCTCAAATCAGATTGTTGAGGATGCAGAAGCATGGCAAGCTTACTTAGCTTCTAAACAGAAGTGGCAGGAGGTATACCGTCGCCTTGCCGATTCCTAAGTTTTTATCTATTTCTCAAGTCGTAGCCATACATCAGGATCAGATAATCAGCTTTGGTGGCACATCTGGCATTAGAGACAAAGGCTTGCTAGATTCAGCCTTAGCTCAACCTCAAGCAACATTTGGCGGGGAACTTCTCCATCGGACAATTCACGAACAAGCAGCAGCTTACTTATACCACTTAGCAATGAACCATCCTTTTGTGGATGGCAATAAACGTACAGCTTTCGCTGTTATGGATACCTTCATTACCTTGAACAGCTACAGTTTGAACTTGTCAGAAGCAGAAGCTTATAAATTGGTAATGCAAGTAGTTCATAAGGAAATATCCAAAGAAGAATTATCTACATTTCTAGAACTGCACCTACAGCGCAAGTAAATCGATACAATAATGCTCTGTACTCTTGGTGCATTAATTCCATGACCGCCACATCCTCTACTCCCTTTTCCCCCCAAGAAATCGCCGCCGAAGGTTTAAAGCCAGAAGAATACGCAGAAATTGTGAGACGGTTAGGGCGTCATCCCAACAAAGCTGAACTGGGAATGTTTGGCGTGATGTGGTCTGAGCATTGCTGTTACAAAAATTCACGCCCGTTACTCAAACAGTTTCCCACGACAGGCCCCCGTATCCTCGTTGGCCCCGGTGAAAATGCTGGGGTTGTGGATTTAGGCGACGGACTGCAACTGGCATTTAAAATTGAATCTCATAACCACCCTTCAGCCGTTGAACCTTTCCAAGGAGCTGCCACAGGTGTGGGCGGGATTCTCAGAGATATCTTTACAATGGGTGCGCGTCCCATTGCCTTATTAAATTCATTACGTTTCGGTTCCCTAGAAGATCCAAAAACTCAACGTTTATTTAGCGGTGTTGTCGCTGGGATTAGTCACTATGGCAACTGTGTGGGTGTGCCCACCGTCGGCGGTGAAGTTTACTTTGACCAGGCTTACTCTGGAAATCCCTTGGTGAACGTAATGGCGCTGGGATTGATGGAAACATCAGAAATTGTTAAATCTGGAGCGTCTGGCTTAGGTAACCCGGTGCTGTATGTTGGTTCTACCACTGGACGTGATGGCATGGGTGGAGCAAGTTTTGCTAGTGCTGAATTAAGTGATAAATCAGTCGATGACCGTCCCGCAGTACAAGTAGGCGACCCTTTTCTAGAAAAGTCGTTGATTGAAGCTTGTTTAGAAGCCTTTAAGACTGGTGCAGTTGTCGCCGCCCAGGATATGGGCGCAGCTGGTATCACCTGTTCTACTTCAGAGATGGCAGCTAAAGGCGGCGTAGGTATTGAATTGGATTTAGATAAAATTCCCGTGCGCGAAACGGAGATGGTTCCCTATGAATACCTGCTTTCAGAATCTCAAGAAAGAATGCTGTTTGTTGCCCACAAGGGACGTGAACAAGAGCTAATTGATATTTTCCAGCGTTGGGGACTTCATGCTGTGGTTGCGGGTACAGTAATTGCCGACCCCATTGTGCGGATTTTCTTTCAGGGTAAAGTAGCGGCAGAAATTCCGGCTGAGGCTTTGGCGGAAAACACGCCACTTTATGAGCGGGAGTTATTGACGGAACCACCAGAATATGCCCGTCAAGCTTGGCAATGGACACCTGATTCCTTAAGTGCTTGTACAATTACTGGCATTAAAATTCAGGGAAAAATGCAAAGTTGGACTGATATTTTATTAAAGTTGCTCGATACACCCTCGATCGCTTCTAAAAATTGGGTGTATCGTCAGTATGACCATCAAGTGCAGAATAATACCGTGATTTTGCCTGGTGGTGCTGATGCTGCTGTGGTACGGTTACGTCCCTTAGAAGGTGAAACAGGAAAAACGCTTAATTACCGAAGCGGTGTGGCGGCTACGGTAGATTGTAATCCGCGTTATGTCTATCTTGACCCTTATGAGGGTGCCAAGGCAGTAGTGGCAGAAGCTGCCCGTAATCTTAGCTGTGTGGGTGCAGAACCTCTAGCGGTAACAGATAACCTGAATTTTGGCAGTCCAGAAAAACCGATTGGTTACTGGCAATTAGCAGAAGCTTGTCGGGGTTTGGCAGAAGCTTGTCAAGAATTGGCAACACCAGTTACAGGTGGGAATGTCTCTTTGTACAATGAAACTTTTGATGCTCAAGGCAACCCACAACCCATTTATCCCACTCCTGTTGTGGGTATGGTAGGGTTAATTCCCGATTTCACCAAAATTTGTGGTCAAGGTTGGCAAGCAGTAGGCGATGTCATTTATCTTCTGGGATTACCTCTGACATCCTCAGTTAGTTTGGGGGGATCTGAGTATTTAGCTACTATTCACAACACTGTGGCTGGAAAACCCCCACAAGTAAATTTTGATTTAGAACGTCGTGTACAGCAAGCTTGTCGCGAAGGCATTCGTGCAGGTTGGGTACGTTCAGCCCATGATTGTGCTGAGGGGGGAGTGGCTATTGCTTTAGCCGAATCTTGTATTTCTGGCAACCTGGGAGCAAAAATTCATGTCGAAATACTAGAGACGCAGTTACAACGTCTTGATCAAGTGCTTTTTGGCGAGGGTGGGGCGAGGATTTTAGTTTCTGTAACATCAGATAAACAAGAAATCTGGGAATCCTACTTACAGGAACATCTAGGTCAAGAATGGCAAAAACTCGGTACAGTTGGTAATTCTGACAATTCTGGTGAGGGTTTGGGGGTTTTGACCACTGATAACCAAACCTTAATCAAAGTTAGTATTGAACATATGCACGATCGCTACTTCCACGCGATCGCTAAACGTCTCGCTATCCACACAAACACCCCTAGTTGAAACTTAGTCCTGAGTTTCGAGAACGAAAAAACCTCATATGACTAACCAGCCCATTGCTTTTTCTAAAATCTTACTCAGCACTCAGCACTGGATTATTAACGCCTCTGAGCATAATTACGGTACTGTTTTAATAGGTGGTTAAAGATTTGTTAAGAATTCTGCAACTATCCAGCAACATAATCCCAGTGACTTGACACCCAAACCAGGAGCAAAGCTAGCATGATTCCCATCCATTCCGTCACTTCGGATGAATACCCCAATCAGACCAACAACCCAATTGATAGTCATGAACATCGTCCTGACAAGCCAGAAGAAGCTTGTGGTGTTTTTGGCATTTACGCACCAGAAGAAGATGTTGCTAAACTGACCTACTTTGGATTGTATGCCCTCCAGCACCGGGGTCAAGAATCAGCTGGTATTGCTACCTTTGAGGGTGCAAAAGTACACCTGCATAAAGATATGGGTTTAGTATCTCAAGTCTTTAATGAATCCATCTTGGATCAGTTGCCTGGTAACCTAGCTGTAGGTCATACGCGTTATTCTACTACTGGTTCTAGCCGCAAAGCTAATGCCCAGCCAGCTGTAATCAAAACTCGTTTAGGTTCATTAGCTCTAGCACATAATGGCAACTTAGTCAATACTGTGCAACTGCGGGAAGAGTTAGTCAAGAACAAAGTTAATTTAGTCACATCAACCGATTCAGAAATGATCGCGTTTGCGATCGCCGAAGCCGTCAACGCTGGTGCAGATTGGCTAGAAGGTGCTATTCAGGCATTTCACCGTTGTCAAGGAGCCTTTAGCTTAGTTATTGGTACGGCTACTGGTGTTATGGGTGTTCGTGACCCTAATGGCATTCGTCCCCTGGTCATTGGTACTCTAGCTGGTAATCCAGTTCGTTACGTTTTGGCTTCCGAAACTTGTGGTTTAGACATTATTGGTGCCGAATACCTGCGAGATGTGGAACCAGGCGAGTTAGTTTGGATCACAGAGGAAGGTTTGGCTTCCTACCATTGGAGTCAACAGCCTCAGCGCAAGTTGTGTATCTTTGAGATGATTTACTTTGCTCGTCCTGATAGCCTCATGCACAACGAAAGTTTGTACAGCTATAGAATGCGGTTAGGACGGCAAATAGCGGCTGAATCTGCTGTGGATGCTGATATTGTCTTTGGTGTTCCTGATTCTGGCATACCTGCTGCTATTGGATTTTCTGAAGCTTCTGGTATCACCTACGCTGAAGGACTGATTAAAAATCGCTATGTTGGGCGCACCTTCATTCAGCCGACACAATCCATGCGCGAGTCAGGAATTCGGATGAAACTCAACCCCCTCAAAGATGTACTCATGGGTAAACGAGTAATTATAGTAGATGACTCGATTGTCCGGGGTACTACCAGCCGCAAACTGGTTAAAACCTTGCGGGAAGCGGGTGCAGTGGAAGTACATATGCGAATTTCTTCCCCGCCAGTGACTCATCCTTGCTTTTATGGCATCGATACCGATAGCCAGGAGCAGCTAATTGCGGCTACTAAGTCAGTAGAGGAAATTGCTCAACAACTGGAAGTAGACAGCTTGGCTTATCTCAGTTGGGAAGGAATGCTGAAGGCTACGGGAGAAGATACCAATAGTTTTTGCTCGGCTTGTTTTACTGGGGATTATCCTGTGGCGATTCCTGAACAAGTGAAGCGTTCTAAGCTGATATTGGAAAAAGTAGTGGTGTAGGGACTGGGGATAAGGAAAGAGGCAAGGGCAAGGGAATAGGGGAGAGTAATAATATAAGTTCTTTCACCTCTGCCCTTCTACCTACCCAGGCTAAAATAGGTAAATCCGCCAATCAAAGATGGTTTATGAACCAGCCGACAACAGAAAGAGTATGCTGGACTACCGCCGACTTGGAGTTGTTCCCAGATAACGGGAACCGCTATGAAATCATCGACGGGGAATTGTTTGTGACAAGAGCGCCTCACTGGAAACATCAAAAAGCTTGTGTCAGAATTAGCACTGCCTTAGATATTTGGTCACAGACTACTGGACGGGGAGAAGTTGTCACTGCTCCTGGTATCATCTTTGGTGATAACGATAATGTAATTCCTGATGTTGTCTGGGCTAGTTATGAGAGACTAACCGAGCTTTTAGATGAGGCTGGTCATTTGACAGCTGCACCGGAACTAGTGGTAGAGGTTTTATCTCTTGGCGTTGAGAATGAAAAGCGGGATAGGAAACTCAAACTTAAACTCTACTCAACACGAGGAGTTAGAGAATACTGGATTGTGGATTGGCGCAAGCAACAAGTGGAAGTATATAGACGCGAACAAGCAAGTTTAAAATTAGTTGCCACCTTGTTCAAAGGCGATGAACTAAATTCACCCATATTGCCTGATTTTACTTGTGCTATCGCAGCTTTATTTACTTAAAAATTAGTAATGCGATCGCCATCCCTCAGAGGTTGGATTGAGTAACGAATAAAAAGTTCGAGAATCTGATAGCATCGATATTTTACATCATTAATACTCATTTTCAATTTATTCGAGATTATTAATTTTTAATGTTGGGTTTCATTGCTTTGAACCCAACCTACTAGCGATGTTTTTCTAAACCGTTAAATCTTTTTTATCCAGGGCTTTTGATGTTAGCAGGCGAGGAAATCTAGCTATTGCTATATTTATTTTTTGCCAGACCTATTGCACAAGAGGGGTGTACATCAACAAAGCTTAGGATATATGACCACATAATTCTAATTCTAAAGTAGGCAAATTCTCTAACTTTTAGAACTGTAGACAGTATAACTGTGGGCTGAGGACTTAAGTATTGATCTTCAGAAGAATGAAGACAGGTGTGAGGCTAGTTTGCATTATTTGAGTTTGAATGTGTCAATGCAAAATACACTCAACACAGGAGTTTTTTATGGCTGATGCAATCCAAAATGTTGACATCGATACTACTATTTCTGCTTTACAGGGTGACCTGACATCCATACCTACCGATCAGGCGATGGCTGTGATTGATAGTTGGCAGCAACAACTCTCAGGAACTGATATCGCTGAAGATTTGGGTGAACTTAAACAGGCGATCGCTAGTCGCGATACTGCAACTATTTCTGAGATTCTTGTCGATTTAGGCGAAGATACTAGAGATGCATCTGCTAACGCTAGTGGTAATGTTGCAACTAAGGTGCAGAGGCTGGGAGAACTACTCTCTCAAGCAGGGAATTCTTTGAAATAGTTCTTGGTCTGCTTTGAATTGAACTATAAAGTTGACCTAACAAACAAGATTTATACAGGCAAAACCTGCCTGTGTTAGTGACAAAAAGCTTGATTTTCTGTTAAATTAGCCCACATTGGCTGTTCGGCGTTCGTCTTTGGCGTTCCCGTATGGTAAGTGGGTTTTTTTAGTGTAAGTAGCCATCATGAACTGCGTACACTAGAACACAAATGAACCTAGGGACTAGAGACTAGTATGTTTTAATCACTCAGCACTTTTTCAAGTCAGGTAAGCAAAAAAGGAAAGAAAATGTATGGAGCATGACTTTAAAACGCTGACTGAACTGTATAAAAATGCGCTCCTCAACGATGTACTTCCATTTTGGGAAAAAAACTCCCTAGACTGGCAGCAAGGCGGCTATTTCACCTGTCTTGATCGCCAGGGCAAGGTTTATGATACAGACAAATTTATCTGGTTGCAAAACCGCCAGATATGGACTTTTTCTATGTTGTACAACCAGCTAGAAAAACGTGAAAACTGGTTGCAAATCGCCAGTAATGGTGCTAGTTTTCTCGCCCAACATGGTAGAGATGGTGATGGTAATTGGTACTTTGCTCTTACCCGTGAAGGTCAGCCACTAGTTGAACCTTATAATATCTTTTCTGATTGCTTCGCAGCGATGGCATTTAGCCAGTATGCCCTGGCTTCTGGTGAAGATTGGGCAAGGGGTGTGGCGATGCAAGCTTATAACAATGTTTTACGCCGTAAGGATAATCCTAAGGGCAAATATAACAAAACTTATCCCGGTACACGCCCCATGAAATCCTTGGCTGTACCGATGATTTTAGCTAACCTAACTCTGGAAATGGCATGGCTGCTTCCCAGCGAAATCTTGGAGAATGTCTTGGCTGGAACTGTTGAGGAAGTAATGACAGATTTTCTAGATCAGGAAAGGGGTTTGATGTATGAAAATTTTGCCCCCAATGGTTCCCACGTTGATTGTTTTGAAGGACGGCTGATTAATCCTGGTCATGGTATTGAAGCGATGTGGTTCATTATGGACATCGCTAGCCGCAAAAACGACATGAAAACTATTAACCAAGCTGTTGATGTGGTATTAAATATCCTCAATTTTGCCTGGGATAAAGAGTACGGTGGCTTGTATTACTTTATGGATGCCAACGGTTATCCTCCACAACAACTGGAATGGGATCAAAAGCTGTGGTGGGTTCACTTAGAATCTTTAGTGGCATTAGCAATGGGTTATCGCTTGACGGGGCGTGAGGTATGTGGGGAATGGTATCAAAAACTGCACGATTACACTTGGTCACACTTTGCTGATCCAGAATACGGTGAGTGGTTTGGCTACCTGAATCGTCGTGGAGAAGTGTTGTTAAATCTCAAGGGTGGCAAATGGAAAGGCTGCTTTCATGTCCCCCGTGCATTGTATCTTTGCTGGCGACAGTTTGAGGCGTTGAGTTCGTAGTCAGTTTAATTTCTGCTGGGAAGCTAAAGTAAAAACAGAACTATCTTGATGGATGTCTCATGAGTGTTGTGACACCAAAGCAATTCACAATAGACGAATATCATCGTCTGATTGAACTGGGGTTTTTTCAGGAGGGCGAGTCTCTTCGAGACGGCAAAGCCGAACGCGTTGAATTGATTCGAGGAGAACTGATCCAAATGGTAGCCCAGAGAATGCCGCACACAGTTTGTAGTTCCATTCTTTGCCGTCAACTGGATCGGTTATTAGGCGAATCTCCTTCGGAAACACTTCGTGAACGCTTTGTCATCCGTTGACAAGATCCCATTACTTTGCCCAATCAAAGTGAACCTGAGCCGGATGTTGTGATTGCACGCGGCAAAGATGAGGATTATCTTGCTCATCATCCCTATCCCGAAGATATTTTGTTAGTTATCGAAATTTCAGACAAAACCATAGATTACGACCAAACAACAAAGCTTTCTTTGTATGCAGAAGCTGGAATTTCTCATTACTGGATCGTAAATTTGCCGACTCGTCAAATTGAAGGATACAGCCAACCATATGAAAATGCTCAAAAAAAGTTTAGCTATCTCAGCCAGCAGATTTATCTATCTCACCAGTCAGTGCCAACTCCTGGGTTTGAAGATGTTTTATTAAACTTGCATCGGATTTTGCCAGAGGGTGCGATCGCTTAGTGATGAGGTTGATGCGAATCGAGCGCTAAAACAGTTTTTATTTATTCCCCGCTTGCAACAATTTTCTACTGACCTGACGTAAAACTTAGGCTACGATATCCCCTATTGCCTTTGTGCAATTTATGTGGGGAGTAGTGCAGGTCAATAAACATGACAGAAAATATTCAGACACAAGACTCTTTGAGTCTGGTTGCTATTGCCGAACAATTCACGCTTCCAGGGAAAGTTACGGGTGTTCAAGCATTTGGTAGTGGTAATATTAATGACACTTTTCTGGTAACTCTGGATGCTGCCGAAAAAAAACATTTTGTCCTGCAACGCATTAATACACAGGTATTTCGGCAGCCAGCATTAGTTATGCAGAATATGCGTACCTTAACAGAGCATGTTGGCGATCGCCTACAACGCACCCCAGTAAATCGTCGCTGGGAAATTCCCCGCGTGTTATTAACTAAGGATGCTCAAGATTACTGGCAGGATCAAGCTGGCTCATTCTGGCGGGCAATCAGCTTTATTGCAGGTTCCCAGTCCTTCGACACTCTGCAAGATAACTCACGCGCCCCAGAAATCGGCTATGCCTTGGGGATGTTCCATAATTTGATCAGCGACCTCCCCCCGGAAAAACTCGCTGACACCTTAGAAGGATTTCATATTACACCAGTTTATCTTCAGCAGTATAACGAAGTTCTGACAAGAATTAACCCACCCACATCTCCAGAAGTTAATTATTGCTTACAGTTTGTTAGCGATCGCACCACCTTTGCCCAGGTTCTAGAAAATGCCAAAGCTCAAGGTGACTTGCCGTTGCGCCTGATGCACGGCGACCCGAAAATTAATAATGTGATGTTTGATACGACTACTCAAAAAGCAGTGAGTGTCATTGACCTGGACACAGTGAAGCCCGGACTAATACATTACGATATTGGCGACTGCTTGCGATCAGGCTGTAATCCTGCGGGAGAAGAAACAGAGCAATGGGAAAGCGTTTATTTTGATACTGAATTGTGCCAGGGAATTCTACAGGGTTATCTCTCTGTAGCCAAGGCATTTCTGATTGAAAATGACTATACCTACATTTATGATGCCATTCGCCTCATTGCGTTTGAGTTAGGATTGAGATTTTTTGCTGATTATTTAGCGGGGAATGTCTACTTCAAAGTCAAGCATTCAGAACATAACTTAGCAAGGGCGTTAGTTCAGTTTAAGCTGACCGAAAGTATTGAATCTCAAGAAACCAAAATTCGCAAAATTATTCAAGAAATGAGATTAATTCGTAATTCTTAATTAAATTAACGTGAATTTGATGAACCTCACCCCAACCCCTCTCCGTGTCGGAGAGGGGCAAAAATCTCCCTGGTTTTAAACTAAAAATCAAGGTTTCAAAGCCTCTAACGCCACGTGCTACAACGCGGGGAACCCGCGCAACGCAGTGGCTCCTCCTGGCAGGGGAGAGGTTTGGAGAGGGGTTTTTTCCACTTGTCGAACTTACGTTAAATTAGATTTCTCCACGTGCAAATTGGGATGATAAACCAGACATTTTCTTTACAACCGTTTTCCAATCACGAGTCTCTGCCTAATTTACAAATTACAGGCAGCATTATCAGATATGATAATCAGCTTGTGATTAAATATACGCTAACTGGTGACTTAAAAGAAGTTGCGATCGCTCCACCATCAGATACACCAGCGCGAAAGCATGAATTGTGGGAAGACACTTGTTTTGAGTTCTTTCTTAGTATTAAAGGTTCTCAACAATATTGGGAATTCAACCTTTCTCCCACCGGACATTGGAATGTCTATCGTTTTGATGGATACCGTCAAGGAATGCAAGAGGAAACAGCTTTTACTATACTTCCGTTTACTGTCGAACAACAAACAGAGAGTTTTACACTTACTTTAGATATCGATTTGGGTAAAATCGTTGCGGCGAATCAAGCGCTTGATGTTGCGATTACTACTGTTATTAAAGATAGAAATAGTGGAGTTACTTACTGGGCGTTAACGCATCAAGGTGCAGAGGCTGACTTTCATTTGCGAGATAGTTTTATTATTGAGCTGTAAAGGCTGTCTCTGATTGGTGAGTTACACTGAAAGCAAGCTCTAGAGAAACATGCCAACCGATGACACAAGCAATTCTTCATCAAATTCTGAATCAGCTTGAGGCACTCAAACCTGAAGAATTACAGCAGCTTAATCAGGCAATCCAAAAATGTCTTGCTGCCAAAGAGACTGTTCAAAAAACCTCATTTGATCAAGCACTTTTAACATCAGGCTGAGTCAAACATCCTCTAAGGAAGCCTCTCAAACTTGGCAAACAGAACGGCGACTAATTCAGGTTCAGGGTAAGCCTGTTTCTGAGACAATAATTGAGGAACGCCGCTAGATGGCAGTTTATTTTGTCGATAGCAGTGCTTTAGTTAAACGCTACATCAGTGAAATTGGTTCAACATGGGTTTTAAATTTATTCGACATAATGATACAGCTAACATTTAAGGTTCAAGCATTTTGGGATTCAGAAGCCGAAGTTTGGGTTGCAACTAGTGAAGACTTGCCGGGGTTGGTAACAGAAGCTTTTACAATGGAGTCTCTGACGAACAAGCTCCGAGAAATGATTCCTGAGATTATGATTCTCAATCGAGTCGTCCCTCCTGACTACGTGGGTTCTATCAGATTTGGACTTGACCAGCCATCGACAGGCAGGGCGAACGCATCTAAAGTACTCTCAATGGCAAACAAGGTTAATATCTGATGAAAAAATTAATATTTCTGGTTTGATTTATTTCCCAAGCCTGGAAGCGATTGCTTTATTATGCTTACTGCTTGGAGGTGAATGAGTATTCGTGCCAATCGCGAATGGGGCGATACCCAATCGCTTGATAAATATGATTGGCTGTGGAATTGGCTAAATCTGCTATGAGGAAACAATGGCGGCATCCCTGGTCTAGCAGTTTTTGGCTTAATGCAGCGACACAGGTAGTGGCATATCCTTTACGACGATACTCTGGTGGTGTATAAGCTAAATTGATCCGACCAATTGTAGGTAACACTTGTTTACTAGACGCAACTGAAACTGGAGTGCTATCAACCCAAAAATAAGTATTCTGCTGTTTCAACCGATTATCTACCTGGTGTTCAACATCTTCGCTCACCGCCTCATCGATCTCAGATAAAAATGCAGAAAGCCACTTAATCAAAATAGAGCGATCGCCTTCAGTTGCCAGTCTAAGATATCCTCTGGCCGTTGAGATTGTTTGCACTGCCGTTAATTGGTAAATTTTCATTACCACCGACCGTTGATAGAATTGTCCTGTCAGGGCTTGCCAAGTCTGCGAGAATATTTCTGCCTCAAAAGCCAGTCCCATACTTCCTGGCAGTTGTTCTTGACGCAAATCTTGAGCAATCAACCGCAAGGCATCCATATTTTGGGCTTTGGATAGGATCAATTTTCGGGGTGGGGTGCGGATGGCAACAGCCAGAATCTCACCACTTGTTTGGACAATTGCTAAATAAGGCTTGCCTAGATAACGTTCTGGGTTATGCAACAAGGTATGCGAAATACTGAGCAAAACATTGTTTTCTACCTGATGCTGGAGTAAGTAAGCCTGAGTGGAGTGCCAGAACTCCTGAATGTTGTCGAATCGATGTAGTTGCATAATTTGCCTGACTCACGAACCAAGAAAAGAGTTGTGTCGTTTACTCCTGAGTTGAAAAGCATTCTTTCGGAAGCTGGTTGCTACTTTGAAAGACAAGGCAGAGGAGATCATGAAATTTGGTACAGTCCTATCACAGACCGTCGTTTTGTAGTAGATGGTTCAATCAAGTCACGCCACACAGCTAACGCAGTTTTGACACAAGCAGGACTGCCTAAAACATTTTAATTTCTTTTGTTGTTTGGATGGCGATCGCTTTCATCTAGACCATACTTAGATTTAGGTGCGTTAGCAAATGTGTAACGCACCTGTGGGGCTATTTTTGTAAATTACCGACATGTAAACCGCACTCTTTAGCGGTGGATTCTTCCCACCACCAACGGCCTTCGCGTTCGTGCTGATTAGGTAACACTGGTCTGGTGCAGGGTTCGCAACCAATGCTGACAAAACCGCGTTCGTGCAATTTGTTGTAAGGCACATCTAAGGCGCGTATATATTCCCACACCTGTGCAGAGGACCAATTTGCTAAGGGGTTGAACTTAATTAATTGATGGTCTGCGGTAGAAAAGGCAGTATCAACTTCAATTACAGGGATATGGTTACGAGTACTAGGACTTTGGTCTTTGCGCTGACCTGTAATCCAAGCATCGAGGGTATGCAGTTTGCGACGTAATGGCCTCACTTTCCTGACACCGCAGCATTCTTTATGACCATCTTGATAGAAACTAAATAAACCTTTTGCTTCTACTAAACTTTGGACTTCTGCTGCATCGGGGAACATTACTTCTAATTTAATACCATAACGTTCTCTTACCTGATCCAAAAACTGATATGTTTCTGGGTGTAAGCGTCCAGTATCAAGTGTAAAAACACGGAAATCTTTGGTAATTTTTGAGGCAATATCAATTAAAACAACATCCTCAGCACCACTGAAGGAAATCGAGATATTGTTAAAAGTTTCCAAGGCAAATTTGAGAATTTCCCTCGGTGTTTTTTGACTATATTCTGCTTCTAGGGCGGGAATATTTAAATTTGTTGGGGCAGCTACCATGTCTTTAATGTTCTCCTCTGGCTCACCCTGGATTTTACCAAGTTCAGATGTGCTACCGGAACATTTCTACAATAAATTTGCGCCTCATCACTAAATTCTGCTGGATTTAGCGGATGTCAAATACCTGAAATATCCTTTGGTAAGCAGTTTGTGCGAGTTCTTCAGATTCGTTTCGTTCTTCATTGCTGAAATTGTCGCGGATTTCTGCCCCGTAATTCTCAAACTTCATTGTTAACTGCCTGTTATCGAAAAAGAAAATTTCTCCGTTATGGCTGCGCTGTACAGCTTTGACTTGGCCTTCCTCAAACCAGATACTTAACCCATCACCTAAATCAGTGAGAAATTCTGATGCTTTAACAGGCTGGTCATCAATCATACAAACCACGTAGGTTATATTACCATCAGTCTTGGTACTTTCTTCACAACCTTGAGTTAGTTGTTCTAGGAACTTCATACTTATGTCATAAAAGTTCTGAACATTTGTATTTTCACCAATAATACAGTCATCGGGAATGCCATCATCATCGTAATCAACCCGAAAATCGTTATCCTGTCCATCATGATCACAGTCGATTGCTTGACCAATAACTTTTCCCGATTTCTTCTGAGATTGAGGCTGTAGAATACTTGTAGAGGCTGGAATAGTTTGGGGTACATTTACAGGAGTTGGTGGGGCTGAAATTTCAGATTTCTGACAAGCACCCAGTAACATTCCTAGGGCAATCAATGTGATACACTCTATCTTTAAAAGATTAATCATTTCTCAATTACCAGCCACGGCTTTAAAGCGAATAATTGCTACGTGCCTTATTATTCCCAGTTCACAGCCAATAATTACGAAAGTAATCATTTAAATTTGTGGATTAATTCAAACTATTTATCGGTGCTTTATTGTATTTCTTCCTTGATGCTGATAGTACTTGTGGGCTGCCATAGCCATGGCTAAAAATCCCCAAAGAATCATTCCAGCTACACTCAGCATCGCACTATTGCCTACTAGCTGCACACAAGAACTAAGACCAATAGCGCGGGCCGCACTGACAAAACTATCAAACCTAGCTTCTGTATATTTACTGACAGTGATAATAATCAAGATTAACCCACCAAGATAAGGGATAGCGCCCAACCAACCCAAGGTGAAAAACATATCTAAAATACCACTGTCAAGCACAAAGACTTCTATTTGACCAGTTTTTTCGTTGACAGTCCAAATATTTCCTAAACCATTACCTAAAACATTAGACAGGGCTAAACTGAGGTTTCTGTCATAGCTTCCCGATCTATCCCTAAAACTAGTATCTTCTTCTAGATTAGAAAAACTTTCAAAACGATCTGTCACTACATCAGAAATAGGTTCAATATTTGTCAGTGGTACAACACACATTACCATGACTAAAATTATGGTAATTAAGCGCATTTGAATCCGGGGCTTGACCGAGCCAAAAATCATCACTACCCCTAATAACCAGCCTCCCCAACTAGTACGTACTTGCGCTAATAAAAACGACAAGTAACCAACTGCTGAAGCAGGAAAGATTAAAGCTCCCGAACTAGTAAATAATAACAGCAGACCTGTTTGCATGACAGAAGCAAAGGGGCCGGGTGAGTGTAGAGTACTCCACACGCGCATCCCAAAAGGTTCAGGATCTCCAGAACTACTAAACATTTTTGACTCTATCAACCAGTACCTATCCCATTCAGGTGCTACCACGAATTGATATAAACCATAAATTCCGAGAATCAATACACCCCAGAGGAATACGCGTTGTATGTTCTGGCGATAGCTGGGATAATCTCGCCAGTTCATAAATAAGTGAAAAGCAAAAATGATCGGACTCAGCCAATCTAAAAATCCCCGTGCTACAGGAAGCGGTGCGTTATAAATTAGACCGACTAAAAAACCATAGGACACCCCGAAAAAAGCCAAAACAAACGGCAATCCTCCCTGACGTGTGGCACGAGGAAAATGTCTTAAGAAAGTCGCTATAGTCACAAACACCACTAAGTAAGGTGCTACGAGCATCTGACGGGTAGGGTCCCAGCCAACTCGATAGTCAATTAAACGCGTAGCAAAGGGTGTAAGGAACCATATCCACCAGGTAAAGCCGATGTAAAGAATGGGATGGCGCAAGTATAAAAATACAGCAACCACCAAAGCTGTGACCGGATAAACCAAGCGCAACAGCGCCGCCGCACCAGCAAAATAGCAAGTTACTGTCAGCAACACAAAGCCTAGAATAGCCAGCCAACCTTGTAGCGATCGCTGTTGGGGAAAAAAGTGTGATTCTAAAAAACTATTGAAATGTATCTGTTTGGAAATCACTGTAAATCTACCGATTTAATATTTTAGATTGGGAATGTGGAAATAAGACTATCTTGTGGGTGTAATTCCCATTTTGAATTGTTTTTGTGCCTGCCAACGTCCACGCCAGGATGCTAACAACTTTTGACTGGCAAGTTGTCCTTCACTAGGTACTAATCGCAACCATTGGATGTAGCCCAAATTATCTCGTGTACCCACTAATATTGCCCAGAGCCAAAATATGACACGCCGTGATTTCGGTAGATGTTCTAGTAAAACTAAAGTTTCGTTATGAACTAAATTAATAAAGGCAATTTCATTAAAGTTGTGACGCTGGTCTTCATCAAAACGTTGTGCTGGATAATGATCTACTGCTACTTGGGGATCATAAATCATCTTCCAACCAGCTCGTTTTAATGCCAGGGTGAACGCCATTTCAAAATGTACCTGCGCTCCAGTACCACGCATCCGTTGGTCAAATTGTAATTGCCCCATCGCTTGGGTACGAAAACTCATGTTCACGCCTTTGAGAACATCAACTTCTCGGGGTTTTCCTACTCCTAAATGATGATTGCCAATTACCCGCCCAAACCATTGCAATTTACCAACAATCGCCGCTTGTCCATCTTCACGTTTGTTGCCGTAGTGTACCCAATCACGGCCACCAACACCGCCAATGCAATTATCACCGATAAAATGAGCGGTGATTCTTTCTAACCAATCAGGGTGGGGTGCAGCATCATCATCAGTGATGGAAAGAATGTCTCCCTCAACCGCAGCTAATCCGGCGTTGAGTGCTGCTACAACTCCTGGTTGCGTCACCTCCACAGTTTGCAGTGGTAGGTTTTGGGGATGGAATTCGGCGAGAAATTGCCAAGTTTCTGCATCTGTGTCCCGAACCACCACTATCACCTGATCAACAGGTTTAGTTTGCACCTGTAGCGCCAAAAGGCAGCGTGATAGATCCAGAGGACGACGATAAGTTGGGATGAGAACTGTGTTCTTCATGCTGAATTAACTCCTCAAATAGATCCAAATAAGTTTGCGCCATCTTCGTCCAACTATGTTGTTCTGCAACTAAGCGAGCTGCTTGACCCATTTTTTGCCGCAATAAGCGATCGCTAGCTAGTAACTGCAATGCCTGTGTTAAAGCTTCTGTATCGTCTGAGTCTGGCAAAACTATTCCCGATTCTGGCGTGACTAAATCGGCTGCACCAGTGGAAATCGCTGTAATCACAGGTAAACCGGCAGCCATCGCTTCAATCACCACTAAGCCAAACGGCTCGTAACGTGAGGGGAAAACCAAAAAATCTACAGCTTTCATCAGTTCTGGAACATCAGACCTGAGTCCCAAAAAATGTACTCGCTCATGCAATCCCAGTGATGCTGCTAGCTGAACATAAGGACTACCTTCAGTATTTCCTGCTACCGCTAGATGTAAATCAGGAACTTGCACTAAAGCTTGCAAGACTGTATCCAAGTTCTTGCGAGTCAGTCTGATATCTCCAGCAAATAGCGCTAGCGGTACATTTTCAGGCAGTTGCCATTTTTGGCGTTTGCGAAGCGCTCCGAAGGAATCGCTAGCTCCTGGGGAAAATTCCTGTAAATCAACGCCATTTAAAATTACCCGGATAGACTCTGGCGGTACACCTATTGCTAATAAATCTTGAACGACTTTATGAGAAACTGCCACTACTACTTGCGCTGCACGGAAAGCTTTTTTTTCCCAATGTGCATTTAAAGTTGTATATAGCCATTGGTAAAAATCATATACATTGAAAGTTTTAGTTGTTTGAGAAATAAATTTTAACCAAGAACTATGAACAAAATGCACTGCATTGACATCTCCAGGAGCATTGGTAATTGCTCCATTAACTTTTATAATGTCAAGCTCATGGCGGTGTTTACGCAACCAACTTGTACTTTTAATGGCAAATATCATGTTACGGAGAAACTCCGTAGGCCAACCTTTTACTGAAATGGTAACCCAATTAACTTGGTGACTTTCCTGTAATTCTAAAGCCACCTGACTTGCTAATAAGGTTAGGTGATGACCGCGACGAATTGCTTCTTGAGCAACTTCGTAATTTACTCGACCTTGACCATCACCTTTTTGAATTTTATGGGTAACAATGCAAAGTTTCACACATCACTTCCTTTTATAATTTGTAATATATTCAACCTCTTGCATAAATACTTTGGTGTTGCTGAAAATGCTATTAAAAGGTTCGCGCAAAGACGCAAAGGCGCAAAGAAGACCGCAAAAAATACATCTATTTAGATTGTTAAATCATTCGTGCAAGAGGTCTATTCTCTGGCAGGATATAACTGCTATGACTTTACGTAGTTAAATTTGTGAAATTATTGCTTTGATAGGACTTACGCAACGACTCTCTGAAACTCTCATTCCTCCGTGTTCTCAGCGTCTCTGTGGTTCGATTAATTAAGCCTTTTGGTGATTTTTGCGTAAGTCCTGTTTGATTTATTTGGATATTCCTAGTATGGGATTTGCTAAAAGTTTAGGAATAAAACTGAGAGTTAATGCCGCTATAGTTCGCAGATTAAATTTTTGCTGGCTCAAGGCTTGCCAAAGATAAGAACGTGCTGAAATTATTTGTCTATTTCGTAATAAACCAATTCCTAAAGTAGTATTAGATTCTAACCATTTCTGTTGAAAGTAGGTTTTAAATTCCTGTATACGAGGATCTTCTATAAAGATTTCATAACAGAACATTTCACTTTTAGCTTTGCGAATTTTGGCTTCTACATTGCGACTACCACTAAGCTTAGTATCAGTTTGCTC
Source organism: Nostocales cyanobacterium LEGE 11386 (assembly GCA_015207155.1). Classification (GTDB taxonomy): domain Bacteria; phylum Cyanobacteriota; class Cyanobacteriia; order Cyanobacteriales; family Nostocaceae; genus LEGE-11386. Next base: position 55,334 of record JADEXK010000002.1, on the reverse strand, counting down.
ATGGTCTCGATATCTTGTCAGTTTTTCCGGATAATAGTAAGCGCCATGACCAGAGATACAACAGAGATAAGTTAAATATAAATCCCACATGCCACCAATTTCTGAGGGAATGCTATCCCAATCAATTAAATCATTGCGAATCACACAAGCGGCGGCGGTGGCTATACTTTTATCTATTAACCCAATTTTGTGGAAAGGTTGATGAACCCCTGATGCTAGTTTATCTCGCTTATAACTTTGACTATTTCTTTTAGTTCCACCATCTTTAATTTTGCCATGTGCATCTATGATGTATTGGTCACAAAAAGCGAGAATCAAATCAGAATTTGCTTCTAAAGGTGGGATAAGCTTTGCTAAAAAGTCCTCGTTCCACATATCATCATCGTGGAGACTGGCAACATATTTACCACGTGCCATTTTGAAGGCGTGCATCTGATTAGCAATCATGCCGAGATTTTGCTGTTGTCGCCAAAATCGAATGCGTGGATCTTGAAAAGATTCGACAATAGCTTGGGGATTTTCTGGACTACAGTTATCAGAAATAATGATTTCGATATTTTGATAAGTTTGTTGCACAGCACTAGCGATCGCCTGCCGGAGATACTCCGGTCTATTATAAGTAGGAATAACAATACTGACTAGAGGTTCGTTGACTTTTAACATATCATTAGTGATATTTTTCATGTTTAAAAGTTGAGACTTTACTCATTGATATAAAATACCTAATAAAAGGTATGTGCTGCGGCTGTTAAACTGTTTTTTTCGAAATTAAAGGTTTAAAAAATAAGCCAACATAGCTGTAAAATTGGGTAAGGATAGACATAATTACATCTAAAATTTTTCTTAAATCTACATTTTTAGATGTTTTGGATATTGTGTAATCAGGTATATCACTGATACCTAATGATTGAGCATATTGACGGCAAGATTCCCAATCGTATCTCCAAATATCTTCCATCCAAAATCTTCGCATTCCATACTTATGGAAATAACGCAGAACTTCAAAATCGTAGTGATAATACTTTTGTTTAATAATCGTATGCATATCAATTCCCCGTTCTTCCCAGCCTGTAAACCACTCATCAGGAGCAGGTTCTAATTTGCCAAGACTCAAGTAACAAACTTTTGAAGAATAGCGCGATCGCCTGCCTATGGCATGACCAACTTCTAAGACATTCTCAATGACACTATATAAACGTAACTTCGAGGATTGTGCATCCAAACGAGCCAAGGCATAGTGCATCACCTTGATGTCATGGATATGCAGCCTCGTAGCATATTCAGGCGTGGGAATTCTGATACTATGAATTGACTGCGGCCGATGTTCGGCTCCATCATCGACATAACCAAGGGGTGTAAGAATACCAGTTCTGATACATTGATGAGTTGTGTTAAATAAATCTGGCTTTTCAAAATATAAAACTGTCCCTGGTTTTGCTTTGAGCATAGCTTGCCAGCTTGGAGTTTTAATAGCATCAGCAGCTAGTATTTCATCAGCATCTAAAGCTAAGATAATTTTATGATCTGGGATTAAATCTCTGGCTGCCTGAATCAATAATAACTGCCGATCTGATTCATTAAATTTTTCAGATTTGTTTTCAATAAGTATAACTTTGGGATATTTTTTACAAATAGCCTGACTGCCATCAATGGAATTTTGATCGGCAATAATTATGTGGTCAGCAAATTCACTAGTAACAGATAAGAAGCGCTCTAAAATCCAGGCTTCATTTTTGACGGGAGTAATTACTACAATTTGAGGTTTCTGGCTTTCCATGGTTTATTTTTAGGTTTAAATCAGTGAAAAAATGACAATTTGCGGAAATTTCAAGCATGAAACTCAGCAATAGTTTTTTCGTAAATTTTTTCTAAACGTTGAATGTGAACATCAATAGTAAAATCTTGCTGAAACCAAACCTGACCATGTTCACCCATCAATCGGCTTTTGGGAAAGTTTGTTCCTAGTTCGTTGATGGCAGCAGCTAACTGTTTGATGTTGTTGGGTGGAACCAAGATACCCGTTTCGCCATCGCGAATGTGTTCAGGAATCCCTCCAACTGCACTAGCAACTATCGGTCGATAGTGACTATAAGCTTCGAGAGTGACAAGACCGGCAGGTTCAGGCCAAAGACTTGGAAAGACTACAGCAAAGCACTGTTGATACAGTTCTTCTAATTTGTCGCCGTTACACCAGCCATGCCAAGTAATGCGATCGCTCAACCCCATCTGATGTGCTAATTTTTCCATACTTGGCTTACTCCAACCATCTCCAGCAATGTCAAGATGAATGCGTTGGTCGGTTTGTGCCAAAGCTTTAATCAGCCATTCCAATCCTTTTTCAGGCACAATGCGACCAGCAAACAAAAGGCGCTGATTTTGATGGATAGTTGAGTTTAGCGGTTCAGGAGTATCTTTGGGAGGTTGCACACCACAGCGCAGGGTCACCACTCTTTCAGGTGATAAACCATGACTCATGATTTGCTGCCGCACATAATCACTATTAGCAATTACCGGAATTTTCAGTTTTTTCAGTATTTCTAGAGGATGGTAAGCATTTAACCAATTCTGAATCATGTTTTGGGGTCGGCGGCTACCACATCCATCTACTAAATGTCCCCAAGCACATCCCCATGGATTCATCAAGCGATCGCACACTTTTTCGCGATTTGCTAAATATTTCGTGCCACTAGGACAGTAGTTAGAATTATTATGCAGGGTAAGTATAGCTGGACATTCTTCTCGCAGATCCATGAGTATATCTGGGTCGTGAATGTGCAGCAATTGGAACTGGTGTTGATCGATATTTTTGAGACAAGAAATAGTGCGATCGCTCACCCCAGGAATTTGAGAATTTACCAAAGATGCTAAATAAGTTTCAATACCACCACCTCCCTTGATATCAGCATGGGAGCAGTGATAAATCATTTTTTTATCAACTAATTTATAAGTCATAGATAATTTGCTGATTTGCCGCTAAAATCCTAACTTTTTTAGGAGTAAAATGATGAGATAGCGCTTTATTTGTGGCTCCTTATGTTTTACTTCAGTGTTTGACATTCACCCAAAATTTATGCCTAATATCACTGACATAATGCCGTAGAGCGATTTCTTTTCTAGCAAATTTATCTGGATAAATAAATTGGTCGGTAACATTCAAAACATATTTTTGTGAGCATAATGGTACACCATGATTATAATGAATTGTTAAATGTACAATTGTTTGCTCAGTAAAATAGCTAGGTATTCCCACAAGATTGGCCAAACGTTTAATTGCAAAACTCCAATCCAACTCATGCTTAAACAAAATGAAGCCTGCATTCACAGGATTTGCTTTTTCTGCTACTTCATAAAGTATACGTTCATCTAGTGAATTTGAGCAGTCAGGTAGATAATGACAATATTTACTATCTAAATTAGCTAAACTAACTAAGTCAATTCCCCCTGGGAAGAATAAAATGTCTGAATCAGTGTAAATAGTTGCACCATTAACAGGAATTGACATCAATGCCGATAACTTTTTACCCAGTGGATGCACTTGGGCATAATCAGATACACATTGTGGTAAATCTGTTCTGAGAAACTTGTGGAAGGGTATAACTTCAACGCAGGGATGAATGCGGTAAAGTAACTCACAACTGAAATCAGTGTAGCTACCATCAGAAATGACAGTGAATGTATTGGGAATCCCAATATTACGAAGAAACGAGCGAATACTAGCTACTTGTTCAGGTAAGTCGCGCTCACAAGAGAAAGCATAGACATTAATGGGAACTTTTTGAGTTGTATTGATGAGAAGATTAACTGTTTTAGCCAGATTTGATTTATATCGAGAGCGATGGAGTTTACCTTGAATCTGAGCAGTATGATAGCCAATATTTACCATTGTTATTTCCTCGAAAAAACCAAATTACTGGTCTCAATTTAATTTGCAAACTTGCAGAATTAAATCCGGAATGAATCAACAAAATTTATCCTGCTTGACCCATTTCGTATTGAGTCTTGTGATATTCCCAAAGCTTGCCTTTTAGTTCAAGTAATTCTTGATAATTACCTTGCTCAATGATGCGTCCTTGTTCTAATACCACGACCTTATGAGCTTGAGCGATAGTAGAAAGACGGTGAGCGATCGCAATTACTGTTCGACCTACAGATAGCTTTTCGATAGAATCTTGAATCAAGCGCTCAGTCATAGAATCTAGCGCGCTGGTGGCTTCATCCAAAATCAGAATTTCTGGGTCACGCAGTAAAGCACGAGCGATCGCAATTCGTTGGCGTTGTCCTCCCGATAACCGCACACCGCGATCGCCTAATTGCGTATCAAAGCCTTCTGGCATTTCTTCAATAAATTCCAGTGCATTTGCTAGTTGAGCAACTTTACGAATTTCCGCTTCGTTTGCCTCTGGTGTACCATAAGCAATATTTTTCCACACAGAAGTATTGAAAATAAACGTATCCTGACTAACAACGGCAATTTTTTGTCGGAGTGATTTGATATCAAAGTTTCGCAAATTTACTCCATCAATCAGTACATTACCTTCTGTGGGATCGTAAAATCTCGGAATTAAATCAATCAATGTACTTTTACCAGCACCAGTCCCCCCAACCAAGGCTGTTGTTTTACCTTTTTCGATGCTGAGAGTAATATTATTTAGCACTGTAGTATGAGCATCGTAGCCAAAATCTACAGACACAATATCAATCGAATGCTGTAGTTTATTAAACTTAATTTTGCCATTTTGCAAATAATATTTATTGTCGGTTCTGATGAGTTCTTTAATATTATCTGCTGCTCCTTGGAGTGTGCTCAGATGCGCTCTAGTACCATTAATATCCTGAACGATGGGTACAACCCGAAACAGTACAAAGAAAAATGTCAGTAAAGAAGCAACTTGTAGAGTTCCATTGACTACAAAAACCGTAAAAGCAAAAATAATCATGCCAATGAGAATTGTACTAGCTATAGCTTCAGCTAGTGGTCTCACAAGTGCCCAGGTCAATATAACTTTAGTTGAAGTACTGACTACTTTATCGCTAGCATTATAGAAACGTTGCCGTTCAAAGTCATGAGTAGCAAATGCTTGAACTGTGCGAATGCCGTTAATAAATTCCATAGCTATAGAGGTAAAGTTACCATTAGCAATAGAAGTGCTAAAACTCGCTTCTCTGGCACGAGCATTTAATGTTGATAATCCTACACCCACCAGAGTGAATAATAGAAAAGAAATTATGGAAAGCTGCCACGACAATAAAAACATGGAAATAAAGTAGACAAAGGCAGTCATGCCTCTAGTCATCAAAAATGCTGCTCCGCTAAACCACTGTCTTATCCTTTCAATTTCAGTGGTGATAGTATTAATTAGTTCTCCAGAGCGAGTTTTAGCAAAGTAGCTGAGTGGTAATCCTTGTAACTGTTCAAAAATTTGCTTACGCAAGCGATCGGCTAGCAATAATTGCGCCATTTCTGTGTATATCTGTGATAGATAATTAAAGCCAGCACGTATCCACGTACTCAATAAAATTAACAAAGATATCCGATATAGTCTATTAATTACCGATGTATGAGCAGCCAAAACCCAAGTATCAAACCAAGCAACTCCAGTTTGAATTGGTTCAGCATCAGGAGTAGTTAAGTTTTGCAAAAATGAGAGGAGAAAGCCAATACTAAAACCTTCAGAGGTCGCAGCCAAAAATGAAAAGCCTAAAGCAAAAATGGCAACTTTGCGGAAGTATTTAAATTCTCGCAATATTAAATAATTTCTTTGCCAGAACTTGGTAGTTTTGAAGCGGTTATGGATTACTTGAGAACTTTTCAAATGCATGGGTATTTTCTAACAATAATTTCGTAAGCTGGCGTAGATGCTAGATAACCCTTACTGAGTGCTGAGAAGCCAGTGCAGCCTTGGGAGTTCCTCCATGGACAAGTAGCGTGGCTGGTTTTTTAACTCAGCACTTTTCATAATTAAATCGCAGTTTTTAGCTATCTAAGCGCAACAGATTGGATTCTTCCCATGAATCTGTAATTACTGGTAGTTGATTAATCTGTTGTTCTTCTAAAGTAAGTTGTAAAACATTTTTCAAAGCCCAACTACGAGATCCCATCAGACTCATTTCCCCACATAGCACATTTACCAATTGTGGCAGATTATCTAAATCATATTTACGCATTAAATGTCCTAGAGGTGTGATATTTTGCTTTTTAGTTGTGCAAAACATAATTGCTCGAAAAAGTTTGCCTCGTTCTCCAACATGCCACTCACGGGTAAAAACTGACCCTGGTGTGTCAATCTGTATTAGTACACATAATGCCAGCATTACTGGACTCATTAATACTAGTAAAATTAATGCTGCAATCCAGTCAATTAGTCGTTGCCATCTGTTACCATGTCTAGGCTGTTTATTGCTAGAAGGTATGCGGAGAAATACAGGCTTACGAGCTTTTTCACAGGCCTCTATCCAAAGTTTTAGCGCATCTTCACCAATGTTTGGATCTATACTTACCACATTAACTAGAGAATGTTTTAAACAATTGACTAACAATTGCTCGTTATTCAAAGAAGGCAGATATGGCTGTTTTGCTTGTCCCGAAGATTTTACTAATAGCTGACCCCGCCGCCATTGGAGTGTGTAGTGTGGGAAGTGATTATTTTGGTGTTGCTGAGTCGTAGGATAGGAATTTTGTAGAGTAGGAATTAACGAGCTTGTCATAGGTCTTTGGATATATACAATAGTGAATTGCTGAGTTGATATTGAAGGCTATCAATGCCAAAGACTCCGAACCAATTTTTGTTTTGTTCCAAAAATCTGTAAATGATTGCGTGCAAACAGATATTCTTTTAAATTGCACTCCAGGCAAGTCCACATCTGGGAAAGTTCTGCCGATGGAAAGATGTACAAACAAGAAAGATACTAAGCAGATAAGTAGCAATAAACATATTGGGGAAAGCTGGTTGAAAACGGGGGTTTCTCTCTGAGGATTAGGGATTGTGGGTAAGTGCAGAGGAAAATTATTCTGACACTCCAACTCTACACCTACGTTTAGTTGCAACTATCTTTTTTGCGATCAATCTCACAAAATCAGTTCACTTTTGTCTTTAAGCCGTTTAGTAGGGACTTTAATCTCTAGGATATAAGACTCTGTAGAAATGACTGTATGTGGAAATGGATTCTTTATTTATTCTTTAAAGAGCTAGTTGCTTTTCTAGTTTATTATAAAGATGCCATAAATATACTGATTTTTAAGTATTAGTAATTCAATAAAAATTGGATAATTAAAAAAATAGCGATCGCTGCTAATAAAGCTGCTAAAAAATATGTGCGATCGCATACCAACAAGTGCGATCGCACATTATATGACAGTTAAGACTTTGGTCTTATTTTCGTGCCATTCCTAATGTTCTAAGTGACTCACTAGTTATTTTTCCACCGCTTGTTGCAACGCAAATTGCGATGACTTGGGATACTGTACATAGGTACTGCCATCAGATACTCCATTAGCCACCACACCAATGAGGTTTAATTTACTCAGCATGGCTGTAGCTTGAGCTAGCTGGCTGCGAGTTACCTTACTCATACTCGCCGCTAACACCACGCTCCGACAAGATGATGCTGTAAGTATGGCATCCACCAAACCAATAACTGGCGGAGCATCAACGAGTACCAAATCATAGTTCTCCTCAAATGCTGACATCAATTGCATCATCCGTGGGGAACTTAAAAGATTTGCTGGGTCAACAGGTTTAGGCCCGGCTGTCAAAATATCGATATAAGCTGAACCTAAAGTTTGGATACCAATTTGGTTGGGTAAAGTAATATCACTGGCCAAGAGAGTGGAAAGCCCTTGCTCATTTGGTAGATTCAGCTGTTCGTGGAGGCTAGGTTCTCGCAAGTTGGCATCAATCAATAGTACCCGTTTGTGTAAACGCGCTGCACTCATAGCCAAACCCAATGCCAAAGCTGACTTACCCTCATCTGGTAAAGCCGAGGTAATCATCAAAGACTTCAAGCTGGGAACAGAATTTAAAAGTTCAATATTTTTGAAAATTAAATCCAGCGATTCCCAACGTGGTGGGGATTGCAACACCTGAATTGTCCAAGGCGCGAGAACTTCTGGCTTACCAAAAGGCAACTTAATAATTGATTCTCTGGTTTTAGCAGATGGCAGTTTGGGAGTAGTTCCTAACAACGGTAAGGGTACCTGCTTTTCTAATTCAGCAGTGGTGTGAACAGCATCATCAGATGCTTCCCGAATAAAAGCAGCAATACCTCCTAACATCAACCCCACTACTGCACCTAACAACAGGTTCTGCTGAAGATTGGGGCCCAACTTCATACCTAACAGTGGTTCTTCCACAACTTCCCAATTAAATCCCCCCTTGGCAAGTTCTTGACGCAATTTCTGTTCGGCTCGCAATAGCTCTTCTAACCTTTCGCGGCTAAATTGTAGCTGTGGCATGATGCGATTGTAATAAGCCAACAGAGGCGGAAAACGTTTGATTTCAAAACGTAGCTCATTTTCTTTCTGTGCCAAAGTTTGATCACGGGCACTTAAAGCCACTATAGTTGTCTGCGTCTCTACTAACTGACCAGCAAGGCTGAGGTCAATTTCACCGAATTGTCCTTGTTCCAGCAGAGGTACTTTGGAAGAGATGACACCACTAGACTGTACGCCTAAAGTCCTGCCTACCTCTTGTTGTAATAATTCCTTCTGGCTTTGCAGTTGTTCTTGGAGCTTTTGCACACCGGGAGTTTCATCCGTGAAGCGCAAGCGTTCCTGAGCTAGTGCCAGTTCTGTTTTTTGAATTTCGTTAAGTAAGCCTTGGTAACGAGTAGACTGACTCAGGCGAGAAGCAACCAGGGCATTTTGGGGAGAACGGTTAAGTTGTTCTTGCAAAGATTTTTGGCGCGCCAAAGCTTCTTGATATTGAGAACGGGTATCACGGCGTTCCTGCTCAATCTTGTTTAAAGCGTCCTCTAGAGCTTTTGCTTGTAACTCAGGATCAATTAAATTTTGGTTGCGGCGAAATCGTTGTAAGTTTGTCTCAGAAGCATTTACTTCCTCACTGGCTTTACTCAACTGTTCCCTGATAACTTGTAAACCTTTTTGTAATCGCGAATCTTGCTGTTGTTTGTTGTATTCCACATAAACTTGCCGAATTGCAGCCAGAACTTTTTGGGTCTTCGCTGGATCTCTGGCAGTATAGTCTACTTGAAAAATTTTCGTAGCTACGTTATCTTCTCTAGTCCTGATTTGATTGAGGACTAAAGATTGCTTGATTTCATTGACAGTAATATCCGGATACTCAGGCTGAAGTTTTTCAACTGCCTTTTGGATGAGTCCAGAACTTTGCATTAGGTTCAGTTGAGTTGCCGTGTCTATCTGAATATCAGGCTCGATAAACTGACTGTCTGGGCCTCCTTCTCTCTTACCTTGATAGTTAGGTTCGACAAGCAGTTGCATTGAGCTTCTGTAGGTAGGTTGAGTTCTAGAAGTTACAAAAGCGGCAATAGCGATCGCACTAATAAATACTCCTAAAAACCAAGGAAATCTGCGAATAAATATTTTAAACAGTTGTCCGTAACTTGGTTCTGTATTAGAGTTATCAACTGAATTTATACCGGGAGCGAGAGTAGCTTGACTCATAATTTATTATCCTTCTCTGCAAGATAGCTAATACCAATTCGTAATTAAGAATCACAAATTAAGAAAGTCAGACTGCATCTAGGTTTCTACCTTTTGTATCTGTCGCATACTTTTTTAAAATTGGTATAACAAACAACAAAAATGATTAATAGACACCACAAGTTTGGTCAATAAGTTGCTCAACCTTGCGAAAGAATACAGGTTCCGAAAAATTGTTCACTGCATGACTACGAATATTTTCATAATTCCAAGTGATTCCTCCGGACTCTATTAATGCAGCTTGTAGAGATTCGGGTGTTTGTCGCTTAAAAAATACTCCTGTTTTCCGGTGTATTTGAGTATCTAATACTCCACCTGCTCCATAGGCGATGACAGGTGTTCCACTAGCATTTGCCTCGACTGGAACTAATCCATAGTCTTCTAAGGCAGCAACTATGACAGACTTAGCTTTAGAAAATAAATCTTTGCGTTTAGCATCACTGACGTGCCCTAAAAACTCAATATTATCTAATGCTTTAGATTTTAAACGCTCTTGTTCTGGCCCATCCCCTGATATTAATAACCGCCAACCTAACCAATTAAAGGCCTCGATAATTATATCCAACCGCTTATAGCTGATCATCCGGGCCGAGGCTAGATAGTATTCATCCTTTATATCTGAAAAAACAAAATTATTTGTATCAATTGGATAGTTAATCACAATTGATTGTTTGTTGTATATTTTTTGAATACGGCGGGCGACAACACTGGAGTTAGCAATGTAAAGGTCTGGCTCTTGAGCATATTTCAGGTCTATATTTCTCATTAATTGAAACACTTGTTCAATTAACGGAGCAAAGTATCGATAGTCTCCATACTCCCGTAAATACGTTTCCGTATCCCACAGAAACCGGGTAACATTATGACAAAAACAAATGTGTTTAGCATCTGGACGTTTGCGTACTGCTTTGGCAAAACTGGTACTACTACTAATAATTAGATCGTAGTCTTGTAAATCTAAAGACCTAAAAGCAGGAAAATATAAGGGAGCCATCAATCTAAAATTCTTTGCTGCACCAGGAATTTTTTGCAAAAAAGTAGTTTTGACTATACGCTCACCCATATCAATAGTTTTTTGCGGATTGTATAAAGATGTGAAAATATCCGCTTGGGGGTAGCGTTTACAAAGTAATTCAAATACCCGCTCTGCTCCACCGCGTTGGGTTAAGTAATCATGGACTAGAGCTATTTTCATAATTCGTAGTTCGTAATATTTCCTTCGGAAACGCTGCGCGTTAGCGGAGCTTTCGCTTTAGCGATACGTAGTTCGTAATTAAGCAAGACTTAGGCAAAATCTCTTGGAAACCTTCTTTTCTTATCTGCAAGACGCTGATACCAAGAGACTTTCAAACCTGTCCCCTATCACCTGTTCTCTGTAACCTGTTATTTCTGTTGAAGATTCCCCCTAACTCTTCTTTGACGGAGTTAGAGGGATCAAATTCTTAACAGAACGTGTTGATATAGAAATACTGATGCTACCCAACGGCTGCTAAAACTTTTTCTGATGCAAAATAAGTGTTTTGTTCAGCGCGTAGTTGGTCACAAAGTCTACCTTCAGGCAACTCTACATCATCGTAAGTCAGGACTTGATCCTGAGGAATATCTCGTTTTAGGCGACATCCTTCAGCTAAACCGATTGGGAGTAGTTTTTGCTCTTGAACGATGGGGGAATTTTCACATTGGCCGTAGGTCATGTAGTAGCCAATACCATCTAGGGTTTCCCCAGCTTTCAGATTAATTTTAGCGGTGGTGACTACATCTACTACTGGCCCTGCTAGTGGAGACAAGACAGTATCCTGAAACAGGACAGCACGAGCAACAGATAATGGCACTTCAAAATGACAAAGGTGATAGGGAGTATAGAAGCTATATAGAGGGCCTTCACCTAACTTGTATAAGTCTAGATAGTGGCGTTGCTTGGGGTCTTGATGAGTAGCAAATACAAATACACCGGGGCTAGGTTTAGCACCAACTACATAATCAACAATGCCACCTAATTCCTGGAGTTGTTCAACATCGTACATGTGGGTCATTTCATCAACATGACCACGGAAGTCGTAACCTAGCATTCCGCGCTGGGCGACTTTCATACCTGTAGCGTTGGCAACGATCGCTTGCTCGAAGGAAATTTTTGTCCCGTCGGCAAAGCTGGTTACCATGTGGGCTTTTTGACCCCAACGTTTAGCAAATCCTGCTTGGGTCGTAGGATTGCGATAGGGGTCTTGAAGTCCTTTAATGTTACCGCACAATAATGGAGTCAGACCAATACTTTTGACAAATCGGTAGAGATTCATTTCTACCCCTGGCTGATCACCATCACAGGCGCTGAGAATGACTCCGGCTTTGTCGGCGTATACTTTCAGGATGGGGCCGATAGTAGCGTCGAGTTCGGCATTCATCATAATCACATGTTTGCGATGAGCAATCGCCTCCATGACTACATGAGCGCCAAATTCTACTGCACCGGTGACTTCGATGATGGCATCAATTCCCTCTGCTTGGCAGAGTAATTGGACATCTTCGGTGACTGCATATTTATGGTTGGCGATCGCGTCTTCTAATTCAGTTACAGTTGTCACAACTTGCATATTTTCTTGTCCCGCTTCTGTATAAGCTCGTTTAGCGGCATCAACCTGACGGCTAAAAATAGCAACTAACTCCATTCCGGGAACTGAATTAATAATCTGATTAGCAATACCTCGACCCATAAAACCAGCACCAATCATCCCCACTTTTACTGGATTACCTGCTGCGGCGCGGGCTTGTAAGGCACGATCAATAATAATCATTAGTTAAATTCCTGTATTAATTTTAGTTTGCTCAAGAAATTTCCAAACCCCGGTTTCTCAACTCATGAATGATTGAGCATTGGTATAGAATCTGCACAACCAACGGGGATCATTTCTAATAAAGTCCAATTTAAGTCTTTCTCAGAAATTTCAGTTACTGCTAGAGGCCATTCAATATTAAAAAACGGGTCATCATAGCGTAATCCTCGTTCATATCCTGGTGTATAAAATTCACTTACTTGATACATTACCTCAGCATCATCTGTGAGAGTTTGATAACCGTGGGCAAACATTTCTGGTACATACAAAGCCCGGTGATTTTCTGCGGTTAATTCCACACCAATATGTGATAAAAAAGTCGACGATTCAGGACGCATATCAATAATTACGTCATAGATAGCGCCTTTAGTACAGCGCACTAATTTTGTTTCTGCGGCTGGAGAAACTTGATAATGCATTCCCCTCACAGTGCCTTTTTTGTGATTAAAAGAAATATTACATTGGGCAACTGTGGACTTCAAACCATGTGCCACAAATTCTTGAGCGCAGAAACCACGGGCAAAAAAACCGCGATGATCTGGCTTTCTTTCTACGTCAATAATGAATGCGTCTTGGAGTGCGGTTGTGGTAAGAATCATAGAAATTATCAGTAGTTAACTAAGGAAGAGGGAAGAAGCAAGAAGGAAGAAGTGATAACTTTAAGGGAGTTAGACACGCAGTTAATTATTGCTAAAGAAGTAAAATTACTTGCCCCTGCAATGTTTGATTCTGCTTTAAAAGAGGTTGATGAAATGCAGCGTATTCTCGTATCTACTCTGCAAACACTGGAACGATAGCCCTTCCTTCTTCCTTAAGCCCCATCCCTTCACGGATCGGGCTTTTCAATTCATCAAATTCTCTATTTAAATTTGGTCTGGGATACGTATTATCCCAGTAATGAGTACACAATTCTGGACGCTTGGGAGGGTTGGCAGTATAGACAAAAAACAGTGTTGACCGTTCTTCGGTGCGGAGGGTGCCATGATGTAAAATTCGTCTTGTATCAGCAAAAATAACAGTGCCTGCTGGGCCTGGACAAGACTTCCACGCGGATTTTGGGACAATTTTATTTAGCGTTTGATCATCAATTCCTCCTAAGTTTTTAATTTGGCGTTTAATTCGATAAGCTTGTGATCTGGAAATTAAAGATATTGGCACATATTCAAAAGGCCCATGTTTTTCTTCCACATCATTTAAGTAGACAATAATTTTGAGAACTCGACGGTCTTCTATATCTCTATGCCATAGCAATGTTTGGAACTGCTCTGTGTTGGCAAAATCTTTGCGTAAATGTACACCATGATAAGCAACGGGAAGACCAATGTAATTTTCGATAATATTGAACAGCCTTTGTTCTCTTCCCCAGTTATAGAATGCTGGTAAATCCGTAACTATGTAAATTTCTGGCGGATTTTGGGTGGAACTGCGGTAGTTAGCTGTTCCCATACTTGGCAAGAGACTGTAAGCAGAATTGAGTAATTGTGAGGTGGAATTTAATCCTAATTCTGTGAGGTTTGTAATGTGAATTCCATCACGTTTAATCGAGTCAAGAATTACGCGATCGCTTGCTGCTAATTTGGGCAACTTTTTTCCATGTTGCCAACATGATGTTCTATAATCTAACTCTGATCTGAGGGAAAAAAACTTGTCCCCAACATTAGTAAACATGGTGTAATTAAGGTTTGAATTGTGTATGTCAGTTGTTTTTAATTTCTCGATTCAGCTACTTGCGCCACATTTCCCACTGCTTCAACTCCCAATACAGGCATTTCTCGTGGCTGTAAATATGCAAGTTGCATGAACTGCTGAATTTGAGCTTGACTCTTTTGCTTCATGTCGCAGCCTTGTTGCCATGCTTTTGTCCAATCAACTATCCAAGCTAAGGCTGTTGCTAAGTCTAATTGGGGTTCCCAGTTGATTTGCGTCCGAGCTTTAGAACAATCCAAGGTTAAGTAATTGGCTTCGTGGGGTTGAATTCTACTATCTTTAGTCCAACTAGCGTCTTTACCCCAAAACTGTTTGAGTTGTTCAACTACCCAAAACACTGTTTTTACTCCTGACTCATCCGGCCCAAAATTCCAACCTCCGTTGTAAAGTGAACCTTGAGTAAACAGTTTTTCTGCCAGCATTAAGTAACCATTGAGTGGTTCCAAAACATGCTGCCAAGGTCGGACGGCTTGGGGATTTCTAATTACTACTTCTTTTCCTGACAGCCAAGCGTTGAGAATATCAGGAATTAGACGGTCTTTAGCCCAATCGCCGCCACCAATCACATTACCGGCGCGGACAGTGGCTATAGCTACCCCATGTTGTCCGTAATCAGCAGGATTGAAAAAAGATTGACGATAAGCTGTTGCAACTAACTCAGCACATCCTTTACTACTGCTATAAGGGTCATATCCTCCCATAGGATCACTTTCCCGGTAGCCCCAAACCCATTCCCGATTTTCATAACATTTATCGGAGGTGATGCTGACTACGGCTCTGACGCTAGATACAGACCGTACAGCTTCCAATACATTCACCGTACCCATGATATTGACAGCATAGGTATCTACTGGGTTGTGATAAGATTCCCGCACCAGTGCTTGAGCTGCCATATGAATAACGATATCTGGTTGGGATGACTGCATCACTTGCTCAAGCAAGTTTAAATCTTTGATATCACCTACTACTGATGTCATTCCATGAGCAACGTTAGCTAACTCAAACAAACTGGGAGATGTTGGGGGCGTTAAAGCATAACCAATCACCTCAGCCCCTAACATTTGTAACCACAGACATAACCAACTGCCTTTAAAGCCCGTATGTCCTGTAACAAAAACTTTTTTTCCAGTCCAAAAATTCGCTGACATCACCACACCTTCAATTTTGCTTGACCAGAATTCCACATTTTTTCGAGAGACTTGAATCCCTCAACTTCTGCATGATCTGCTAACAGTCATCATGCTGACTTGGGGGTGAAGTTTACCTAATTTATCAAGGCGATCGCTCTACAATCCGGCACAATTGCTCACGAATTGGATGGGGGAGGTTTTGCGCCAATTTCCTCTTGTATTCCCTTATGTCCCTACCACACTTTCCAAGGAGCCTGGCCACTCTTCCATAGCTCTTCTAGGTGGTTTTTATCGCGTAATGTATCCATCGGCTGCCAAAAACCTTGATGTTTGAAAGCAGATAGCTGATCCATTTCAGCTAGCTTTTCTAATGGTTCTTTTTCCCAAACTGTAGAGTCATCAGCAATCAAGTTAATTACTTCCGGTTCTAAAACAAAATAACCGCCATTAATCCAGGCTCCATCACCTTCAGGTTTTTCCCGAAAGCTGTTGATTTTAGTTTGTTCTTGACCTAAGGAAATAGCACCAAAGCGTCCGGCTGGTTGCACTGCACTGAGGGTTGCTAAGGTTTTTTGCTCTTTATGAAACTTAATTAGTTCTGTAATATTTATATCACTTACACCATCACCGTAAGTGAAGCAAAAAGTATCATTACCAACATGCTCACTGATGCGTTTTAAGCGTCCGCCTGTCATTGTATAATCACCTGTATTGACTAAAGTGACACGCCAGGGTTCAGCATAACCAGAATGTATATTCATCTGATTAAATCGCATATCAAAGGTAACATCTGACATGTGTAAAAAGTAATTAGCAAAATACTCTTTAATGATGTAACCTTTATATCCACAACAAATGATGAAGTCATTAATTCCGTGGGCAGAGTAAGTCTTCATGATGTGCCAGAGAATTGGTTTTCCACCAATTTCCACCATTGGCTTGGGTCTGATACTAGTTTCTTCACTGAGGCGTGTACCAAGTCCTCCAGCCAGAATCACCGCTTTCATACAATTACCTTGGAGATTTACAGGTAGTTTTTCATTTAA
Organism: Nostocales cyanobacterium LEGE 11386; assembly: GCA_015207155.1. GTDB lineage: Bacteria > Cyanobacteriota > Cyanobacteriia > Cyanobacteriales > Nostocaceae > LEGE-11386. The sequence continues at coordinate 38,944 of JADEXK010000002.1, read as the reverse complement.
ATTTTTCGCCATGAAGAAGATGCACTTTAATTGGAGAAAATTCTCTAAATAATGTCTTTTCCTCCGTACATAATCTAACGATTATTTTTGGCGAATTCATAAAGAAAATGTAAATAAATTTCTTTTATATATAAAACCTCTATAAATCTCTAATTAAATAACTAAATTGCTGCAAAAAATAGCTATAAATAATCAGAATTAGCCAACGCCAATCCTGATTATTTATACTTTTATATCTGATGATATAAAAAGCAGTTATTAAACAACTAGTGAGACAATTTACTAGTTTATCAATTAATTTGTGCCTGTATATTCCCACATAGCAGAGCTTTGTAATAAGGCAGTACATTCACTTTCTACAATTACACAAATACTGCTAAGTGCTTGCTGGTAATTTTCCGTATCCTCTTGTTCTAGGGAAAGTCTAGCAGCTGTCTGTAAATCTTCAATAGCTTTCAAATTATTAGGATCAGATTGACTACCAGCATATTGTGTAAGTTCATAGCGAATCATCCCTCGTTTGAGATAGACTTTCGCTAGTTTGTCATTAATCTGTAGTGCTTGGTTAAAGTCAGCGATCGCCTGTTGATATTCTTGAACAAAATCGCTACTAAATTGAGCCATTTTATGGCGAACTTCACCTCGCTGAAAATAAGCCTCGGCATTGGATACGTTCAATCGAATTGCCTGGGTAAAATCAACAATTGCTTGTTTGTAATCTTGCACAGATTCGCTACTGTATCTAGCCATCTGAGAACGGACAATACCCCTTCTAATATAAGCTTCAGTTTCCTGATTATTAATCCGGAGAGCTTGATTAAAATCAGCGATCGCTTGGTTATATTCTCGATCAGGATCGTTGCTATATTCAGCCAGCATATAGCGGGTATTACCCCGATTCACAAAAGCTTTGATTTCATTAGGATTAATTTGCAAAGCTTGGTTATAGTCTTTGAGTGCGCCTTCGTAATCTTTCAAGTTGTAGCGAGCATTGCCTCGGTTGACATACGCTCTGGCATTTGTGGGTTCCTGTTGAATGGCTTGGCTAAAGTTTTCCACCGCTTGCTCATAATCTCGGATTTGGTAAGCAGCATGACCCTGCTGATAGTAATCGGCGAAAGTCAAAGTCTGATCATTGGTTTGAGGACGAGCCATTAATGTTTGTTGCGTGTAGGCATTTTGGGAAACATACGGACGAGTAAATTTAACCATCACGTCCAAATACCCCAACACACCAAAACCGAGTAAGCACAACACAGCCGGATAAACTTTTGTCTTCTTCTGCCGTTGATAAGACGAATAGCTAGGAGTAGTTACTGGCTGCCAATAATTTGCTTGGTACAGAGGCATAACTGGTTGTGGCGAACGTGGCCTCTGGGCGTAGCGCCGTTTTGGGACAACTCGTGGTCGCAGATGTTCGCGATTTTCGACTGCCCGAGATGATGGAAATGGGTCACGTCCACCCAACCGCAAGGCACGTTCACACCAAGGACAGCTATCTAGGTGGTTATTATAACGATGCTGAGGATTGGTAGTGCAGGTAATTAAGCTATCTTCAGCTTCAGCTACTGCCGACAACCAAGCTTGAGCGCTGGGGCGTAGCTGTGGGTCGTTGTGACCATCCTCAAAACAACGTAAAAATAGTTCTTGTAACTTGGGATGAAGAACTTCCCAAGCAGGTGCAATAGGAGTAGGCAAATAAGGTACTTGCCGCTTTTGACTGTAAGTAAAGTGTCCAGCAGCAATCCGGGCTTCGTAGGGCGGTGGCTCAGGAATACCTTGAAATATTCCAGAGAAGGGGTGAGTCCCTTCCATTAACAGTTGAAAAATCAATACCGCCAAGCCAAACAAGTCATGAGGAATATCGCGATCGTGTTGTGCAAAAATTTTATTTTGTAGTTCCGGTGGGGTAAACTCTGGTTTACCCACTGGACAACGGTAAACAACATTGCTGTCTGGGTCACGCACCTGAAAAGAGTCCGTGTCTACCAACGTTACCAATGCTGTATCGCTGACGAGAATATTTGACTCATTCACATCGCCAACACAATATCCACTATTATGCAAAGCAGCAAAAGCCGCCGCTAGATTGCGCGCTGTACGAAGTAAGTACTGATAATTGAATAAAGGACAGTGTTGGCGACGAGTTCTAGGGTTGTAAAAGTCAATAATTGGGCGCATCCCGCGAATCCGGGGCATCAAAAAGCCAATGATGCCATTGTTCGCATCTACTGCCCGTAAGATATCCTGTGGCCAAGCAATAGAAATATGTCCCAAGCTAGCCGTAGGATTTTCCGGTGGGTTAGCAAGCATCGCCCGCAGTTTGTGAGCGTGAGCAACAGTGGGTTTATGATAAACCTTCGCCACTAAATCACCACAGGACGGTACTGCATAGATACAAGCTTCACCGCCACGCCCCAAACTAACGCTGAGGTTGATAATTTCTTGCTTGGGAAGACAACGTAGTACCTGCATGATTAAATCACGGTGAATGGGGTTATTTAAAAGACTGATATAGCAGAATCACCAAAACATTACTCACATTACAAGTGCTTTCTTCACTCAGCACTCAGCACTTTTAAAGGCACTTGGAAAAGCAGCTATAATCAGCGTCAAATCATCATCAGTACGTTGCGTAATCCGCTCAGAACTTAAAAATTTCACTAACTGCTCTTTTGCTACTGTTTTATCTTCGGCATTCTCTACAAAGTCGAATAAGGGAAAAAAGAACGGTTTATGAGGTTCACCAACAACCATATTTAAAGCCAGCATTTGCAGTCCATCGGTGAGGATACCAACATTAACTATGGTTTCACGCCATAATCTCATCTGCGCTATGTCTAAGGCGTCAGGCGAAGTTAAAAAATTTGTCTCGTTGATGTATTCGCCATTATCAGGTATGGTCAGTGCCAGTAAGTTACCTTGATCATCCTTGGCTACTGCCAAACCATCACCAATCTGTACGACTGCCACCATGTCTGGTGTAGCCATCATAATAATTAAGGTAGTTGCTAAATCTTGAGGCTGTTTGTTACAAGCCACTGCTTCATCCTCTACCGCTTTTCTAGCAGCTAGCAAAGCCTCATTCAATAGCGTTTGTACAATTGCATCATCTGCAAGAGAGTCTCTAGTAATTTCTTTGATGGATAGGGTTTCGATTGCTGTTTCTACAGCTACCATCGCTCCTACTTTTCCCTGGCTAGCAGAACCTGCACCATCAGCCGCAGCAGCCACCAACACATTACCTGGTAATAGTTGCCAGTGGTGAGCATCTTGACACAGCTGCTTGTTTTTGACGTGGCTAGTACCACATACAGATGCGGCGACTACCCGCCAATGAGATATCTGTTTTGATGTTGTGTTCATAGATTTTTTAAAGGCAGCTAGCTGTGTGAGTATCAGCCACGAGCGATTAAAGAGTCCCCCAACCAATTGGTGGTAGTGCTACCTGTTCGTCTATTTGAGAATGGGAAACTGCTGACATACTAGCTGATAACCAAACAAACATTTCAATAAAGTTAAGTCCTTTGAGTTTGAGCGGAGTCCGTACAGCTAATTGATTTAGACGCATCATATTAGCGTTTTCTACACCTACTGTAAAGAAGGCGACCCGTTTATTTGCTTCATCACCTTGTAAACGTTGCGCCGCTTGCTCTATTAGATGATCTAATTCACCTTGCGGCTCTCCATCTGTAATCATAAATACCCAAGGACGATAATAAGCAATGCCGTTGGCACGATAGAGGGATTTACGCTCTTGCACCATGTCTAAGGCTTTATGAATTCCCGCACCCATAGTCGTTAGTCCCTGCGCTGTCAAGATAGGCGGATTGAATTGATCAGCTGTCACAAAATCTTGCACTATATTGACATGACTATCAAAAGTGATAATGGCTACTTCTACCCTCCTGGCTGCCAAGGAATTTTTCATCAATTCATCTTTCAAACTTAGCAAACCCTGATTTAAAGCTTCTATGGGATCTCCTTGCATTGAGCCTGATGTGTCCAGTAATAAAACACAAGGACAACGTGGTTCTGGATTTTCAGCAAACTCCACTACTTCATCAAGTTTTAAGGTATCAGGCATAACGTTTTGTTTTATCTTATAGTCCAACGCTTTATTTTCCTTTTTTCAAAGTATATAGTTTGATTTCCGGAGCCTACAAGACTAAAGATAGATGTTTGATGGTAATTGGTTGAATCTTTATTAAATAAATAGTTTTCACCAAATTATCTACATATTTATTTAATAAAATCTTCATCATGACTTAGTTGAGGATACGATAATTTCTCAGGGTTAGTATTATCTAATGAGTATATTTACTAAGCCCTATAATAATTGTGTGTGGCAAACACAAAATATAACAAATATCCGAATTTATCCATATAGAATTTGCAATATTATATTTAAGCAAAATTAATTATAAGTAATATTATCAGCATCAAAATTTTGCTTGTGTAACCATAAGAACTTAAAATTAAAAAGTGCCGATAAAATATTAGCCATTGATGGATAGTACGAAGTACAACAAAGCATTTAAGGCGTAAATTTCCTACATATTTTTTAATACATGTACATATTTTACCCAAAAGAATATTTTGTTTTAGGAAAATATTAAGTAACGCAAAATACTATATATTGGAGACGCAAAATATACATATCTTTTGTATAATTACTCAAAAATCCTCCAAAATATGAACAATTTTGGCACCTTCACAACACTGCGTCCCCAAAGTTTGTTGAGACATTTATTTAGTTGTTGTGACACTACTTGTTTAACAGCCACTAGTAACTTAGTTACTTGGTCAATTTACCTCAAGCAGGGGACAATAACTTACGCTACCCATTCCATAGAACCTTTTGACCGATTAGAACGTCATTTGCGTCGTCTGAGTGATCAAATTCCCCGGCTGACTAGTGACATTCGTGTGCAATTACGCTTAATTTTTGAAACTAACTTACACAGTCAGGTAATCGAAGATCACAGTACAGTGAGTAATCAACCTTCTGATTATCATGCTATTCATTGGCTGATTAATCAAGGATATCTGGATACGTCACAAGCCACGTTGTTGATTCAAGAATTAGTTAAAGAAGTAATTGAATCATTTCTGTTACTAAAAAATGGAACTTATGAGTTAAGTGACTCACAGCAAAAATTACCAGAAATATGTAAACTAGATGTAGAAAAAGTTATAGAATACTGCCAAATACAATTACAAAATTGGCAGATTTTCTCGCCTTATATCTCTTCACCTTATCAGCGTCCATATCTCTTAATTACTAGCAAAGTTCACCACAATCAAAATTTTCCAGACCTCCAGCCAAATTTAACTAATTTGATGAAGGGTTTTAGCTTACGTCATCTTGCTGTGATGATGAATCAAGATGAAATTGCATTGGTTAAAAAATTATATCCTTACATTATCAAAGGAGAAATTATATTACATGAACCAGACCCACCATTTGATCAGTTACCTTGGACTGTGGCAAAATTGACATCCTCTACTGTTGATCAGACAGCATTACTGAATAAAAGTTTAGGAGGAGTAGCAGTAGAAAACAGTAACAATATTACTCAAGATTCATCTGTTATTCCTGTAAAAAATCTAACTTTTATAGAGCGGTTCCAAAATGTTTCTGCTCCTGCAAGCAAAAATGATCAGGGATTAGTAATATCAGATAACATCAATCTCCCATCTGAAAGAGTAACGGCTGCTACCATCACCAGCAAAAAAGTTTATAAAATTGTTTCTGTAGATGATAGTCCGACTATTCTGAAAGAAATTAGCCGTTTCTTAGAAAGTGAAAATTTTGCTGTAGTCGCCATCAACGATCCGCTAAAAGCTGTGATGTCAATTATTAGGCACAAACCGGACTTAATTTTACTGGATCTCAATATGGCCGGAATTGATGGTTATGAGTTGTGCCGGATTATACGAAATAATGCAATGTTCCTAAACACACCGATTATTTTTGTCACGGGTTATAAAGGAATTGTAGACAAGGTAAAAGCGAGATTAGTAGGAGCATCTGGGTATTTAACTAAACCTTTTACACGTGCGGAATTATTGAAAATTGTTTTTATGCACTTGATTTGATTTAGCACAAATTGTGAAGCGATCGCTTGATGCTATAGATATAGGATTACATTTGATTTTTGTACAACACATAGTGGACTGACACACTTAAAATGATACAAAAAATTTGTAGGTTGGGTGAACTATTATTCTTGTGGCAAAGCATCATCAATTGGTTGTTCTTGAGTATCAGTGGGAATTTCTGTTGTTCCATTAACATCTGACATAGAAGATTCAGAAATTATCACCAATTCCCTTTCTTGAGGATGGTTATGTCCCCATTCATCCAGAACATCTTTAATTAATACTTCTTGTACCCAAATCTTAGCAACAACGGTCAAGGGTAAAGCTAAAAATAATCCTAAAAAGCCAAAAAAAGTCACGAAAAAGATTTGGGAAATTAACGTCACAGCTGGCAGCAATGAGACTTGCTGCGCCATGACAATAGGTGTAATAAAATTACTCTCAGCCTGTTGAATAAAAAAGTAGAGAATCAAGACAGCAACAGGTTTCCAGGGAGTATCCAACAGCGCGATCGCCATTGCTGGAACTACACTCAAAGTCGGGCCAAGATTGGGAATTAAGTTCAAAAATCCCGCGAGAATAGCTAAAGCTAATGCTGCCTTCACACCCAAAATTGATAAGCCAACGACACTCATTAAAGCCACTACACACATGGCAATAAAAGCACCTGTAATCCATCCCTCTAGTGAGACTTCGCATTGATCTAAAATCCCTTCCACCCGTTGGCGATAAAATGAGGGGAATAACCGCACAAACACTTTGCGGTAGGCTAGGGGATCTGCTAAAAACATTCCGGTTAAAACCAGGACTAGCAAAACTTTCAGGACAACTTCCAAAGAACCGGAAACAAAGGCAAAAGAACTGCCTAGTAACCGATTGATAAATGGCTGTGCTTGTTGGATGAGGCTGTTAATATCGGGTACATAGGGAATTAACTGACTAGGAACCAACGTTTTGAGTTGGTTAAACCAACTATTAAAGCGTGCCAAACCCTGGGGAACTCGATAAGTGAGTTCATTAAACTGAGTGGCAAAAGGCGGTACAATCAGCCAGAAAAAGCAGACAACGCCGATAAAAAAGATAGCCACCGACAGGAGAACAGCGAATCCACGTTTCATCCCTAAGTGTTGAAAACGTTTCGCTAGGCGATTTAATGTAGTAGCTAGCACAACTGCGGCAAATACCAGCAATAGCACTTGCCGAATTTGCCACAAGATATACAAAGAAAGAACTATGGCGATTAAGCCGATCCATTGACCAAGGTTCACAGGCTGACTCTTAGCTGTGTAATTCAAATTAGGTTAGCTGATTTTAGCAACATCCGCCTAGATAATTTGTATTAATTTTGTTTCTGTGCTGCCTGGAATCGCCAAAATAAAGCGATCGCCATGATCACAGGTGGTAACAAAACTATAATCAATGCGTTGGCATCTGTTGCCGGAATCGATAAACCCGGCGCTGCGTACTTAATCAATAGGGACAGCACACCCGAAAGCACAAGCAATTTGACAATAAATCCGAGATTATTTTCCATCACAGTACGGCAATACACATTTTTCTGTGGGGTATACCAGATATTGGGCTACTGTCTCTAGTTTCTAGAATAGACCTAACTAGGTAACAGAGGACAGGGAACAGGGAACAGATTTGTTTGCAACTCATTTAGGATTGCTATATCACTACAAATTGTCAGTCTTGAGCCTTTTCATAGTTTCCCTGTAGTCTTCATCAATAAACTGTGTACACCAAAACCCATGAAAATCCTCTTCCCTAACCTCTGTCGAATTTGGAGGGTACATCTAAATGCCTGTAGAAACTAATAACAAAAAACCAACCAAACCGCCGAAAACAAGGCAGTTTGGCGGTAGTTTGCTAATTTTGCTAACTTTTTTATTACTGCTTAACTTAATTGTTCCAAGTCTTTTGGGGACACGTCAATCACAAGTTCCCTATAGTGAGTTTATTACTCAAGTTCAAGATGGCAAAGTTGAGCGAGCCGTCGTCGGTAGCGATCGCATTGAATATACCATCAAAACCCAAACCCCTGGAGGTGAAACTGTAGAACAAGTATTTACCACCACACCAGTAGCACTCGATCTAGATTTGCCTAAAATTCTCCGGGAACATGATGTAGAGTTTACAGCACCACCTCCAGCACAAAATGGTTGGATTGGCACATTACTCAGCTGGATTGCGCCACCATTAATTTTCTTGGGAATTTGGGCTTTTTTAATCAATCGTCAAGGCGGTGGCCCGGCTGCACTCACAATAGGTAAAAGCAAAGCTCGCATCTATTCTGAAGGTAGTACTGGTGTGCAATTTACTGATGTGGCTGGTGTTGATGAAGCTAAGGCCGAATTAGAAGAAATTGTTGATTTTCTCAAAAATGCGGCTAAATACACCAGATTGGGAGCAAAAATTCCCAAAGGTGTGTTGTTGGTAGGGCCTCCGGGAACTGGTAAAACAATGCTAGCAAAAGCGATCGCTGGTGAAGCTAGTGTTCCCTTTTTTAGTATTTCTGGTTCGGAGTTTATTGAATTATTTGTGGGTGTGGGTGCTTCACGCGTCCGCGACTTATTTGAACAAGCCAAACAACAAGCTCCCTGTATTGTCTTTATTGACGAGTTAGACGCACTAGGTAAGTCTCGCGGTGGTGCTGGACAAATTATGGGTGGTAACGATGAACGCGAACAAACCCTCAACCAGTTACTTAGCGAAATGGATGGCTTTGACGCCAACACAGGGGTGATTATCATCGCCGCTACCAACCGTCCCGAAGTGATTGACCCCGCCTTACGTCGTCCTGGTCGATTTGACCGTCAAGTTGTGGTTGACCGACCTGATAAAAGCGGTCGTGAAGCCATTCTCAAAGTCCATGCCAGAAATGTCAAATTGGCTGATGATGTGGATTTATCAATTATTGCCGCCAGGACTCCCGGCTTTGCTGGTGCAGATTTAGCTAACCTTGTCAATGAAGCAGCATTATTGGCAGCCAGGCAAAATCGGCAAGCAGTATTCATGGCAGATTTTAATGAAGCCATTGAGCGTTTGGTCGCTGGTTTAGAAAAACGCTCTCGTGTTTTAAATGAAGTTGAGAAAAAGACCGTAGCTTATCATGAAGTCGGTCACGCCATCATCGGTGCATTAATGCCGGGTGCGGGAAAAGTCGAAAAAATCTCTGTTGTCCCTCGTGGTGTTGGGGCGTTGGGTTATACAATTCAAATGCCAGAAGAAGACCGCTTCTTGATGATCGAAGACGAAATTCGCGGACGGATTGCCACTTTGTTGGGTGGACGTTCTGCTGAAGAAATCGTTTTTGGCAAGGTTTCCACGGGTGCGGCTGATGATATCCAAAAAGCCACTGACTTGGCAGAAAGAGCCATTACCCTTTATGGGATGAGCGAAAAATTAGGGCCTGTAGCTTTTGAAAAGATTCAACAGCAGTTTTTAGAAGGTTATGGTAATCCCCGCCGTGCTATTAGTCCCCAAGTGGCTGAAGAAATTGACCGGGAAGTTAAGCAGACAGTAGACAATGCTCACCACATGGCTTTAAGCATTCTGTATCATAACCGTGAGTTGTTAGAAGAGACAGCACAGGCATTGTTAGATAAAGAAATCCTCGAAGGAGCTAAACTGCGGGAACGTCTCAATCGAGTCCAAGCACCAGAAGAACTGAATGAATGGTTACGGACTGGTAAGTTATCAGAAGATAAACCGCTCATGCAATCACTGCTAGTGTAAAAATTTGGCATTGAATTGAAAAGCGATCGCCCATTTCCAGAGCGATCGCTTTTTGCATATTCTTAATACTGTTACCCACCACATCAGGAATTATTTAACTTCACCAAACGCATGTTCTACGTCTGCCATGTTGTTATATTCCCGTTCTGGCATTTGTTGCAGGACGTTGATGATTTCTTCGTTAGCATTTTTATCTCTGGCATGGTTAACTAAATCCTGTTTATTTGCCGGAAAATCTATGCCACTGAGAGTTCTTGAAATATCAATTGCAGATACTGCCATAACTTACCTCTATTAATTTGGTTGTTTGATATATGTCTAGGCTATTGGCGATCGCTATCTCGCATTCTCTACCTGGGGATGTATCTTATACCTCGAAATTTTTGTGATTTCATATACATCAAAACTTAAATACCGCACAGGTTTTCATACTTTAACCTGTTCGGTAAAACAAGACATTTTTTCCCAATTTAACGTGAGTTCGACAAGTGGAAAAAACCCCTCTCCAAACCTCTCCCTTGCAAGGGAGAGGCTTTGAAACCCCATTCCCTCGTAGGGAAGGAGGTTTTCAAGATTTTGATGTTAACAACAATACTTCTCAAACATCCTCTTAGGAATGAAGCACATTTTAATTAACTTCGTTGCCAAATTTTAATAGTCTTATCCAAACTACCACTGACTAACATTTCCCCGGAAGCAGTGAAAGCTAAAGCTGTGATTGTATTACCATGACCTGTAAAAGTACCCAACAATTCACCTGTTTCTAAATGCCATAACTTAATAGTTTGATCAGCGCTACCACTAGCGATAATTTGTTCATCAGGACTCAGGGCGATCGCATACACTTGATCTCTATGGCCTTTCAGAGTGCGAATTAATTTCCCAGTTTCCAAGTGCCAAATTTTAATCGTTTGATCCCAACTACCACTGACAAGCAGTTTACCATCTGCACTCAGGGCTAAGGAACGCACGATATGAGAATGACCTGTGAGGGTGTATAACGGTTGTGCATCTTTGAGAATTTTCCCTCGCGTTGGGTGTGAGGTTTGCCAAACTTTGATTTTGCGGTAGCTACCTGTCACCAAAGTTTGTCCATCTCGACTAAGAACCAGGGAATGAGCAGCTGTATCATCTAAAGATAAGGCGATCGCTACTTGACGTTGCATCAAATCCCAAAATAGAACTTTTCTGTCATCTCCACCAGTGGCTAACATCCGTCCATCTGGTGTGAACGCCACGCACCGCACCATACCGTTATGCTTGTGCATAATATCTATCAAATCTAGTGCGCCTACGTGCCAAATCTTAATTGTGGAATCTGCACCGCCACTGACTAAAGTTTGTCCATCAGCACTAAAGGCGAGGGAATTCACTTCATCCACTAACCCAGATACCACCCAAGGATACTCTGATAATGTCTCTATTAATTCGCCCTTACTTAAATCCCATAGCTTTGTCTCACCACGACTGCCACTTGCTAATATGGGCGCAGTTGTACCATTGTGACACCTGGAACTAAAGGCTAAACAATTAATTCCTCTAGTGTGACCTTTTAATGTTTGCCAGCATTCCCAGTCACCGATTATATCCTTACGGGGATGTTCTGGCGGCAAAGTATGAATTGTTTCTGCGATCGTGTTTTCATCAACTAGTAATGGGAAAGCTTTTTTGGCGATTTTTTTGGTAATTAATGATTCTAAATACCAACTCAATCCCCCCGCATACAACAAATTACTCGGAGTGACGTACAGTTTTGGTTCGGTAAATTCAATTTGCTTAGTAGGTAAAAAACCAGTAATTACCGCATGTTTTTCCGAACCTAATTTACTAGGAGATGGATAAAATAAACATAGAAAAATTAATACTTGGTGATTCCTCAAATCCTCTTGCGTAACTGACCACCTAATTTTGTTTTTCTTAATACCGTTAAAACTTTCTCCATCAGCTGCGTAAACTTGAATACTCAGCTTCGGGTTATCTGCAAGCAAGTAAGTAAATTTGCTCTCACCGCGTAAGTTTCCCTCATCATCTAACACCATGTTTCGTAAGGTGTCTTGTGGTAACTTTTTCACCAACTTACCCAGACGTTCAGTCATTACCTGTCCGACAATTTGCTCTCGCAAAAGATAATCTTCTGCTTGTTGCTGGAAGTATTTGGGAAAAGGTATCACCCAGTCAGGAGGTTCAGGATATTCAGGTGGTGTAGGCGGCGGATTTTTAGCCAAAATTTCGGCTTGTTGACGAGCAAATTCCCTGATTTCGACCAATGGCTCGCCCGAAAATGCCATAATTTCACTGTGACATCCTTTAACTTGACTTTCCAACAAAGATAAATCGTAAGTTTTAGGTTTTTTCACACGTTGAAGGAAGTCGGCTTGTTGAGCTTTTAGTAAGCTAATCCAATCCATTTGCATTCCAGCAGCACAATATTGCATACCTAAGGTAAGCTATACCAACGTAATTACTCAAGTTTATAACTTCTAGTTAATTAAAAATTACGTGAACCTCGCAGTCTAATGAAACACATTTATGGTCATATGTTCGTGAGTAGCATACATCTAGGCAGCACTCAGACGATTAATCGACTAACATGACTGCGGTATGGTTAAGTTAGATGATGTCTGTCAATTCTAACTAACCTGAACAACGAGATACTGTTTCCCTAGAAACAGTTCTATCTGCAAAAAAAAGTATGATTTAAGAAAAACTCTGATATTGGCGGTGACATTAAGCCAACAATTAGCTATGAAAACATCAATTAGCATCGCTATATCTATTATTTATGTTTTAAATCGCCCATAAATCAACAATACTGGTTAATTTTAAGCTTTGTCTTCATTGATATTAGGCTTAGTACTATCACTTATTTTTAACTGTTTAATTTTCATCCGTAAATCAAAGTCATCACTGCTCACTATTGTTTCCAAATTGACTAATCTTTGCTCTAAAAGTTCCATTTGCTGAGATTGTAAATACTGATTTTTTGATTTTTTTTCATCAGCACGCCATATGGCAATAGTCCCAACTGCTGCACCACCAATAGCGGCTAAAGGAAGAATGGGGCCACTTTTAGTAACAGATGAAAGTGGGATGCAAATTACTAGAATACCAACGGTCATTCCCCATATCTTTGTGGTAGCAGTTAATCTGATGTCTTGAGATGATTCTATGTCTTTTTGCAGTTGTTTACTCATAAGTCTTTCTGAGAAGATTTACTTGTTAGATTCGCATAATCCCTGACAAATATACCTCCTACAACTGGGTTAAGTATAATTGCTCTATCTGAACTGGGGAAGTTTTAAATTACTGTGTTTAAATTTTAACATTCCCCTATATTTCTTGATTTATTTGGTTAGATGCTAGCTAAAAACTGAATGAATACGCAGATTTTTTAGAAGTGATGTGAGGAAGCCGCAAATGAATATCCGAGCCATTGTTGAAGCTGCCAAAGTTGATGATGCTCAATCTCCTTACGATACCATCCATCTGAAAATTCTCTATCCGGCGTTGATTTTAGAGAGTGATGTAGCCAAAAATATGGGAATTATGCCTGTTAATCCAGAAAAGGCTCCTTTCCCGGTGGTGATTTTCTTCAATGGTTTTAACTGTGATGCCCAACAATACCAATGGTTAGGAATTAAACTGGCTGAACGTGGATTAGTTGTAGTGTTGTTTAACTGGATTGCGGAAACCCTACCAGGAATGACTAGTTTTACGCCTGGGTTTAATTTAGAACATAGAAAACCAACACTTTATCGTACCGCTCCCACGGCTTCGGCTTTACCAGCAGTGCTGGCTACATTAGAAAAGTTACAAACCAGGAGTATTTTGGCTGGAAAGCTTGATTTGCAACGTATCATCTTAGGTGGGCACTCAGAAGGTGGTAGAGTAGCGATGGAAAACGCTGACCCCCAGTTTTTCCCTCAAGTTGCAGCATCGTTTGCTTACGGTACACATACAGCCGGAATGATGATGTTGGGACATGAAGCCAATCAAATTTTGCCTCTACCAGATTCTCTACCTCTGCTAATCATCGGCGGAACTTGTGATGGCATAATTGCTAACAGCAACGCTCATTATGGCTTGATTGCAGGAGATGCTACTACTCCAGTCATACGTACATTCCATGAAGCAATTGCTGGGGGAAGAAATGACAGTTATTTGGTAATTTTGGCAGGAGCAAATCATTTTTCGATAGTTGACTCCTGCGACGAAACAGCCGCCATACCCTTTGTTGACTTCCCTGCTACTCAACCCCAAGAAAATATCCGTTTGCTGATGGCTCAAACTATTGGTTTATTTATTGATACTTATGTACGCCACCAACCAGAGGTATCTCTAGAGCTTGAGCAATTACTAAATACTGCCAATCCTTTGATAAAATCCTTTGAGCGTAAATAATTAATTTGTGAGTATTGAAACAATTTTATGACAAGTACATCTTACATTTTTCTGGCTGGGGCAAGTCGTGGCGTTGGTCGAGAAATTGCCCAATACTTGACAGCACAAAATCTCAAGGTGAAAGCATTCCTGAGAAATGAAACTGTTGCTGCTGAACTAGAAGCGATGAATATTCAGCCTGTTATGGGAGATGCTTTGAATGTGGATGATGTCGAACGCGCCATCCTGACAAATGAGCCTATTCACACCGTTATCAGTACCATTGGCGGTTTACCCACACAAGGTGAAAGAGCAGATTATCTGGGTAATAAAAATCTCATTGATGCCGCAGTGAAAGCTGGAGTACAAAAGTTTATTCTGGTGTCTTCCATTGGTACTGGCAATAGTGCTGGTGCTTTACCTCCGCAAGCTTTGGCAACACTGGGGCCTGTATTAGTCGAAAAAGACAAAGCTGAACAACATTTAATAGCTAGTGGACTCACCTACACAATCATCCGTCCTGGTGGATTAAAGTCAGAACCAGCAACAGGTAATGGTATTTTAACTGAAGATCCGCGTATTGTTGGCAGTATCAATCGTGCAGATGTCGCCCAGTTAGTTTGTCGCTGTTTAAATTCTGAGCGTTCTCACAATAAAACTTTGTCTGCAATGGACAGAAATATGTTGTATGAAGGACAACCAGATTTTGTAGAATTTACTTTAGATTAATCCCTCTTTTGTTACTTTAGGGAGAGAAAAATAATTTAGGTACAAGATGACTATTAAGAAACCAAGCCGCTCTAGTGAGAAGCAGCCCAAGCAGGTAGACATTGAGCGTGTCATAAATGCTGGCAGAGTCCACCACCAATTACTGAAGAAGTTGACGATACCCCTAAAGAAGTGAGGTTTCAAATGGCAATACCAGAACAGTTGTGCAACCTCATTGATGATGCGCGGAAGCTAACCAAGACTAGCCGTAGGGCATGGCTGTTGACTGCTGTCCAGGAGAAACTGGAACGGGAAGGACGGCTGTAGGTAATAGCAGTTTAATTTTATAGATTGTTCAACAAGGTATTGAGCCGGGATGCACGACGTGAAAGTTGTGCGTAGAGGCAGAGCCGACTTCTGAAGTGGCTGGTGCAAGTTCTTAGACGTGTAGACAGTCTAAAAGAGCAAATTTCTACCTCTGCTCAGTCCTGATTGCAGAGGTAGAAGTACGTATTAAAAATATTTTACTTATTGCTTGGTATGAATAATGTATACTACAGATAACCTGTATAATTAATCATAACTAATAATAAAATTTAAACAATGAATAATCAAAAAGATTTAGCATTATTTGTTGGAACAATAAGTGTTGTGGCAGTTTTGGGTATCTCTTCTCATTTATGGATACCCAAGTTTTTGCAATTTATTGGTACAAATACAAATTTAATACAAGGATTAACTAATTTTATTCAGATTATTTTATGGTTGGGAATTTTGTTATTTTTTGTATTTAGGCTGTACTTGAAAATTCAAAGCAATATATCTTCAGCCAACATCCAAAGACATAATCAAGATGAAAATAGTAATGTAGTCAAATCAGTACAAAATGAAAATAAAGCTACACAATTTCTTAACCAAGCTGAAACTATTAATGGATTAACTCAAGGAGATAATAATCAAGTAAGAAATGACTTTAAACCTTAATAGTTGAAGATTTGAGTAGTTATCAATTTTGAAAATGTATAAAAATAGTAGCACTTGGGTTAATGGTCTTATTCAAGGTGCAAATAATACTGTCAACAATATTTTCCACACAGGACATGAAGTTGTTGCAAGTATTACATACTTAATGCGATCCTTAATTCCTTCTTCTATCCAAAATAATACAAATCTGCTTGAAGTACAAAATAAATATAAAGTATCCTTAGAAAGATTAAAAATAGAACAAGAGGTATTAAAACATCAAATTGAAACAGATGGAAAGTTGATTGAACTTAGAAACAAAGAAATTGAATTGCAAAAAAAAGCATTAGATCTGCAGCAAAGATTTCTGTCCTATAAATTAAGTTTAATCCGGCAACATCATGCAGAAAATGTCCAATTAAAATTACAAGAGTTCCAAAATCATTGGGATGTTCATCGTTTACCTTTCAGCTTAAGTCGAGAGGAAACTCAAAAGTTATTTTTTCCAAGAATTGATCGATTTTGGATACTTTTATCACCTCCTAAAATCGAGAATAATATACCAGAATTTCGGTCATTATATGCAAAAGTAGAAGATAAAATTGGAAGTGTAATAAAAAAATACTATTCGACCGCCTCAGACCTTTATCCTGTTGGTTTTCGTCAAATATTTGCTCGACCCATTGACAAAATTCAGGCTGTACATGCTAGGGATTTATTAGATCCTGTTCCTACATTGATATTAAGTAGTATTATTACAGAGCGTGAAGTTTATATGACTTTAACGTTGCCAAATTCTGTTTACTCAAATAACAGTGGAAGTGATGATAAACAAATTTCTTTACCATCATGGGATTGGGAACAAATTAAAGCAAGCCTAGAAAGTACAGCACCAAATAGTAAAGAAAATATTCATTCTATTAAAGAATTAATAGCAATTATTCACGCAATATTAGCTATTTATTTTTGTGATGTTTACTGTTTAAGTATAGACCCATATCATACACCTAAGTTTTTTGATTTTTTGCAAGACTCAGAATTTCCAGAAGCGTTTCAAAAATGGGTTGAACCCTATCAAAATTCTTTACTACAACTTCAAGAATCATTAAGGATAAAAATATCCTCAAGTAACAATACTAATAATATCGGCATAAATAATTGGAAATATACACCTGCAATTCTGACAGCAATTGGAGTAATCTTTCTACTAGGTATGTGTAATTCTATTTCATCTCATAATTCATCTGAGGTAGAAGCTGTTAATGCAAGCAAAAAAGTAGCCAAAATATCTCGTAATTCAGGAAAATCAGGAGTTATTAAAGCTAACTATTCCGGCTATACTGGAGTAGTACTACGTGTTTCACCAAGTATAAAAGCGAAGGAAGTCAGTAAATTACCAAATGATGAGGATGTAACTTTGTGGGAATTAAGTGATGACGGTCAATGGAGAAAGGTTACTACAAATGATGGACTTTCTGGTTGGGTTTGGGCTAAGTCTGTTCGAGAAAAGAAGTAAAATTTAAGCTAGTAGACTAAAATTAAGAATGCCTAAAATAAGGCTTATATAAAATACTTTTATACTTGCATTAGGAACAAAAAGAAATTTAATAAGCCCCGACCTCGTAAGAAGGGTACACCGCATTGGCGACTGAAAGGTTTAATATATATGATTTGGCGGCAATTATAAAAATTTCGTTGCTTACTTTTTGCTTAACTCAGCATAATTCCATAAAACTAATGTCCATAATTATGGATAGGGCATAGAAATCTATGTTGTGCTTTTATTTGAGATCGAATTCGTCAAGCAACTTTTCTAAGTTACTCATACTAAGTTGCGTTCAGAGGTAGCATGTTTGAGTTCAGAGGTAGCATGTTTGAAAAGTTTTGGGCGAATATAATTCGCTACTTTTAGAATTCCCCGAAAAACTCTACCGAGAAAATACAAACTTAATAGAAGGTCTTTGGACAGGGATGGTATCTACGCCGTTTGTCGAGTTTTGCTTGATCCAGCCTTGAACTGAAAAGACATCAAGATGGTCATTTATAGATACATCAACTATTTTATAGAAACTTAATACTTACAATTAGTGACTGGAGTTTACTAGTTTTACTTGTTAATAATCGGCATCTCAGAATTTTGTATTTTGTAATATTATTCTTAACTATTCACTATCGTTTGTAGACCTTGCACTAATCTCTCTATTCCTGCTTTGGCGGTATCTTTTTGCAGCGCACCATAGGCAACTCGCAGATAACATCCATTTTCCATGCCAAAGGTTGTGCCGGGAATGACCGCTACTTGATGTTCCTGAATCAATCTTTTGACTAAATCAAAGGCATCCATCTCAGTATAAACTTTGAGGAAAAAATAGAAAGCGCCATTGGCAGGAGCTATACTACATAAGCCTTGTAGGCGATTGAGTGAGTTGATTACTAGTTCTCGTACTTGAGCGATGCCTACTGCGGGCTGTGCCAACGCACCTATATTTTCTAGTAAATATTCCGGTTTAGCCTGCAATGCGCCTAATGCTGCATACTGGGAAACAACTGGAGGACAAATCAAAATTGTATCCTGGACTTTTTTCACAGCAACCAGCAGGTGTTGAGGAATCACCATATAACCAATGCGCCAACTGGCAAAACCATAAGCTTTGGAAAGGCTATAAAGAGAAATAGTGTACTGGTTATTTCCCTCAAATGCGCCAGGGGAAATGTGTTTCACACCGTTGTAAGTAAAGTATTCATAAGCTTCATCACTAATATGATAAATGCCATGAGTACCGCAGATTTGATTCACTTGGCGTAACGCCGCTTCTGAATAAACAACTCCTGTGGGGTTATTCGGTGAAATGGTGACCACTGCTCGTGTTTTCGGGGTAATTGCTTGAGCGATCGCCTGTGGACGCAGTTGGTAATTTTCATCTGTCTCTACCAACACTGCACGACAACCAGCCATAGCGATCGCCATTTCATGATTGAAATAATAGGGCGTATTTAGGATAATCTCATCGCCTGGGGAAGTAATAGCGAGAATAGCATTCATAAAACCCATGTTGCTACCTGCCGTCACCACAATGCAGTTATCTTCATTAATTTCCATACCATTGAAGGCTTGCAACTTTCCCGCTATTGCTGCCAACAACGGGGGAATACCCTCGACTGCTTTGTATAAATTATTAGTTGATTCAGCCAGAAATTTAGGTAAAAATTCTAACACTTCAGGTGGTGGACTGTATGAAACCACACCTTGTCCTAAAGAAATAGTTCCGGGAGAATTTTTAATTAGTTCCCCAACTACAGGAATGATTGGCGACTGTACCGCCTGCATACGAGAAGTTAGGGATTCCATACAAAATTGAATTTCGGTTAACAAAGACAATACCTTAAAATCCTATCACCTGGAAACAATGGCACAATAAATGCAGAAAAGGAGATTATCGGTTGGAGGCAATATGTCACTTACCGTCGAAGATTTAGAGAACATGCAAGCGCATTATCCAGACTATCGGCTGGAGCTAGTTGATGGAAAAATTATTGTTATGAGTCCTTCTGGCTATGAGTCTGATGAGGTGGCCTTTCAAGTTGGAGCAAACCTGTGGAACTGGGTCAAGCCTCGTCAACTTGGACGCATTACAGGGTCTAGCGCCGGGTTTCGCCTTGCTAATACCCGCGCTCCCGATGTTTCGTTTATCCGCGCCGAACGTCTTCCCCGTTCTCCTCGCGGTTACGCCACCATTCCCCCTGATCTAATGGTTGAGGTAAAATCTCCGACTGATAATATTGATGATCTGCGGGATAAAATTGACGAGTTCTTAGCTCAAGGTACGATTGTGGGGATTTTGGTCAATCCAGAAGATCGCACCGTGGAAATCCGACGACACGAGCAAACCCCTATCATATTACAAGATGGCGATGTGTTAAGAGTTCCTGACTTGCTACCTGGTTGGGAAGTACCAGTTACTGAATTATGGTCGCCAGTCTTTGAGTAGTGGAGATTATGGTTGCGATCGCCTCTGTTTAATTACCATCTTCACACCACGGGCAGGTGCTAGGGTAACACCTCGACGGCGAGGTACTTCTGGTTGATCATCAGCTAGTGCGAGTTCATAGCGTGACATAATGGTTGCTAATACTAGCTTCATTTCAAACACAGCCAAAGCCTCACCCAGACAGCGCCGCACACCACCACCAAAGGGCATAAATTCATAGGGAGAAAATTGACGTGCGAGAAACCGCTCTGGTTTGAACTGCTTTGGTTCTGGATATAAATCCTCACGCTGGTGAGTCAGATACATGCAGCCTGCTAATGCTGTACCAGGTGCTAAAGCATGTCCTAGAAGTTCCACAGGTTCTTGTACCACCCTAGGAAACGTCAACATCGCCACAGGGTGAATTCGCAAGGTTTCATTACATACAGCCGTGAGATAAGGCAACCGGAAAATACTCATCGGGTCTGATAGGTCACCAAGGGTATCTAGTTCTTGCAACAGTTTTTCCCGGACTTCGGGTGTTTTGTGAATCCAATATAAAGCCCAAGCCATTGCTGTGGCGGTGGTTTCGTACCCAGCAAACAGCAGAGTCATCAACTCATCGTGTAACTCTTGGTCTGTCATCGAGTTTCCGCCTTCATCTTGAGCCGACATCAACAAGGAGAGGATATCAATACGATCTGCATCGTTCTGCTCTCGGCGTTTAGCAATTTCAGCATAGAGCAATTCGTCAAGTTGCTGCCTATCCCTTAAAAACTTGCCCCAGGGACTCCAATTGCCTAAATCCTTTTGCAGAAAAGTAAAAAATAGAAAACTAGAAGTGATAGGCGATCGAAATAGATCCGCCATTAATGCCAGTTGTTTTCTCAGCTGTTGGCTTTGTTCTCCCTCATGCACACCAAAGACTGTCTGTAAGATCACTTGTAAGGAAATATCTTGTGTGGCGTTACGAGCCGTAAATGTTTGATCTGTCGGTAACTGACTCCAGACTTTTTCTGTAAGATTACGAATTAACTCACCATAGTTTCGCATCCGATCGCCATGAAAAGAAGGCATGACTAGCTGTCGCCGCTTACGATGGCGATCGCCTTCCAGCATAAAAACTGAATAGTCGCCAACTAAGGGTTTTAAAATTTTGTTGTTCTCACCCAGGGCGGCAAATTTTTTGCGATCGTTGGTTAAAATTTCTTGTACTGCTTGGGGATGGTTCACAAATACTAAGCCGTTTCCAGTACCAATTACATTCGCTGTGAAAATATCAGGATATTGCTGAACTGCATTTTCCATATATCCTACAGGGTCAACAACCCATTGGAATCTCTGGAGAGAAGAAGGGGTTTTCAGCAGATTGGGTACTTGCATTTGATTTTTAATTTCCCACTTTTAAATGAATTTAACTGATGCCCTTATTAACTATTTAGTCTAGCTTTTAGCATTGGCAAGATTCATTTAGATAGCTGCAATGTTGCCAGCATGATTTGTATGACTTGATGCTTATGTTGATGAAAAAGGTTTAACCCAGCCTAGTTGGATAGCAAGATCAAGAGCGATCGCCCCCATGACAAACCACAATACACTTTCCCCAGCTAGCACCAAATTAGGCAATACTTCATCAGCATAATTCCCACCAACTTCAATCTGAGTTAATCCCCGCACCAAGCCAAAAGCCAGTACACCGCCAGCTTTCAACTGCGGATTTTGATCTGTGCGAATGATATAGCGATAGGTGACACCAAACAGCAAGCCAGAGAAGGCAGCAATTCCCCCACTTAGCCACCAGCGCCAATTCAGATCTATTTGCAGACTTGCAAGTATAGGAACATACTTTGCCAGCACTAGAGTATTTAATACCCTAGTGAGCAAAAAACTTAGACACAGAGAAAAACCGCCAATTATTCCGGCTTTGAGGGATTCTATGCGTTCCGCCATCAATTGAATATCTAAAGTTTTGTTCACTTTACCTCTATGTGTGAAATTAATTGGGCAACGACTCACCAACGCCATTGCAGAATCAACTACCTTTTCCCAGTATGATAAATATTAGAAACGTTTTGTAATTATTGAAAAAGTAGGACTATGGCAACTTTGACACTGGGTTGGGTATCACTCTTGGTTGTGTTTACTTGGTCAATTGCAATGGTAGTTTGGGGACGTAACGGACTATAGGGGAATCGTGGAAAGTCCATTCCTAAGTATTTTGGCTTTACTTGCCTTGTTGCTGCTAGTCGCAGTCACTGGCGGCGTTGGTTATTTAACCTTGGCAGATTGGCGCGATCGCCGTCGTCGAGAAGACGAAAAACGCGAACTTCGACGCAGCTCTCCCAAACGGCGATAATTTACCTACTCAGTGCTGAGTCCTGAGTCCTGAGTCCTGAGTAACAAGAAGATGAAGGAAGTACTTCCGCACTATGGTAAAAGCCCCGCCCGAAGTCAAGCGGAATCTTCTGATCGGGAGAAGGTCGATACCCCAACGCCACTTGACGCCAGTCCGCTCAAGTCGGGAAACCCGCCCACGCGGCTGGCTACTATATGCCGGGAAACCCGTCCACCGCAGTGGCTCCCCCTAGTGGGTGGTCTTTTAACTCAGCACTCAGCACTTTCAACTCAGCACTCTTCATCTAGCACAATGTTTTTGTAGGGACATGATGATATCATGTCCCTACACTGCTATGAGAGAAAAATATTACTAAATGTTAAATTTCCAGTCACTCAGGGAATTCTAAGATAGAAGACCCTCGATACTCAAACTCGCACTGGGAATGGAACACTCTCCTACCATACAACCCATACAAACGAATTCTGACCAACAACATCAGCCCGACATGACATTCTCTCTTGATCAAAGCGAGAAACAAAAAGCTTTATCTGGAGTCATTGCCCGGATTCGGGAGTCTCTGGATATAGACGTTATTTTCAAAATTACAGTCACAGAAGTGCGCCAACTGCTGAATACTGACCGGGTGGGAGTGTTTCGTTTTTATCCTGAGTTGGGATGGGAAGGAGAATTTATTTATGAAGATGTGGCAGCACAATGGAGTTCGGCATTAACAGCTAAACTGCGTGACCACTGCTTTGCTGCGGAGTTTGCCGGACTGTATCAGCAAGGTCGGATCAAAGTCATGGCTGATATCTATCAAGCCAGTGTCAGTGACTGCCACATCCAGATGTTAGAAAAATTTCAAGTACGCGCCAACATAGCTTCTCCCTTAATGAAGGGTAAAAGTTTATGGGGATTGCTGTGTATTCATCAGTGTAGCGGCCCGCGACAATGGGATACATCAGAAATTGAGTTTGTGCAATTAATCGCTGAACATCTTGGTGTGGCCTTGCAGCAGGCCGATTACTTGGAACAGGTAAAAGTAAAATCAGCCCAACTAGCAGAAGCAAAAGCCAGAGAAAAAGCAGCAGAATGGCAGAAAACTATCGCCATAACTATTGAAAAAATTCGTCAAACCTTAGACTTGGAGAGCATTTTCCGCACAAGCACAGTAGAACTCAGGCAGCTACTGAATGCAGACCGCGTGGCTATCTATCGCTTCAATTCAGATTGGAGTGGTGAATTTGTGTTTGAATCTGTGGCAGCAGGTTGGACTTCCCTGATGGATGAGCAATTACAGCGCCCAGAATTGCGTGAAAATATCAGCGAATGTAGTGCCAAAGATTTAGCTAGAATCCCAGTAGTTGATACTTATTTACAAGATTCAGAGGGTAGTCTCTTCAGTAGAGGTGAGGTATATCGCATTTGTAATGATATCTACAATGCTGGCTTTAGTGACTGCTACATTCGAGTTTTAGAAAGCTATCAAGCAAAAGCTTATGTAATCATAGCTATTTACCACGGTCAAAAACTCTGGGGCTTGCTGGCAGTATATCAAAATACAGCACCCCGTAATTGGCAAGAAGATGAAGTTTATTTGCTTACCCAAGTTGGTACTCAACTCGGTGTAGCTTTACAGCAAACAGAATTTTTACAACAAATGCAGACTCAAGCCGCAGAAATCAGCAAAGCTGCGGAACGGCAAAGGGCGCTGGCAAACACTGTAGAGAAAATTCGTCAGTCACTAGATATTGACACCATATTTAAAACTACTACTCAAGAAGTACTGCGGCTATTAGAAGTAGAACGAGTAGCAATTTATCGCTTTTATCCTGACTGGAGTGGTGAATTTGTTGCTGATTCCATTGTTGATGGCTGGACACCAATGGTTAAGCCACAACCTGTGGCAGAACGTGTTTTTTCGCCAGGTAAGCAAGCAGATAAATACGCGCGTAATGAAGTTTTTGTGCCAATTTCCCAAGGCGAGAAACTCTGGGGATTGTTAGTAGCTTATCAAAACTCCCAGCCTCGATATTGGCAAGATGAGGAAATCAATTTGTTGGCACAAGTTGGTGTACAACTGGGAGTGGCATTACGGCAAGCAGAGTCTTTACAACAAGTGCAAATGCAAGCCGAAAAACTGGCTAAAGCTGCCGAACGAGAACGTAAAGCCACACAAAGAGAGAAGACGTTAGCTGCAACGGTAGAAAAAATTCGCCAGTCGCTGGATATTAACACTATTTTTAAAGCTACTACTCAAGAAGTCCAACGAATATTGGAAGTTGATCGAGTGACAATCTATCGCTTCAATCCAGATTGGAGTGGCGAGTTTGTGGCTGAATCATTAGCCCAAAATTTGACATCAGTACAGGAACTTTTGCCTGTGATTGCAGATGACTACTTGCAAAAAACTCAAGGGGCAGACTTTGCTAATGGTAAAATTCTTGTCGTTAAAGATAACAGTACGGAAGATTCAACACATCATGTTGCCTTAATAGAGTCAACATTAGCTAGGGCATTTATGATTGTGCCGATTTTTCAGGGTAATCAACTCTGGGGCTTATTAGCAGCTTATCAAAATCATAAAACCCGTGATTGGCAAGAAGATGAAATAGATTTGCTGGTGCAGATTGGTACTCAATTAGGCGTGGGACTTCAGCAAGCAGAATTACTCGAACAAACTCAGAGTCAAAAAGAAGAACTGACACAAACTCTCCAAGAATTACGGCAAACCCAAAGTCAGTTGATTCAAAGTGAGAAGATGGCAGGTTTAGGGCAGTTAGTGGCCGGGATAGCCCATGAAATTAATAACCCGATTAGTTTTATTTACGGCAACATCACTTACCTGACTGAACACACGGAAAATTTATTTAAATTATTGCGTCTTTACCAAAAAAGGTATCCTAAGGCCACAAGAGAAATTCAACAGCAAGCCGCAGAATTGGATTTAGATTTCATTGCTGATGACTTGCCGAAAATTCTCACTTCCATGACAATGGGGACAGAGCGGATATCTCAATTAGTTTTATCACTACGCAGTTTTTCTCGGCTTGATGAAGCAGAAATGAAGCCTGTTGACCTTCATGAAGGTATCGATAGTACGCTTTTAATTTTACAAAATCGTCTGCAAGCACAGGCTAATTCTTTGGCGATTGAAGTAGTTAAGAAATATGGTGATTTACCTCCGGTAGTCTGTTATGCAGCCCAAATGAATCAAGTATTTATGAATATTCTCAATAATGCTATTGATGCTTTGGCATACTCAGTTACAAATAGAAAAATTACTAACAAACCTAAAATTCAGATTTATACAGACCTCATAGAAGAAAAGACGATTCTAATTTGTATTGCTGACAATGGTTGTGGGATTCCAGAAAGTGTGCGATCGCGTATTTTTGAACCTTTTTTTACCACCAAGCAACCTGGTCAGGGATCTGGTCTAGGGTTATCTATTAGCTATCAAATTATTGTGGAAAAACACAGTGGCAAGATCAAGTGTGTTTCTGAGCCTGGTAAAGGTTGTGAATTCTGGATAGAAATTCCCCTCAAACGCTTAGTTAGCTAAGAAAAATCAGGTGATACCTGCGGTAAGCTATGCTAATCAGCATTCGAGTTGCAATGTAGTGGTGATTTATTTTATTCTGGATATGGCGATGCCACTCACCAAATCGCCTTGATTTAACAGCTTATCCAGTAGTGTGGGAATAAAAGGTGAGCAATGTATTCCTGACATGACATCAGAATTATTCAGCAAATGCGACTAATTTTATACAGTAAGCCGGGATGTCATTTGTGTGAGGGCTTGCAGGAAAAGCTTGAACAAATCCAAAATCTCAGTTTCGAGTTGGAAGTTCGGGATATTTCAACTCGTGAAGATTGGTTTGGTGCATATCAATATGAGGTGCCAGTACTTTATTTATCAAACCACAGGGGCGCAGAGGACGCAGAGGAAGAGAAGGATGTGATTGAGGAACGGTTGCCGCGTCCTTCTCCGCGTGCTAGTGTGCAGCAATTGGAGCAAATGCTGAGGAAGTATTTATCCAATTAGAAAAAAAATAATGCAGAATAAGCGCAAGAGAATTGTGTGACGAGGTTCACCAGATGAAATTGCGGGAATTATTAGCAGCAGTAGATTGTATTAACCATTCGGCTGTGGTAGATGCACAAATCAATGGTCTCAAGACAAATTCCCATGCTTGCGGTGTGGGGGATTTGTTTATTGGAATGCCGGGAACGCGGGTAGATGGTGGGGATTTTTGGCCGAGTGCGATCGCATCGGGTGCTGTGGCGGCGATCGTCTCTCCCGAAGCGTTACAAAAAAATCCGCCTCCGCCTGAGGCTGTTGTCATCAGTGCGGCGAATATGACTAAAGCTTGTGCCCAAATAGCAGGTGCTTTTTACGGGTATCCAGGACAAAAGCTGAAGCTGGTAGGTGTGACTGGTACTAATGGCAAAACTACGACTACTCACCTGATTGAGTTTCTGTTGGGGAAGGCGAATCTGCCTACGGCTTTGATGGGAACTCTTTACACTCGTTGGCCTGGTTTTGCGGAAACGGCTGTCCACACTACGCCGTTTGCGGTGGAATTGCAACAGCAGTTAGCCGCAGCTGTGAATGCTGGTTGTGAGTTGGGAGTGATGGAAGTGAGTTCCCATGCTTTGGCACAAGGTCGAGTTTTAGGTTGTGCCTTTGAGGTAGGGGTTTTCAGTAATCTTACTCAAGACCATTTGGATTATCACAGCGATATGGAAGATTACTTTGCCGCAAAAGCGCTGTTATTTAATTCTGATTATCTCAAAGGACGAGCAATCATTAATCATGATGACCCCTATGGTAAGCGCCTAATTGCATCGTTGAATCCAGAACGAGTTTGGAGTTACAGTGTCAACGACAACAGTGCTGATTTATGGATGAGTGACTTAAGTTATCAGCCTAATGGTGTTAGCGGTATGTTGCATACACCAAAAGGTGATGCGGCTTTTCAATCACCTCTCGTTGGGCAGTACAATTTAGAAAATCTCTTGGCAGCAATCGGAGCAGTTTTACATTTAGGACTAGATTTACCGTTAGTGGCTTCTGTGATCCCAGAGTTTCCAGGCGTTCCCGGACGGATGGAACGGGTGCAGATTAATTCTGAGCCAGAAATTAGTGTCATTGTAGACTATGCTCACACACCAGATAGTTTAGAGAATTTGCTCAAAGCTGCACGTCCATTTATTCCTGGCAAAATGATTTGCGTATTTGGCTGTGGAGGCGATCGCGATCGCACTAAACGTCCAAAAATGGGTAAAATCGCGGCTGAGTTAGCTGATGTAGCGGTGGTGACTTCGGATAATCCCCGGACTGAAGACCCGGAACGAATTTTACAAGATGTTTTGGCGGGAATTCCTGACACAGTTACACCAATGGTAATCTGCGATCGGGCTACCGCTATTCGTACTGCTATCTTACAAGCACAACCCGGTGATGGGGTGTTATTGGCTGGCAAAGGTCACGAAGACTACCAAATTCTTGGCACAGAAAAAATCCACTTTGACGACCGAGAACATGCACGAGATGCCCTACAAGCAAGGCTGAATCTCCAAAGTTAATCCTGGATTGCTTTTGTTAACGTGAATTTGACGGAACCTAACCCCAACCCCTTCCCTACAAGGGAAGGGGCAAAAAATATCTCACGTGGTACGAAATAATCAGCTTTTTAAGCCTCTAACGCCACTTGCTACAACGCGGGGAACCCGCGCAACGCAGTGGCTCCTCCTTGCAGGGGAGAGGTTTGGAGAGGGGTCATTTCCAGCTTATCGAACTCACGTTTTGTTAGTAGAGATGCAATACTCGCGTTTCTACTAGCTAATATATGATGCACACATTCAAATTTGATTCATCCCAACCTCAGCATCCTCATGTCTCTACTGCCAAACTTTTATCTGACGGCTAAATAATATTTAGACAGGTATCATACTCTATACCCGGATTCTGCCTCTATTTGTCTCACAACTGTCAACGCTGAATAACTTACCCCTGCTGTACCTTCTCCTGGATGGGTTGAGTCACCAACTAACCACAGCTGATTGATTGGTGTCCGATTGGCAAAACCAAAAGGGCCAAAGGTGGGTATTCTTTGACCAATACCGCCAACTATACCGCGATCGCGGGCTGTGTAATGAGCAAAGGTACGAGGTGTTGCTGCTTCTAGATGAATAATCGTTTCTGGCTTTAGGTAAAAGTATTGCGAAAGACGAGCGATCGCCTGTTGTGTATACTTGTGTTTGAGCCATTGATAATCTTCAGTTTGCCACCACGATGCCGGATCGACGAAAGAAGAAGCAATAATTGTCGCTTTTCCTGCTGGTGCGCGTCCGTCCCCCGGATGACTGACAGAAACAAACAGAGAATTATTCTCGCCAATGGGGCCGTTGGCATCATACATAAATTGTAGGTGGGGCGGACACTCAAGCGGAATGGCGCTGGCATCTACGCCTAAATAAATAACAAATGCACCTGACGCTGGGGGTAATTTTTTTACACGGTTTTTATACCCAGATGGTGCCTTTTCACCTAACAATTGCACTAGGTTTTGCACAGTGACGTTAGCAACTACATGATCTACGGCTTCTGTCCAGACTTCCCCTGTTTTTTGATTTCTAATGACTACCGCCCTGGCTTTGTTATTTTCTACCTGGATATGTTCTACGGTATGGCGCATGAATAACTTACCGCCGTCTCTTTCTAAAGCTTGTACCAGGCGATCACTTAGTACTTGCATACTACCTTGGAGATGAAATAATCCTTGGGGTAGTTGGGACACACTCAAAGCGGTGGCTGCATAAAGTAAAGCTGTTTCCTCGGCGTTAACTTGGGAATAAAGCTTTAATTGTAAATCCAAAAATGTTCTCAGGCGATGATCATTACCCAGTCCGTAGAACCTCAAAGCATCTCCGACAGTAAACAAGGTATAAGGTACAGTAATTAATGTACTGGGACGCACCGCCTGAGTTAGCTGCCATAAATCCCACAAATTACGTGGTGGTAGCACCGGATCACGTCCTTGGAATTCCCAACTAGCCTCAAATAACACCGCCATCATCTGCCAAAAAGGTTCGCTACCAGGAAATTGTGTTTGGCGTTCCTCTTGCCATTTTTTGGGGTCGCGCCAGACATTAATTGGTGTACTTTCTCCAGGTAAATACACAGCACAAGCCGGATCACAAGGCGTGGCCTCTGGTAAATCTATGGCTAATTCTGAAAATATGCGGTGATGAATTCCCCCTGGTTCTAATCCAGCTACCTGAGTCGCACCGACATCAAAGGTAAATCCTCGACGTTTAAATGTAGAAGCACAACCCCCCGGAACTAGGGCTTGATCTAGAACTAAAACGCTGTAACCTCGACGGGCTAATAATGCCGCCGCCGTCAGTCCGCCTATCCCCGCACCAATTACAGCAACACGGGATTTGGTTTTGTCAATAGAAATATGAGACATTGATATTTATCTTTACATATGCCTAATGTAAATTAAAAATAGAAGTAGCGGCAGTCAGAAGCTAAAATTTACCAGCAGCTTGTGACCAAAATATTTGTAGTAGACATCTCCAGAAATTTATCTAGCTGAACTATGGCAAAGCCAAACGCTCCACTTACACAAGAGGCACTGATCAAAGAAGTCTGTCGCCGGATTCGAGTAGCCCGCAGCTATTGGGATGCCCACAATAATGCCGCCTGTCGCCATGAACGCGATCGCGCCTTAGCCCTTTACAACACACTGACCAAGGAACAAAAACAACAGATTCCGCAAGCGTTGCGGGTATGGCTGCGCTATCGTAGTGAGAAATACTTTGGCGCACACCGAACACCGCCCAAGTCGGCACGCAAATAATTAAATAATTGATATGCTACGCGATCGCCCTAAGAGGTTGTTTGAAAAGGCGATTAGAAATCGCGGCTACACAGACATGAAGCGCAGCTTCTTCCCGAAGGGAAGGCCACCTCCGTGGGTTTCAAATGCCTAATTTTGTGTTAGTCCGCGCAGGCGGACTTTGTTTGTGTAGTAGCGTAAAGCACTAAAGGGCATAGCTGCGCTTACCGCGGAGCGTGCCGGAGGCTCTATTATATTCGCCCAAAACTTTTCAAACATGCTCTAAAGCAATTCTCCCAAGCGCTGTTTCAACTGTTGAGCGATCGCATTAGCTGAATTTTCTGAATCAATCCCCGTTGACTTGAGTATGATGTCCAAAGTTAAGAGCGCAGGGCTATTATGGTAGAATTTTTGCAAATAGTTCTCATTTAGCCTCATCTTCTCCTTTAATTCAACCCATCATGACCCTCACTCTCAGCCAAACTGACTGGAATGAATTGCGCCAGCAGACTGCTCAACCGCGTTATCCCAGTTTGATACTTGATGATTATGAGGTAATTTTGGGTCTACCAGAACGTTTGGGGCGGGGTTATAGCCGCAGCATGGAACTATCTCCAGGGATATGGCTGAGTTGGTCTGACTGGGAGTTGCATCAAGATTGGTTACTCAAAGCACCAGTACATGACCATTTGGTGCAATCTTTAGTTGTTTTGTCTGGAGCAATTTGTGATGAAGTGTACCCCACATTAGGAGGGCAGAGGAGCTACTTTTCTGGTAGCGGCATTTCGCCTGCATATACCGCACGATATGAGCGATCGCACCGATTAATTTTGGTTGATATTCATCTTCTACCAAAGGTGCTAGAGGAATTCCTTTCAGGGATGACAGGCTGCAATACAAAGCTGTTAAAGCTACTCCTAAAACGCAATGACTGGAAGGTGTCGTTCTTCCCATCGGTGACGCTGGCGATGCGGCAAGTAGCACAACAAATTATGACAGCACCATTTTGTGGCACAGCACGGCGGTTATATCTGCAAACAAAAGTGTTTGATTTGCTAGAGTTGCAACTTCAGCCAATCCTAGCTGACCAAATTCTGTGTTACCCTCCACCGGGGCGCAAACCAGATACGATCGCGCGGATTTATCATGCCAGAGAAGTGTTAGCGTCTCGGCTGGAAAATCCCCCGGCGTTATTTGACTTGGCTCAACAAGTAGGAATAAGCGATCGCACCTTACAACGCGGTTTTCGAGATGTTTTCGGCACGACAGTCATCGGCTACCTAACCCAGCAGAGGATGAAACACGCCGAACAATTTTTGAGAGCAGGCCATTGCACCGTTGCAGAAGCAGCAAATCGTGTCGGGTATGCTCATCTGGGGCATTTTGCCGCAGGGTTTAAGCAACAGTTTGGCATCACCCCAAGTGAGTGTTTGGCGGGAAAACATTCAGGTCGTTAGCTGTGGTGGTTGCTAAAATAGGGAATAAACTAAAAACTCAAACTAATTCGTTAAACAGATCCAAACTTAGAAACCAGCGTTAAATTTTGAATTTTGAAGTAACTATGGTTTTGTCTCAACCTAGTCATTCTGTACCAGTTCCGGCTTTAGCCAGTGGCGATCGCCTCACTCGTGCTGAGTTTGAGCGCCGCTATCAGGCAACTCCAGAAAAATTTAAAGCTGAACTCATCGAAGGAATCGTTTACGTGGCATCCCCTGTTAGAGCTTTTCATGGTGTTCCCCATGCTGATTTAGTCACCTGGCTGGGGGTATATCGCATAGCAACTCCTGGCGTGAGCGTAGCTGATAACACAACTACACGGCTAGATTTAGACAATGAACCCCAACCGGACGCTCTACTACGGATTGAAACTGGTGGCACTTCTACCCTAAGTGAAGATGGCTACATTGAAGGGACACCAGAACTGATTGCTGAAATTGCTGCTAGTAGCGCGGCGATCGACTTGGGGGCGAAAAAAAATGCTTATCGCCGTAACGGAGTGCAGGAATATTTGGTGTGGCAAACCTTTGAAAATCAGTTCAGTTGGTTTCGGTTGCAATCTGAGGAATTTGTTCTCATCGAGCCAGATGAATCAGGAATAATTCGTAGTAATACTTTTCCAGGGCTGTGGCTGGCGGTGACGGCTTTGTTAGAAGGCAGAATGATTGATGTTTTGAATACTCTGCAAACGGGACTGACATCACCAGAGCATCAAGCCTTTGTGGAGAAACTGGCCGAGGGTCGCTAGTATCAAGAACATATCGCATCATCTGCTTTTCAGGCATATTTGCACAGTTTCACTCACGCTCTCAAGCAAAAGGAATGAAAACAATGCAGCCCTCATATTCATCAGGCAAACTACATTGAACAAGCAAACATAAAAAATCAAGTCGGAAGTCGGAAGTCGGAAGTCTTAAATCAAGCCACCCACAAGGGGCGTTAGCGTAGCGGGACGTAAGTCCGGTTTTGTTGGCGCAGCCTTCTCGTAGAGTACCTTTATTGTTTTGATCAATCCCCGCAATATCGAGCCATTAAAATTTTCGTCAGTCAGTAATCGCACGAGTCATCCCTGCTGTTACCGTCGAGTTCCGCTCTTGCAAACGCTGTCTGAGATTCACTAAATTATGCTGCTGAACGAATTGATCTCGGCGTTGTTGAGCAGCTTGGCGACGCTGTTCTAGATACAGATCAATCTCCTGACGATGACTGAGATAATATGCGATCGCAGCATAAATGTCCTCCAATCGCAGCACCGAATACTGAACCGCAATCTCTTCCGGTGTAGACCCACTGTGATAGGCTGCCAGCAAGCTATCGAGGGTAACACGGCTTTGTCCAACCCGAATTCCTCTAGCTTCATCCCAACGAAACGGCGGTGCTGTCACTTCAAACTCAACTTGAGGACTCATATGGGTAATTCATCGCTCATCTCCTTTGAGGATTATAACCTCTCAGCATTTTATCTGCCGCGATCGCTGGATAGGAAAGCATCTCGTCTCAGATTAGATACCCTAATCATACTATCGCTGCATTGTTGCAATTTGCTCGCACTTGATGAGAGGGACGGTTTCCAGACTGAATACAGTTACGATTGCTAAAAGTCGAGTGAAAAAGTCAGATTTTCATGACATTGAGCAAAATGTCGGTTTTGGGATAGACTCGGCTAAATTTATTTTTCTACACTCTGTTTTATTGCAATTAAGAAATATATGCAATAAGCAGTAATGTTTAGTGGTGTAGAGAGTGGTATGAAAAGTTGGCGTTCTGCTCATAGTAGCAAGTGCTTTGCACTATCGCTTGACATTTATCTTTGGTTGGTGGTGAATATAGTCGGGATCTTGGGTGGTATATTTGTTCAACCTATACAGGTATTGGCATCAGAAAACAAGCAGAATACATCGAGTGCGAAAATTCAAACACTCAGCGAAATAAAGTTTCCTGCTACTAGCGTCAAAGATTTACTTTCTCAGTCACCAACTCCTGATACTCAAACGACTGTAATAATTACAGGAGTCAAAGCAAATCCCACAGATAAAGGTGTGGAGGTGATTTTACAGACAAATCAGGGGGAACAACTGCAAATTACTAATCGCAGTGCTGAGAATAACTTTATTGCAGATATTCCTAATGCTCAACTGCGTTTACCTAATGGTGACGGTTTCACATTTCGTTCCCAAAAGCCAATTGAGGGCATTACTGAGATAACTGTTACAAACTTAGATGCTAATACTATTCGGGTGATAGTTACGGGTGAAACGGGATTGCCTACAGTTGAGTTATTTGATGGTGATGAGGGTTTGATTTTTGGTTTGACATCGGCTGCAACGGCAATGCAGCCACTACAGCAGCCTGAAGGTGAACAGCCAACGAGTGAAACACCCCCAGAGGAACCAGCCGCACAGCAGGATGAGCCGATTGAGTTGGTGGTGACAGGGGAACAGGATGGGTATCGTGTACCTAATGCTACGACTGGGACAAGAACCGACACACCCCTACGAGACATTCCCCAATCGATTCAAGTGATACCCCAGCAAGTGCTACGGGATCAAAACGTCACTGACCTAGTGGAAGCCCTCAGAAATGTCCCTGGTGCTGGATTTGGAAATACCTCCAGATCCTTCGCCCAGTCATCTATTATTCTTCGAGGTTTTAGTTCTAGCAGCGATGTCTTGTGGAATGGGTTGAGGGAAAATCCGGGTGCTGGTATAACTGGCTTTGAGGCGGCAGGAATTGAAAGGATTGAGGTTCTTCGGGGGCCTAACTCTGTTCTTTATGGTCAAGGTGGGCTAGGCGGAATTGTTAACTACATAACCAAACAGCCCTTGAGTGAACCCTACTATTCGTTTGAAGCTTCGGCAGGTAATTTCAACTTTTATCGCGGTGCTATTGACCTCACAGGACCGCTCAATGACAGCAAAACAGTATTATATCGACTGAACCTGGCAGCTCAAACGACAGAAAGTTTCTTTGATTTCTTCGAGGCACAAAGATACTTTGTGGCACCAACTCTCACCTGGCAGATTAGCGATCGCACAAAATTCACTGTAGCTGCTGAATATCTTGCTCGACCACAAACTGCCGATCAACCCTATGGTCTCCCAGTTGTAGGAACTGTATTGCCAAATCCTAATGGAGAAATACCCCGTAACCGCTATGTGGGCGAACCAGATGATTTTGAAAACTCGTATTCAACTCGAATTGGATACGATCTCGAACATCGCTTTGGCGAAAATTGGCAGCTACGAAATGCCTTTAGATTTAAGCAAGGTGAGCTATTTAGGAGATTATCCGTCGGTACTACCTTAGCTGCTGATAACCGGACTCTGAACCGAATCTTTTTCGATAGTAGTGAATTTTCTGACAAATTTTTCAACTCTGATACTTACGTTGTGGGTCAGTTTTCTACAGGTAGTATCCGTCATCAAATAGTAACAGGCATCAATCTCACTAAGAGGGAATTGGGGCAAAATTCGTTTAATCGCCAAGCATCTCCAATTGACTTGTATAATCCTGTCTATGGTCAACCCCTTGGTGCTGTTACTTCTAGATTTAGTAATTTCAACACAGCAGATACACTGGGCATTTATGTGCAAGACCAAATAACACTAGCTGAAAATTTGAAGCTGTTGCTAGGTGTGCGGTTCGATAGTTTTAGTCAAAATGACGAAAATCGGCTCACTAATAGAAAAACAAATCAGTCTGACAGTGCATTTAGTCCTCGTGTAGGTATTGTTTATCAGCCAATTGAGCCAATTTCACTCTATGCCAGTTACAGTCGCTCATTTACCCCAACGCTTGGCACTAGCTTTGATGGTGATGTCTTTCAACCAGAACGCGGTACGCAATATGAAGTTGGCGTTAAAGCAGATTTGAACAACCGACTTTCAGCGACACTAGCATTTTACGACCTAACCCGTACTAATGTTTTGACAACTGACACCAGACCCAATGTACCACCAGGCTTCTCGATTCAAACAGGTGAGCAGAAAAGTCGTGGCGTTGAACTGACCTTTGGGGGAGAAATTTTGCCGGGATGGAGCATCATCGCGGGTTATGGTTACACCGATGCAAAAGTTACTCAGGACAACACGCTTCCCGTAGGTCTGCGTTTTCGTAATGTTCCTGAAAATACCTTTAACCTGTGGACAAGCTATGAAATTCAACGGGGTAATTTGCAGGGGTTAGGATTTGGACTGGGATTATTCTTTGTCGGAGAACGGCCAGGAGATATATTGAATACGTTTGAGCTACCCAGCTATCTGCGGACGGATGCGGCAATTTTTTATAAGCGCGATCGCTTTCGCGCTAGTCTCAATGTAAGAAATTTATTTGATGTAGATTACCTTGAAGCTTCTTTTAATAATGTTCGAGTTTTTCGGGGAGATCCGTTGACGGTACAGGGGACAATTTCCTTTGAGTTTTGACTCCTCTCCAGTCTTACCCTTGCAAAGGAGGATACAGCAAAGGCAATTTGTGTAGTGAGGTTTACGAATGAGCAGGTGGATTAACAATTGGATGAGGTATTGGAGGTGGTTGTCGAGACGATTCGTCAGTTGCGGCAATCGACCCTACCCCAGCCCTGCCCTTCCAAAGGGGAGGAAGCCGGAACTCACCTCGCTCTCCAAGGGGGGATTGAGGGAGGTAAAGCAACGGCTATTATTATCACTACTCACAATCGTGATCGTCTCAGCTTGTAGTAGTACGGCGATTGAGCAGAACACAACGCCTGCTGCACAAGCATCTCAAGCCCCTTGCCAAATCGTGCAACACGCAATGGGTGAAACCTGCATTCCTCACAATCCCCAACGAGTCGTAACTCTGTGGATGGGGACTTTTCGTAGCACCTTATCATTGGGTATCAAACCTATTGCATTCACGACAGGTTATCCAGGTGAATCGTTGCCAGAGCATCTTAAAGATAAAGTTGATGGAGTTGAATCTGTTGGAACCTTAACCCAACCAAATTTAGAAAAGATTCTCCTACTAAAACCCGATTTAATTTTATCGATCACTCGAACTTACTTGGATGATATATATCCACAACTATCGAACATAGCCCCTACAGTTGTCATGGATGTTTCTGGTCCACCTCCTCCTTGGCAAAAACATTTAGAAGATGTTGCCAATATTTTTGATAAAGAACAGGAAGAAAAACAGTTAATCGATGAATATTGGCAACGAATTGAACAACTTAAACAAGCTTTAGGCGATCGCCGCCATCAACTCCAGGTATCAGTTGCTACTGTAGATCAAACCTATGGAATCTACATCTATGGTGCAAAACATCCTACTGGTAAGCTTTTAAATGATATTGGTTTACAGCGTCCATCCACACAAAGAGGCGATTTCTTTACAAAAGATCGTATTTCTCAAGAGCATTTATCGGATATTGATGGTGATGTTTTATTCCTTTCCCACAGAGGCGGAAAAGCTTCTGTAGAGGCATTAGAAAAACTGCAAAAAAATCCTTTGTGGCAAAAATTGCAGGTAGTTCAAAATAATCAAGTCTATCTTGTAGACTCTGACCACTGGTATGCTTTTGATGTTTTGGCAATGAACGCAGTTATTAATGATTTATTCAAATACCTAGTTAAACAACCCTAAACCCATGCCTAAACACACCCTATTCGTATGCAAATCCTGTCACCGTTCATCTGAAACACGACCAGATAATCCCCCATTTGACGGCACGATTTTACTTGACAAACTCAACACTTTATGCAATGAACAATTCCCAAATGATGAAATTGAAATTCAACCAGTAGGCTGCTTATGGGCGTGCAATCATGGCTGCGTTGTCTCCGTCGCCAGTCCAGATAAACCCACCTATCTCTTCGTCAATCTCACCCCAGAAGAAAGTGCCACAGCTTTACTAGACTTTATGCAACTGTACATTAAAAGTGATAAAGGAAATGTAGTTTGGAAACAAATTCCCGAAATATTGCAGCCTGCTATTTTCGCCCAAATACCCCCACAAAATAATTCGTAATTACGTAATTACGAAAGTCTTATACATTCTAGCTTGAGAGGATTTGAATCTATTGCCAAAATTTAGAGAATTGGTATTACCCGATTGTGTAGTCAATTATCGATTCGTGCCTCTAGCCAAGCCTGTAAATCAGCAACACTCGTAAAATCTAGCAAAGCTTCACCTAATTCTTCCAACATTGGCAAAGGCAAACCCAAAATCACAGAACGCACCTCCTGGGGAAGTTCTCCAAACCTCTTAGTCAACTGTCGCGTAACAAGGTTAACAGCTTCTTCTTCTCGTCCTTCCTGTTTAATTTCCCGATAAACTCTCGTTTCTTTCAGTGTAATATCTAACATTGCCTCTACCTCCACTCTACTCAGTTGATCAAACCGATAAGACATGATTGTTGTAACTATCTCAATTATCGCACGACTACTCAGTGGGGATAATTCATTACGAGTTCGACTTAACAAATACCGGGCTTCCTCTGGGGCTTGTTCTTCTTCAACAGTAGTCAATACCATTACTGCCACCCACAAAGGCAACGCACGAATATCTCCCAACTCATCCAAATACACCCGATACACTTGGTTTCCATTAAGTAATGAACGATGCGGATGAAGTTTACTTTGTTCAATACTACGCGACGGGTAAATAATTACTGCTTGCCAATCACTAAACCTGTCACAGTTACGGTAGAAATACAATGATGATTCTGCAAATACCCGTTCATACAGTTTTTCATCCTTCTGGAATTGCACCTCACAGAAATACACTACACCTGGACTAGAATTTTCAGGTGGGAGAAACACCCCATCAATCTCGAATCTGGGTTCTTTAACAGCCACCGAATCAAATCTATATTCATCTGCATTTTCTGGCGGATTTGTCAATAGCTGAAATAGTAAACTGGGAGATTGTTGAAAGAGTTTATAAAAAATCGAATCACGGCGCATGAAATATTCTGTTATCTGAATTCACGATTATCATAGCTGCTTTAATTGAATTGTAATGACAAATTCTTTTATTTCTAAACAACATCCACTATTACGGTTATTAAACTACGCCAAAAACTACCGCCCTCAAGTGTGGACTGCGGCAACATTTACCATTCTCAATACCATCTTTGACCTCGCCCCAGCCTATTTAATCGGGATTGCAGTAGATATCGTCGTCGAACAAGAAAATTCCATCATTGCCCAATTTGGCATCACTAATACCATTGGACAACTGGCAATACTCTCATTATTAACATTATTAATTTGGACTCTAGAATCACTATCTGAATTTATTTACGATCGCCTGTGGCGCAACCTCGCCCAAACTATGCAACATGAGTTACGTCTTGATGCCTATAGTCACTTACAAGAACTAGAACTGAGCTACTTTGAAGAACGCTCTACAGGCACACTTTTATCAA
>JADEXK010000086.1 GCA_015207155.1 Nostocales cyanobacterium LEGE 11386 | reverse complement strand
GTGAGGGAGTGAGGGAGTGAGGGAGTGAGGGAGATTACTAATATATGTTCTTTGCCCTCTGCCTCTTTCCCAATGCCCAATGCCCAATGCCCAATGCCCTCACCTTGGCCTTCCCAACGTGGTGACGTAAATCACAGCTTCATCAGCCGGAATGCCCAAGACTTCATTTACTTGGTCATCAAAGAAGCCACCGATACCACTGACACCTAAATTTAGATGAGTTGCGGCTAAATTTAACCGTTGTCCTAAATGTCCAGCATCCATATGTAAGTAACGGTAAACGCGATCGCCGTACTGAGCGATCGCGGATTTTAAATCGGCTGTATGAAAAAGTACGGCGGCTGCATCCCTTCCTAAATCCTGCCCCAAGCAAAGGAAGTGTAACTCGCGCCGGAAGTTTTTAAATCGAATTTGTCGTAATTCTTGAGCTTTGGGTGCGTAATAGTAACAGCCTGACTCTAAGCCTGTCACGCCACTGACAGCAATAAATGTTTCAATTAAATTTAGGTCAAAGTAGTCTGGAGAACTATCTAAACATTGGTCAATATAATTTTGTGGTTGATAGGTGAAATCGAGTAAGGCTTTGAGTTCATCAAAGGTTAAATTATCACCACTGTAAGCGCGGGTAGAACGTCGCTTGTACATGGTAATTTCCAAATCTGACAGTTTTTCTCTCCAGTAAATAGGCGTGGTAGCAGTAGGAATTTTTAGACAGAAAGGAAAATTATATTTATCCTCCAAAGACTTTTCTTGTTTGATCGTGGGTAAATTGAGTTTACCTGTAATTCCTGGTTGAATTTGGGTGTGGCGATGAAAATATGTCAGCAATTCACCATCCGGGATGGGTGGGTAATTAGTTTCGGTAGCAGAAGGTAAAGCAGTACATCCCACTGGTAAATTTTGTTGGATATCTAATAAGTCTGCCAGAGGCAGGACAGCGATCGCTCCTTCTTGTTGCGGATCGATATAAAGTAAATCGTTGATGGCTTCATCGATAAAACCGCCAATCAAGTGCGGGCGATAGTCATTAATCGCCGCAGCTAACTCGATATTGCCCAACAGATGACCTGTATCTAGAAATATTCGGCGGTAAGCCCTATCTTCATATCGCCACGCTGAACGATAGAAAACCCCAGTAATAATAATTGCTAATTGGGTACTTTCCAGAGCGGGATGCCAAAAACAAGCTTCTTGCAAAGCTTGCCAAACGTCACTTTCCCAATAATGCATCAGGGAGTGAGTCCGACATTGGTAGTTATACAATCCAGGTGGTAATAACGGCGTACCACGGGAAACCACATACACTTCAGCAGGATACAACCCTCCAGCACTGGGAGCGGCTCGTAAATATACTGTACTACCCATAGAAGGCATTCTTGCCGTTAGTCCGTAGCTCCGAAACAGTAACCGCGAAAGTCTTTGCCACCATTGAGCATCTGTATCATTAGCAAATGCCTCTGGTGTTTCTTGAATGTAGGGTTTGAGATCAAAAGTCGAGCCAATTTTGTACTCTTTAAAGGGTACTGGCTGTTTAGCCCAGTCTATCCCCTGACTTTTAGCAGCAAGAGTTTCAGGGTGGTATTTAGTACGTTCGTGATAGTGTTGAGCAATGGATTGGTGTATTTCTGGCATATTAATTTAAATACTCTTGGAGCATCCTTATTTTGATCTTGGCATTCATCAGCCTCATTGTTTAGTGTTAATAAGCACAAACTTCAATCTCATTATGTGGTGTTTAGTGATTGCCATTGGAGATCTGATTGTGACTTGATGCGGATGTTAACCAAGGGTGTGATATTTTGCCATGCATCTGACTCAGTTTAGAAATGTCAATAGCCAAATGTCAGTTTAAGGAAAACCATTGAAGAAATCGAGTTTGTTAACTAATCAGAACTAGCTGATTCTGGTGTCTGTGTCAAACTTGGCGAATGAGTGCGCCGCCAACGGATAAAACCATAGACACTAGCAGCCAAAATTAATAATAAGGGACTGTAAACCATTAACCAAATACCCAATTTGAGTAAGCCGACACTAAATTTACCCAATGAGTTGGTGGAGTTATTCCAGGTTTCTTGAACTTGGGAACCTAGGGTACGCTGTGGATTGCTGCTAGACACGGCTGCTTCTAGGTTCAGCGTGATCGTGGAATATGCAACTTGATTTTGGAAGTTTTTCAATTGAGCATCAATTTGTTCGATGGATTGCCGGACATTATTAAGTTCTTGGGCAACACTCAGCACATCTTTGATGGAACCCGCCCGATCCATAATTTTTTGTAAATTGGCTTCAGTTTTCCGCAAGTTAGTTAATCTCGCTTGGAAATCCACTAAGCGATCGCCTACATCTTCCGCCGTAATATTACGATTATTTACAGTGCCTAATTTAGCTAATTTTTCTAACGTAGGTTCTAGTAAGTTTTGCGGAACTCGCAGTGTCATCGATGCCATATGACGGCCATTGTCTGTTGTTGGTTGACGTTCATTTAACTTAATTAAATCTCCTTGCTGTTGATTAATCACTTGTGAGACAGCATTGATACTCTGATCTACAGAGTTGACAATCACAGTCATGGCTGCCTTTTTAATCAGTTGAGGACGCGCACGGGGTATTGGTGCATTTTCTGTTTGTTGAGGGCTACTTTCACTCACCGCAGGTGCTGCTGCTTGATTGGCCAGGCGATCGCCTGGAGGTAATCCCTGATGTGATGATGGCTGCACAGAAGCACAACTGGTGAATATTACCCCTCCCAGTAGCGCACTGATCAACAAAGTAGATTGGCGTGGTAATTGAGTTGAAACGTGCATAATCTACCCCCAGATAGATGAAGTTAATCTCAGTATGGCTGAGGGAAAAACTCAAAGCTGGGATTGTTGCAATATATGTAACAAAGGCGATATCTGATGGCGATCAAATTTTGTAAGTCCACTAAACTGCTTCGTTAGACATTTAGTAATACAGCACTTTGCCAGGAAATGAAGTACAAGCTGAAAATTATAAATCTTGTGGGGTAGTTGTATACCTGATTTATATGAAATGTGCTGTAACTGAAGTTTAGATTAGTTCCCAGTGTAAAACCCAAATATACCCAAACCAAGAAACTCTTGCTTATTTTGTTTCCTATCATATTAATGCTTTTGGGAGCTAATATTGTGTACCATTCTTGCACGTGTGAAGATACCGGAACTCTTACCTTACCGAGGTTAAGCTAGAGGATAAATCAAGAGGAAATAAATGTGGTTTATCTTGAGTTATCAGACGGTAAATCTCACAAATTTTATGAAGTGATTATTGATGGAGCAGAAGTGATCATTCGCTATGGTCGCATCGGCACCCAAGGACAAACTTCTAGTACAACTTATGCTACATCAGAAATTGCCCAAGCCGAGGCAGCTAAAAAGATCGATGAAAAGCTGAGAAAAGGTTATGTGCGATCGCAGTTAATAGAACCTCCTCAATTTTTGCGTGATTTGCCTGCTAAATTTAAGCCAATGAAAGCCTTTATTGAAGCAAATTTGCAGCCCTACATCAAAATAAATGCTGGAGAACAAGTGGGAGAGATGAATACTCTTTCCTATGCCAACGCCAAAGGAGACCCTCTAACTCTTTGGCAAAGCAAAATTAGTGGTAATCCTTACTTTCCCAAAAATCTTGACTATCCCATTGATCGGGTGACAGGTTTGGCAATGCCACTACTGATTCAAATTAACTGTGCAGATGTACCGCAAATTGGCGGATTCGATTTTCCTCAACAGGGAATTTTACAATTTTATCTAGGTTTTGAGCCTGCTGATGCTTGTCTCAATCCTGATAAGTATCGGATGCTTTATTTCTCAGAGATTTCTGAAAATGAAAATGACTTAATTACTGATTTTAGTTTTATCGAAAATATAGGCACAATTCGAGAGTTTCATGGCGATGTTTATCCTTTAAGCTTTTCGGTGAACCACGATCTTTTTTGGGAATCTAGATATGCTTATGAGCAAGATATCGAGATCCCTGAAGAGTTGGCAGAACTCTGTGAAGATTTTGATGAATGGATTGCAGATTATGACTATGAGAACGATACGGGAATACGTGGAGGCAAGCTTGGTGGATATGTAGATTTTCATAGTGATGCGAATGAAATCGCCGAATCTGCAAAGGGAAGATTGCTACTAGAGTTTAAACATCCTTTTCATGGTGAATCTTTCTACTTGTTTATTGAAGATTCTCAGTTGAGTAATCGAGATTTTAACGATGTTGAATTTTACTTTTCATGTGGTTAGAAAATGCCAGGTTGTCTACTTTTTATATTAGCGATCGCGCCATTGCTCACATCGGGAATAATTGCCCTGCATCATAGTCAATCTCCTTTAGCCATCTTGTTTGTGCTATTGGGTGCGATCGCAGGCATAATTCTCGTTCCCCTCTCTGGAATTTTCTGGCTACAAGTATTTCACCGCAGTTTCATGGAGTCGCCAGCTGGAGGATTTATTTTAATTCCTGTGATTCTACCGTTCTTTGCCTACTCAGGCTCTGTTGCCGGAACTTGGTTGATTGCAACTTTCTATGGGTATTCTCTTTTGGCAGTTTTTCAAGCGGTTGCGTTTGGGTTCACCGTCGTGCTGAGTGGATTGATACCACCTGCGATCGCGGTTATTCGCTATCCTGCTACGATTTCAGTTGCATCGAGTGAGTTTGTGATTGTGCTATTTGCGATTTGCAGTGGAATAGCCAGTTCCTGGCTCGGCAGTAAACTAGCATATGGGCTTGTGATTGGTTTATCTGATTACGCGATGCATTAGAAATATTAAAAGCGACAGTTGCTAGAGAAACCTCTCTATAGATGAATTGTCAAACAATTCTTAACCCGCTACTAAATAAAGAATGGTGACTGCAAACTACAGCTAAAAGCATGGAAACCAAACAGCTAGGAAATACAGGTGTCTTTGTCAGTGCAATCGGTTTGGGTGGGATGCCCATGTCAATTTATCATCGTCCTCCTGAATCTCAATCAATTCCAGTAATTCATCGTGCTTTGGATCTGGGCATCACCTTTATTGACACTGCTGACTCTTACTGCAAAGATGAGTCAGACAAGCACCATAACGAGCAACTAATTCACCAAGCACTTGCCAGTTACAAGGGTGATATTAGCCAAGTTATTGTAGCCACCAAAGGCGGTTTAATGCGTCCTCAAGGTAACTGGACACGCAACGGTAATCCGGAACATTTGCGCCAAACGATTCGCGAAAGTTTTGAGGCTTTGGGTGGTAACAAACCCATCGATGTTTGGCAATATCACGCCCCTGATCCTGATTACAACATTGCCGAATCCCTCGCACCTGTAAAAGCAGCCGTAGAAGCGGGTTTGATTCGATTTGTGGGAGTTTCTAACTTTTCTGTGGAACAAATAAAGTATGCACGGGATGTAGTGGATATTATCTCAGTGCAAAATCAATACAGTCCTTGGCAACGACAACCAGAAATGGATGGCGTATTGCAATATTGTGAAAAGGAAGGGTTAACATTTTTAGCGTGGAGTCCCTTTGGTGGGATGCGTCGCCATAAAAACTTGCAAGATATTCCCGCGATCGCGCAGTTAGCTCAAGAAAAAGGCGTATCAGTATACTGTATTGTGTTGGCGTGGTTGCGTTCCAAATCGCCTTGTATTTTGCCGATTCCTGGCGCTAGTAAAATTTCTAGCATTGAAGACTCAGTACGTGCCGTCAAAGTGAAACTATCGGCGGAAGAAGTACAAAGAATTGACCAGGTAACATCATAGAAATTTTAGATTGCAGTCTAGCCAAAATTGTTTTCCCAATCCCCATTCCCT
This sequence comes from Nostocales cyanobacterium LEGE 11386, assembly GCA_015207155.1. GTDB lineage: Bacteria > Cyanobacteriota > Cyanobacteriia > Cyanobacteriales > Nostocaceae > LEGE-11386. Next base: position 16,819 of record JADEXK010000086.1, on the reverse strand, counting down.
ACTCCCCACCCTTTTAAGGTACAATCAAAAGCCTGCCAATTAATGACGATGCTTGCTGACAGGAGATGCATATGGCCCGGATGTATTATGACGAAGATGCCAATTTAGACCTTTTGGCTGGAAAAACTATTGCCATTATTGGCTATGGTTCCCAAGGTCATGCCCACGCCCTTAATCTTAAAGATAGTGGTTTGAATGTAATTGTGGGACTATATCCGGGTAGTAAGTCAGCAGCAAAAGCCGAAGCAGCTGGGTTAACTGTGAAAAATGTCGCAGATGCTGCTAAGGCTGCTGATTTCATCATGATTTTGTTGCCTGATGAAGTCCAAAAAACAGTTTACAAAAATGAAATTGAACCAAATCTGCAAGAAGGGAATGTGTTAGCCTTTGCCCACGGATTCAATATTCACTTTGGGCAAGTCCTACCCCCGGCTAATGTAGATGTGGTAATGGTAGCACCCAAAGGGCCAGGACATTTGGTGCGCCGTACTTATGAACAAGGGCAAGGCGTACCAGCGCTATTTGCTGTGTATCAAGATGCTAGTGGACGGGCACGCGATCGCGCGATGGCTTATGCTAGGGGTATTGGTGGTACTCGTGCAGGTATTCTCGAAACCACATTCCGCGAAGAAACCGAAACCGATTTATTTGGCGAACAAGCAGTGTTGTGCGGTGGTTTAAGTGCCTTAATCAAAGCGGGATTTGAAACTTTAGTAGAAGCTGGTTATCAACCAGAATTGGCTTATTTTGAATGTCTCCACGAAGTCAAGCTAATTGTTGACTTGGTTGTTGAAGGTGGTTTAGCCACAATGCGCGATAGTATTTCTAACACTGCTGAATATGGCGATTACACCCGTGGGCCAAGGATTGTCAACGATACAACCAAGGCAGAAATGCGGAAGATTCTCAGCGAAATTCAATCTGGGCAATTTGCCAGGGAATTCGTTTTAGAAAATCAATCTGGTAAACCTGGATTTACTGCAATGCGCCGTCAAGAAGCTGAACATCCAATTGAGGAAGTCGGCAAAGATTTACGGGCTATGTTTAGTTGGTTGAAGAAAGTTTAATTAAGAAGGGAACAGAGGACAGGGAATAGGGAACAGAGTTTTTTGTTCTCTCTGCAAGTGACAGGTTTTGGATGGGGATTTATACCCCATCCAACATTCTCTGTTAAAGTTTAAACTTCTCGGTAATCCGTTTCATTGCTTCTTCCACATTTTCCCGGCTATTAAATGCCGAAATGCGGAAGTAGCCTTCACCCGCAGCACCAAAGCCAGAACCAGGTGTACCCACGACATTGACAGTGTGTAGCAACTTATCAAAGAATTCCCAACTAGACAAATTATGAGGAGTTTTCACCCAGACGTAAGGTGCATTCACTCCACCATACACAGCCAATCCGGCGGCTGTTAATTGTTCACGAATAATTTTGGCATTTTCCAGATAAAACCCAACTAATGCCTGAATTTGTGCCTGTCCTTCCTCAGAATAAACCGCTTCGGCTCCCCGTTGCACGATGTAGGACACGCCATTAAACTTGGTAGACTGGCGGCGATTCCACAGCTTCCACAGTTCCACATCAGAACCATCGGCGGCTTTGGCTGTCAGTGTCTTAGGTACGACAGTTAACGCACAACGAGTTCCTGTAAAGCCTGCATTCTTGGAAAAAGAGCGAAACTCGATCGCACATTCCCTGGCACCGGCAATTTCATATATAGAATGGGGAATCGCCGGATCTGTGATGTAAGCTTCGTATGCAGCATCAAAGAAAATGATTGAGTTATTAGCCCTAGCATAATCCACCCATGCTTGCAAGTATTCTTTGGTAGCAGTCGCACCAGTGGGGTTATTGGGGAAGCACAGATAAATTAAATCAACTTTCTTTGCGGGAATTTCGGCGGTGAAGTTGTTTTCAGCCGAAATCGGCAGATAAACTAAACCCTCAAACTCACCTTGATCATTGGCAGAACCAGTATTACCTGCCATAACGTTTGTGTCCACATATACGGGGTATACAGGGTCAGTAACAGCGATAATATTGTTTTTGCCAAAAATGTCGAGAATGTTGCCAGTATCGCACTTAGAACCATCGGAGATAAAGATTTCCGCAGCGTCTATCTCAGCCCCCCGCGCTTGAAAATCTTGAGCAGCAATTTTTTCCCTTAACCAAGCATAGCCTTGTTCTGGGCCATAGCCTTTAAAGGTGGAGCGATCGCCCATTTCTTCCACAGCTTTGATCATAGCTGTACGGCAAGCCTGTGGTAGAGGTTCGGTGACATCACCAATACCCAGGCGGATAATCTTAGCATCAGGATGGGCTTCTGCAAAGGCATTCACCCGCCGGGCAATTTCGGGAAACAGGTAACCAGCTTTCAGCTTCAGGTAGTTGTCGTTAATCGTTGCCATAGTAAAGTTGAAAAAACGGCCTAGATAAAACAGCTTACTGCTAATTGATATATGCAATAGCGTGATTTTTTAAAATGACTCGAAGTCCCACGGTTTTTGATGAAAACTAGCATAACGATGTTTTCAGAGCCGTGGGATGAGTTAATTGAGGTCTACATCAAAAGAAGTGGTAACAATGCAAATATTCCTTGAGGCTATCTATAATTAGTTCCGATGGCAGATTTAATGCCCAGGTGTGAATTGTTAGCCTATGAATGTTCTGTAAAAATATTTACTAAATTAAAAACAATGAACATTCTTGCTTGGATTGTTTTAGGTTTAATTGCTGGTGCCATTGCTAAGGCTATTTACCCTGGTCATCAAGGTGGCGGTATTTTAGGAACAATTTTGTTAGGAATTATCGGTGCATTTATTGGTGGGAGCTTGGGTGTATTTTTCAGTACAGGAACCTTTGCCTTAGCCGCACCTACCCTGAGTATCACAGGAATCATATTAGCAATTCTTGGCGCGATCGTTGCCATTTTCTTATGGAACTTGCTAACTTCTCGTAGTGCTGTGTAAATAATTAAATTGTGGTTAGTTAGGTAATGCTTAATTAAAGTCTATTTCTACTTTTAAGGGGTAGATTCAATGGATGTGGATAAATTTTTGCAGCGCTATGCTTCTGGAGAACGAGATTTTTCCCAGGTCGATTTGAGTAGAGCCAATCTGGGTGGAGCGATTTTACATCAAGTTAATCTCAGTGGAGCAAATCTCAGTAAAGCCAACCTGAATAAAGCACATCTTGAAGAAGCAAATCTCAGTCATGCAGATTTGAGTTCAACCTATCTAACAGCAGCAAATTTACAACGCGCTAACTTGCAAGGTGCTAACCTACATAAAGCCGATTTAGATCGTGCCAATTTACGATCAGCCAATTTGAAGAACGCCAATTTGGACGGAGCTAATCTCCGCAATGCTACGCTCCCTGATGGTAAAATCTCAGATTAGATATCATTTGCGGCAAATTTTTACTTAAATAGTGTACGAGTAGGATGGCGTAAATAATTACAAGTTTGTAGTGATAACTTTAGTCCTCAAAAAAGGGCTAATGCCCTGACTACAAACTTATTTCATTTTTTTAATTATTTACTTACATTTCCTGAGTTTTTACGACTAGATTAATTCAAAAAGTTGGGGATAGGAGAAAAGAGTTTTCATAGTCCCCAATCTTCAATCCCCTTGAATGACAAACAGATTAGCGAGACTTACCAGAAGTAGAACCACCAGCAGACTTAGCCTCCTGAAGTAGCTGCGGCATACATTGTTCAATCTTTTGTGCTGTTTGTTCTTCTTGCTGCAAGTTTTGCTGTAGCAACTGCACAACCTGATTTTGATTCATCTGCTCGGCAACCTTAATCATGCCACGGTAACAGGCAATCTCTAAGTTTTCGACCTTGGCCTGCGCTCCTGTTAGTGCCAAGTCCAGAATTTTAGGATTATCGGCAGCCAACAACATAAGTTTTTGACCGTCACTGACAAGCCCAGCTGCACTATCACAATTCACTCTTTGTGGTTCCTGTCCCAAAATTTTGAATACCTGTTCCAGGTTCTGAATTTGCTGTTCTGTTTCGCGAATATGTGTCTCCATCAAAGACTTTAACTGATTATTTTGACAACATTGGCACATCATCTGCATCGCTTCTAAAAAGCGATTTTCAGAATCGTACATTGCCCCTACTTCGTAGGTGAATTTCTGTTGTAAGTTGGTAATTTTTTGTGTACCTGGACGTTCGCTAAGTTGAACCATTATTAATCTCCTAAAGGTTTGACCCTGTATTCGACAGTCATACCTTTAACCTAAGTCCATCACCTATATCTTCTCTTCATACCTGAGGCACAGCTAACTGTTAATTATGTCTGCTAAATCAGATACAGCACTTAGGATCTGGGTTATGTCGAGTTTTTTGTCATATGTCGGAATACAACTACACTCTTAGGTCGCTATGATGACAGCCTCATCAGGGAATCAGTTAAAGTAAAGATACGTAAAGAAAGCGCTTTGAATTAAATGGCTGCTCCACGCTTAGATGAAATATCTGCTCAGTTAGAAAGTCCGGATTTGCGCGATCGCATGGTAGCCCTTGCCAGTCTGCGTCATGTATCCCCTGAAGATGCTGTACCTTTAATTAAAAAGGTATTGGACGATGAATCTCTGCAACTGCGATCAATGGCAATATTTGCCCTAGGAATCAAGCCAACAGCAGAATGTTATCCAATTTTGGTAAAAATTTTAGAAAATGACCCAGATTATGGTATACGTGCTGATGCCGCCGGAGCCTTAGGCTATTTGGGTGATGCTAGAGCATTTGAAGCACTGGCACGGACTTTTTATGAAGATACTGATTGGCTAGTACGTTTTAGCGCAGCTGTTTCCCTAGGTAATATTAAAGATCCACGTGCCCGTGAAATCCTCATTCAAGCTTTAGATAGCAACGAAACAGTGTTGCAAGAAGCAGCAATCTCCGCACTGGGAGAAATTCAAGATATTGAGTCTGTCGATAGTATCCTGCGCTTTGCCCAATCATCTGATTGGTTAGTCCGGCAACGTCTTGCAGAAGCCTTGGGAAATCTTCCTACTCCTAAGAGTGTTTCAGCTCTAAAATACTTAGAAAAAGATAGCCATACCAATGTTGCCGAAGCAGCGAGGATTTCCCTCAAGCGCCTTGAGGAAAAAGGCTATCAAGCCTAATCTCAGCGTCTCCTGCTACCTTTTAATAATAAGTAGGATTTGTAGCATTTTCGTGCAGGGTAATTTCATTCATGAATATTGCAGAATTTTTTGAGTTAAGTGCTGGTAGATGGTTTTCCCATCGTACAAGTCACCATTTGGCTTTTAAGCAAGCTGAAGACGGTAAGTCAGACATTGTAATTGAGATGCTGGCGGCCGATCATCCAGAAGTAATCAAACTGTGTCAACAGTACGAAATTACTCCCGACTCCGCCTCCTGCGGCGCGAGAGTTACCTGGAACGGCACCATGGAATGGGATGAAGAAAAACACAGTGGATCAACTGTGTTGGCTTCAGTACCTGATGCCGATAATCCTCATGAAGGCAAGTTACTGAGGGAAATGGGTTATGCCGAGAAAGCCCCTGTTGCTGGACGCTACAAGATGGGTAGCGATGGCGCTTTGACTTTAACCACAGAATACGAAACTATGTGGTCTGAAGAACGTTTGTGGTTTGCTAGTCCTAATTTACGGATGCGGGTAAGTATCCTCAAGCGGTTTGGCGGCTTTAGTATGGCTTCCTTCACTTCGGAAATTCGGATGGGTGGCAGTTCATCAGCTACAAAAGTATCAGAGGCGGCTAATTCCGTGTCTAGTTAGTGGAAGTGGGGAACTCGGGACCCCCTCTGGGGATAAGAGGTAATTGGGGAGTAGGGAGTGGGGGACAAGGAGACAAGCCAGTAATTTTCTCCCTCATTCTCCTTATCTCCCTCATCTCCCTGATTTAATACCATGATTTAAATTTGCAACCAATTAGCGATCGCCTGCGGTAGTGGTAGCACAATAATCACTAACAGCGCCATTGCCATCAATCCTAAAATGTCACGTCCATTGTCTAATTCGGTGACATCGTTTAAGGCAGGTTCATCGATCAAGGGGATAAATAATAAAATAATCGCCCAGACAAAAAATCCTGACTGCACTAAAGAAAGTAGTAACAGTAATAAGCGGGAAATTTGACCAATGACCATTGCTGTTCTTTGCCCAAACATTGCATGGACAATGTGACCTCCATCGAGTTGTCCCACAGGCATCAAATTCAAAGCTGTGACGATTAGTCCCAAAAAACCAGCTATTGCTATGGGATGCAGGTTAATCGCTGATGTTGCCGTTAACTCGCTCCCTAATGCTAACTTCGCAACCAACGCTAATAAAATTGAATATTTAGGATTGAGTGCTTCAGGATTCAATAGTCCTGTTTGGTCACTCATGGGAACCACTTCCGAATTAGCCAAACCCCAGATTAACAAGGGTAATGTGACAACAAAACCTGCAATTGGCCCAGCAATGCTCACATCAAATAAAGCTCTGCGGTTGGGAATTGGACTCCGCATCTGAATAAATGCGCCAAATGTGCCTAAGAAAAAAGGCAGAGGAATAAAATAAGGAAGTGTTGCCCGAATTTTGTAGTACCGAGCTGTTAAATAGTGCCCCAGTTCGTGGATACCCAAAATAGTCATCAGCCCTAAAGCGTAGGGCAATCCTTGCAGCAAGATAACTGGGTCAGATGCCAATTGTTGCGGATCAAAACCAGCGATTGTCGCTCCTACTAATGTTGTCGTCACCAAAGTAGCTACTAGCAAAAATAAAGCTAATCCTGGTCGTGTTACCTGTTCTGGTTGACTGGCATTTTTAGCTGCTTGAGTGTTAGGAACTAGCACAAAGAAAGGTTTGCCATTGAAACCCTCTTGAAAAATCAGCAAAAAGCGATCACCAAATTGTGCTTCAATATTTGCCTTAATCTGCTGATAAGCCCTAGTAGGTGTTGTTCTGATCTGACCTCTACAGATCACAGCCTGCGGTCTGTACTCAATATTTTGAATGTAGTAAACAGACCAGGGAAAACAATTTCGCAGCTGGGTTTCTTCCGTTGGTTCAATGGGACGCACTGGTACTGGTTCTGCGGTAGGATGGATAGCCGATTGTGATTCAATAGCTTGGGGTTCAGTTTGTGGATCTCTTGGCGCTCGACGACCCCACTGAAACAACAGCCAGTATAACAGAAGGCAAATAATTGAGGGCCAAATGATCAGTAATGGCGGCGGCGGTTGTTTTGCTCCATAAATCGCTGTCCACCCGCTCAATATCAACGCTGGTGTCATTAACACTAGCCACAATAACCAGACTGGTGTCCGGGTGATATTAGCGACGCTGCGCTGCACCATCAAATAAGTAGCTAGTCCCAGTAGGAGGAGAAACCAAAATGTCATTTGCTCTTCAGTAATTTGGAAAAAATGTCTCACTAGTGCGTCGGCACCACAACCTACACTACTAGACAGACTCTAAACCCCAATTTGTCTACAACAGTTAACAGAACTTATTAAATCTCAAGTGTTAATTCTTAAGAAGTTCAACTCTGTAAACCAATTTTTACCACTCCTCAGTTACGGTTTTTACTCATGTGCCCCTTACCTCAACAGCCAAGTCATACAGATAAGCAACCACGTCCGGTGCTAGATAAGATCTTTGCTTTTCCACCAAATCGGGACACATTGGGGGGAACCTCTTACTTTATTGTAGGAAATGAAGGCAATATCCTGATAGATTGCCCAGCCTTAGAACAAACAAATCTGGACTTTTGGCGCTGTCATGGGGGCGTGCGTTGGTTATTTCTCACTCATAGAGGCGCTATTGGTAAAGCAGCAGAAATTCAGCAAAACTTGGGCTGTGAAATTCTCATTCAAGAACAAGAAGCCTATTTATTACCTGGGTTAACTGTAACTACCTTTACCCAGGAATTCACACTCACTACCACAGCACAACTAATTTGGACACCTGGACATTCTCCTGGTTCATCTTGCCTCTACTACAGTGAGTTGGGAGGTGTGCTGTTTACTGGTCGTCATTTAGTCCCCAATCCCCAAGGCGAATTAGTACCATTGCGGACAGCCAAAACATTTCACTGGCCAAGGCAAATTAAAAGTCTTCAATTACTCAAAGAACGCTTGACACCGGAAACACTCCAGTACATTTGTCCTGGTGCGAACACAGGCTTCCTCAGAGGTAAACGTGTCACAGATAATGCTTACCAGCGACTCCTAAGTGCTGAGTGCTGAGTGCTGAGTGCTGAGGGGAGATGAGGAGTATTTTGGTTCTTGTCCCCTCATCTCCTTGTCCCCTTATCCCCCACTCTCTACTCCCGCCAAAACAGAATTTGTCTTCAACAATTCCAATGCTGCTTGATATTGCAGGTCGGCTGCTGTGGCAATTTGTTCACGGGTAATTGATTCTTGGGAAATTACTTGGTCTGGCTTAATGCCTAATTTGTTAATATCCCGATGCTTAGGAGTTTCGTATTTAGCAATTGTGACTGCCAAACCAGAACCATCTGATAATTCAAACAAGGACTGGATTAAGCCTTTCCCAAAAGTAGTTTCACCTACTAACTGGGCACGACCATTATCTTGTAGTGCCCCAGCAAGAATTTCACTGGCGCTGGCAGTTCCTTGATTGACTAAAATCACTAAAGGATCGTCCGTTAAGGCAGGGCCAAATGATTCAAAACTACCCTGAATTCCTTGGCGGTTTACCGTGTAGACGATAGTACCGGAATTTAACCACAGGCGGGCAATTTCCACTCCTGATTGTAACAACCCACCAGGATTATTTCGCAAATCTAGAATATAGGCAGCAGCACCTTTTTTCTCTAAACTAGAAATAGCGTGTGCCAACTCCATAGAGGCGTTAGCGTTAAATTGAGTGAGGCGAAGGTAGCCAATGGGTGTGCCTTGTGGAGAAAAACGTAAGTCTGCTACTACAGGGTTAAGCTCAATGCGATCGCGCATGATGCTAACTTCTTGTTCTCCTTCCCCATCTCGTTCAATCACCAGGGTGACCAAACTACCAATAGGCCCTCGCATTTTGGCGGCGGCTTCGTCAAGGGTCAAATCATCTGTGGCAATGCCTTCGATTTTGAGAATGCGATCGCGGGGTCTGATTCCTGCCTTATCTGCTGGTGAATCCATGATCGGAGTCACTACCTCCAGCTTTCCCGTCTGGGGATTTAGGGCAATTTGCAAACCCACCCCAGTCAATTCACCAGAAGTATTCACCTGCAAACTGCGGTACTGCTGCGGGTCTAAAAAGCGGGTAAAAGGGTCGCCCAGAGTCTTAAGCATCTTCTGAATTGCATCATAAGCTGCCTGATTGTTTCTCAGAGGCTTTTCCAGCGCCTTTTGCCTCGCCATCGACCAATTTTGATGATTAAATGTCTCATCTAGATAAGTACGATTGACAATTCGCCAAACTTCTGAAACTAACTTTTGCTCATCTGTCAAAGCTACTGCTGATGGAATGAAAGCGCCCAGCGTTAACCAAAATGCCATTAGCAATGAAAATCCTAGCCGAAAAACCTGTTTGTGCATGAACCCCATATCCAATTTCACCTGAACCCAAATTGCCTAGAAATGCCCATTTACCTCGTTATTGATGAAATCTATATCTCAACTATGTTACTTTTTTTATAGAAGTGGTGCATTGCTCTCATCAACTTGTAGAGAGAACTGATGCGGTGCATCCCACTCAGCAAACGATAAAACCCACTTGGTATCCAGCATTTTTGATGTTGGCTTGCAAAGAGAACGCAATATATTCCATATTTACAGAGTGTTAAGTTTCTGAAAACTCTTATCACTCTGAAGGCTCAAAAGCAAACGAACAAACTCCCCTTTTTGAAAATCCCAAAAATGCTAATTGGGAGATTGATCAACCGCAACTGATTTTTAGGAACTTGAGATTGTATGGCCAACGTTTACGACTGGTTTGAGGAACGTCTGGAAATTCAGGCGCTCGCTGAGGACGTGACTAGCAAGTACGTCCCCCCCCATGTAAATATTTTTTACTGTCTGGGCGGAATTACCTTAACTTGCTTTCTCATCCAGTTTGCCACTGGATTTGCCATGACGTTCTACTATAAGCCAACAGTTGCTGAAGCTTACTCCTCTGTACAGTACATCATGAATGAGGTGAACTTCGGCTGGCTGATTCGCTCTATCCATCGCTGGTCTGCCAGCATGATGGTGTTGATGATGATTTTGCACGTCTTCCGAGTGTACCTCACAGGTGGCTTTAAAAAGCCCCGCGAGTTGACTTGGGTAAGTGGTGTCATCTTAGCTGTAATCACCGTTTCCTTTGGTGTTACAGGCTACTCCTTACCTTGGGACCAAGTGGGTTACTGGGCCGTGAAAATCGTGAGCGGTGTACCAGAAGCAATTCCCGTAGTTGGCGTTTTGATTTCTGACCTGTTGCGTGGTGGTTCTAGTGTTGGTCAAGCTACACTAACTCGCTATTACAGCGCTCATACCTTTGTACTGCCTTGGTTAATTGCAGTATTCATGTTGTTCCACTTCTTGATGATCCGCAAACAAGGTATTTCCGGTCCTTTGTAATCTACAAATTCAGCCAAAATGCGAAAAGGCAACAGCTTTCAGTTCCCAGATGGAGTTGTTTGTTTTAAACTTATGGGAAATCAGAAATAAATAACTCATAAGCGACAATAAGAACAAACAATGTATTTTAAGCTGAAAGCTGTAGACTCCCTCCGGGCCGCTTGCCGCAGACCAGGGTTGCCTTATAGCTGATGGCTTTCATCAATGCTTTAACTGAACTTGAGCAGGAGAGCGCATTAAACAATGGCAACGCAAAAAAAACCCGATCTGAGTGATCCTCAGTTAAGAGCCAAACTCGCCAAAGGCATGGGTCACAACTACTATGGCGAACCCGCTTGGCCTAATGACCTATTGTATGTATTCCCTATCGTGATTATGGGTTCATTCGCTTGTATTGTGGCTCTAGCTGTGCTAGACCCCGCAATGACAGGTGAACCAGCAAATCCTTTTGCCACACCGCTAGAAATTTTACCGGAGTGGTATTTGTATCCTGTATTCCAGATTTTGCGATCGCTTCCTAACAAACTGTTGGGAGTCTTAGCAATGGCCTCAGTACCTCTGGGACTGATCCTCGTTCCCTTTATTGAGAACGTCAATAAATTCCAAAATCCCTTCCGTCGTCCAGTTGCGACCACAGTGTTCCTATTTGGCACACTTGTCACCCTCTGGCTAGGTATTGGTGCGGCTCTCCCACTAGATAAGTCTTTGACCTTGGGATTGTTCTAAATTAGTCACCAACAAACCTTTGACGCCTGTCGTTTCCAGAGCATTTACCATGGTTAGCAGTTTTTTGCAAGGTTTCCCTTCTCCAAACTGCTGGCTAGTTCACAGAGCAAGTATTCTCCGAAAGCAGCAGATACTTTTGGCAGATGAACTTTTGAAACTGACAGGCGTCAATTTTACTAGTCCAGGTAGCTTCTAGGATATTTAGTTTTGGATAAAAACGGTATTCCAAAATCTAAAGTCACCAAAATACAAAAAATACAGACATTTTTTACTAATCTTATATTCAAGTCAAGGTCAATGCTTAGCATAGTGCAGCACGACCATCTGACGGTGAAGAGCGAACTTAAGCTCCTAAACTACGTACAACAATGGTTTGAGCAATTTTGTCTAAAATATTTATCTCAACTTGGCTGGTCAGAAGGCCAACTTTATCGCCTCAATTTAGCATTAGCCGAGGGTTTTACCAACGCAGTTCGTCACGCTCATCGTGCTTTACCACCGGAAACAACTATAGAGATTGAAGTTAGTTTGTGGATTAACAGACTAGAGATGAGAATTTGGGATCAAGGAAAACCCTTCAATCCTGATGCCATCACTGAGCCACAGCCAGGTACTCTGCAAGTAGGGGGGTATGGATGGTTTCTCCTGCGGCGTTTAGCTGACCGTGTTGTCTACGAACGTAGTGCAGATGGGAGAAATTGTCTACTGATTGTTAAATATGCCCAAGAAGGCCATTAATACTGAGTTATGGGTTTCATTTAATGTAAATCGTAAAAAATCAACACTTATTGTATAAAAAAAATTACTCAATCCAGTAAAATCAGCATACGAGTTATACTTGCTACTTTGTTACGATTTGGCAGCAGAACTCTAAGAAGTAGTAAATTTTGCTAGAGCGTACTTATAGCAAAGTGCTTCCTTCCTGAGTGCCAAAAAGATCCCCGACTTCTCCGAGAAGTCGGGGATCTGAGCCTCTCGTTGTTTGCAAATCAAATAGGATTGCTGTATGTGACTACGGCTATAAAGAAAAATCATCTGGGTTGGGAACCTCAAGTTAGCTTTAAGGAACTATTAGAGAAAATGGTACAGGCAGATATAGAGCCGTGGCAAAACGGTAAAATTGCAACCTGCCAATCTACCTTCTCTGGGAGTATAAACAATATAAATGCTGATTGATACAGTCGGAGAAAACCTCAATTCAGGTAAAAAGGTTAATAAACAAGCTAACCATGTCTTCGTGTTTTTAGAGATTTTTGCCTGCGAAGGTGGTATTCAATCCTATGTCAAGGATATTTTTCGTGCTTATGCAGAATTAAATGGTGGCTGTAAGGCAGAAGTCTTTTTGTTGCGAGATAATTATGACCACTCAAATCCTTTTGAGTCTGATAGTTTAAAATTTCACTACTTTCAAAATAAGTTACCCCAAATGGGGAGACTGAACATGGCGGGGGCTTTGCTGAAATTCCTCTTACAAAAACGCCCCCAGCACGTTTTTTGCGGTCACATTAACCTAGCAGTTCTGATACAAATACTTTGCCAGCCGTTGGGTATTCCCTACACAGTCCTTACTTACGGCAAAGAAGTTTGGGAACCGCTTAAAAATAGCGAAAGACGCGCTTTAGCATCAGCAAATGCAATTTGGACGATTAGTCGTTACAGCCGTGATCGCGCTTGTGCTGCCAATGGTTTAGATGCTAAAAAAATCAAGATGTTACCTTGTGCCATTAATGGCGATAAATTTACACCTGGTTCTCAGCAACCAGAATTAGTCGAAAAATATGGCTTAGGTGGTACTAAAGTATTAATGACTGTGGCGCGACTATGGTCAGGGGATATTTATAAAGGTGTCGATGTAACAATTCGCGCACTACCCCAAATTGCTGAAGCTTTACCTGAAATCAAATATTTGGTAATTGGTCGCGGCGATGACCAACCACGATTAGCCCAACTAGCACAAGATTTAGGTGTGAGCGATCGCGTGGTTTTTGCGGGTTTTGTGCCTACAGAACAGTTAATGGCCCACTACCGCCTGGCTGATGCCTATATTATGCCTTCTCAAGAAGGCTTTGGTATTGTTTATTTAGAGGCAATGGCTTGTGGTGTACCAGTGCTATCCGGTGATGACGATGGATCGGCCGACCCCTTGCAGGATGGTAAACTGGGATGGCGAGTACCACACCGTGATCCAGAGGCGGTAGCAAAAGCTTGTATAGAAATTTTGCGAGGGCATGACCAACGTTGTGATGGACAATGGCTAAGAGAACAAGCGATCGCCACTTTTGGTATGGAAGCCTTTCGACGACGTTTACAAGCACTACTTTTGTCCTGAGTCGTAAGCCGATAGTCCCAAGGTGAGATTAATATTTCTTGACTTTTGGTAGTTGACTGTAGGCTTTTGTCTCTCAACTAAAATCGCTATCCTAGAGGGAGAGCAAGACAATATTTTATAAAATGAGCCTTAAATCTTTGCAATTGAGTCTTGAAAATCTTCGCCCTTGGCTCACTCTGTTAGCAGTTTTTTGGTTGCTAGCATCATTAGGCTTAGGGTGGTTGGTGAATTCGTTGTTAATCATCTTTGGTTTGCTGTTGTTGACACCTGTTGTAGCTTTCTTCGGGTTTCGCTGGTGGCTACAACACAATTTAGTTACTGATCAATGTCCTGTCTGCCGCTATGAATTTACAGGTTTAAATAATAGTCAGTTGCAGTGTCCCAACTGTGGAGAGCCACTGTCAGTCAAACAGGGGCATTTTCAGCGATTTACACCAGAAGGCACAATTGATGTTACAGCAATTGAGGTACCAGCCAAATCACTGGAAGAAAAAAGTTAACATTGCTGTTATAGTATAATTACTGAGAGAATAACTAGCGATCGCACACTAGATATATGTCTGAGTTTAGTAGACTGTGCCAATTTCGTGGAGACACTTCGACTGTTAGGGCAATTTCTCATGGCTAGTGATTCGATTACGGAGTGTAAATTTATCCAAATTATCGACAGTCTTCGCAGTCAAAGCACTTCAGGCATCTAACCATAAACGACCATCAAAAACAGCCCCTTCAAAGTGTAATGGATTTTTCTTGGTGTCTTAGTGTCTTAGTGGTTAAAAAAATGACTTTTGACCCACAAAGGCACTAAGGCACTAAAGTGGAAAGCCTAAAATTGGACAAAATTTTAGGTAACTTTTACCCACCTTGCTTTCTTTGTCTAGCCCCACCCTTATAGGTGAGGTCTATTAAAGTTAACTGTGCGCTACAGTCTCTTTCGCCAAGAACTTTTCCAGTTCTGTCAATGCATCAGCATCAACTTTGGTTTGCATTGGGCAAAACTTAGGCCCACACATAGAACAAAATTCAGCCGTTTTATAAATATCTGCCGGTAGAGTTTCGTCGTGATACTCCTTAGCCCTTTCGGGGTCTAATGATAATTCAAATTGACGATTCCAGTCGAAGTTATAACGTGCTTTAGACAGTTCATCATCTCTGTCTCTGGCTCCTGGGCGATGTCTGGCAATATCCGCCGCATGAGCTGCTATTTTATAAGCAATTAAACCATTACGAACATCTTCAGCATCAGGCAATCCCAAATGTTCTTTGGGTGTGACATAACACAGCATTGCTGTACCATACCACCCAGCCATCGCTGCCCCAATTGCAGACGTAATGTGGTCATAACCGGGAGCAATATCTGTTACCAATGGGCCCAACACATAGAAAGGTGCTTCAGAACACTCTTCCATCTGTTTACGGACGTTGAACTCAATTTGATCCATTGGCACGTGTCCAGGCCCTTCTACCATCACCTGGACATTATCTTCCCAGGCTTTGCGGGTTAGCTGTCCGAGGGTTTTCAGTTCTGCTAATTGTGCGGCATCTGAGGCATCATGGGTACAGCCGGGACGCAGGGAGTCACCTAAACTGAAGGAGACATCATATCTTTTGAAAATCTCAATGATGTCGTTAAAGTGGGTATAAAGTGGGTTTTGTTTGTGGTGATGCAGCATCCACCGCGCCAGAATCCCACCACCACGGGAGACAATACCTGTAATGCGGTCTCTGACTAAAGGTAAATGTTCAATCAAAATCCCAGCGTGGATGGTTTGATAATCTACACCTTGTTGGGCGTGTTTTTCGATGATGTGAAGAAAATCATCGGCGGTGAGTTTTTCAATTGTGCCGTGGACGCTTTCTAAAGCTTGGTATACTGGCACCGTGCCAATGGGAACAGGTGAGGCTTGAATAATGGCTGTGCGAATTTCATCTAAGTTACCGCCACCTGTGGACAAGTCCATCACAGTATCAGCGCCATATTTCACCGCTAATTTCAACTTATCCACTTCTTCTTGAAGATTGGAAGAGTTGGGAGAAGCGCCGATATTGGCATTTACTTTACATTTAGAGGCGATGCCAATTGCCATCGGCTCTAAGTTGGTATGGTTAATGTTTGCAGGGATAATCATGCGTCCCCGCGCTACTTCCTCACGAATGAGATCCGCCGGGAGGTTTTCCCGTTGGGCCACATAGTGCATTTCTTCGGTAATAACACCCTGGCGTGCGTAGTGCATTTGAGTGACATTGCTTTGCCCACGACGCTTGGCAACCCATTCTGTCCGCATATTAAATTCCTCGATAAACAGCTTCCCTCCGCTGGTATTAGCCAGACTCAGGTGTTAAGGGTGTGATCTCAGCCTGAATTCTCAGGCACCCCTAGCATGAATGTAAATTGTACCACCTTGATTATGAATGCGGATGAGGTGTTTACAATTTATGAGGTGTGAGACGAGCTTATTCTCCGCTTTATTGCACTTTAGCGGATTCCTCGTCACAGCGCTCAAGGTGGTGAATACAAAGCTTTCATCAATTCAATTTTGCGTCATTACATTGAAAGTCAAGGTAAACAGCCAGCAGTATAAAGGTGAAGTTGAGCCGCCGCAGACAACTTCTGGCGCTCACCGATTATCTCTCGTCGGTCGGCTCCAACGTAGCGTTAACCTGGGTCTGAGGAGCAAGTGCTTGGTTCTGCTGCATCACCCTGATCAAAAAACGTAGAGCTTCATTCACTGCATCGGCACTGGGAAAAATCTCAGCAACATCCGGCTCTAGACGCACTGTTGTCGTGCCAAAACTCTTACGCCCTGAACCTAATCTCCTGACTCGCAGGCTCTTCAAGTCATACTCTGTCCGCAAATCGTCTTCCATTTCTGACTTATCCCTCTTCATAAGCTTCTCGCTCGGTTCGTGTCACTTCTCTTGCACTGATGAGGCGAACTGAATTTCCTCTTTCGGTATAAGACACAATCAGCAGCCGCCCTTGGTTTGACTCCCCAACAATGAGATATCGCTCTTCGTCTTCAGAATGATCTGGATCATAGAAGTCAACATAGAGAGGATCATCAAAAACTGTTTGGCTCTCCCAGACTAAATATGTTAAATTAAGAACAAAAATACCAATTGAGTAAAATCCTTCTTCTAAAATTATTGAAGTTAGTTAAGCCATAAGCCCTTCTTTTAATGAGCTTAATCTTCTGATTAA
>JADEXK010000085.1 GCA_015207155.1 Nostocales cyanobacterium LEGE 11386 | reverse complement strand
GAGAAGAATTTGCTTTGTCCCCCTGTCCCCTTGTCCCTAAAACAGACATTAAAGTTATAATAGAGGCAACAATCCTTAAGCCTCTGTCAAGGGTTTTAACTTTTACAGCTTAATAGTTACAACAGTTGAGTGAATCGGGGATCGTTTTCGAGGGTTTTGAGAATCTGCTTAATCTCTTGAGTCCGGTCTTTGTTGACAACGAGGGTGACATTGCGATCGCGCACAATCACCACGTCTTCTAAACCAATAGTAACAATTACATCTTCAGAATTAGTAGCATAGATAATAGCCCCCTGCGTGTCCAATCCCACATGGGTAGCGAGTTCCACATTGGGAGTCTCTGCTTTTTTTAGCAAGCGCTCAAGCGCATTCCAATCTCCTAAATCATCCCAACCAAATTCTACTGGCAAGACATATGCTAAATTTGTCTTTTCCATGAGTGCATAGTCTATACTCTTTTTAGGCAACTGAGGATAAATATCAGGACCTTGTTGTGCTAATGGTTCGATGACTTCTGGTGCATGGGTATATAGTTCCTTGAGAACGACTCCAGCCCGAAACACGAACATGCCACTATTCCAGCTAAAACGCCCCGTAGATAAAAAAGTTTCTGCTGTTTCACGGTTGGGCTTTTCAGTAAAGCGGTTGACGTGATAGGCTGGCAAATCATTAAAGCTACCAATCTTTTCGCCTTGTTCAATGTAGCCGTAACCAGTTGATGGGAAAGTAGGCTTGATCCCCAAAGTGACAATCGCTTCCGTGTTTGCCGCTAATTGAGTAGCAGCGCTTAAGGTGCGTAAAAACGCTTTTTGGTCAGCTATCCAATGGTCAGAGGGAAAAAAGCCAATGATAGCGTCTTCACCGTAACGCTTTTTAATTTCCAAACTTGTCCAGGCAACAGCTGCGGCAGTATCTCTTCCCTGTGACTCAATTAGTAAATTTTGAGATGGCAATTCAGGTAGTTGTTGTCTTACACCTTCGGCTATCTGACTAGAAGTAATGACCCACAAGTCATCCCAACCACTTGTAACTGCTAACAATCGATCAGCAGTTGCTTGTAATAAACTTCTAGAGCTACCATCAAGACTTAAAAATTGCTTAGGTCTGTTTCGGCGACTGAGGGGCCAAAAACGTTCACCTTTGCCACCGGCCAGAATTACTGGGAACAATGAATTACTCATGTTGTCATACACACCTACGGAAGATCACTATAAGTGTACAGTGAGCTTTTCCCCTGGCAAGATTTGTGGCTTCGATTAACATACCTTTAGGGAGTGGTTGAGTGGGGAGATAATTTGTGATTAAACAATTTCAATGGTCAAAAAATCAGGTCACGTCTCAACAAGTACCAGAGTTAGAACTGGAGGAAAAATCTCAACAAATACAATGGGCAGAAAATGAGCTAGGAATTCAACAGCCATCACCATCAGAACTAGAGATAGTACCACATCAGCCAGGAACTATTTCTCGTAGCGTCGTTGAGTCTGTGGGTGCCATACCCAACGAGCTTTACGAACGATTGGGCTTGGCTATGCCTCGATGGCTACTGTGGACATTAACAGTAGTTGTGGGGATCGTTTTATCTGGTTTACTGGTATCGACTTTGGCGCTGTGGACTCCTTTGTGGAGCAA
The DNA here is from genome assembly GCA_015207155.1 of Nostocales cyanobacterium LEGE 11386. Taxonomy (GTDB): domain Bacteria; phylum Cyanobacteriota; class Cyanobacteriia; order Cyanobacteriales; family Nostocaceae; genus LEGE-11386. Next base: position 21,746 of record JADEXK010000085.1, on the reverse strand, counting down.
TCTGGATCGAACAGATGAAGAATTAGGATTTTCTGGTAAAGATGAGCAGAAAGTCCCCTTACCTGGAGAGTTATGGGGCAAAATTTCCCAGTATAAGCTCTCTCGACCGATGAATATCCTGATTATGGGCGTTGATCCAGTCCCAGGTACTGTTGATGGCTCACCAGAAAGTTTTGCTGGTACAAGCGATACTATGTTGCTGGTACGGCTTGACCCCAGTAATAAATCGATGCGGGTGCTTTCGATTCCCAGGGATACAATGATTGCTCTCCCAGAACAAGGGTTAACTAAGGTGTCTGATGCTAATGCTCAAGGCGGCCCAGTATTGGCAGCCAGAGTAGTTAGCCGTACTTTAAGTAACGCTCCTATTCATCGTTACGTCCGTATTTCTACTAGTGGCTTAAGGCAGTTAGTTGACCAATTGGGTGGTGTAGAGGTTTTTGTTCCTCAAGAAATGGTATATCAAGACACCAGCAGTCAGTTGTCGATTAATTTAGTCAGTGGATGGCAAACCCTCAACGGAGAACAAGCAGAACAATTTGCCCGATTCCGTGAGCCAGGATTAGGTGACCTACCCAGAGTGCAACGACAGCAAGCACTAATGACAGCTTTGCTGCAACGCCTCAATAGTCCTACTGTTTTACCCAGACTGCCTCAATTAACCCGCCTCATGCGGAAGTATTTTGATACAAATCTCAAGCTAGAAGAAATGATGGCTTTGGTGAATTTTTCCGTGAACCTGGAGCGGGATAATTTCCAAATGACCATTTTGCCTGGTACGTTCAGCCGATTCAGTCAAGATCCTAATAGTTATTGGTTGAATTTAACTGGTCAACAAACTCTATTGAATAATTATGTTGGGGTGGATGTACCTGGTCTTAAACCAGATGTGCGTCCAGTTCATAACCTCAAAATTGCTATTCAAAATGCTTCTAATCAACCTCAGCTAACTGAAAAAGTTATTACCTATCTCAAACAAAAAGGTTTCACGAATGTTTATGCGGTGTCAGATTGGCCTGATACCCAACGGCAAACTCAGATTCTTGTGCAAAAAGGAAACCGACGACCAGGAGTTGAATTACAAGACATCATTGGCTTAGGTCAAATCTACGTGTCAGCAACTGGGGCTTTGGAATCTGATCTCACCATCCGTATCGGTAGAGATTGGAAATAGTGAGTACTGAGTGCTGAGGATGAAAAAATATCATAATTTCTTTACTATTTACTCATCACTCTTTACTCAGTAGTATGGACATGATTATTTAAAGTTATGAAAAAGTTTTTACTGAAATTGTTAAGTTTGCTTGTGATTGTGATTTTGGCTTGGTTATGGGTGATTATCAATCCTCAACCAGCTTTTGCTCAAATCAACACAATCAACTACAGCAATGGCAGTTTACAGAATCGTGACTTTTCCCATGCTGATTTGGCAGGTGGGACTTTTGTGGCGGCCGAAATGCGGGGTGCAAACTTTCTAGGGGCAAATTTAACTAACGCTATTCTCACTAAGGGAGTTTTACTAAAAGCCAATTTGGAAGATGCAAACCTCACCGGCGCTTTGGTGGATCGCGTGACGTTGGATGGCGCAAACCTGAAAAATGCCAACTTTACAGAAGCGACTATGACACGTAGTCGTTTTTACGATGCGGACATTACGGGTGCTGATTTTACCGATGCTTTGATTGACCGCTATCAAGTAGCTTTAATGTGCGATCGCGCTGATGGGATTAACCCTGTAACGGGTGTTGCGACACGAGATAGTTTAGGGTGTAAGTAATTCTTAATTCGTAATTCGTAATTAATCAAAAAATACCTGACATCCTTCTAAAATTTAGGTTAAATGTTTCAGATATGCACTCTGCAAGAGTTGTCAGGTAATATTAGTGACACAACAAGACTCGAAACCCTCTCGTTCTTTCGCTGGAATTGCTGGCATTGTTGCCGCAGCCACATTAATTAGTAAAGTATTTGGTTTAGTGCGACAGCAGGCGATCGCTGCTGCCTTTGGTGTGGGTGCTGCTGCTACTGCCTACAGTTATGCTTACATTATTCCTGGCTTTTTATTAATCCTATTAGGTGGCGTCAATGGGCCATTACACAGTGCGGTTGTTAGCGTTTTAGCCAAGCGGAAGCAAGAAGAAACTGCACCTCTGGTGGAAACAGTGACAACTCTGGTGGGTGGATTGCTGTTATTGGTAACATGCGCACAGATTTTCTTTGCCGATGCGATCGTTGATATTGTCGGTCATGGTTTGCAACCAACAACCAGAGCGATCGCTATTCAACAAATCCGCATTATGGCACCAATGGCCTTATTTTCGGGCTTAATTGGCATTGGTTTTGGCACTCTCAATGCAGCTAATCAATATTGGTTACTTTCTATTAGTCCCTTATTATCCAGCGTGACTGTGATTGCGGGGATTGTCATCTTAACAGGACAACTGGGTAGGGATATTATCAAGCCAGAATACGCCTTTATCGGTGGTATGGTTTTAGCTTGGGGAACTTTGGCGGGGGCAATTCTTCAGTGGTTGGTGCAGCTAATTGTGCAGTGGCGCTTGGGATTGGGTACATTACGTCTGCGGTTTGATTTTAAATCCCCTGGGGTGCAAGAAGTCATCAGAATTATGACGCCGGCGACCATATCCTCTGGCATGATGCCTATTAATGTTGCCACTGACCTTTACTTTGCTAGTCCGATCCCTGGGGCGGCGGCTGGTTTTAACTATGCCAATCTGTTAGTGCAAACTCCCTTAGGAATTATTTCTAATATTATTTTGCTGCCTCTATTACCAATGTTTGCTAAATTGGCTGACCCAGAACATTGGCCAGACCTCAAATTACGTATTCGCCAAGGAATTTTGCTCACCGCCGTGACTATGCTACCTTTAGGAGCGTTGATGGTGGTGCTATCTGTACCCATTGTCCAAGTAGTGTATGAACGGGGTGCTTTCAAACAAGAGGCTACACAGTTGGTTTCATCCCTATTGATTGCTTACGGTATTGGGATGTTTGTTTATTTGGGGCGTGATGTCTTGGTGCGGGTGTTTTATGCCTTGGGCGATGGACAGACACCTTTTCGTATCAGCACCTTTAACATCTTTCTCAACATTTTATTAGATTGGATTTTGGTACGACCTTTTGGCGCTACTGGTATTGTTTTAGCAACAGTAGGTGTAAATTGCAGTTCTCTGCTGATGCTGTTGTGGTTACTTGATCGCAAACTCAATGGCTTACCTTGGCGTGAGTGGAGTGTGCCCATTTTGGGTTTGACTGGAGGTAGCATTGTTGCTGGATTTGCCAGTTTTGGGACTTTAGTTGGTTGTCAGCAGTTATTAGGTACAGAAGGCTTACTAATTCAACTGTTGCAGTTATGCATATCCGGCTTAGTGGGGATTTTGGTGTTTGCCATCATTGTCTCATTCATGAAAATACCAGAGGTCAATACTTTTGCCGTGCGAATGCGTCAGAAATTTTTGAGGAGATAAAAAATTTGGCTCGTAGTCAGGACTTTAGTCCCTAAAGACAGGACTAAAGTCCTGACTACAAACCCTTAGCCCACAGGTTAAAACCTGGGGCTATATCAACTCATTTAGCCTTAATAAGGCCACTTCCAATCGCGAATTTCTGGCATATCTTCGCCATACTCTTGAATGTAGTGCTTGTGTTCAATCAGCTTATCTTCTAACATTTGCTTGACATAAGCTGCTGTATATCCTAGTTTTGGTACGCGGTCAATTACGTCCATCACCAGATGAAAACGATCAAGATCGTTAAGCACAACCATATCAAAGGGAGTGGTGGTAGTTCCTTCTTCCTTATAGCCACGCACATGCAAATTTTTGTGGTTAGTGTGGCGATAAGTTAGGCGATGAATCAGCCAGGGATAGCCATGAAAAGCAAAAATGATCGGTTTGTCTGTGGTAAAAATTGTGTCGAAATCTTTACTGCTTAAACCATGGGGATGCTCACTTTGTGGCTGTAGTTTCATCAAATTCACCACGTTAACCACCCGCACCTTTAATTCAGGGAAGTGCTGGCGCAGGATGTCAACTGCTGCTAAGGTTTCTAAGGTGGGAACATCTCCAGCACAAGCCATGACTACATCAGGTTCACTACCTTTGTCATTACTGGCCCATTCCCAAATACTAATACCTTTGGTGCAATGTTTAATAGCTGCATCCATATTTAGGAATTGCAATGATGGTTGTTTACCTGCAACAATGACATTTACATAGTGGCGACTTCTCAGGCAATGGTCTGTTACTGATAGCAGTGTGTTGGCATCGGGTGGCAGATATACGCGAATAATCTCGGCTTTCTTGTTAAGTACATGGTCGATAAAACCGGGGTCTTGGTGAGAGAACCCATTGTGGTCTTGTCTCCAGACATGGGAAGTCAATAAGTAGTTGAGAGAAGCAATAGGTCTGCGCCAAGGGATATGACGGGTAGTTTTTAACCATTTGGCGTGTTGGTTGAACATCGAGTCAATGATGTGGATGAATGCCTCATAGCAGGAGAAAAACCCGTGACGACCTGTCAGCAGGTATCCTTCTAACCAGCCTTGACAATTAGTTTCGCTGAGGACTTCCATCACTCGACCGTTAGGAGATAAATGTTCGTCTTCTGGAAGGATTTCGGCTACCCAAGTCCGGTCTGTAACTTCCAGTACAGCATCTAGGCGATTTGACGCTGTTTCGTCAGGGCCGACAAGGCGAAAGTTGCGGTTTTCTGCGTTCAGTTTCATCACATCCCGCAAAAATTGTCCTGTCACTTTGGTAGCTTCGGCATAGCTTTTACCCGGTTGGGTAACATTAACCGCATAGTTCTGGAAGTCGGGCATTTTCAGGTCGCGTAGCAAAATACCGCCGTTGGCATGAGGATTATCACCCATGCGCCGATGTCCTAGGGGAGCGAGTTCTGCTAGTTCAGGAATTAGTTTACCGTTGGCATCGAAGAGTTCTTCTGGTTTGTAACTCTTCATCCAGTCTTCTAGTAACTGCAAATGTTCTGGGTTACCGAATAGATTACCAAATGGAACTTGGTGCGATCGCCAGAAATCTTCGGTTTTCTTGCCATCGACATCCTTCGGCCCTGTCCAACCTTTGGGGGTTCTGAGGATAATCATTGGCCATTGGGGACGTTTTTTGAAACCGTGTACACGGGCTTCTCTTTGGATGCTTTGAATTTCGGCGATCGCAATATCTAAAATTGCTGCCATCTGCTGGTGAACGTCTGCGGGTTCGGCACCTTCTACAAAGTAAGGTTTGTAACCATAACCTAAAAACAAGTTCTCTAATTCTTCATAACTCAACCTTGCCAGTAAAGTTGGGTTAGCTATTTTATAGCCGTTGAGGTGTAATATGGGCAGGACTGCACCATCATGCACAGGATTGAGAAATTTGTTGGAATGCCAGCTAGTAGCTAAAGCCCCTGTTTCCGCTTCGCCATCACCCACTACAGCCGCCACAATCAAATCAGGGTTGTCAAAAGCAGCACCATAGGCGTGGACGAGGGCATAACCAAGTTCGCCGCCTTCGTGAATTGAACCGGGGGTTTCTGGTGCAACGTGGCTAGGAATACCACCAGGGAAGGAGAACTGTTTAAAGAGTTTCTTCATGCCCTCAGCATCTTGGGAGATGTTTGGGTAGTACTCGCTGTAAGTACCTTCCAGGTAGGTATTGGCTACTAGTCCTGGGCCACCATGACCTGGCCCAGCAATGTAGATTGTGTTGAGGTCGTACTTTTTGATAACTCTGTTGAGATGAACATAGATAAAGTTGAGTCCTGGTGTTGTTCCCCAGTGACCCAAAAGTCGGGGTTTGACATGTTCCTGCTTTAATGGTTCTCGCAGCAGTGGATTGTCAAATAAATATATTTGCCCGACTGAAAGATAGTTAGCAGCACGCCAGTAGGCATTTATTTTATGTAATTCTTCATCTTTTAAAGGTTTTGTTTGTGGAGTACTTACTAAAGTCATATTAATTAAACTCCATGATAAAATTATTTCGACAAATTCATTAGTATGCCAGTTTAATCATCTGTGGTCAGAGGTTCATCTTACCCACGATGAATTTTTTTCAGTAGCCAACTGAAAAATTAGGCATCATATTCATCTATAGCAATCCTATCTGAGTGGGAAAATTACTTTTTTTAAACATATCGCTAAAGCTTAAAGCTCCGCTAAAGCGTAGCGCATATCGCCAAAACGCCAAGAATCACCCATTTAAGACTGCTATCTTATGGTTGCTCAATCTCAGATGAATGTTTAAAAAAAGTTGATGGTGATCTCTATAAAAAAGTACCAGAATCAGTATCTAAATGAATAGTTTTTAAGATTAAGTTTATGTTTTATTCACATCGATAGAGAATAATATGGCAATATATTCAGAGATTATTATCACTCCAATTTATAAATATGTCTTTTGACAGAAGTTTATTATATGATTATCAGGTAATAAATCAAATAACTTCTTCCTTCTTTCTTCTTCCCTCTTCCTTCGTTAAATAAATCGGTATTCAGGCGATCGCTGCTTGTGCTTCGTGGTTTGCCATAATTATCGTTGTATGAAGCTGATATTCCTTGAAAGAACCGCACCTAAAATAATTTTAAGGTTGGTTATGGAACCAACCTTATATTCCCCTCATATTTATAATTTACTAGCAGCACCCTTTTTGAGTTTGATACTTACTCTGAGATATTAACTAAAGTTTCAACTTGAGAAGAAGCTAATGTTGGTGCTGTAAATATACGCGAGTACAAACTTGCTGGTTGCTGACGTGCGACAACTGGTAGAACTTGACGGGCATGGGCTGCTAGTTCTACTGTCTTTACATCATAAGTCTGCGTTGCCAACTTGGGATAGAAACCAATGCCGATGATGGGAACTATCAAGCAAGCAGTGATAAACAATTCGCGGGGTTTAATATCGGCGATGACAGCATCTAGATGTAATTCTTCACTTTGCTGACCGTAAAACACTTGGCGCAGCATGGACAGTAAGTAAATCGGTGTCAAAATCACGCCAACGGCTGACAACAGGATGACTACAACTTTGAAGCTGGAACTGTAAACATCGCTGGAGGCAATACCGAGGAACACCATCAATTCACCGACAAAGCCACTCATTCCGGGTAAAGCCAGAGAAGCCATTGAACCCACAGTAAACATTGCGAAGGTTCTGGGCATTACTTTCGCCATACCGCCCATTTTGTCCATCATCAAAGTGTGAGTACGTTCGTAAGTTACACCAGAAAGGAAGAACAAACTAGCAGCAATTAAACCGTGAGAAACCATCTGTAGTACTGCACCGCTAGCACCAATTTCGGTGTAAGAGGCAATCCCGATTAAGACAAATCCCATGTGGGCAATTGAAGAGTAAGCCAAACGGCGTTTGAGATTTGTTTGGGCAAAGGCACAGCAAGCACCGTAGACAATATTCACTACACCCAGCACTGCTAGAACTGGGGCAAAGTAAACATGAGCATTAGGCAACATTTCCACGTTGATGCGGATGAGTGCATAACCACCCATTTTTAACAACACACCAGCCAAAATCATGGAACCAGGTGCAGATGCTTCACCGTGGGCATCAGGTAACCAGGTATGTAAAGGGAAAATTGGCAACTTCACACCGAAGGCAATCAAGAAGCCTGCATAAGTTAACAATTCAACAGCTTTGGGGTATTGCTTCATGCCCAGAGTTGCCATGTCGAAAGTGACGGTATCTCCAGAGAATGCCATGGCAAAACCAGCTACCAAGATAAATATTGATGCTGCGGCTGTGTAGAGAATGAACTTAGTCGCTGCATAACGGCGCTTTGGCCCTCCCCAAATAGAAATCAGCAGGTACACAGGTACTAACTCGATTTCCCACATCAGGAAGAACAACAGCAAATCTTGGGCGACAAATACACCAAGTTGGGCGCTGTACATCGCCAACATCAAGCCATAAAACAATCGCGGCTTGTTGGTAACTTTCCAAGCCGCGAAGATTGCGAGTGTATTAATTAAACCTGTTAACAGGACTAGGGGCATCGATAATCCATCAACCCCGACTGCCCAATTTAAACCTAACTGGGGAACCCAAGGATAATTTTCTACGAGTTGCAGTGTGGAGTTTTGGAAATCGTAGCTATGCCAAAAAGCATAAATCATCAGGGCAAAGTCGGCGATCGCAACTCCCAGACCATACCACCGAACGGTTTTGCCTTCTTTATCTGGGATTAAAGGAATGGCTAAGGCAGCCACCAAGGGCAATAAAATTATGGCTGACAGCCAGGGAAATTCAATAGCATTCATCACTTCTGACAATCAATTTACCTTTTTGCTTTTAATTACATTATATTAAGGAATCGTTACTTTTGTAAATATTATTTATCCCTAATCCCGTTTTTTTGCAAAAATTTTAGGAATAAATACTCACTGATCCCCGTCAAACCTATTTTAGTTGTAAACTTTTGCAACGTCAACAAAAAAAATAATAAAAAAGGCGGCTAAAGCCACCGTTTAAAGTTATAATATTCAATGGTTTGCATAGATACGAATAGTTTGCTCAAACCGCAAAGAGTGGCAAGTTTAAACAATTCGATTCACAATTGTCCAGACTTCCCCATCTGAGCGGACATGGGGAACTGAGATAGTCTTAAACCCAGTAATAAAAGGCTTATAGTACACCTGCCAATACATGGGACTGAGATAATCAGCACAAGATTTGAGTTGGCGGATTTCTGTTGCTAGTTCCGCAGCCAGTTGATTAACACGTTCGGCATGAACCTGAGCCACTTTTCTGGCTGCTTCTAATTGTTCTTGTGGGGTAAGTTGTGGGGATTCCTGTTGCCAACGTTCTAACTCAGCTTGTTTTTGTTGTACCTGCACTTCCAGCGCCGCGATCGCATCATCGATACCCTTGAGTTCCACAGATAATTGGGGATTTTCCCTGGCTTGGCGGCGATAAGCTTCAACCATTGCCGAAGGTGAATCATTCTCGCCAGATAATACATTATTAATAGTCAGCGCTGCGCGTTCTTGCTGGAGAGCCTGAATTTGTGAGTTCAGGGTAGTGATTTCTGTGTGAATTTGGTTAATCATGGGAGTTTCCTTCGTAGCTTGCACCTTGGGTATCCAGAGACAGCGATCGCACAACTGCTATAATTCCTGCTGACTGCCAAGCTGATAACATAGCCTCCTCTACAGCCTGGGAATGCAACTTATCTACTAAAGCTAACAGTGTTGGCCCTGCACCACTAATCACCATGCCATAAGCACCAGCTTTCATAGCAGCCGCTTTCACAGCATCATAGCCAGGAATCAAAGCTTGACGATATGGCTGATGCAATTTATCTTGCAAAGCCGTCCTTAACCATTCTCCCTTACCAGTTTCCAAGCCGCGTAATAATAACCCCAGATGCGCTGTGTTGAAAATTGCATCTGCACGACTCACTTGAGTGGGTAAAACTTGCCGTGCTTCACTGGTGGAAAGTTCAAAATCAGGAATAGCTACTACTGGTACAACATCTGCATTCCAGGGAACTTCGCAAATTTCCCAATCATCGCCATTAGTCGCAGCCAGACGACATCCCCCCAATAGCGCTGGAACTACATTATCAGGATGTCCTTCCATGGCGATCGCTAATTCCATCACCTGCAACTGACTCAAAGGCGCACCCGCCAGTTGATTCGCACCAACCAACCCGCCGACAATGGCTGTAGCTGAACTACCCAACCCTCTCGCCAAGGGTACACCCAACTCAATCTCCATTTTTACCGATGGCGGTGTCTGCCCTATATATTGATAGCACTTAACAAACGCCTGATAAAGCAGATTACTTTCATCGGTTTGCACCCGTTCGGCTTCTGCACCTGTGACATGAATAATTAATCCACCCTCTTCTAAGCGAGTGAACTTGAATGAGTTGTACAGCGTTAAAGCCGCACCTATACAGTCAAAACCAGGCCCCAAGTTAGCTGTGGTGGCGGGAACGGTAACAGTGATACTAGAAACGACAGACATCTACAAATACTCACCAATCAATGAACTAGCATCTCATGTAAAGGGTGACTTTGCTCATGAGTCTTGCTAATTGCTGTCCGACGGTTTCATGCTTGTTTGCAAAAATTAATATATGAGCAAGTATTCACTAGCAGTTTTACAAGGTTATGGGAGTAAGCGCTCACTCTTGTGGTTAATAAAAGGGTGCATTCGCGAACATGAACGCTGTGGAATATGCTTTGACGAACCAATTGGATATCGTGTCAGTCGTGACGGAGATAAATTCCCACTTCATTACGCTGAAATGAAAGTAAAAGGAAACAAATACCATGTTATCCCACGCACAAAATCTAGCAGATAACTGGGACTTCACAGAGCTATGGATCGATCCGACTGCTTCACCTCCATACGTTCTGATTTTATTAAGCGACTGTTCCGGTAAAAGCTGTGTTTACGATCCAAATCAGAATTATGAGTTGGCATTTTCTAGTGACAGCTACGAAGAAGCAAAACTTTGGCTACTTGAAGATGAATATGAACGAGTCGAAGGAAGATTAACAGCTTCAGTTGCAGCATAACAAGAGTCTTATTAGAGTTTGTTCACTTACTGCGGATGATTTTTTGACAGTTTGAGCAATACTCACCCTAGTTTCTGCTAGAAGTTCGCGAAGTTAGCGCTTTGAGAAAGTCTGGATGATTTGCAGCGCTTGGGGGTTAAGATGATGAAGAAAAATGAGCGCTTTTGACACATCTTTAACTATTGCGCTCATCTAGGAACATCTTTCATGCGCCGAGATTCTATATTTTATCAACTATTTCAACAATCCCCGACTTTACTATTTGAACTATTGACAAATCCGCCAGAAAATACAGAGGTATATCGCTTTGATTCAGTAGCTGTCAAAGAACCCAAGTTTGAAATTGACGGGGTATTTTTACCACCAGAAAATGAAAGTCCGGGTGTGGTGTATTTCTGCGAGGTGCAATTTCAAAAAGACGAAAAACTCTACGAAAGAGTATTTGCAGAATCGTTATTATATTTCTACCGTAACAGTGACAGATTTAGTGATTGGCAAGCAGTGATAATTTACCCATCACGTAATATTGAACAAAGTAACATTTATCCCCATCGAGGTTTCCTGAATAGTAACCAGGTGCATCGAGTGTATTTGGATGAATTGGGAGATATTCGTCAATTACCTCTATGGGTAGCATTGATGGTATTAACCACTGTAGACTCAGAACAAGCACCCTCTGAGGCTAAGTATTTACTTGAACGTTCCGCTTGTGAGGAAGCAGAAACTGCAAGTAGCGCCATAATTGAATTAGTAACCACAATCATGGTGTACAAGTTTGAAAAATTAAACCGCAGGGAGGTTGAAGCGATGCTAGGAATAACACTCAAAGAAACGCGAGTTTACCAGGAAATTAAAGAAGAAGGTCGGGAAGAAGGTCGAGAAGAAGGATTACAAAGAGAAAGATCGCTCATCTTAAGACTCCTAACTCGACGAGTGGGAGAATTACCTCAAGATGTGCGTCAGCGTGTTGAAACTCTCTCTTTAGAAGAATTAGAAAATCTGGGCGAAGCATTGCTTGATTTTAGCAATCTGGCTGATTTGCAGTCGTGGTTAGGCTAGACAATGCCTAGCCTACGGATGGTTAGAAGTTCTCGAAGTTAGCGATCGCATTCTTCATTTTATCCACTACCTCATCTACAGGTATCGCTCCTAACTCTCCAGAAGCACGGGTACGGATACTTAAGCTGTTGGATTCCACTTCTTTTGCTCCCACAACTGCCATTACAGGTATTTTTTGTTTTTCAGCATTGCGAATTAATTTACCCAGGCGATCGCCACTAGTATCGACTTCGGCACGGATACCCGCAGCCACCATTTTTGCGGCTACATCTTTAGTAAAATCTAGTTGGTCTTCTCCTACTGGTAACAATCTGGCTTGCACTGGCGCTAACCACAAGGGGAAATCACCAGCGTACTCTTCAATCAAAATCCCAATCAGCCGTTCCAGAGAACCAAAAGGCGCACGGTGAATCATTACGGGACGTTGGCGGGAACCATCTTCAGCGACGTATTCTAAATCAAAGCGTTCTGGTAAGTTGTAATCTACCTGGACTGTTCCTAATTGCCATTCCCGTTCTAAGGCATCACTGAAGATAAAGTCCAGTTTAGGGCCATAAAACGCCGCTTCCCCAACTCCCTCAAAGTAATTCATTCCCAACTTTTCCACAGCGCGACGAATCGCACCTTCGGCTTTATCCCAAACTTCATTAGAACCGATATACTTATCACTGGCTGGATCGCGGAAACTGAGTCTAGCTTTAAAGTTTTTCAGTTGCAGACTCTTAAACACCGACAAAATCAAATCTACAACGTTGAGAAATTCACTGTCTAGCTGTTCTGGAGTTACAAACAGGTGAGAATCATCTACAGTAAAACCGCGTACCCTGGTCAAACCACCTAATTCACCAGATTGTTCATAACGATAAACAGTACCAAATTCCGCTAATCTAATGGGTAATTCCCTATAGGAACGTAATTCACTCTTGTAAATTTGAATGTGAAATGGACAATTCATCGGCTTGAGGACAAAGCCTTGTTCTAGTGCTGCGGCTTCCTCGTCATCCGACATCAAAGGAAACATATCTTCCTTATATTTTTGCCAGTGTCCAGAGGTTTTAAATAAATCCACTCTGGCGATATGCGGTGTCACTACAGGCAAATAACCACGTTTTAGCTGTTCCTGTTTGAGAAAATCTTCTAAAACACTCCGCAACAAAGTACCTTTGGGTGTCCACAAGGGTAAACCCGGCCCCACTTGTTCAGAAAATATAAATAATCCTAGTTCCTTACCGAGTTTACGGTGGTCACGCCGCAAAGCTTCTTCTTTACGTCGCTTATATTCAGCAAGTTGTTCTGGACTTTCCCACGCAGTAGCATAGATACGTTGTAACTGTGCTTTGGTTTCGTCCCCACGCCAATAAGCACCAGCGACACTTTCTAATTCAATAGCTTTGGGGTTTAATTCGCTGGTATTTTCGACGTGAGGCCCGGCGCACAAATCCCACCATTCATTTCCTAAATGGTAAATTGTGATGGGTTCTTCTTTGATATCTGCTAGGATTTCTAGTTTGTAAGGTTCCTGAATTCCCTGAATGCGTTTTTCGGCTTCTGTGCGGCTGACTTCTTCTCGAATCACTGGCAATTTGCGATTAATAATTTTAACCATCTCTTTCTTGATGGCTTTCAAATCATTTTCGCTAAATGGTTCTGGACTATCAAAATCGTAATAAAAACCGTTTTCAATCCAGGGGCCGATTGTAACTTGCGCCTTGGGAAACAACTTTTGTACTGCCATTGCCATCACATGAGAAGCTGTGTGACGAATCTTTTTTAAGTTTTCTGATTCGCTGGTACGCGGTAAATACATTTTTTCAGGTTGTTCTGACTGACTGAGAGATGATTTTGGCGACATCGGTTGCTGAACCATTGGCGAAGTGATTGCAAAAAGATAATTTTAGTAGTTGAAGCTGTGCAAAATCTACCCAGAGACTAGGGCATGGGGGGATAAGGAGACAGCACTTGCAAGTGCTGCTTCAAATATAGCGAGTTTAATTACTTTAATTACTGGCAGTTTGACTTTAATATTCCGGATGAATTAACCCTTTTCTCATAAACCACAGATGCTGAGGGTTAAGCATTAGCGCCAAAGTGAAGTATTCTGCACACTAGCGTGTGATGCTTACGGTAAGTTATACCGACGCCTTGCCGAAAATCTCCCAAACCAATTATTTGTATGGTTTCCTCTGGATATCTAGAGTTTAGACAAAGCCTCTGCCAAGCTTAACTTTACATCAATTTCGTAACTATCATTACAGATTTTTCCACAATCTATCCCAGGAAGGAGCATAGAATAATATTAAAAATTGTAAACAATGTTAATATTATTAGAGAAGTTGGAAATATACTTTTTAGTTATGCACGACTCAAATTTACCAGGGACTGAGCTGCTGAAAACGGTATTAGAACCCTTACTGGGAGATTTTCAGTATTGGTTCGGGCGATCGCGCCAATTGTTAGAAACCGAGCAACTCTCATTTATGAGTCACGAAGAGCAATCTGATTTACTCTTGCGAGTCAAGCAAGCGCAAGAGCAAGTAAACACAGCAAAAATGATGTTTACCGCAACTAACGGAAAAGTTGGGATAGATATGAATACCTTAATGCCTTGGCATCAATTGGTAACGGAATGCTGGAATGCGTCAATGCGTTTCCACCAAGTGCGAGAAGTCTGAAGTCTGGCTGCTGCTTGTTTGCTTCAGCAAGCTGATTGGCACAATAGCAAGACAGTATGCATGTCTCATTGATAGTAAAAAATCCTTAACATTATTTTTATTAACAAATAATGTATCCTATGCTACCGTAATCTGAATAGCGTTTGAAAATTTTTTCTAAATAAATATAGGCGCACCCAGAGTGCGTCAAAACTTTAACATCGTCGCAATTCACAATATTATCGACGAAGCGTTACAGTACAAGGTTTTAAAACTTGCTGCTCCTGGAGGAAAAACCGATGTTACACCTACTTTACATTCTTGCTTTTACAATCCTTGCTTTTATAGCCGTTGCTAACTTAATTCGCAACTTGATCATGTTCAGTTTTGATCGAGAGAGAACTTATCCGTCCCAATATTCACCAAGAGGTAATCAGAGCAATTTTGGCTATTTTTCGGCAAAAAAACAGTTTATTCCCCATCCAGAATTATTAGATAATGCAGGTAACTTAATTAAAGAACCTTTGTTAGTAATGCGTTCTGTCAACGTTGAAGATGCGCGTCAACAGCTAGATGCTCTGTATGAAGCTTCTCCAGGACAGAAAAGTGACCGTCAAGAAGATGCTTAATTTATAATAGTCATAATTTAACAAAGGAAGAGGGAAGAAGAAAGAAGGAAGAAGTCTTTTTTCTTCTTACCAAACGGGTTTAAATCCCCCAACAATTTTACTTCTGACTCCAAACTTCTTCCTTATTTAAGATTGCTAGGAATAGGGGTTGAGCATTGCTCAACCCCTAAATTTATTGATTTGTTAAGAGGGATGAAGGTAATTGTAATTTATGTGAGTTCGACCACTATCAAAAACCCCTCTCCAAACCTCTCCCCTGCCAGGAGGAGCCACTGCGTTGCGCGGGTTCCCCGCGTTGTAGCACGTGGCGTTAGAGGCTTTGAAACCTTGATTTTTAGTTCAAAACCAGGGATATTTTTGCCCCTCTCCGTGTCGGAGAGGGGTTGGGGTGAGGTTCATCAAATTCACGTTAATTTGTACTTAACAACCATGCGATCGCTCCCTAATTCACAACCACAAACAGGGAAACAACATTGCCAGATTTCTCATCGCTAGGGCAATATTTATTGTTCTGAGTAAAGTTAAATAATTTCTGAATCAGCACTCAGCACTATTTTGGTCATGATTGTAATTATATTCGGGAAACCAGTTTTCATCTAAAATCTGCTCTAAGGAACCAATGGGTATAAGAGGAAATATATCAATTATTAGTTGAGTGCGATCGCTTGCTTCTTTTCTCGCTTCTTCATAACATTCATCAAATATTTCTAAGATGTAAGGTTTTAAACTAAAACTATCTTTAAGTTCATCTTTTATCTGTCTACGAAGTGTCCTAATTTCTCCTTTCCAATGTCCTTGCTTAAGTTCTCTTTCCTCATGCCAACACTTGAGTTTTAGTAGACGTTCAAGAAGCTTAATCAATAAACTTTTAATTGCTCGCTTCTGACTCCTACCCATAGTTTCCAATTCTTCTAACAAATTATCTAAATCAACTGAGGAAAACTGTCCCGTGCGAAGTTGGTTGATAGTTATCCTCAGCCACAGATAATAATCTTGGTCGTATAGGGTTTGAGATGCTGGTTGTATTATGGGTGTCATCATAGACTAGCAGTATTCCTACTATTGTTTTACTTTAGCCCAATTCCTGAATTGAGTTGGTTAGCAGATGAAAAAACGTGTTTGTAGTAAGCACTTGAGTGCTGAGAATATCAAGGACTAAAGTCCTTACTACAAACAAAAATTTCAAAATCCCAAAGTAAAAGCCTTTTGACTTCCGCGCAGCAGTACTAGTTACGCTTCGATAACCACCCGGAGGTTACCGCGTTTTTTCGCAACGCGACAAGCGGTAGTGCTACCAGAACGCTCAAATTCCAAATCCAGTATGGTGGGGCCGACTCGTAAATTATGTAATGACAGCCGATTAATTGATTCTGGCAAAGCGGGGTCAATAATTCGCAAGCAGTTATTTTGAGCGTCGGGTACTAAGTTGACTACCATTTGCAGCAGTTGAAATATAGTACCAGTAGCCCAAGCTTGTGGTGTACAAGCAACTGGATATTGGACTGGCGTATGATGACCATTACGCTCGTAACCGCAGAAGAGTTCTGGAGGACGTTGTAAGGGTTGTTGGCTAGTCATATCGAACAAACCTTGGAATAATTCTAAAGCTTGATCGATGAGACCGAGCGATCGCAATCCCATCGCAATCAGAGAATTATCGTGAGGCCAAACTGAACCAATGTGATAGCCCATGGGATTATAAGCTGGGGACAAACTGCTCAAAGTCCTAATACCCCAACCATTAAACATATCTGGTGCGCGCAATCTCTCTGCCACACTATAGGCTTTTTCGGGTGTGAAAATGCCCAAATTCAAACAGTGACCAGGATTAGATGTAATACTCTCTACCTGTTTACCATCTCCATCTAAAGCTAAAGCACAGAAATCTTGGTCTTCTATCCAAAAGTCTTTATTAAAACGCACCTTGAGGTTTCTCGCCTCATCTAGCCAGCGTTCAGCCAAGTCAAGCCGCTTCTTCATCCTGGCTATTTCTGCTAGGCGAATTTTTGCGGCGTAGACGTAAGCTTGTACCTCACTTAGAGCAATGGGGCCGTTGGCTAACTCTCCTTTACGGTCTACGATACAGTCACCAGAATCTTTCCACCCTTGGTTAGCTAAACCGCGTTTAGATTTACGGTAGTAGGTGAGATAACTGGTTTGTTGGAGATGGCGATCAATCCACTCCATCGCCGCTAGAGCATTCGGCCAAAGTTTCTCTAGGGTTTCTTGATCGTGAGTCCAAGCGTAGTATTCAGCATACAACATCAACCATAGAGGTGTGGCATCAACTGTGCCGTAATAGGGTGTATGCGGAATTTCTTGACAACGAGCCATTTCCCCGAACCGCAACTCGTGCAAAATCTTGCCTGGTTCTTCTTCGCGCCAGTCATCCTCGGTTTTACCTTGGTATGACGCTAGTATCATTAGGGTTTCTTTGGCAATTTGGGGATTTAACATCAAGGTTTGGGAAGCTGTAATCAGCGAATCCCGCCCGAATAATGCCGAAAACCAAGGCACACCTGCGGAAACAGTCTTGTTTTTGCCAAAAGACTGACGCAATAAATACATATCTTGCTCGGCTCGCTCAATCACACGATTGAAGATACTTTTATCTGATCTAATCTGTGTAATTTGCTGTACCCAGTGTTGCTCTTCCATCAACTCAGCAGCTTTGGCTTGTCCTAAGGTAAAAGCTGCACTCACCGTGGAACTTGGCTTGTTGTTGGTCAACATATTCAATCGATAGCCCAATTTTTGGGTTTCGTGAGAAGCCAAATCCAATCGCCAAACCGCAGTGTAACCTTTGAAATAGTCTGGTTGGCGATGCTGAAATTGGATACGAGATTCCATCAGTAAGCCGTCTAAACCTTGATAGGCCAATGTCAAGGATTTTTCTGGCTGTGCAGGGGGTTGACTATGTAAGGGTGAAACACCATCACCGACAAAATGTTCCCCTTCCGCAAACGCAGGTTCCATTAAGCGTAAAAGTCTACCTCGTTGTGATCTTTGGGCACCGCGAACTTCAAATAAATCAACAAAATCGGCATCAAAGCTCACACTTAATTCAAAACTGACGGTAGTTGTGCTGTAATTCGACACCTCTATTTCTTCAAATAGTGCCCCATTGAGCACTATTTCCCGGCGAATTCCCACAGTCTCGGCTCTCAGATGTTCGTCAATTCTCGGGTTAGTACACAGAACTGAAAGTGAAAACCCTTTTTCAGCAGTACTGCTGAGGAGAATAGGCGATCGCCCTTCAATTTGCAACTCTAGACGATTGAGAAACCGGGTATCACAGCAAAATAGTCCCACGCTGGGGTTACCATCGTTGAGGGAACAGCCAGAAATGTTCCCCATGGTATCAGTCACTAAAAATAAATCATCATCTTTGGCTGTCAGAGTTGGTTGGGGTTTTTCACCCACAACACAAGGCCACTCCGAGATAGATAATTGTTCTGCGGGAATAAAAGTTTTTCCATCCAGGAAAATTGTTTCCGGGGTTATTAGTGTATCCGGTGTCATTAGCACAAGTTCCGTTTACAGGTCTATGTCAATAAGGTCAACAGGGAAAAGTCCCTCTGGAAGACTCTTTTAAGCCAAAAATCAAATTAATAATCACCATTGTTGCCAAAGGAGCAGGCATCAAACCTACACAACAAATCCTTATAAGAGTATATTTTTTATATCTGAAGTCAAGGTGGAAAAATGGGGTTTTTCGCCTGATTAATCTATCACTAAAGCTTCTGAGGTATTATGTACAGGGAATACTTAGCCAAGATACTCAAGTCGTATTTTTGGCAAACAAACTTATTCCTAACTCAGCACTATTTCTTGAAAGCCTAAATGTCAAATTGGATACTTCACTGAAATAAACTTTGGCGCAGGCTGATAGTAGAGATGTCTGTTAAATGTATATTGGGCGTAGTAGCCTATTATTTGAAACCTCACGATGCTAGCAAATGGATAAACAAAACTTGGGTGAAGATCAAAG
Source organism: Nostocales cyanobacterium LEGE 11386 (assembly GCA_015207155.1). Taxonomy (GTDB): domain Bacteria; phylum Cyanobacteriota; class Cyanobacteriia; order Cyanobacteriales; family Nostocaceae; genus LEGE-11386. Next base: position 2,846 of record JADEXK010000085.1, on the reverse strand, counting down.
CGGGTGTAACGAAATACTACAACACACTAGGGCGCAACCAATGAATTTATTGCCATTGTTGGTCTAGGCTGGGAATTTGTTCCCGATCTGCCACCATATTTTGTAGAAAGTGCTGTTCAAAATTCTTTACATATTCCCACTGTTTGCTGCACTTGAGAGTCCATTGTAATTTGTACAATGCAGCTGTGACGCGAATCTTGTCCAGATTGGGCTTCTTTAACGATATTCATGAGCATTTCGACTTCCGTGCTGAGTGATCTGCTACAGTCCATACCTTACCTGCGGCCCCAGCTATATTTCAAAGCTTCACTAACGGCCCTCTCCCACGCGATGGAAGATCAGGTTTTAGCGGCGACTTTAGACCAGCCTTTAGTAATTGCTAGCTTCCAACGAGAGCGATACTATCGCCAAGAGGCGCATCGCTATCAGCGATTAGCTTTGCGTAGTAATCAAATATACGTTCTATCCGCACCAGAAACGGATTTTACCAACAGTTCGGAATACTATGAAAAGATTGCCTTTGAACCAGAAGATTTCTTAAGTCAAGAGTGGCATTTGGTGGTGATTGCTGATAATTATGCTACTTGTTTAGTTTGTCGGGAAAGCCTTGGTTCCATTGCCAAAAATCAGCAGCTACCAGATGTCAGTCCTGGTCTAGACATGGATACTGCTCGGAGGTTTGAGGGAATTTGGACATCAGAACGGGGAGTTAGCCTCAAAGCAGCCGAATTGCTCTTAGACAGGATTTTGGTTTACAGACCAGACCTGGCAAAGAAAATTCAAAATGCACGCCAGAGGTTTGGCATAGGGGGCAGCCGCAACTACTCCCAGACTGCACAAATCACTGAGTTTGCTTGTGACATTGATACTGACCCCTTTGTGCAGCGTTTGGTGACTTATCTGCAAGCTAGTCAGTACAAATTACATAAAGCTTATCGTTCAATTACTGCTCAGGCACGCAAAGAACGTTTAGTCAACTCCATCAGTACTGCCATTCGGCGATCGCTTGACCCCCACGAAGTGTTACAAATTGCCGCACAAGAATTGGGGCAACATTTAGGGGCTAGCCGTTGTTTAATTTACCGCTCTCCCACCACAGATACTCCAGCCGAAATTAAACACGAGTTCTTGACTCCCGGTGTTTTATCAATGACTGGGCAAACCTGGGAGCTAGCTAAAAATCCTTTATTTCAGGAAGTAGTAAAAAATGGTGAGGGTGTTTGTGTTGCCGATACGCAAACTGACTACCGCGTTACTAGTTCGACCACATTATCCCTAATTGTCAAAAAATTCGCGATTCGTTCTTGGCTGATCGAACCAGTATTATTTCAAGGGCGATTGTTGGGCATCGTAGAATTACACTATTGCAGCCTACCACCTCACGAGTGGCAGGCAGGGGAATTGGATTTGGTAAAAGCGATCGCTACCCAAATGGGAGCAGCCTTGATTCAAGCAGAAGCCTACGCTAACCTAGAGGACCTCAATCAACAGTTAGAAGCCCTCGACCGCACCCGCAGCAACTTAATCGCCATTACAGGACACGAACTCCGTACCCCCCTATCCACAATTCAAGTGTGTTTAGAAAGTCTCGCCAGTGAACCGGATATGCCTGTAGAGTTGCAGCAGGTAATGTTGAGTACTGCTCTTTCCGACTCAGAACGGATGCGGAAACTAGTGCAAGATTTCCTCACCCTTTCTAACCTAGAAAGCGGTCGGGTAGAATGGCATCCAGAATCCCTCACCTTAGAAGAGTGTGTAGAGTTAGCTCTCAGCCGACTCCGCACCCGTTCTTCAACAGAAAAACTTCCCCAAGTCAAAACTCAAATTGCCCAAAATCTGCCTTTAGTCAGAGCCGACGGTGATTGGCTGGTGGAAGTGTTGGCCAAACTCGTAGATAACGCTTGTAAATTTACACCACCCCAAGGAAAGATCACAATTACAGCTACCCAAAACGACAATCAGATGGTTGAAGTGACAGTAGCTGACACTGGACGCGGTATCGAAACCAATCGTCTAGAAATCGTTTTTGACCGCTTCTATCAAGAAGAAGGGGCGCTACGGCGTACCACTGGCGGCACTGGTTTAGGACTAGCAATTTGCCGCCAAATTGTCAATGGCTGGGGCGGTGAAATTTGGGCAGAATCAATGGGTAAAGACCAAGGTAGTCAGTTTCACTTCACTATTCCCATCGCCCAGGTGAGCAAAGAGGAAAAGCGGTCAAAAGTCAAGAGTAAGTAACTCATGATTTCTGAGTATTAATCACCAATGACCAATGACTAATGACTAAAAACTGTTACAGTCTATGACGCGATCGCAATATGATCGTGTTAGCGGTGTTAGGATGCCGTAAAAACCGTTGAGAGACTACTTTTTTATGGCAGAAAAACTTTCTGGACAAACCCCGCTTTTTGGTGGCAGCACAGGCGGCTTGCTGACAAAAGCAGTAGAGGAAGAAAAGTACGCTATCACTTGGACTAGCCCCAAAGAGCAAGTTTTTGAAATGCCTACAGGTGGCGCTGCCACTATGCGGAAAGGTGAAAACCTGCTGTACATAGCTCGTAAAGAATATGGCATTGCTTTAGGCGGTCAACTCCGGAAATTTAAAATCACAGACTACAAAATTTACCGGATTTTACCCTCTGGAGAAACCACTTTTATTCACCCAGCTGATGGTGAATTCCCAGAAAAAGTGAACCAAGGCCGCGAGAAAGTACGTTATGTACCACGCAGTATTGGGGAAAACCCCAGTCCCGCACCACTCAAGTTCAGTGGTAAAGCTACCCATGATGTCTAGAGGCTAGGAAGTGGGGAAGGGGACAAGGGGATAAGGGGACAAGGGGACAAGG
>JADEXK010000084.1 GCA_015207155.1 Nostocales cyanobacterium LEGE 11386 | reverse complement strand
GATTTCAATTACGATTTCATCGTCGGTGATAAAATCGTAATTCACTACCTTGATATCTTCAATATTAATCAGTTTAGTAATAAAATGAAGTAAGGGATTAGAAGGCATATTTATTAAAATGGTAATTTTATTTTTAATATTTATTGTCTTTTATCTTTTCAATTACTTCTGTATTTCCTTCCCCGCTTGGGTTGTTCCCACCAATCACTGCTAATTGTATTGAGATATATTTGCTTTTTTCTTAGTATTTTATCATAACCACTCTGGGAGAGCCATATTTTTTTGATTCACGCAAAGTCGCAAAGTCGCAAAGAAAGGCGCAAAAATTATGACTTTTGCAAGAGGTCTATTGGTGACAAGTTAAGGAAAAGGGGAAATTGTCAAGTGTGGTATTTGCAGTGGTCAAAAATAGTGGGAAACTCAATCTAGACAAGTAATTGAGCGATTGAATCCAGCCATGACCACCAGCAAAAAAACCAATAGAGACCACGCCTTACGTTATTAAAATTTGAGAAAATAATGTTTTAGAGTTTCAGTTTGCAGCCATTCAACGCGAAAGTAATAGGTGTAGCCTGGTTCACTCCACAGACAAAACCCTGATTCGTCTAATCTCATCAAGATGGATGGCGTTTTAGTAATGAAATCATCATACAAGCTCCTCTAAAGTAGGAAATAATAGCTTTTCTGCTTGCTGGCGATCGCTAAAATCTTCGGCTTTCACATCACAAATGCAAGTCACATCAGTAATCTGACCGCGCAAACACTGTACACTCTGAATCACTAAATAAGCTGCAAATATAGCTATCAGCACTGCCACAATTAAACTGATGACACCATCAGCCCAAGTCCAATTTAGCCAGATCACTGCGATCGCTGCTAATACTGCTCCCACTGAACTGGCTATATCTGCTAGCAGATGCAGTAAAGCTCCTCTCATATTGAGGTCATGATGACTACATTTGTGCAAACACTTGGCGTTAAAACCGTTAACAAGTAGACCAATCAGGGCAGTTGTTAACATCGGTACACCATGAATCTCTATGACAGGAGATTGCAAGCGCACCAGAGCTTCTTGAATGATCCAGCCAGCAACAGCCGCTAGACTGATGCCATTAATCAGAGCTGCTAGGACTTCTAAGCGATAGCGTCCAAGTATGCTTTTCTGGGATATAGATTGAGATAACCAGGCTGCAACCAGTGCTAAACCTAACGCTGCTACATCCGAAAAAATGTGTTCAGCATCAGCTAAAAGCGATAAGCTATGACTCCAAATTCCCGTCCCTAGTTCTATGCAAAAAAAACACTAAGTAAAACTAAGGCAGTCCAAAGAGCCTGAACTTTCTTCTGCACAGGGATTGATGACATTACAACTGACCCTCTGACTTGATTGGTGCTTAACTCAAACCTTGAGCGTTTCATTGAACGTCCTTGTGCTAACCGCACCATTCTCAATCCTTGAACACCTGTATTTTTCTGCATAAAAAGTTTGTTATCAAATTAGCTTTAACTTATCAATAGCTAATTCATATTATTCAAATTAACTTTTAGAAGCTAATCATGAACGTAAAAGCTAAAACATCCATCGTTAGATAGATAATTTCTATATTCCTATTGCTCAGGCTAAAAATAAAGTTTTCAAAAATAAATTAACTAATATCTATATCAAAAATATAATTTTTACTAATATAAAAGTCTTTAGTTTAAAGTAGAGATTCTCATATAATAGACTGTTAATTGTTGCGGGTAGCAATTCAGTTTGCATTGACTGAAATTTGAGAGTTATTAGGTTAGGTAAAGCGAAAGGTTAAAACTTTTGTTTTAGATTTTCGATTTACCCTGTCAAACTAACTTGGCTAACTATTAGGTATCTAGGAATAATGTTGAAACGTCGCACAATACTAGCTAGTTTAACTGTGCTAGGCTTCACGCTGGCCGTAAGTACAAAAGTCTATGGACAATCCACTAGCGGGCCAGATGCTTGGGAGACTGTCTACAATGATGCGGTTGCTGGGGCAACAACGACAATTTCAGTGCCGCTTTTGAGTCCTTTATTATCACTTGCCTTACAAATATTCTTCAACTTGGCAGGTTTTTGTGGCGGTTAATTCTTTGTCTCATATTTCAACAGAAAAAGAGTCTCAATAGAGGCTGTTACAGTGTAGTTTTTTAGTAATTTTTCAGCCTGCGTAGACGCTCTAAGTTTTGTCGCCAGACATCATTTTGTTGACACAGATTTTCCCATAGCTAAATATTCCATAACCTGTGAGGACTTTTCTTTCTATGTTCAAATCTCGCACAAATTTTAGTGCCTTAACTGCAATTATCCTAGCCTTTGCCATCAGTACACACATATATATAAAACCCGCAGTAGCTGCTGGAGTAACGTGTAATCCAATTTTGGGAAACCTACCTATATGCCCAAGTACTGCACCTTCCGAGTCAGCTAGTTTCGTTGACCCAACTGCAATCATCACTAATCCCACAAATATAACCTTGGGCGAAAAAGTCTATGTTGCTCCATTTGCTGAGTTAGATGCTACTCATGCGCCTATTAGCATCGCAGCAGATTCTAATGCTCAAGACCAGGTAAAAATCATAGCTTCGGGAACCGGAGTACAAATTGGCGAGCGTGTGATTATGGCACACATGGCTGTTGTTAAAGGTGCAGCCAAAATTGGTACTCAAGGCTCAACTGGGCCTTTTAGCGACCCAGTTACCAATACTCAGTTTAACAATGATATTCCGGAGACATTTCTTGCCTTCAACTGTGAAATAGATGGTGCAACTATAGAAAGAAACACAGTAGTCAATTTTCTAGCGCGGGTTGGCCCTGGTGTTACCTTACCTGCTGGTAAAGTTGTTCTACCTGGTAAAAATGTTACAACTAACCTAGAAGCTAGTAGCGGCAGTTTGGGGAAAGTAGTCAACCTAACACAAGCCGACGTTGCATTGATGGAAGGCATCATTGAAGTCAATGAAGCATTTGCCAAAGATTATACAGACTTAGCTAGAGCAGACTTGACAAACGTAACAGGAATTAATTATGCTCCCGTCACCTTTTTTAACTCTGGAGGTCTGCCGCAGATAGGTGGAAGTGCGACTCGCGATCCAAACTATCGTAACCGCATTATCGGCAACATCACTTTCCAAGATTCTTTAGCAACACTCACCAACAAACTAGCTAGTAGAATTTCGCTGCGTGCTGATGAGGGAGAACCTTTTAATGTTGGCCAAATTGCTGGGATGGCAAACGATGTTGTCTTTCACGCGTTAGAAACCACTAGTTTGACTCTTGGTAATGGAGTTGGTTATGGGCCTCGCGCTCTAATTCATGGTGGTAGACAGGTTGTTAATGGTGTTGCTAATGGCCCTGAGACTAGCATAGGTGATGCTGTCGGGCTAGGGCCGAACTCTGTTATATTCCGCGCTAGCATTGGCGACAGATCAGCAATTGGGCAAAGAAGCGCAGTCTTCAATTCAACATTAGCTCCCAGAACGCATATCCGTTCTCGAACAATCTATGCCGATAATGGCAGCCTGATTTTACCTGTGGAGTGGTAATACTAATTTTGGATTTTGGATTCAAAATCCTTATCATCAAATAGTTCTAGACCTCTGAAACAATTCTACCTATCCCAGGTGTAAGCAACTGACTTTTACATCATTATGAATCTGAAAATCTTATCGCTAGTGCAATTACAATGCCTACGATTGATTGTGCTGTTCACTTTGATATTCGGACTGATACTAAGTGTTGATAGTGGTTCATCTTTAGCTGCTGACATCACCTCTAATCAGCCTGAGGTGATACAACCTCCAGTCACAGGACTTGTCTCTACATTGTCGGATGAAGTCGAGGAATTACCATCAGACTTAATTCGCTGGTCAACTTACTGGCAACTTTGCTGGGAACCGTATCCTGAAGCTAAAGAATACGAACTACAAACGGTGCTTGTGGAAGGAAAATCTCCAAAGTTGAAACGTCAAAGCGATCGCTGCTTCCGTTTACAAGTTGCATCTAATGAAAACCAAAAATCACAAGGATTACTCAACCGTGATTTAATCTTGTTAATGCACAAGATTCAGCTTGGTTATCGAGTGCGTGCTGTTTTAGATAGTAACCGTGTCAGTGAATGGTCTCAAGTAATGGCAGTTGGTGCAACTACTGTGTCTGAATGAAAATTTATCTGAGGAGCAAGTTCAATGGCATCACAGCATTGGTCACAAGTTAAAAGCGAGCAAATTTTGTCAATACGTCTTTGAGTAGAAATAAATCTGTATAAGAATTCTAATCGTACCGTGGGTAGTCGGCGAGCTTCTCTCGCCAACTACCCACACCTATATTTGATTATCATTGATCTACCTTAATTAATCGATTCTTTTTAGAAATATGCGCCGAAAATTAAAATGCATCCGAATTGAAGCAAATCTCAATCAAGCCTTATAGTTTATATGATTCACCTAAAAGTGGAGAATGATTATGCAACTACAAGAACAACGCTATTATTCACCCGAAGAATACCTAGAACTAGAGGTAAATTCAGAAATACGTCACGAATATATTGATGGTCAAATTATCCCCATGACAGGCGGAACACCAAATCATAACCAACTTGCTCTTAACTTAAGTGGTACGCTAAATTTTCTGCTCAAGCGTCGGCCTTATCAAGTCTTTGTTGCAGACCAGCGTCTATGGATACCTAACAGGCGCATTCACACTTACCCTGATGTGATGGTTGTGCAAACTCCTTTGGAATATCAAGAAGGAAGACGAGACACTCTGGTTAATCCAGTGATGATTGCTGAGGTGTTATTTAAATCTACTAAAAGTTATGACCGCGATGAAAAGTTTGCTGCTTATCGCACAATTAGCAGTTTTCAAGAGTATATTCTGATTGACCAGTATACTATGCACGTTGAGCATTACTACAAAATGGAGAATAATAAATGGATTTTTTCTGAATATGATGATGGGGATGTGACGTTAAATTTAGCTACTGTTCCTTGTCAGGTTTTGTTGGCGGATATTTATGATCAGGTGGATTTTGCAGGGGAGGAGTAGGATGGAAGAATCTCACGCAGAGGCGCAGAGGTGCAGAGTTTAGACTTTAATAAACCAGCGTTGGCGATACATGAGAATAGCAATTGCTAACCAGAATAAAACGGTTACTAGGGCAAATAATAATGAACCATTGAAATTACCTGCCCAGGATGTGAAAATGTTTTGGTAAATCCAATTGTAGGTAGTAAGGGCGTTTTCCCCTGTGCCGATTTTGGTTCTGACTAAGATTTTAATTAATAAGACGGATGCAGTGAATAGTGCGATCGCATTTAAGCCCATCACTTCAAAAGGCTTACTCCAGCGACGTATCAGCCGCACTTCGATGAGTTCATAACAAGCTGCTAGTAATAGTAATGCCCAACCACTGCTGAAAACAACATAGGAACTTGTCCACAGTTTTTTGTTGATGGGGAATGTCCACCCCCACACCCAACCAATAATTAGGCAACCAATGCCAAATAATGCTAAACCTATGCTTGTACGAGATTTTACAGGTTGATTGCGTATCCATTCCCCTGTAAAGTAACCAATGAGGACATTAACGACGGCGGGAATTGTGCTAAATAGTCCCTCGGGATCTCCTAAATTTTGATACCCGTCACCTGCGTATAAGTGAACTTGGGGAATAATTAAACGATCAACATAAGCGCCAAAATTACCTTCTCGCGTCAGTACACCTGCGCCATATTCGGCAACTGGGACATGCATCATGGTTAGCCAATAGCCAATGAGTAACACACCTGCTAATATCCATTGCCCTGTGCGCGGTAGGTTGAGGACTGCGAGAGAGGCAAACAGGTATGTCAGACTGATTCTTTGTAACACCCCCATCATGCGGATATTACTTAAATCGAAAGTCCAAATACCCTGATTCCAAAAGCCATTGAGTAGTAATCCCACAGCGAAAAGTATAGCGGCGCGGCGGAAGATGCGCCAGTAAACGGCTGAGGTAGGTTTATTGGCTGCGGTGTACTTTGATAAGGAGAAAGTCATAGCTACACCAACAATAAACAGAAAGAAGGGAAATACCAAATCTGTTGGTGTCCAACCGTGCCAATCAGCGTGGGCTAAGAGAGGATAGACATCACCTGCGACTCCTGCCATATTGACAAGAATCATGCCAGCAATAGTGATACCGCGAAATACATCCAGTGAAGTCAGGCGCATGGGCGGAATTATTGATTTGATGACTATCCAAAATATCCCGCCTGATGCAGACAAGCAAGTAAATTTTTATTTCTGTCTCAGTGTCACGCCACTTGCTTTATGCCGGGGAACCCGTCCACCGCAGTGGCTCCTCTGTGTCTCTGTGGTTCGTTGATTGTTTAGTTAATAAATAAAAGCGATCGCCTTCCATACCTTCCATATACGAAGTGCGATCGCTTGTTTTTCCTATTTCTAATTCAGCTTAAGCAGCAACAGGTTCTAATAATTTAATGTTCGAGAACACAAATTCCTGAACAGATGTTTGTCCTGCTGTCTCAGTGCGAATTTCTCGGCGATTCAAAATGAAATATTCACCAACTTTTTCATATTCATCGGTGAATTCACTTCTACCACCTTTTTGTTCTCCGGTTTTGGGGTCATGATACACAGAGTCATAAGTATGGGATAGATAACCTGACCCTGTGTCGTGACTGCTGAAAGTGTTAATTGTCACAAAAGTACCGTGAATTAAACGGTGAACGTGGCAAACTTCATTATTGCGGACTTTGTATTTATCGCCTTCAGATTTACCACCAACTAAAATTTCAGTTGCATCGGTTTCGTCAGTTGCGCCATAGCTAAAAGTATTGGTGCTATGGGTATCTTCAAAGCTGCGACGGACGCGGTGTATAGCTATTTCCCAAGCTTGTCCGTGGATGGCTTTTTTAGCTTGCTCGTCTTCTACACCTGATACTTCCGCTTTCAGGTTAGCGTCGATGACAACTTGACCAGTAACTACCTTGTCATCATACTTATAGGTAATATCTGCGGTATAACCTGGGAAATTCTGATCCCAAGTGTAGCGGTTCTCATAAGCAGCCCGGAAAAGTTCCTGAGCAGAGAGTTGTGTAACTGTCATGTGCTTCTCCTAGCGTTACTAGTTCTATTAGCTTTTTATCTTGGCTGGTATTAGCATAAGAGTAATTATGAAGCTCCGCATAGTCCCCAAGTGGGTACACTTATGCCTAATTCTCTTCACGCCGTATTTCAAGCGATCGCTAATGTCACCAACGAGCCAGAATTAAGATTAGCTCTGACGGATAAAATTAGTGAGCATTTTGGCGTGCAACATTGGGGAATTTATCTCCTTGATGAACAACCAACGGCTGATATTAATCCCCAGGCAATTCCCGCAGTCTGTATGGAAAGCAATCCAGTCGGGCGCTATGTGGTTGAACGTCACGCCCCTGCCCATGAACAATTAATCTTATCCCCCGGAGATTGGAAGAATTTTTGCTCACGCCATGACCATGAACACGTAATGACTGGGCCAATTGTTTGTGATGGTCGTCTTGTAGGCACACTAAATTTAGCGCGGGATCAAGGTAATCCGGCTTTTGATGCCGATGACCTCGCCGATTTAAGTGCTTTATGCCTTCATTTGTCAGCAAAACTAGCAACTCTACGCGCCAAACCACCCAATATATCGAACTCCTTGTTAGCAAGTCCTCTGACAGCGCGGGAGTTAGAAATTGCCGAATTGGTGGCCCAAGGGTTAACTAATGCCGAAATTGGTGGAAAACTGTGGATTACCCAAAATTCCGTCAAGCAAGCCCTAAAAAGAATGTTTCGTAAACTAGGAGTTTCAGCTCGTACCGAGATGGTAGCAAAGCTACATTTAATCTCTCCTCATTAAATAAGAAACTCCTTCAACATCTGCTTTTTTCTATGACTCTGTGCCCTTTGCGTTTCTGTGGTTCGTATTTTAACCATCAAAATTCGTGTAGTGGCCTATTGAACAGTACCCAGCAAATTAGCAGTTTCCTTTGTCTGTATAAGGGATGCCTTAATCAGCTCCCCCCCAAATCTCCTTACCTGCTTCACTACAGCCTCTCCTGCGTTTTCTGGAGAACCAGCATTAAAAGGTGGTGCGGGATTATATTCCAACAACAATTGAATCAGCTTGGCTGTTTCTTCACCACACAATTGAGCTACAACCACTAATCCAAAATCAATCCCAGCCGTCACACCACCACCTGTAATGCGATCGCGATCAACTACCACTCTTTCATTCACAACTTCCACCCCTAACATTGCTAATTGGTCACGAAATGCCCAATGACAAGCAGCTTTGTAGCCTTGCAGCAATCCAGCCGCCGCCAGAATCAATGAACCAGTACACACAGAAGTAATATATTTTGTAGTTTTGCTCTGTTGCTGGAGAAAGTCCAGCACTTCGGTATCCCGCATCATTTCCACCTGTCCCATAGCACCACCAGGAACGCACAAAACATCGAGTGATGGACATTGATTAAAAGTGCTTGTAGGTAAGATTGTCATTCCCTCATTGCTGGTGACTGGCTGCAAATCCTTCCACAATAAATGGACACAAGTATTAGGCATCATGGCAAATACCTGATGCGGCCCAGTGATATCAAGTTGCGTCATACCGGGGTAAATAACTAGACCAATGTGATATGCGGCTGAATTTGCCATTTTTCGCTTTTGTGAAAGGTTATGAATTATGGTAAAAGTGACAACCAAGCCAGCCTAGTCCTCTTTCGGGTACACTTTGATTTCCATGGCTAATTCCCTTCACTCGCTCTTTCAAACTTTAGCCTCGGCCCCCAATCAGCACCAACTCCGACTGTGTTTTATGGATGGGATTGGTGAGCATTTTCACATCCAACGTTGGGGAATTTATTTATTCGATGAACAATCACGCTATGCGTCGGTAGATATTCACGGTTTACCCAATGCTGATACCTTTGTAGAACTCTATGAAAAGGTAGGTCGGGCAGTTGATCCAGTATTACGCTACGTGAAAGAACATCATGCCCCAGCACATGAGGAAATGGTTTTACCTGCGGGAGGCTGGAAGCAATGTGAACTGTATGAAAATTGTTGTGCTTACTATGACCATGAACATATTATGACTGGGCCAATAGTAGGTGGCGGTAATTTGATTGGTGCAGTTTATTTTGCTCGTGTGGGTGAGACACCAGCATTTAATTATCAAGATGTTAGGAATTTAAGTGCTGTTTGCAGTCATGTATCAGCTTGTCTAGCAATGTTAGGAAGACAACAACCGAGATTATCTGTTGCTCATCCCTTGACATTGCGAGAAATGGAAATTGCTGAGTTGGTGTCACAGGGATTAACTAATGCCCAAATTGGTGTCACTTTATGGATTACAGAAAATTCCGTTAAGCAAGCTTTGAAAAGGATGTTTCGTAAACTCGAAGTTGCTAATCGTGCTGAGATGGTAGCAAAACTGCAAGATATATTGAATTAATATAGCAGTCCTAAATGAGTCACGAACCAAAAGATCCCCGACTTCTACCCTCCGGGAAGCCACTCTACGGGTGTCTACAAGAAGTCGGGGATCTAAGCCTCTCGCTGTTTGCAAATTAAATAGGATTGCTATATCCATTCATTGACAATATTTGTTTGATAATCAAGACTGAGGCAATTCCGATCATCACAATCAATGTGACTTTACCACCAGGGACAAGTGATTGATTAATACTATGAGACTGTTGTTCTTGACGCTGTTTCCAAGTCATCAAGGCCGGAATTATCCCACCTAAAATTGAAATACTGAAGGTTCCCGCAAAATCGAGGGCAGTAAAGAAAATACCGGGATTAATTGCCCCCAGACTCATGGGAGGTAATAGTACCAGTGAATAAAGTGGTAAGCGATTAGCAGACTTATCCTGTGCTACTGGGGAAATATCTTTAAAGAAATCCAACAACCCGTAGACAAAACCAATAAATGAAGTGGCGATCGCAAATTCTGAGAAAATAGATAATAGCACGCCTAACCATTCCCCTGCACCACCAGCTCGTAAAATTTGCAGTGGATCAAAAATAGCCGCACTTTCTACCATATCGGCACTCACACTTCCCAAAATCACAGCATTCCAAGCCAAAAACATGATTAAGGGAATTAAAGAACCAACAATAATTGACTGGCGAATTTTGGGGATGTCTCCTTCTAGTTGGGTGACAACTACAGGCACAACGTTATGGTAAAATAACGCCACCAACATGACTGATACCGCACCCCCCAAAGCAGTCCAGTCTTGACACAAGAATTGCACACTTTTGACTTGACTTCCTCCCAGAAATAACAGCCCCAAAAATGAAGTGATCACAATGGCGACAAAGGCGCTGTTTAATTTCTCAATAAATTTTTCTCGCCCCAAATACATAATGCTGCCAAATAACAAGGTAAAGGTCATTGTCCCTACCCACGCAGGCGGTATGTTTGGCATTCCCCACACCTTAGCCGCCGCAGATACTAAAATATCTCCACCTTGGGTGACGTAAGCCACCAGCAAAGCATAGTGTAAAAACAGATACGCACCGCCAGCAATTCGCGCTCCCACAAACCCCAAGGTGCGCTCAACCATTGCCAATAAACCAACACTCAAACGCCCTTCCAGACGCATGGCGTTAACACTCACTTCTGCCACCAACAGACCGGAAATTAATGTGTAAAGCCACACAGCAATTAACAAAACTGTAGATGGCACAATGCCAGAGGGCAGAGTTACCGCAGGTAGTGCTAAAATCCCTGCACCAACTGTCGTACCTGCAATCAGCGCTGTACTTCCTAACACACTACCCGGTTGATGACTGAACTTATTTTCATTGAATTCCAGGCGCGAAAATAATCGCGTGACTGCTTTTGAGTTGGACTTGAAAACAGTTTTTGTAGGAGTCATGCCGAGATAGGTGTCCTAAGTAGGTGCCAATTGTTAAATTATGTAACCAATGTTAGCAAATTGGTCATTAGTGCTCATGCATTAGTCATGGAAAATAATTGGCCGACTTGTGCTAAATCGACATTTCCGCCACTGATGATTACACCAATTTTGGCATTGGGTGCTGTGACAACACCTTCTAATAAAGCTGCGGCGGCTAAGGCTCCCGTGGGTTCAACCACGATTTTCAAGCGTTCCCATAAGAAGAACATGGTACGAATAATTGCTGCTTCAGATACTGTCACCATGTCATCAACGTATTGCAGTACCAAAGGAAAGGTAATCTTACCCAGGCTGGGAGTACGAGCGCCATCAGCAATTGTCTGCGGGTTTTTGCTGGTTTGTAAGGTTTTGCTGTGAAAGGAACGGGTAGCATCGTCGGCTAGTGCTGGTTCTACACCGATGACTCGACAATCTGGTAAAAGTGCTTTAGTCGCGATCGCACAACCGGAAATTAATCCACCCCCACCACAACAAACTAGTAGCACGTCTAGTTGACCTATTTCTGCAATCAGTTCTAAAGCTGTTGTCCCTTGTCCAGCAATAACTTGGTGATGGTCGTAAGGGGGAATCAGTGTGAGGTGGCGATCACTGGCTAAGGTTTGGGTTAACTCTTCTCGATTTGTTGTTTGTCGATTGTACAAAATCACCTCAGCACCATAACCACGAGTGGCTGTCTGTTTCGCAGCAGGAGCATCTTTTGGCATCACAATCGTCGTGGGAATATTGAGTGTGTGTCCAGCAAGAGCGATCGCTTGTCCATGATTTCCAGAAGAAAAAGTAATTATACCCTGTTGTTGTTTTGAAATAGGCAGTTGTGTTAGTGCATTGTACGCACCTCGAAACTTAAAAGACCCTGTGCGTTGCAAATTTTCGCACTTAAAAAACACTTGGCTATTGGTACGTTTATTAATTGTTTTAGAAGTCAGCACAGGTGTACGATGGGCAATTCCCAATAGACGCTTTTGTGCTACTTGTACATCAGTGATGGTGATAGAGTTAGGCTGAAACATAGACGGCGGTATTAAAGATACTTTGATTCAACAAGAAGGAAGAAGAATGATCCTCCTTCTTCCCTGTTCCTTCTGACTTCGTTAAACTACATCACTCCCACTCCCGACCCTAACCGTGATTGATTAAACCTGTTACATTATTTACCTAAAACCCGAAACACCACCAAGCCTGTGTAAGTCCTATGATTTAGTTACCAGCGCTACATAAAATCTGGGAATGTGAGGAATGTCAAATCTTGTGAAGCGTAAATCCCGCGATCGCCAACTCAAACGCCGTCCCATCGGTTTACTTTTGGTAATTTTAGCCTGGAGTCTTGCTATGGGCTGGCTTCTTTCCTGGGGAACTAGCGCCTACAGTGCTACTCCTACAGAAATTGGCACGGTTGACATAGTACCTGTGCAGTACCAGTTAGGGAAACAACTGTATCTTGATAATTGCTCCACCTGTCACATTGCTCTTCCTCCAGAAGTTTTCCCCTCCCAAACCTGGAAAAATCTTCTCCAAGACTCACAGCACTACGGTGTACAACTCAAACCTTTTATTGATCCGCCCCGGATGCTTGTTTGGAGATATCTTGCAACTTTTTCTCGTGTACAGCTAAAAGACGAAGCAACACCCTATCGCGTCAACCAATCCCGTTATTTCAAAGCCTTACATCCCCAAGTCGAACTCCCGCGCCCTGTTCAAGTTAGTAGCTGTGTCAGTTGTCATCCCGGTGCGAGTGAATACAATTTCCGTCGTCTCACCCCAGAATGGGAAGTGGAGTAGACAAGGGAAGAAGGGGAATAATGATCAATATTGCTCCCCCTACCCCTCTGTCTCCCCTGCTCCAACATGCTTGGCCTTCTCTGACTCAGTTGGAGGCGAAATGATACTATTAAAGGAGTTGTAAATTTAAACTATGAAATAAAACCAATCAGTTTATTAAATGATTGGATCTGCCTTTTGCGGTTTTTGAGTTAATCTCGCTTTCAACCCATCCATAACCTAAAGTCCTGGGTTGGGTTAAATTCTTATAATCAATACCAAAACTTGAATCCCAGTCCCCCTTGATTTAGTTCCATAACCTGCCATGCTAAAACTCTTGTTGGGCGATCCCAACGCTCGTAAGCTTAAAAAATACCAACCTTACATTACTGAAATTAACCTATTAGAGGAAGACATTAACGCCCTTACCGATGAGGAGTTAAAAGGCAAAACAGCAGAGTTTAAACAGCGACTTGCTAATGGCGAAACCCTGGAAGATATCCTGCCGGAAGCTTTTGCTGTGGTCAGAGAGGCAGGACGGCGAGTCTTGGGGTTGCGGCATTTTGATGTCCAGCTGTTAGGCGGTATCATTCTCCACTCAGGGCAAATTGCGGAAATGAAAACTGGGGAAGGAAAAACCCTGGTTGCCACCTTACCAAGTTATTTAAATGCCCTAAATGGCAAAGGTGTACACGTAGTTACCGTGAACGATTACCTAGCTCGTCGGGACGCGGAATGGATGGGGCAGGTGCATCGCTTCCTGGGGTTGAGTGTGGGGCTAATTCAGGCGAGTATGACTCCCAGTGAACGCCAGAAAAACTATGAGTGCGACATCACCTATGTTACCAACAGTGAAGTAGGCTTTGACTACCTGCGGGATAACATGGCAACATCAATGGCTGATGTGGTACAACGCCCTTTTAATTATTGCGTGATTGACGAAGTAGACTCGATTTTAATTGATGAGGCGCGGACACCGCTCATTATTTCTGGTCAAGTCGAAAGACCTACAGAAAAATATCTACGAGCAGCCGAAATTGCCTTCACACTCAAAAAAGATGAGCATTACGAGGTGGATGAAAAAGCTCGTAACGTGCTGTTAACTGATGATGGCTTTGCGGAATCAGAAAATCTTTTGGGAGTTACAGATTTATTTGACCCAGAAGATCCGTGGGCGCATTTCATGTTCAACGCCATTAAAGCTAAGGAATTGTTCCTAAAAGACGTAAACTATATCGTCCGCAACGGTGAAGTGGTAATTGTGGATGAATTTACCGGACGGGTGCTACCAGGAAGGCGTTGGAGTGATGGTCTGCACCAGGCAATTGAAGCCAAAGAACACGTAGATATTCAACCGGAAACTCAAACACTAGCGACAATTACCTATCAAAACCTGTTCTTGCTTTATCCCAAACTTGGGGGAATGACGGGAACGGCAAAGACAGAAGAACCAGAATTTGAAAAAATCTATAAGTTGGAAGTCGCGGTAATTCCTACCAACCGCACCAGAAAACGCCAAGACTTGGCCGACATGGTATTTAAGACCGAGGCAGGAAAGTGGCGAGCGATCGCGGGAGAATGTGCTGAAATGCACCAACTCGGCAGACCAGTTCTGGTAGGAACCACTAGTGTCGAAAAATCAGAATATCTCAGCCAGCTGCTGAAGCAGATGGAGATTCCCCACGAATTGTTAAACGCCAGACCAGAGAACGTGGAACGGGAAGCAGAAATTGTTGCCCAAGCAGGTCGTAGGGGTGCTGTGACCATTGCCACCAACATGGCTGGTCGGGGTACAGATATCATCCTTGGTGGTAACTCCGAATACATGGCGCGTCTGAAGCTGCGGGAATATATCATGCCGCGAATTGTTATGCCAGAAGATGAAGATGTATTTGGCGTGCAAAGGGTGGCTGGCTTGCCCACAGGACACGGTGGCGGTCAAGGTTTTGTACCTGGTAAAAAAGTCAAAACTTGGCGGGCTTCCCCGGAAATTTTCCCCACCCAACTCTCCAAAGAAACAGAACAGTTATTGAAAGCAGCCGTAGAAGTGGCAGTGCGGGAGTATGGTGAACGCAGCTTACCGGAACTAGAAGCAGAAGATAAGATAGCTGTGGCGGCAGAAAAAGCTCCCACCAACGACCCCGTGATTCAGAGATTGCGGGAAGCGTACAACCGTGTGAAGCAAGAGTACGAAGAATTCACCGAACGAGAACACAACGAAGTCATAGAATTGGGCGGTTTGCACGTAATTGGTACAGAACGCCACGAATCACGCCGAATTGACAACCAATTACGGGGACGTGCGGGACGACAAGGTGACCCTGGTTCCACACGATTTTTCCTCAGTTTAGAAGATAACTTACTGCGAATCTTTGGCGGCGATCGCGTTGCTGGGTTGATGAATGCCTTCCAAGTGGAAGAAGATATGCCCATCGAATCGGGGATGCTGACTCGCAGTTTGGAAGGCGCACAGAAAAAAGTTGAAACTTATTACTACGACATCCGGAAACAGGTTTTTGAGTACGACGAGGTAATGAACAACCAACGTCGCGCCATCTATGCCGAACGTCGTCGGGTGTTGGAAGGTCAAGACCTGAAAGAACAGGTAATTAAGTACGCCGAAAAAACGATGGATGACATCGTGGACTTTTATATCAATCCAGACTTGCCCTCGGAAGAGTGGGAACTAGAAAAGCTGGTAGAAAAAGTTAAGGAGTTTGTCTATCTGCTAGCAGATATGCAAGCAAGTCAATTAGAAGATATGTCTGTGAGTGAAATTAAGGCTTTTCTCCACGAACAGGTGCGCATTGCCTACGACCTCAAGGAAGCACAAATTGACCAAATTCAGCCCGGACTGATGCGACAAGCTGAACGCTTCTTTATTTTGCAACGCATTGACACCCTGTGGCGGGAACACCTACAACAAATGGATGCCTTACGCGAATCCGTAGGATTGCGTGGTTATGGACAAAAAGATCCGTTGATTGAATACAAGAGTGAGGGTTACGAACTGTTCTTGGATATGATGGTCAACATCCGCCGAGATGTGGTTTACTCGTTGTTCATGTTCCAGCCTCAGCCTCAGCCGATGGTACAAACTTCGTCTGAGATGGTTTAAGTAGGGAATATTTCACGCAAAGACAAGGCAGCGCGTTGGGTGGGTTCCCCGACTTATAGCGACTGCCGCGCAAAGGCGCGGAGAGTTTTTTGAGTGCCTTTGCGTTTTTCTGCAAAATACTATATTTTCAGGGGTAGCTGAAATGGGTAGGTTGGTACTGCCGAATCTTGAGGGTAAGCACATGGGGCAAGTAATAGTTACCCTCACTGTCACGAATCGAATAGATCAAGTTTTAGCCCAGCGAGGCTTTATTTCTCCAGAAGAAGTTCGCACTTGTATACTGAATGATGCCTTAGTTGATACTGGTGCAACGTTGTTGTGCTTACCTGCTAACATCATTAATCAACTAGGTTTGGTTCAAGGTGGAGAAGCCAAGGTAGAGACTGCGGCCGGAGTGCAACAAGGGAGAATTTTTCGAGACGTTGAACTAAGTATTGGAGAACGGCAAGGGACTTTTGACTGTTTGGAACTGACAGAAGTACCTTATGCCCTTTTGGGTGTGACACCAATGGAAGTTTTAGGGCTAGAACCAGACCTCAAACAGCGAAAATTACGGGTTTTGCCGATGGATTCTGAGCAAACTTATCTCAGTGTGTTGTAGGCGATCGCTCTTTTGCAAGTGGTAACCTTCTGGTCTCTGCTCTGAGAAAAAAAAGAGGCTATGATGCTATTTATACAAGCATTATCAGCTTTTTATTTTGGCTGGCTATGATCTGGCACAACAACAAACAACGTGACACGCAACACTTGGACTAAAAATCTCAAAGGTTTTCTTAATCTTTTTCTGCAATCCAATTGCCCTCTATGTCAAAGACATACATCTGGTGAATTTTGTCCATACTGTGCTAGGCAATTACAAAACTGCCATCAAAAAGACCCCATGTCTTTGTGGCAAGCACCAATACCAGTATTAGGTTGGGGTGTGTATGGTGGACTGCTTAAACGGGCGATCGCTATCATGAAATACGAAAATCAGCCCCAAATAGCCCGCCCTTTGGGTCAATGGTTAGGAGAAGCATGGTTATCAAATGCCTGCAAGGGCAAACAACAGCCTTTAGTAATCCCCATCCCACTCCATAGCAGCAAGCAAAAACAACGCGGTTATAACCAAGCTGCACTAATAGCCCAAAGTTTCTGTTGCACAACAGGGTTAAAATTAAAAATCAACGGTTTAGAAAGAGTGCGAGAAACTAAAGCTCAGTTTGGTTTATCAGTGTCTGAGCGAGAAAACAATTTGACTGAAGCTTTTGCTGTGGGGCAAGAATTACGCACTCGTCATCTAAATATCCCAGTGTTGTTAATTGACGACATTTACACCACCGGTGCTACAGCTAAGTCTGCTGTGCAAACACTTCGTCAGCATGGAATTGCTGTTTCTGGTTTAGCAGCCGTTGCTACAACCATAAAAAACTGACATTTCAAGAATTCATAGGCAAGCCCTAGCTAAGACAACTATAATTAACCGACTACCCTGTTTTTGTGGGAATACTGCTGGAAATGATCCTTAAAGCTTTTGCGAAGAGTTTAAGACAAATAATTATTGTTCCTGCCACTTTGCTGGCAATTAATATCAATACAAGAGCAACATTAGCTCAAAATAAATTGTACAGTCCAATTCCTTTATCTCCCAGTATTGAACTTTCTGACACACTCTCAGATAAAGACATTCCCACAGGTCAGGGTGGGTTCGCTCGTGATTATACTGTGCAATTGAGTAAGGGTGATAATTTAGTAATTGATTTATCTTCTGATAACTTTGATACCATCATCACACTTTTAGCACCTAATGGATCGACAGTAGCAGAAAATGATGATGGCCCCGATGGCACTAGCAATTCCCTCCTATTTACCCGCATCGTAGAGACAGGAACGTATATTATTCGTGTGCGGTCTTTTGGGGAAACTGGAGTTGGGGCTTTTAAACTCAAGGTGACAAAGCTGCAACCGGTTAAATGAAGTGCTGAGTGCTGAGTGCTGAGTGCTGAGTGTGGAGTTAAAGGTTATCTATCTTCCTCTACTCCCTACTCCCCAAGTTTCTAAAAAATGGTCAAAACACAGAGAAATAAGGCTTCAGTCCACTCAACAACTGCGCCATAGGTATCACCTGTGTGTCCGCCTAATTTGTGATGGAACCACGCGCCTGTGAAAGTAGCGATCGCGCTGCCAGCTAAAATCATGCTGAGGGCGAAAAATAAGTACTTAGCATTTAATAACCAAAGTAAGCCACTTAAACTCAATAGTAACAACAATCCTGGTAATAAATCCTTGTAGGAACGAATAGCTTCTTTGTGAAATGCGCCTTTGCCAGTAGGTTTGAGGTAAGGATATCGGGCGATCGCTAGTTGTTGTCCCCAACGTCCCCACCCGCAAGCTGCCATCAGTACTAGCCAACGGTTTTGTTCGATATCTGTTAAAGCTGTGGTTTTTAGTAATACTAAGGCGATCGCTGTCATTGCCCCAAATGCACCTGTAGCACTATCTGCCATCACTTCCAGTCGTCTTTCTGGGTTACCTACTGCCAAACCATCGGCAGTATCCATTGCCCCATCTAAGTGCAATCCTCCGGTCAAGGCCATCCAAACGCACACTATCAAAGCGCTACGAGTTAGTACTGGCATTCCCAGATAATTCATTCCTTCATCACATAGCCCTAAAATTCCCCCAATCAGTAACCCTACTAGTGGGGCAAAATGTGCTACCTGACGAAATTCCAACCCATTTATATAAGGCAGAGGAATTATACTGTAAAATATTATACTTGCTAATAAATTAAATAATAGTTGTTTCCACCACTTCCACCATTGAGGCTGATTCGTCATGTTAGTCACAATACTTAAAATGGCTGGCGGAATGTGGTTCACAATTCCCGCCCAAGCAGTCGTAGGAGATTTTAAAGCTTTAGATAAGATTACTTTTGACTAGAGACTCATGGAAAAAAGTTTGTTATGCTGGTCTCAGTAATATATTATTTATAGAGTGCTGATTGTAACATAATGCCGCAAAGTAAGCAAGCTAAAGTTTCATCAGAGAATTGGGTTTTGCATTCTTCAATTAATAACTTACTCTGGAATTATTAGACGATCGCCCTCCAAAGTTGATATTTTTTAAAATGTAGGGGGCCAACAAGCTGTTAAATTGACTATTTAGCTATGTTGTTGTACCTCACCTTTGCTTATCTCCTATTTTCCTATGAGTCAACATCTACCCGACACCAGGATACCAGCTCCGTGCATTGTTAACACGGGAATAATTGTGAATAAGCTCGACATGCGGCGATTGCTGTGTGATTTAGGTCGAGTACACTACATCTACACCCAAGAAGGCAAAATACAGAGTGAGGGTGAAGGGGATGTAATGGAAGTGTTTGTCAATCCGCAACGGTCTACTTTAGTTGCTAACTGTGCGCTTTACTTGAATGTTTATAGTTTTGATTACCTGGAACTAAAACAATCACCACAACAAGAAACCTACTTTGATTTGACGCAAGAAGGTATGTGTTTACGGTTGATTCCCCTCTCAACTCCCATACAAGAGCGCAAAGAGCGAAACTTGAATATCAGTGCCATTGAAGCGATGATGGAGCAAGTTTTCTCAGCCAAGTGGGATGCCGAAATTGACGATGACTGTTCTGATTCATTTTAAATAGCAACTGAGAGAGCTTATACTCAAAAAGTTGGTAAGGGGTTAGTAGTGAGTAGTTAAATCTCACTAAAAATCAATTACCAGTTTTTACATTTGTCCATATGTTAGCTAAATAGCCTTAATTTTACCTTGAGTGCCAATTTTTCTTTTCAATCCCTAGCTCAATGTAGCCAGACAAAAGCCAGGGCTGGGGTGTTTTTCACTCCTCATGGCCCTGTGGAAACGCCAAGATTTATGCCTGTGGGAACCCTGGCAAATGTAAAGACTGTCACCCCGTCTCAACTGAGAGACACTGGGGCACAGATGATATTATCCAATACTTATCATCTCCACTTACAACCAGGCGAAGCCATTGTCTCTGGTGGTGGTGGGTTACACAAATTTATGGGTTGGAATGGGCCGATGCTCACCGATTCTGGTGGGTTTCAGGTGTTCAGCTTGAGCGAAATGCGGAAAATTTCCGAAGAAGGTGTCACGTTTCGCTCACCCCACGATGGGCAAATTATTAAGTTAACACCGGAGCGCTCGATTGAGATCCAAAATACTTTAGGGGCAGATGTCATCATGGCGTTTGATGAATGTCCCCCCTACCCAGCGAGTCGCCAAGATGTAGAAGCTGCAACTGATAGAACATATCTTTGGTTAGAACGTTGCATTACTTTTCATCAACGTAGCGATCAAGCATTATTTGGCATTGTCCAAGGTGGCGTATATTTGGATTTACGCACCCAAGCCGCCCAAGCCTTAGCTAAGTTGGATTTGCCTGGATATGCTATTGGTGGTGTGAGTGTGGGAGAACCACCAGAACTCATGGCGGAAATTGTCAAAACTACAGCGCCACTATTACCACCCGAAAAGCCGCGTTATTTGATGGGTGTCGGTACTTATCGAGAAATGGCAATTGCGATCGCTTCTGGTGTAGATTTATTTGATTGTGTAATTCCTACTCGTTGGGCCAGACATGGCACGGCAATTGTCCAAGGCGAACGCTGGAATTTAAAGAATGCAAAGTTTCGTGAAGATTTTACGCCATTAGATGAAACTTGCCCTTGTTATGCTTGTCAAAACTTTAGCCGTGCTTACATATCTCATTTAGTGCGATCGCAGGAAATTTTAGCTTATACCTTGTTGAGTATTCACAACATTACCGAACTAATTCGCTTTACCCAAAAGATTCGTGAAGCAATATTAAGCGATTCCTTTGCCAGCGAATTTGGACACTGGCTCAAACAAAGTGCTGAGTGTTAAGTGTTGAGTATTAATAATCTCAACTTTACTCAGGATTCAGGACTGACTAAACCATGTTAAGATACATCTCAATTATGAAAACTGTGTTGGATTAGGTGGATTTAAACGAATATGGAAGCAGCATTGTTGTTGGCAAAATTACCTGAAGCTTACCAAATTTTCGACCCCTTGGTAGATGTTCTCCCAATTATTCCCGTCTTCTTCTTGTTGCTGGCTTTTGTATGGCAAGCAGCTGTTGGTTTCAGGTAAGTTAACTCATTACCGATTGATGGGACAGGTATCTTACCTGTCCTATTTTTTTGGCTATCTCTTATTTTTAAACTTGATATTTCTTTATATTTTGTAATAAATTGCCATAAATTAAGTAGGATAGTTTACAGAATATATCTAAACTCAGCTTTTCCAGCTACGCTACAGTTAACGAGGTATCAATCAGCTATGGGTAACATCAAATTTGTCAAAGAAAACAAAGAAGTCATAGCGGCGGATGGGGCTAATCTTCGGCTCAAAGCCATGCAAAATGGCATTGATATATATAAGTTACTTGGCAAGATGACGAATTGCGGTGGCAATGGTCAATGTGGTACTTGCATTGTGGAGATAGTTGAAGGCATAGAAAATCTTTCCCCTCGTACAGATGTAGAACAACGAAAATTTAGGAAAAAGCCCGACAATTACCGCCTCGCCTGTCAAACTTTAGTAAATGGGCCAGTCAGTGTAGTAACCAAACCCTAACTTCTCACATATGGGATGAATCTGACCTTAGCTCTGGCAAAATCGAAAGTAAAAAATTTGAGCTAACACTGGCATTGATAATGCTATTCTAAAATTGTTGACTGGAAACTACAATCAAAGAGAGGCTTTCTTGCTATGCAAGTTAATGACCTAGGGTTCGTAGCGAGCATTCTGTTCGTACTAGTTCCCGCAGTGTTTTTAATAGTTCTTTACATCCAAACTGCTAGCCGCGAAGGTGGAAAAGATTCTTGATAATTTTTGTATAAAACAAACAACCCCAACACCTTTGGTGCAGGGGTTTTTGTTTATCAACCACTAAATTTGGCGTGATGTTAAGCGAGTGTTCGCGCCAACAACACTGGACAAGTGGCATTAACTCGAACATAATCAGACAAAGAAGCACCTATCAGTCGGTCTATATCGACAAAACTCTTAGCCACTGATGGACGACGATCTGGAGAGCCAAGCAATAACAAGTCTATGTTTAACTCTTCTGCTAGACGGCAAATTTCTTCTCCAGGTTTGCCACTACTGGTAACACAACGAGTTTGTACACCATACTTTTGTGCTTCCGCAACTGCTGCTGCCAAAACTGTATTTTTGTCGGGGATGATTTCAGTAACTTCAGATACTTTACCACGCAAATCTGTAGTCACATTAGTCAAAATTAACTGACCACCCGGAATATCTCGTAACAAGAATAAAGCCAAACTCAAGCAGTATTTTGCGGAATCAGAGTTATCCATCGCCACCATCACACGCTTAATTCTCTTGACATAAATGTCATCTTTTACTAGCAACATGGGGCGAGAAGAAAGTTGGAAAACATACTGACTAACTGAATTAGATAAAATTGATTGTAGACGCTTGAGTCCGCGTGAACCCATAATAATTAAGTCAGCATCAATTTCATCTGCTACTTGACAAACCACATCTTTGGGATCACCTTGCCGCAAAATTGATGAAACCTGACTAGGATCTAAATTCAGAGACTGAATAGCATTAGCCAGGATTTTGCCACCCTCTTCCCATTTCTCTGTCATCGCCGCCGCAGTACTTTGGGCAGATACAACATGCAAAACTGTCACTTTTGCAGACTGGATAGATGGCATTTCTTTTAAGGTTTTGAGCATTTCTTCTGCGTGCCCCAAGCCAGAAACCGCTAGCAAAATTTTTTCAATCATTGTTACTTCTTGTAGATAAGGTTGCTTTGGTGTTTACTCTTATTACTTGGCTCAGTTGAATATTTCAATGCCTGGCTCAATTACCTAGTAAGTAAGTCGGTACAAACTTTTAATCATTAGCTATTCGCACTCAAACACATGACAAATAATTAATGATTATTTAGTTTTTTGCATTTATGTAGCCAAACTTTGAACTATGCTTCAATGATTAAGCATACTCTCAATTTAGCGTAATAAACTTCATAAATTATTATGTTAGTTATTATTTTTAATCTATATTGATTTTTTTTAATTTATATAAAAGTTAAGTATTGCAAAGGCTTGTGATAAAAGAGTTAAATTATAGCAGCCTTTAATGTTAAATGCACTACGATAGCAAAAGTCTTTTCTTTGACAGATTTGAAGAAAGAAGAAGCATGATTCTCCTTCTTCCTTCTTCCTTCTTGTTTAACTCAGAGGCTGACCTACACCAACAGCTTGGAGTTGCTCTCGACTTGGTTTACCAGTTAAAACAAGTTCGCCATTGATAGCGATCGCAGGCACTGCATTCACTCCATACTGCTGGGCTTTTTCCTGCTCTTGTCGCAGTTTATAGACTGATACTTCACAGTCAGGACAAGTTAGTTCTTGCACCATTTGTACTGTTTCTTCGCACAAAGGACAGTCAGCTATAAAAATCTCTACTTGACGTTTTGCCATGATATTCACCGGGAATTTTCGTTACTCATTCATTCTGAAGTATCCAGTCGACTAGAGAGTCAAGCCTTTTCTGCTTTCTGAATTTATTCTTTAACTTGCACTTAATGATGTTTAAGGTAAACGTGAGTCTCCAAAGGAGGCTAAGTTGCGGGAAGGGCGAAAGAAACATAATCCTCCGTACTTTTTACTCCTCACTCAGCACTCAGCACGGGCTATAAGCGCAGCCATGCCCGCAGGGCTTTACGCCCCGCTACCGCTCTAAGCGCAGCCATGCCCGCAGGGCTTTACAGCACTCAGCACTATTTCTTAGGAGCAGACGCACTGGGGGCACACCACCCGCTATGAATGAAAGAAACTATTTTGAGGCGACTAATCAACGGGTACATTAATAATGATCCTGACAGTTAAGACCGAACCCACAATAGTGTGTTGAGCCTG
>JADEXK010000083.1 GCA_015207155.1 Nostocales cyanobacterium LEGE 11386 | reverse complement strand
GTAGGGGGAGTGTGAGTTGCTTAATTACGAATTACATCCCAAACCAGCATCAGGGATATGAACAGCAACAACACCCCGGCTGATTTCTCTACGGTTTTTGGACTGAGGCGGCTAGATATCCAACTACCTAAAAGCACACCTAATAAACTAGTTGTTATCAGTGCAGCCGCAGATCCCAGAAACACTACCCACGGTGCATGAGATTCCGCACTCATTAATAAGGTGGATAGCTGAGTTTTATCGCCAATTTCTGCAAGAAATATGGTGATGAAAGTAGTACCAAAAATTACCGCTACTGATTCCTGCTTTTTTTGATGATCGACAACTACAGGCTGAAGTGGCTCAGTGATTATGGTAGTTAAGTTACATTCGTTGTCGTCTTTTAGTTCTGGCTGGTTTTCAGTCTCAGATGTGACAGAAAAACTTACAGGTGCAGAGTCAAGTTTCACAGGCAGTAGTGTTATTACTAGGTTGCTTTCATATTCTTCTCATTTTCTCAGATTCTTGTAATAAATTGCAACCCCATCGCCCAAAACATAATTATTTAAATACCAATAGCTTTTTCAAAGCGGAGTATTTCTAAACTGCGATCGCCATAAACTCCCTCTATCTGCTGGCGACAGCAATCAATAGCAAAATCGTTGAGTTCTTCTGGCTCAATCCCATACATATCTTGAAAAATTTCTGCATCTACACGGCAGAAACGCGGACGATTAGGGTAAATGCGGCATTCTCTGCTGGTATGGTCGAAGTTAATGCACCATCCGCCTTCCCCTACCATACTCAGGTATAGTTCTAATTCTGCTGGTGAAAGATACTCATCTAAATCTGGGCGATCTGCGGGGTCAAGATTACAGCAAGCTCCACATTGCTTCACACATTGCCAGTTTGCCATTTTATTGATTTTCCTATAATTTTGTTAAGTAAATTAAATGTAACAGCCCATAGCCGGATATGATTGATGGCGGGTTTTGCAACTAAAGTTATTGAATTTTTTAAGACATTTGGGAGGACAAGGGAAAAAATGTTTGAAGCATTAGCCAGTATCAATTGGGAAGTTATTTTTCAGCTAGTTTCCGTTTCACTAATAATCATTGCTGGCCCAGCAGTTATCTTTTTGCTGGCGTTTCGCAACGGCAATATGTAAGAGTGCTTTGTTCCTGAGTCCTGAGTACATGAAAAAGTCATACATCAGGACTCAGTGCTGATAATGCTTGAAGTGCAGCTTGGATAATTTGGTTGTACTGTGGTTGAGAGATATCAACCTCGATAGCATCTTCACGATTATTGCCTAATAAACCGATTGTACGTCCTGGGTGCATGACTAAAACTTTGCCTTCAGGATTTTTAATTCTTAATTCAGGTAAAGCATCGTTGCGATAGATGCCACAAGTATAGTGGCGCTGTTTATATTGAAAGCTGGTTCTGGATGAGCTAGGTGACGAACCGGAAAATAAGTCAGATGGTGTCAGCCGTCTTGGGTTGATAGACTCTTCACAGAGATGATCCTTTGGTAGTCTAACACCTAGTAATTCCAACTCAATGGTGGTGTTGCCATTAAAGTGATTTTCTCGCAGCTTGTAAGCGATATCGACTCGCGGTGGTAGGGGAAAGTAGTCACGCCAACGCCAGGCGATCGCTTTAATTTTCGACTGCTGATCATCGATAGTTTGGACAAGTGTCAGCTTAATATGACCCTTGCCAACAATTTGCTGTTCTATAACTTGGACATTAGCTGTCCAGAATACCGGATCAGGGTTATCCATACCGCAAGGATGGAGAGCATTGAGCTGTTGGTAAAGCTGTTGATTAAGTTGATGAAGATGAGCTTGAGCATCAATTTTGAGTAGTGGCTTGAGGTGCTGCGGTTCCAGACATTGATTAGCAAACTCACACAACCGCGATCGCAACTCTAACAAATTGTCTGCTGGTAAAGAAAATCCCCCGGCTGCTTTGTGTCCGCCAAATTTACCTAGCAAATCGTGACAATATGCCAACGCCTCAAACACATGAAACTCAGGAATTCCCCGTGCTGAACCGCGAATATGTGCCTCATCTTCATAAGTGCCAATAAATACAGGAACCCCGTAGCGTTCCACCAACCGAGAGGCGACAATTCCAATCACACCATGATGCCAGTTAGGTTGCACAACCACCAAAACTCGGTCTTGCTGTAGACAAGAGACAAACTCTGTTTCTACATAAGCGATCGCTTCTTGTTCGATTTCCTCACACATTTGCTGGCGACTGGTGTTTGTTTGTTCGCACTGCATGGCGCGTTCCAGTGCGATTCCCAGATCATCTGTAGTCAACAATTCAATCACTGTTTGGGGGTCACCAATCCGACCAATGGCATTAATTCGTGGCCCCAAGCGAAAGCCAATATCTTCCGGCTTTAAAGATTTGGAATTTGGGATTTTCTCGCCTGCTCCTCTGCTCCTCTGCTCCTCTGCTCCTCGCACCTGCACCCCAGCCATCTGAATTAACGCCTGTATTCCCGGCAAATTAGATTTGGGTAAATGCTTTAAACCCCGTTTTACCCAGCGACGATTGACACCAGTTAAGGGAGCCAAATCGGCGATCGTTCCCAGAGTAAATAACGCTAACATTGGCTGAACCAATCCCTTAATTTCCCCTAACTGTTGCGCTAGGGACACCGCCAAAATATAAGCAACACCAACACCAGCAACACCCCGATAAGGTGAAGATTCTGCGATCAATTTGGGGTTGAGGATGGCGTTAGCTGGGGGTAGTTTTTGGGGAATGTCGTGGTGATCGGTGACAATTACTTTTAAACCCAGTTCTCTAGCTCTAGCAATGGGTGCAAATGCCGAAATCCCATTATCAACAGTGAGAATTAACCTTACACCTTCATCGTGAAATTCTTCCACAATGCGTTGATTAATGCCATAACCTTCGTGCATCCGACTGGGGATAGCATAATTCACCTGAGCGCCTAAAGTGCGGAGACTACGCAACAGTAAAGCCGTGCTAGTCATCCCATCAGCATCATAGTCACCACAGATGGCGATTTTGGCTTGGGATGCGATCGCCTCTTGCAACAACTCCACACTCATCGCCAAATCGGGGAATTCTTCCAAGGGAGAAGGCAATATTAACGATTCTGGATCTAAAAATGCCTGTGCTTGTTCTGGTGTTTCAATACCACGATTAATTAAAAGCTGGCTGATAATCGGGGACAGATTTGTCACCATCGCCAGATTTTGGGCAAATTCTGGTTTTTGTGGATAAATTTGCCAACGCTGATTAGGTAAGCGCTTGCGAGGTGTTGCAGGTTGTGGGAAAGCTTGGTCTAGCACAATAGAAAATAGAGACGTTCAGTTATGAGTTGTGAGTTTTACATGAAAAGTAGTTTCTTAACTCATAACTCATAACACTATTTGCTAACAGTTAAAATACATCTACCCGACCATCATTGAGAATATAGACAGAGCGATCGCCTGGAGTTCGCCAAGTAGGACGAAATTCAACGTGCAATGTGCCAAAGTTGGGTTTTGAGACATTGGCTTGTAACGACCGACCTGTTTCATCCCAGAAAACAAGAGAAATATTTGGCTGTGTACCATCTCCATGTTCCAATTGTAATTCCTGTCCGGGTCGCAGGAAGATGGGATCAGTCGTGGAGGGTTTTTGTAATGTAATCAGGCGTGGTGTGCGATTGACTACTTGAACTCGAATATGTTGTCCAGGTGTAAACTGAATTGGCCGCGGCCCACACTGAGAAGCACAGGTTCCTGCCAGTGTAATATTGGAGTCATGAGCAGATGTCAACAGCAAGGCTGTAGCGAGCAATGACGCTGATATTAACTTAGACATAGAGTAAGGATTTACACAACAATAATTTATGTTTATTTGCATACTACAGCCTAACACCACACTGAGGATTTTGAGTAGTATTTGTGTAAATCCTATTACTTACTATTTGCTTTCCTGCATACTTCTAACTAGTTTAGTTACGAGCTTTCTGGGTGTGAATCTGACTGTTTCCGTGAGTAGCTTATTTTTCACACCAGGCACAACCACAGTTTTGCCGTCTAACAAGCCACGATAACCAATTTTGGCAACAGTTGCCGCATCCATAATCTTTTGACCACTGACTAGTTTAGAGTCTTCCATGGCGGCTCTTTGTTGAAAACCAGATTCCGTAGGCCCTGGACAAACAGCAGTCACAGAGACACCAGTACCTTCTAATTCATTGGCGATCGCCTCCGAAAATGATAAGACATAGGCTTTTGTCGCGTAATAAACCGCCATCAATGGGCCTGGTTGAAAAGCCGCAGTTGAGGCCACATTTAATATTTTGCCGTAGCCTTGCTTCACCATATCTTGCAGAAACAACTTAGTTAAATGGGTGAGACACACCACATTTACCTGTAACATTTGCAGTTCTTTAGTCAAGTCAAGTTCGTGAAATAATCCATAGGTAGCAAACCCAGCATTATTTACCAGCACATCAACCTTAATGGATGCTTGTTGCAACTGGGTGAAAATTTCCTCTGGCGCTGTAGGAAGAGACAAATCTTTGGCAATAACTGTGACATTAATGCCAAATCTTCGCTGGAATTCATCAGCGATTTGAGTTAGTTTTTGCTCATTTCTAGCTACTAAGACCAGATTGTAACCATCCTGGGCAAATAACTTCACGAACTCATAACCAATCCCACCAGATGCGCCAGTAATAAGAGCGGTTTGTTGACGATTACCCTGCATGACTTTACCTTTTGTAACAGCTAAAAAATAATTCCTAACCCAACTCCCGCATGAGTTACGCTATCGCTAACCCATCCTACAAATAATTATGTCTCCCTACTTATTAGAGAAAACTTTCCCCATTCCTCTAATTCCAAGGGCAAATCTCCAAATGAACTGTTGCTTGTTTTCCCAAAGCTTTTTGCCCTCGTTCTGGTAAAAGAATGTCTGCTAAGAAAATATTTGCATTTGGATTGGGATTTATGGGATGTTGTGGTTCATCATTTTCATAATTCCAGCTATATTGAGCCTTGTACACACCATCTATTGCCGTGACATCGACGATGAGATAATCAGACCAAAGGGGTAATTGGTCGATATGGCTACCAAACAACCACTCCCTCTCTTTTTTTGTGAAGGAATGCAACGCTAATTTAATCGCATATCTACAAGTACAATCACCACTGGCTGAATAACGGGGCACCAAAAAGGCTGTAAATAAGGGGATGGGTTTATCCCTAGTTAACTCTAGTGTAATTGGGCAATAATGATTAATCGCTTGTTCATGTATGGGAATAGGTAGACCACGCAGGGCCACCCGGACTTCCATTTGATAAAAAGTATGATTGCGATCGCTTAACTCAACATTGGCGAGGGATAGTTTTACCTGAATATCACCAAAGAAAAAACGTTGCAAATTTTGATAGCCTTCTTCCGAATTCACCATCCCATAACGTCCAGTATGAGTGCGATGAATATAGGCACGATGAGAGCCTTTGACATAGGCTTTCTCAATCTGAACTAGACCATCACTTTGGGCACCAACAGTCTTTTGTGTCAGACCAAAAGCTGCTTCATAATCACGGGCATTAGTACCAATAATACAAAAAACTCGATCTGCCGGAAAAGTATCATCAAGGCTTTGGGCATCAAAATCATTTGGTAATACAACCCTTTGTCGCGTTTTGGGTGTGAAATATTCGTACATGCGCTGGGGGCCAAAGTCGTCAACGTTATTCAATCTAACTGTATCCCTGACTCTTTCGATTAAGCCGCCTCCAAGCTGAAAATGAATACCACCATGAGGAGTGCCATAGGTAAATAACTTATCAATGTAATCAATCGCTTTTTCGTTCTTTTCTGGATAAATCTTTTGAATTAAACTACGACAAACAAGACCCCCCATTGAGTGTGCAATTAAATAAACTTTGCTAGCACCTGTTTGCTCTTTGACATCATTAATCAGGTCTCTTAAACCCTCGGCAATTTGTTCCATCTCCAGCCTGACTGCTGTTGAAGAACCAAAACTTTGGGTAGTTACATCATAAAATCGGTAGATCCAGATAGTTTTCGGGTTGCTACTCGAATGGTGATGATCAAATACAGGTCGATAACCATGATCAGTGATCAGTCGCAGCAATGGACTCTCGAAAAAAAACTGTTCTGGACTTCCTTGTTCTCCCACCCGCACATGGGCTGAACCACTATTGAATCCATAAAATGGATCTTCAACTGTTTGCTCAACGTCTTTTTCCGTACCGGCATATCCACGCACGTAAATGATTGGTAAATATTTCATCTGTTCCATATTTGTTTTTTATAATCACCTAAAAACCTGGAATCACCTCACCCTGTCCTGAGTAAGCTACGTGTACACACAAATGAGGTAATGCAAATTATCAAGAAAGGCAGAGGGCAGGAGGCAGAAGGCAGAAGGGAATTCTACTTCCTGCTCTTTGCCTACGACTGGAAGGAGTAAGGGTTCAAGACCCCCACCAAATTTTTAATTTGGTGGCTCTTATTTAGTACGGTGTTGAATCCCCTTTTAAATAAAACCTTCTGCCCTCTGCCCTCGTACTTCTGCCTTCTTCAACCAAACAAGTTGTGTTAGAAAGTCTTCACGAATTCAATGAGGGCTTTCTTGTCTTCATCTGACAAACTTGAGCCAAAAGTATGACCCCTGTCTTCAATAAAGTCAGGAGACTTGTTTGCTCTTAAAAGCACTCGTGCCAGTTTACCTTTGATTCCACCTTCTGGCCTTAAGTCTCGGAACAGGTTACCGAGATTGAGAGATGTAATCGCCTCTCGGATGTTGATATTTGCCAGCAAATTCACCGGCGTACCCTGAGGAACAGGAAGGCTAAATCTAGCATTGGGATCTCCAGGAGGTAGATCTAATCTAGTCTTGCGATCCGTCCGACTAATTATATTTTCACGCTTTTCTGGCCACAGCATTTTTTCCATAGCGTCCGTGTAGGCTGCTACACGTCCCTTCACCGTGGGGTCTTCGTTGTATATTCCTAAGGTGTTGTTGTGGAGAAATGGTGCTGTTGCCCAAATGCTGACGAGGGAAGGTGTGCGGTAATATCCCACACCGCCGTTGGGAATTTGAAACTCAATCGGTTGAGCTTCGTTGACAGGATTGTACAGTGTCAATTTACCTGGTGACGGCATTTCTTTGTGGGTTTTAGATGAGAACTGTTCCCAGATATGCCCTTTAGTCGCATTTGTCCCCAAGGAACGAGCAGCATTAGTACCAATTAGTGTGACTGGGTAACGCTGGTCATCAGATAAGAAGTTGTGATCGAGAAAATCACTACTACGCACAGATTCCGAGTACCACTGTTTAGCCTTGTCGGGGTCAGCAGCAATTTCTGCGGGTGCTTTTTTGCTGGAATGGCAACTAGCGCAACTATTAGCAAAAGCAATCTTGCCGCGATCGAGGATTTTCTCGTCTTTAGTTAAGAAAGCTTCGCCGCCTGGTGCATCTTTAAGGTGCATCGGCCCGATAGTTTTTAGAAATTCTTCTGCATCTGCCATTCGTGCTTCCGTCTGTCTCCAGTCTTCACACTCCTTCCTCGCCTTTTCAATATCAAAAGGTCGTTGGGGAGTTCGCCCTAACAAAGGTTCATGGAGAGTTAACCAATAATCTCCACACATGCCAATGTTGACATAGACACGCAGTGAAGCATTTGCTACACCTGTAGAGTCTGCGCCATCTTTGAGGATGTGATTGACTTCCTGAATGGAACCATCGTTCATCACCTCTGGATATTTGGGGCGATCGCCTAAATTAAATATGGCGTTGATCGCGTTGGGATTATTAATGTGATCGTTGCCAATCCGAGAAGTGTCGGAAGTCCCAGGTCTCTGGGCGTTCAGTACTTGCTTAACAAAACTATCGTCACTAACGTTACCAGCAAATAATCGACTTTCTTTGATGTACTGGTTACCCAATGCTGGTACAAGATTTTCCCATTTTGGATGTTCTGGGTCTTTGGGCGGGTTAAGGGGATCTAATGCCACGTGACAAATAGCACAAGATTGCCCAATCCGGTAGGGAGGCTCGACTTCTGAGTTTTTAGCATACTCAACAGGATTCCACTTTTCCGGGTCGAAGTTCGGATTTTGGAACTTACGTAACCCAATTACACCAGTTGAAAGCGGATCTTTACACTCATCCAACCACAGCCCATATTCATCTGGTGCTGTAGCCTTTTCACATCCAGGATCATTAATTGCACCAAAGCGTTGGAATCGCTCATCATGTATGCGGGAGTCAATCAACTTTAATAGGTCAACACCGCCATGAGTTCGCTTCGCGATATCGCGATAGTACTTATCATTACCGGCAGTCCATAAGTACCAAGTGCAACGACCTCGTTTTTCGGCATCAGTTAATTCTCCATCAGTGTATGAAGGGAGATATCCGATACCATCACAGTTATCTGCATAGTCAGATGTAGCCGTATCATTATACTCATTGGCAATTAGAGTAGGTGTTTCACTATACTCACTTGCCAGTGCTGTAGGTGTTCCGTATAGGCCGCAGACTAAAAATATAGCCACGGTAAGGAACATCAGACAGCCCTTCCAAATTAGACGTATTTTCCTCATAAAACTCACTGGTTGCAACGCCTAAACCTTCGCAGGTGTATCTCAACTTTTGCGGAGGCACACCTATGCTTCATTAGTAATTCATCTTTTTCCGGATTTATCCTACAGATATTTTTGGTGATTAAAAATGCACCTTACCGAGGTTCCGTCATATACGAAGTTACTACACAAGTTTGCCAAACGTCATTAAGAAACTTTTATACTTGCAAAACTCAATAATTTAAAAAATTGTAAATTTACAACAGGGTGCAAATTCAATCTGTTATGTTGGTATCCAACCATTTCATAGGTTAAATTTGTTACAAATTTTCAAAACATTTTATTAAGGTTACCTTAACCTTTTGACAAGAAATGAAAGCAGAAAATTTTTACTTTTTTTAAGATTTAGTGGATTTAAGATGCTAATTTCACT
Source organism: Nostocales cyanobacterium LEGE 11386 (assembly GCA_015207155.1). Classification (GTDB taxonomy): domain Bacteria; phylum Cyanobacteriota; class Cyanobacteriia; order Cyanobacteriales; family Nostocaceae; genus LEGE-11386. Next base: position 14,945 of record JADEXK010000083.1, on the reverse strand, counting down.
AAGTTGTAAAAATTTTGATTCAGGGCAAAGCTCTGAGTAGGTCAGGATTGAAGCTAATACTGGATACACAAATCCAAGTAACAAAAACTTAATATTTAGCGATCGCATCCGAAATTCTACATTGTGAACTTGTAGATCCAAAAGAGTTGCCTCCTAGGAGCCTCTGCCAGCAGCAGTTTTCTAGGGAGGTTATTAGTGCTGGTACAAATTATGATTCCTACTCTTATTACAAATACGAGAGAAAAATGGCAAACGATATTATTTTTGAACCGTTGCAATTCCGCACCCTCACCGTAAAAAACCGCATCTTTCGTTCCAGTATTTCTGGACGGTGGGATAACTATGATGGTTCAGGTACTCAAGCCCGGATTAACTGGGAAGAAAAATTTGCCCGTGGTGGTGTAGGAGCGATTATTACATCTTTTGTACCAGTCGCCATCCGGGGAAGAATTATGCCCAATTACGCCACTATTCACAGTGATGAAAGTATTCCCTTCTGGCGAAAAATTGGAGAAAAATCCCACCAGTATGACTGTAAATTAATCTTGCAACTGAGCCATTCTGGGCGACAACAAGACATTGCTGGGGTAGAAAACCAGGGATTAAAAGCTTTAAGTTCCACCAGTGATACTGAACCATTCCACGGCTTTGAATGCCAAGCAATGACCTCATTAGAGATTCAAGAGACTATCCAGAAATTTGCTGATGGTGCTAGACGGGCGAGAGAAGCAGGCTTAGACGGGATAGAATTGCACAGTGGCAACGGATACTTATTTACACAATTTCTCAGTTCAGGAATTAACAACCGTACAGACGAATACGGTGGCTCATTAGAGAATCGAGCCAGATTTTTATTAGATGTAATTAAAGCCATTCGCAAAGAAGTAGGTAATGACTTTCATTTGCAATTTAAAATTAGCGCTGTTGACTATAATAACGCCGTAACATTTTGGGAAAAACCAGGTAATACCTTAGAAGATTCCATTAAAGTTTGTCAATGGGCGGAGGAAGCTGGTGCTGATGCAGTGCATGTATCAACAGGAAGTTTATTTCCGCACCCACTTAATCCCATTGGCGGTTTTGATTTCGATATCATCACCAAAACCTATGATGCAATGTTGTCAAGTGGTACAGAAACCACACGCAACTACATTTTGTTTCGCAAATCATTTTTGCATCCCATTTTCAAACTGTTATGGAACCGGGTGAAAAAGCAATTACCACCTCAACCCTTTAGCGGTGATGCAGTCCAAAATGTAAAAATGAGCCAGCTTTTAGCGGAAAACCAAGGCAGAAACTTATTAGATTCTCGTGAAATTAAAAAACACGTAAATATCCCCGTATTATGCACAGGTGGTTTTCAGCAAGCCTCTTATATCCGTCAAGCAATTAATGATGACTATTGCGATGGCGTAACAATCGCTCGCCCTTTAATTGCAAACAATGACTTAACTAAAACTTTTCAAGAAGGTAAAGACCTTCCAGATAAACCCTGCACCTACTGCAATAAATGCCTGTTAAACGTCATTGAAAATCCCCTAGGCTGCTACGAACAAGACCGCTTCGATAGCTACGAAGACATGATGAAAGAAGTCATGTCAGTATTTCATCCCACTCAATTTGCTCCATAGCTTAAATCCAGTATCTCTGATCTTTCTCTCTGTGTTCTCTGCGTCTCTGTAGTCTGCGCTGCGCGAACGTTACATAAATAACCTCAACAATATAGGGAGTGTTTCATGACTGAACAAACTAACCCTACCCTCATTCTCACCTCATTAAAAGGAAGAAAAGGATTTTTCAGGCGTATTTGGATTGTCATCGTAGGAGTTATAGTAACAGCTATCTTCTTGATTTGGCCTAGTTTTGCTAACTCCCCAGTTGATTATGCAGATATTGAAGACCACTTTAAATATGGTTCAATTGGCAGCGAAAACATTAATGGAGTACCTTATTGGATTTGGAAAGTATTACCAGAGTTATTCTCCGATAAATTACCAGGTCAAGGTTACACCTCACTAGGATTTATTCAAGAACAGGGCAAAGACTTACCAGTAGGATTTTCCCAACGAAGAGTATTAATTGATCGCATAGGTTTAAATTGTGCCGTATGTCACACAGGCACACTGAGAGATACATCTACGAGCGATCGCCAAGTAATTACAGCCATGCCTGCTAATGTAGTTAACTTGCAGGGGTATATCAAATTTTTATCCGCAGTAGCTGTAGACCCAAGATTTACCGCTAACCGGATGCTACCAGAAATTGAAAAAATCAGTGGCGGACTTAATCCCATCCAAAAATTAATTTATCGCTTTATCGCCATTCCTCAAACCAGAGACGCATTAATTAATCAAGGAAGCCAACTTGCTTTTATTGAAGAACAACCAGAATGGGGGCCAGGTAGAGTAGACACCTTTAATCCCTATAAAGCCATTCAGTTTCATTTCCCAATGGACAAATTGCGTGAAGATGAACTGATAGGTACTGCTGATTTTCCCTCAGTTTGGAATCAAGCACCCCGGGAAGGATTGCAGCTGCATTGGGATGGTAATAATAAATCTGTTGATGAACGCAATAAAAGTGCAGCTTTAGGTGCAGGAGTCACACCGACAACAATAGATTTACCACGAATTGATCGAGTTGCTGATTGGTTGTGGGAATTACCACCACCAAAATATCCTTACGAAGTTAATACAACATTAGCAGCCACAGGAGAAAAGCTATTTCAAAATAATTGTGCTAGCTGTCACGCCTTTGGTGGGGCAAATGTCGGTCAAGTTGTCCCAATTCAAGAAATCGGTACAGACCCCCATCGCCTCGATTCATATACTTATGAAACCATGTCTAACCAAAATACTTTGTATACAGGTTATGACTGGCGATTTAAAAATTTCCGCAAAACAAACGGTTATGCCACTATGCCACTAGATGGTATTTGGTTACGCGCACCTTATTTGCATAATGGCTCAGTTCCCACACTCCGAGATTTACTAGAAAAACCAGAAAATAGACCAAGTAAATTTTATCGTGGCTACGATGTGATTGATAGAGAGAAAGTTGGATTTATCTCGACAATCTCGGAAGAAGACGGTAATAAATATTTTGAGTTTGATACTTCAAAACCTGGAAATAGTAATAGCGGTCATTTATACGGCACTGAACTATCTCCAGATGAGAAAGATGCCCTAGTTGAGTACATGAAGAATCTGTAAATAGGAGAAAATTAATGAATACTTATGCTAAATGGTTTAGTCGTATCACTTGGCTGGGCATCATTGTCAATATGCTTTTTGTCATTCCCTCTTGCTTTTTTCCAGAGTTAATGTTGTGGTTTCTCAAAATGCAAGTGCCTGTGCCAATTATCTGGGTTCGGGCTGCGGGAATGCTGTTATTTATTATTAGTGCTTTTTACGTTCCTGGAGCAATTAATCCTGCTCGATATATAGCAACGGCTTGGCTTTCAATATTTCCATCACGCACTTTTGGAGCCACATTTTTCATTTGTGCAGTATTTTTATTTGGACAAGATAAAGGCTTTTTATCTATTGCCTTTGTAGACTTGTTTTTTGGAGTATTTGAGGCAATTTTTCTGACGCTAGCCATGCGTAATCAAAACTTAGGAACTGCGGAACCAGTGAAGCAATTCTCTTAATTTTTACCTTCAGCTTCCTAGAGCAGGTATTTTATCTGCTCTACAAACAGATGATTCTGCAAAGGAGCAATATAATCCATGAAATCTTTCAAAGATAAATTAGGTAGAATTATCGCCAGCCTTGTTGTAGTTTTTGTTCTTGTAGTTGGAGTAGTTGGCTATGTAGGATGGTACAACTTGTTTCGGGAAGTTCCTATCCCTTACGAGTCTTACAAATCACCTGAAGATCACTTTAAATATGGTTCTATCGGTACAGAAAATGCACAAGGTGTGCCTTATTGGATTTGGCTGGTACTACCCCGCATATTTCCTGATAAGCTACCGGGGCCTGGTGGTTACACTTCTTTAGGTATTACATGGGAAGAAGGTAAAGAAACACCAATTGGCTTTACGAAAAAAACAATTGGTTTTCCTCGTGTAGGAATCACTTGTGCTGTTTGTCATACTGCTACCTATAGAACCACCCAAAAAGATAAACCCACAATTGTCGCCGCAGGGCCTTCCAATAAATTCGACTTGCAAGGATATATTCGGTTTCTGGGTGCAACTGCTAGTGATCCGAGATTTACACCAGACTATATCTTGGATGAAATCAAATACAACTATCAACTTTCTTGGGTGGAAAACTTACTTTATCGCTTTTTGATTATTCCGCAAACCAAGAAAGAATTACTAGCACAAAAAGAAAGTTTTACGTGGATGGATTCTCGTCCCAACTGGGGGCCTGGTCGTATTGATCCTTTTAATCCCGTGAAATTCAATACCTTACAGTTGGCTAAAGATGACACCATCGGCAACTCTGATATGATGCCTCTTTGGAATCAAAAGATGCACGCAGGATTTGCACTACATTGGGATGGGTTAGAAACTTCGTTGACAGAAACTGTGCAAACTGGGGCCATTGGTGATGGTGCAACTAAAGAGTCACTACCTGTAGAGGATTTGCAAAAGGTAGAGGAATATATTACACAACTAGAACCACCTAAATATCCGTTTGCGGTGGATGAAAAATTGGCTGCAAAAGGTAATCAAATTTTTGCTAATACCTGTGCATCTTGTCACGCCTTCGGTGGGGAAAGAACAGGTACAGTGATTCCTGTGGATGAGGTGGGTACTGACCGCCATCGTTTAGATATGTGGACACAGGAAGCAGCAGATACTTACAACAAGTTTGCTGAGGGTTATCCTTGGGACTTCAACAATTTACGTAAAACCGACGGCTATGTCTCTGTTTCTCTGGATGGACTTTGGTTAAGAGCGCCATATCTGCATAATGGTTCTGTACCATCTTTGCAAGACTTATTAGAAAAACCCGAAAATCGGACTGCTGTTTTCTATCGGGGATACGATGTCTACGATCCGCAAAAAGTTGGCTTCGTTTCCGATGGCGAGGAAGCGGAACGTGTAGGTTTTAAATACGATACCACCGTTACTGCCAATTCCAATCAAGGCCATCTTTATGGAACTGATTTATCTGGTGAGGAGAAGCAAGCATTAATTGAGTATCTGAAAACGTTGTAAACAAGGTGCTGCAATGGCTACCGACTATATTCTGTTTATACATGGCGTGAGTATCCGCGAACAAGGCGAGGCTCGATATGCCGATCAATTGTTTAAACAACTGCAAAATAATACGCGCGATCGCCAAAGCCGCGCCGGAGGCGATCGCCAACTAAAAAAAATAGCTCTCTACTGGGGTGATGTTAATGACCACGAACAGAAAAATCTCCGCACAAAGCTCAAAGCTTCATCCTTGTGGGAACAGATGTGGTTCCGCACATTTCGGGAACAGCAAATTATCCAGTTTGCTGGCGATGCTGCACTCTACATTAGTCGTCATGTAGGTTCTAAGGTTGTTAATAGGCTGAAGACTCAGGCTGCTGAGGGGTTAAAGAATATTCAACCAGATGACTGTGTACATTTAGTCACACACAGTTGGGGAACTGTCATCCTGTTTGATATCTTATTTGCCAGTCGTTGGGATGAGCCACGATTACCAGCTCACCAAGATGTGATGGATATTCGCGAAGCTATCTATGGTATCAATCCCAATCCAGATAAGGGTATCAAAATTGCGAGTATTCACACTATGGGGTCACCTGTTGCCATTTTTACTCTCACTAATGTGGTAGCTGATAGTAATGATTCACGTAGCAGCCATGACATTACACCGAAATTACAAAATTTACTCGAATCCCTGTATACAGCACGACATGGGAAAAAGCTCCCCTGGACGAATTACGTTCATCCTGGTGATCCTATTGCTTATCCATTGAAAGAATTGATGACGGATTTAGTCGATGGTGGCACAAAATATCTGGATATTAAAGATGTGATGATACAGGATAGAGGATTTGTAGAATTTTTCACTGCACAGTCACTTTTACCTTTACTAAATGGTGGCAAAGCTCATGGTAGTTACTGGGAAAATAATAAAGTAGCTCAAGAAATTTCCAGTGTTTTGAAAAGATAAATTTAAACTATACCTTTGCGTGAGACAAAAAATTTAGTTAATTTATCTGCAAATTACTGTAAATCTGTTGGTGAAATTTTAGCAATGCTATCTGAGTTGTAAAAATTATTTTTTAAACTAACCGCTAAGGGCGCTAAGGGTAGAAAGAAAAAGTTTTACAAATCATTTAGGAGTGCTAAAGCGAAGAATTTAGCAAATTAAAGTTCTACAACAAAAGATATGACTATGAAACCATATTTGCCGCAAAATGATCCTCAGCCTAATGCTCGAACAAATTGGCTGAATAAAAACCGAGAAGATTATCAATATAATCATAATTATCTGGCTCCTATACCAGTAATTGATAAGGTTCCTCCTCAAGAACTTTTCTCGGCACAATATACTGCTGGGCGCTTGGGGAGTATGGCGAATCTTGTCCCTAATATGCTCGCTGCTCAAGTAAAAAATTTATTTGACCCGCTTGATGAGTTGGAAGAATATGAAAATCTTTTGTCAGTTCTACCAAAGCCGAATGTTTTAAGAAATTACAAGTCAGATGCCTGTTTTGCTGAACAAAGGCTTTCTGGTGCTAATCCATTGGCAATTCGCAGAATTGATGCGTTACCTGACAACTTTGGTGTCAATAACTATCATTTTCAGCAAGCTGTAGGTAGAGAACATGATTTAGAAAAGGCTCTGAAAGAAGGTAAGTTGTATTTCTTGGATTACCCTTTACTGTTTGATGTTAAAGGAGGTAGTTATCAAAATAGTAAGAAGTATCTTCCTAAGCCACAGGCTCTATTTTACTGGCAAACTAATCATAGTCAGACTGGTGGTTCATTAGTACCTGTGGCTATTCAAATTAATAGTGATTATGGGACAAATAGCCTAGTTTATACACCAAATGATCCGCATTTAGATTGGTTTCTCGCCAAAACTTGTGTGCAAATTGCTGATGGTAATCATCAAGAGTTAGGCAGCCATTTTGCTTATACTCATGCAGTTATGGCGCCTTTTGCTATTTCCACAGCACGTCAATTGGCAGAAAATCATCCGATCGCTTTACTACTGAAGCCTCATTTCCGGTTCATGTTATTTGATAATGATTTGGGTCGTCTTTACTTTTTACAGCCGGGAGGTCCAGTTGATAATTTTATGGCTGGTGCTTTGGAAGAGTCTCTGGGGTTTATTGTGAAAACCTACAATGAATGGAGTGTAGACAAGTTTGTCTTTCCCCGGTTGATGAAACAAAATCAGATGGATGATGCCGAAGTTTTACCGCACTTTCCTTTCCGGGATGATGGTATATTAATTTGGAATGCCATTGAAAAGTTTGTTACTGAATACCTGAAACTTTATTATCAAAGTCCAGAAGACCTCAGCGAAGACCAGGAATTACAAAACTGGGCGAGGGAATTAGTGGCTCAAGATGGTGGTAGAGTTAAGGGTATGCCTGGGAGAATTGATACTATAGAACAACTGATTGAAATCATCAGTGTGGTAGTTTTTACTTGCGCTCCTTTGCATTCAGCTTTGAATTTTGCCCAGTACGAATATATGGCTTTTGTCCCTAATATGCCCTATGCAGCCTACCAACCTATGCCAGAAACGAAGGGTGTAGATATGGAAACTATCATGAAGATCCTGCCACCTTTTAAACAAGCTGCTGATCAGGTAATGTGGACGCATATTTTGACATCTTACCATTACGATAAATTAGGTTTCTACGATGAAAAATTTGCCGATAGTTTGGCGCAAGAAATTCTGGTACAGTTCCAGCATGATTTACACGAAATAGAGCGACAAATAGACATCAAAAATCAAACTCGTCCCATACCTTACAACTTTCTCAAGCCTTCTCAAATTATTAACAGTATCAATACTTAGCCGTCATGAACTGGGGACTGGGGACTGGTGAATAGGAAGTAGTATTTTCACTCAGCACTTAGCACTCAGCACTAGAAACTACCAAAAAGAGAGGAAAAAAATGTCAAATCAGCAAGTCACTGTTACCGCTAGTTTGAAAGTTAAGCCAGGATTGGAGGAAAAGTTTAAGCAGGAATTCCAGCCTGTTATTGATCTCACAAGGGCGGAAGATGGATGTATTAATTACGACTTACATCAATCATTGGAAGATGCCTCTTGGTTTCTGCTACACGAAAATTGGGTGAGCCAAGAAATTTTGGCACAGCACATGGAACAGCCTTATATCAAAGCTTTGGGGGCAAAATCAGAGGAATTTTTAGTTGAACCTCCAGAAGTGAAATTATGGCAGCAGACTGCGAATAATACTTAATTTGGTGATAAATAATGACATCAAAGATGTTATTGTATGGTGCAACTGGCTATGTAGGAAAACTGATTGCTGAATTCGCTAAAAGTCAGGGAATTGAATTAATTTTGGCTGGGCGCAGTCAGAATTCACTAGCAGCAGTAGCTAAAGAATTAAATTTGGATTTTCGGGTTTTTGGCTTGGATGATCAGCAGGCGATCGCTCGCTCTCTTGCAGATGTGACTGCTATGCTAAATTGCGCCGGACCTTTCTCTAAAACCTCACACCCACTTGTAGATGCTTGTCTACAAACTCAAACCCACTATCTAGATATAGCTGGGGAAGTGCCGGAATTTGCAACTTTAGAGGCGCGAGACTTGGAAGCTAAAAATGCCGGGATTATGCTGCTTCCTGGTGTGGGATTTGGTGTTGTTCCTACTGACTGTGTAGCGGCTTACCTCAAAAATCAGTTACCAACTGCCCAACGACTGATATTAATCTATGAAACGGTGGGTGGTGTATCTCAAGGAACTGCAAATACTGTGCTACCTAGCCTACATCAGATGGGTGTAGTCAGAGAAGCAGGTAAGCTGATCCCGGCTCGACCAGCTGAGAAACGGCGCAAAATAGATTTAGGTGCTGGTGCAGTCACAGCAGTCACTAACCCTTGGCGAGCGGATCTTGTCACCGCATTTCATAGTACTGGTATCCCCAACATTGAGGTTTATACGGTGTTTCCCGCCCCTGTACGCTTCCTGATGGAAATTAGCCAGTATGTGGGATGGTTGTTTAAATCAGCACTATTCCAAAGTGCTTTAGCTCGTCTGATTAAAACTTTACCCACTGGGCCAAGTCCGGAGGAACGCGCTAAAGGTCATGTCGGAGTGATTGGTTTTGCGGAAGACGCATCTGGTCAAACAGTCACAGCAAGGCTTTCTGGGCCAGAAGCTTATGATTTTACTGCCTTAGCAGCTGTGGCGGTGATGCAACGCATCATCAAAGGTGAAGTTGAGGCGGGATTTCAAACTCCGGCTGCTGTTTATGGGGCAGATTTTGTCCTGGATATTCCGGGGGTGAAGGGGTTTGATTAAATCATTATAGGACTTACGCAACGACTCTCTGAAACTCTCATTCCTCCGTGTTCTCAGCGTCTCTGTGGTTCGATAAATTAAGCCTTTTGGTGATTTTTGCGTAAGTCCTGCATTAATTCCACACCCTTGGTTTTATCTTGAGGGCTTTAGCCCTCTCTATGAGACGTTGCGCGGTAAGCGCAGCTATGCCCGTCAGGGCTTTACACTACAAGCTTTTTAATCAGATGTGGCTCCTTCTAGCCAAATTTCTACGTCATCTGTTAATAATTTTTCTGCTGCTTCTAACATTGATGCAGCTATGTCTTTTAAGTCTTCGCGATTATTTAAGTAAGTTTGCAAAGCTGATCTGGGGTCAATACTGCTACTTGCACTCAATTCGGGAATTCTGGGTCGAGCCAACTGACTAACTAGTTCTGCTTGAATGGTGTAGTTATGAGCCGGACTTAAAGCCTGATGGATAGCAGCGCTATCAATCATATCCATCTGTTCCGATCGCAGTTTGTAAATTAGTCGCACCACAGCATCTTGAAGATCATGTTTAGCGATCGCTTTCATTAAAGCAGCTTGTGGATCATCTGCTTTAGAAACATCAACTTCAATTGTACGGAATGTCCGAACTGGTAAGGGACAAAATTCCCAATTGGCGCTTCCTCGCTCCAGTTCTATCATCACATAGCCTTTGTCTTCTTTTTCTTCACTAAAATCTACCCGCTCAATGCTTCCTGGATAAATCACTGGCGGGTTATTAGATTTATTCAAATTTTGATGGCGATGAATATGTCCCAGTGCTACATAATCAAAACAAGGACGAGTCAGCAAAGATAAAGGTAGAGTAAAGCCTTTACCCACTGCCAAAAAGCGTTCAGCGCCTAAGGTTGCATTGTCAGCCATCAAATGTGCTAAAAGTACAGTGGGCACATCAGGGTCAAGACGACGAATTTCTCCCTCTAAAACAACTTGCAGGCGTTCTGTTAATAACTGATTGACTTCCGCTAAAGATAAGCTTTCAGTTTCTTGGCGAGTCATCAGCGTCGAACGAGTTAGCCAAGGCAGGGTAATAACTTGCACTTTACCATTACGGGTTTGGATATGGTGAGTGATTAACGTATCACCTACAACAAACCCCCGCACGCCCAAGGTGCGATAAATATTTAAACTCGCTCCTCCTATTCCTTGAGAATGTTGGTCATGGTTACCTACCAACAGGACTGTGGGAATATCTGCATCTACGAGACGGCGAAATTGACCTGCAAAAGCTTCTTGCACATATGGCGGCGGTGTGGCATCTGGGAAGGCATCACCACCAAATACCACTAAATCTACTGCATCTGTTATTGCTCGGTCAATACATTTAGATAGTGTATTGACAAAATCTTCCAATCGTGTATTCAATCCTGTGGCTGGGTTAATTCGTCCGTGGGAGAAACCGCTTCCCATGTGGATATCTGATAGATGGAGGATTTTAATCATATTTGCTCAGATGTCAGTTGTTCTTTGTCTAACATAACTCTCCTTCGACTTCGCTCAGGCCAAGAATCAGCAACGCCAGATGCTCCACTACAGCGCTGCGCGCATCCTGCGGCGGGAGACCCCTACGTACCCGTCACTGGCTCCTCAGCACTCAGCACTGTAATTAAGTGGCAAAGTCACAGTGAATGTCGTACCGACACCAACTTGACTGGTGACACTGATTGTACCTTGGTGAGCTTCAACGCACCTTTTAACGATTACTAATCCCAGTCCTGTACCCTGAATTGATTGAACATTTGAGGCTCGATAAAATGATTCAAATAATCGAATTTGATCTACTTCCGGAATACCAATTCCGTGGTCTTGAATCCGAAAGATAGCTACTTCTGCAATAGAATCACAGGTTAAATCAAAATGAATATTTTCCCCTTGAGGTGAATACTTAACTGCGTTAGAAAGTAAATTAATCAATATGTAATGTAAAAGTCGCTCATCTATCAAAGTATCTGTACATTCACCATAACAAGTAAAAATTACTTCATGTCCATCACTTTTATTATTAACGGCAGAAAATTCGGCAATTATTTCTCTACATACTTGCTCCAAGTTTAGAAGATGTGGGTGACACTCAATTTTTCCCACATCTGACTTACCCATGAACAGCACATCTTCCATTAATTGTTTCATGGATTCTATAGCACCTTTAATTCGCCGTAAGTAGGTGTTTTTTTTTGCTTCTGTTAAACGCTCTCCTTGGAGTTCTATCAGTTCTACTGCTGTTTGAATCACAGTTAGAGGATTACGAAACTCATGAGAGACTGTAGAGATAAATAGGGATTTGAGATTGTTGAGTTCGCGCTCTTTATTTAATGCTTGCTCTAGCAATTCTGTTTGACGGCGTTCGCTGAGATCCCAAAAAACCACCACTACACCATTTATTTGGTCAGGTCGCCGCATGATAGGTGAAGCACTATCTCCAATGGGAATTCTTTTGCCGTCTTTGGTAATTAAAGATGTGAATTCCCCTAAATAAACAACCTGTTGTTCTCGCAGCACCTTAATCACTGGATTTTCCAGTGAAGCTTCTGTAACTTCATCAATAATATGAAAAATTCTGGATATATGCTTTCCTAGAGCATCTGCTTGCTGCCAGCCAGTCAATAATTCTGCTGCGGGATTCATAAATGTCACCATTGCCTGCTCATTGGTAGCAATTACAGCATCACTCATTGAGTTTAAAAGAGTTGCTAACCGATCACGATTTTCTCGCAGGTCTCGTTCTAGTTGATGTTTTAATAGACCGATTTCAACAGCTATTCTTAAGTCTTTAGAAGTAAATGGTTTAACAACATATCCAAAGGGTTGAGTGAGTTTCGCACGTTGCAGAGTATTCTCATCACCATAAGCGGTGAGAAAAATTACGGGAATATCTAATTGCTCACGAATATAAGTAGCGGCGGCAATACCATCCATGTCACCTTTCAGGATAATATCCATTAAAACCAGTTCTGGTTTAGTCTCCGATGCCTTGGCGATCGCCACTTTTCCAGAAGAAGCCGTACCTGTAACCATGTATCCTAATTGATTCAGTTGGCTGGCAATGGTTCTTGCCACAATCACTTCATCTTCAACGACTAAAATTCTCACTTGACCCATTGGAAATTTATTGATGCAAAGTTAACTGCGGAAATTGAATTTTGAACATTGTTCCACGGTTACGTTCTACAGTCATACTACCTTCTAGTTGTTCTGTAACCAAGTCATAAACTAAGGAAAGACCTAAAGAATCTGTATTACTCCAATCTAAATTATCTGGTAACCCAATGCCATTATCTTGAATAATCAATTCAATAGCATTACTAATATTGCGTAAATTAATCATGATTTTACCTGTTCGTTGCTGAGGAAAAGCATGTTTGAGAGCATTGGAGATTAATTCATTAATGATCAGCCCACAGGCAATCGCTTGATCAACATTTAAACTAATTGCATCTATATTAGTTTTTAGTTCAATCTGACCAGGTACTATCTGATAAGAAATGAGGATACTAGTTGTTAAATTCTGTATGTAGTCAGCAACATCTAGTTGTCCAATATTAGATGAAGTATATAAGTTTTTGTGAATCAAAGATATAGAGTCAATACGATTTTGGCTGTCTCGAAAGACTTTGATAATTTCAGAGTCTTTGAGTGTTTGAGACTGGAGTTGTAATAAACTTGAGACAATTTGTAAGTTATTTTTAACTCGATGATGAATTTCTTTTAAGAGAACTTCTTTTTCTACTAAAGCACTTCTTAAATTCATTTCAGCTTTCTGACGTTCAGCAAGTTCATTCTGAGCTTGCTGAAATATGCTGGATTGTTGAATGGCGATCGCAATTTGCACTGTCAGCTGCTCTAGTAAATCCAATTGATTTTCTGACCATTTACGGGGATTAGAGCATTGGTGCGCGACGAGTAAACCCCACAAGCTAGAACCAACATTGTCTCCACCGACTTCTAGAAGAATAGGCACAACTAAATTAGCTTTGACCTCAAACTGTTCTAACAATTGCAGATGACAATCACTAAGTTTAGCTTCATAAATATTGGCGATCGCCTGTTTGTGTCCTTGATGATACCCTGCTCCTGCGCCAGTCTGAAAACATGTATCTTCAATCTTGACACCTAAAGAAACTGTCCATCCTGCCTCTACTGACTCTGCTACAACTTTGCCGCTCATATCTGAGGCAAATTGATAAACTATAACTCGATCAACCTCTAGCAAATCTCGCACTTCTTTGACTGTGGCATTGAGAATATCTTGCAGATTCAAAGATTGACGAATCCTCTCGGCTACAGTTCGCATCAATTGCTCCCGTTCAGCTTGAGCTTTGAGAGCTAGTTCAGCTTGCTTGCGTTCTGTGATATCCTGCCCAATGCCGATAATTTGACCATCTCGAAAGCTAACATTAGTCCAACACGTATCTATTACCCGACCATCCCGCGCCTGAGTTTTAAAGTCACCCCAAGTGCGTTTTGCAGATTGAATAAAATCGATTACATACTGACGATATTCAGGATTAGGATATAGCTCAGTTAGAAGATCGCGGTCTTGGAAATCTTTCAGTTGCCAACCGAAAACACTTTCCAATTCTTGGTTCACCCATTGGAGTTTACCTTCAGCATTGATTAGTGTAATCATCAATGGGATACGAGCAAAAATACTTTGTAGAAACTCATTTTGTTCTTGGAGTTTTGCTTCAGCATTTTTACGTTCAGTAATGTCTGATAATACAGCTAATATTGCCGATTCACCGTTAAAAGTTAAATACTGAAGTGAAGCGATCGCCCAAAAAGAAGTTCCATCTCCTCTTTTGAGTGGGAGTTCATAATTTTGCAGTGAGCCATGCTGGGAAAGAACTTCTAAAACTGTTTTAACTTCAGCTTTATGATGATACAAATCTAAAGCTGGGCAATTAATTAAATCTTCTGCTGAAAAACGAAATGTTTGGAGGAATTCTGGGTTAGCATATAAAATTAAACCGTCAGATAAGCGCGAAATCATTAATGGCACAGGAATAGCTTCAGAAATTGCTCGAAATCTAGCTTCACTTTCCTGGAGGTTTTTCTCTATTTGTTTACGCGCTGTAATATCTTTTATATCTACTAACTGGGCATTGTGTCCAGCATAGTTTATTGCATGTGTAATCGTTTCTACATCAATAATTTTTCCATTCTTTTGACGATGTTGCCATTCTTCAGATAAGTTTAATTCAGTTTTTTTTTCTGCTAAAGATTCCAGCAATCTAGTTATATCTTCTGGCAGGTGAATATCAGTAATTCGCATTTGTAAGAACTCTTCACGAGAGTAGCCATATTGGGAAACAGCAGCTTCATTGACATCTAAAAATTTTAAAGTATTTTGGTCATATACCCACATGGGGTGAGGATGATTCACAAAAAGGAGACTAAAGTTCATTTTGAGCTAAATGAAGAGAGGGGGAGTAGGGAGATGGGGAGATGAGG